>JBEEHV010000009.1:0-61966 GCA_041167585.1 Verrucomicrobiota bacterium
ACTGGCTTCGACTCGTAGTTTGAAGCGCAGGCGGCATGTCGAGGATGGTTCGTTGGCCTCGTTAAAATCCGGACCAAAAAAAATAAACGCAGATCACCAAGATCTCGCTCTCGCGGCTTAATTGACCGCGATGTTTCCGGTTGGACGCCTGCTACGGCCGGAAACATGGACAGCAGGCTAATCGTCCGGCGGAGTGACCGCGTCGGGCGGTGAAGGAATTTCGTGGACGCTCGGGGGCCGCCAGTGTGCCGGTGCAACGTCGGCCCCTTAAACTAAACACCGGATACACATGTAGAAGCTTGCGTAGACAGCTTCGAGGACAGGGGTTCAACTCCCCTCGCCTCCACTTCGCTCCGCATCAACCAGCCCGGTCGCCGACGTGTCGATCGGGTCTCTAGTGTGCCCAGGTGCGGCACCTCCACACTGACATCGAGCATCGCTGAGGAGGGCCACCGCAGTCCGGCGCCAAAAGGCACGCCTCTTCGCTCTCTCATCCGCCGTTCAATCGACCCAGTGGCGGGAGATTGGCATGACGGCTGCTATGGTAATTATAGTCAATGCAGTAACTATAAGACGCTCAACCATGAAAAAAACTCTCCTCTTCGCCGCAGCGCTCTTCGCCCTTGCCTCCTCCACCTCCTTCGCCGACGCGCTCCTCTTTACGGTCAGCTCCACTCCTTACGACAACCAAATGGCCCGCATTCGGCCAGTCTTGACCGCCGTAAACCATAGCTCTACCAATCGCGTCTCGTTGAACGTGGTTAATCAATGGATGGGGGATCTCCGTTCGATCCCTTACGGCTTCACCGTGATGTGGAAGACTCCCGCCGAAGCCCAATCGGGCGCTCCGGCCGATTGCAAAGCCAAAGCTGTGGCGCTTTATGAGAAGATGCAGGCTAACGGCGCAACGAACGTCCGCCTGGTGATTGGCAAACGCACCGCGAGCAGCCGGCAGACGCACGCTTGGCTGGCATGGGAGACCGAGAATGGCACCTACGTCCTCGATCCGACTTTTAACTATAGCGCCTGCACCGCGAGCCAAGTGGGCCGGAAAAACTACCAGCCTCTTTACGCTTACGCCGGCAGTAAAAAATTCCGCGCCGCTTCGACTCTGGTTGCGCAGAACTGATTGTAGCCAGAGCCCAACTCAAATCGAGAGCGGCGCTCCTGTGGAGGCCGCTCTCAGTGTTTCTAGAGGGAATACTGACGTAACCGCCTCCTTTTCATCGCCGAAAAGGGCAAGGAGCAAGTTGATTGCGCTTGCTGTTTGAGCAGTTGATCGTGTTCTCCTTCTCGCGCATGAAAGCTCTGTTTGCCCTCACGTTGTGCCTGCTCGCTTCGTGTGCTGCCGTCCGGCCGGCTACTCAGAGCACGTTGGCGGGCGAATGGCGCTACAGGGATAAGATCCAAAGCTGTCATTACGTTTTCAACCAGGATGGAAGCTTCCACGGCGAGGTCATCTATCACGGGAAGCTCGTCTCGAAATTTACCGGACGGTGGTCTGTCCAAGGGGACGCCCTGCGCTACAACTATCTCACCGACGCCCTTCATAGAATTCCGCCTGGTTCGATCGACCGGGACAAGCTCTTGACCGTTCAAAAGGATTCCTTTGCGATTGAAGCCGCTGACGGTAGCCGGCGCACCTATTCTCGAGTTCGTTGAGTTAAAACCCTGCCGTCATTCGGGCGAAAACCGAACTCGCTGGCGATGGCTCCTATCCTTGGCATTTGCTTGGCAACAAAGCCAACTCCTGAGATTCTGGAGATAAAGCTTCCCAATAAAGCAGGATTGGTGCTATAAAAACACCAATCGCCATAATTATTCGTAATCAAATCGATCTTTGGATGTCTCTTGTAATGAAAAACCAACTCTTTCGCAAAATCGCGTCAATCTGTTGCGCCGCCTTGCTGCTTTGCGCCTCCACCGGCTGCCAGCGAAGCGTCGTTCTCACCCCGGGCGAGGATGATCTGGTCGTTTTGAACGGCTGTGTAGTTTCCGCGTGCAATTATCTAGCCGTAGTAAAGACGCAGCACACATTGGATCAAAACTTCTGGGCCAAAATTTTGTTGGTTCGATTCGAGAATCATCCGGCCGGCCATGCTTATTGCGTTTGGGAAACTGAAGGCAATGTCTACGGCTATGACCGCAACTCGGGAGCATTTCCGATCCCCGTCTATACGCGCGACCCCCGCGCGATTGCCATCGTCCTGGCCCAGGAGCTTTCCAGGATTTTGAAAGAACCCCTCGCCGTGAGCCAAGCGGAGTTCGTCAATTCGAACGAAAGCAAATTATACACTTTCGGCTCGCTGGAACAGTCGACGCCCGCCTCGCCCATAGCGCTCTTTGCCCAATTGGCGCCGCTTTCACAACCGTAGCGAGGCCTGTCGGCAAAAAAAAGCGCGATTGTTTAGATCGCGCTGCGAAGGCCGAGGAACGTGACGTGACTTTTAGATTTAGTAAGTGACTTCCAGGCTCGCACCAGTCTTTAAGCAGCGCGCATGCCAGCGAGCTGAACCTAAAAATCGGCGGGCGCGTATTTGCCGGAAGGTGGGCCCCAAATTTTCTCGAGAAAGCTAACGCGTCCAGAGCCGACGTGGTAGGCCTCATAATCTGCCCGGTTCTTGAGATAATATTTTTGGTGATAATCTTCCGCGGGATAAAATTTCAAAGCGGGCAGGATTTCGGTCACGATAGGTTTTGAGAACTTTCCGGACTTTCCTAGCTTGTCTTTAGAAGCTTCCGCCGCCGCTTTCTCTTCCTCGCTCCCATAGAAGATGGCCGCCTGATAGCTTAAGCCGATGTCGTGAAACTGACCGTCGGCTTGCGTAGGGTTGATCTGCCGCCAAAAGATATCTAGCAGCTGATCGTACGAAATCTGCGCGGGATCATAGGTGACCTCGATTGCCTCACGGTGCTTCGTTTGATGCGCCGAAACTTTTTGGTAGTTCGCATCGGCTTCGCTGCCACCCGTGTAACCGACAACGGTTTTGATCACCCCTTTGGCCTGATCGTAGGATGGCTGCATGCACCAGAAGCAACCTCCCGCGAATACGGCAGTCTTCGATGAGGCCGGAGGCTTTTCCTGCGCCAGGGCCACCGGGGCCGTCAGCCCTAGCAGTGCGAGTAGAAACAAAAATCTGTGCATGTGAGATAATACGCCTGGCGGATTCATTCGTCTCACGGTTTCAGCAGGGGATTTCTTTGACTTGGGTTCCTTTGCTTCGGTCTTGGTGTGGGTTATCGAAACGAATGCCATCAACCGGCGTGACCACGAGCTCTCTGGAACCAATAGAGTTTGTTCCCGCGAACTACTTTCAGCCCCTGGAATTCGCCTCGGTTTTTACCCGCCCGGCTCCAATTGAGGTGGACTTGGGCTGCGGCGATGGCGCTTATCTGGCAGCCGTGGCGGGGCAGAATCCAGCTCGGAATTTTCTGGGAATCGAACGGTTTCTGGGTCGGGTTCGTAACGCGGGTAATAGGATTCGGCATGCCGGCCTGACCAATGCCCGGATACTTCGGCTCGAAATTGGATATGTGGTCACGCGCCTTTTGCCTCCAGAATCGGTGGCTGTGTTTCATTTGATGTTTCCCGACCCCTGGCCGAAGCGGCGTCATGCGGGACGTCGCGTGGTCACCAAAGATTTTCTCCTCTCGATTTACCGCGTGCTCGCTCCAGATGGCTCGCTTCGTATTGCCACAGACCAGACCGAATACTTCCGCGAGATCGAGCGCATCGCGTCTCAAACACCACAGTTCATCATGGTGAAGGATGAGAGGCCGCCGCCTGCTGTCAGCACTTTCGAGAAACGATTCCGGGAAGAGACAATTGAGATTCACCGGCTGCTGCTCCGCAAAGTTTCCGAAGTGACGTAGGTCTTCGCTTCCCAGCGATCGCGGAAAATTTTCACCTGCACCGCTCCGGCCTCATCATGGCGCAGTAGCTTTATTCCTCGCGCACGAACTTCTTCCACCCATTCAGGTTTGATCCGTTCGTTTTCCGGAAAATCGCGCGAAGTGGCGATGATGAGTTGCGGGCGAACGCGGTCGAGAAACGCGGGCGAGCCGGAAACGCCGGAATGATGCTGACCTTTGACGAGGATGTCGCTGGTGAGGTCGCCATAGTTTTGCAGGAGGGATTCTTCGGTCGCGGGTCCGCTGTCCGACATGAAAAGAGCGCGGGGTCTGCCGGACACCATTAGTTGAATAACGAGCGCCTGGTCGTCAGCGCTGGTGCTTTCGAAACCGAGCGGCGGGAAAAGGATCCGCGCTTTCACATCACTCGAGAGAGAGAATTCATCGCCTGCGTGACAAAGCCTGGGTGGGCCTTTTTCCGTCGCCAGCACGGACAGGAGTTGCCGGTGAATCGGCGACCGATCCCGCGCCATGGTGTCAATCAGTTGGCGCGGACGAAAATCGGGCAGCACTCCGGCCGCGCCCCCAACATGACCGGCATCTCCGTGGGTCAGGACGAGACCCGCGAGACGATTAACGCCCCTCGAGCGCAGATACTGCCGGAGGACGCGCTGGTAATCACGCACCGGTCCCGCGTCGAAGAGCCAGTCGCCCTCTGCCGTTCGCACATGCACGGCGGCGCCCGATCTTAGGGCGAGTGCATTGATCTCGACCCGCGCACCGCTCGGCCAGTGGGGATGTTCCACGTAGGCATGGCCGCCCGGAATTTGGGCAAAGAGATAGACCGCTCCCAGGATCACTTTCGTCAGCGCCCAGTTCGCGTTGTTGAACACCACGCTGAGCCAGGTCGAGAACGGCGCTGCCACCATCGAGAGCAAACCACCCGCGAGAACGAAAAACGCAATCGGCACGACGACAAGGTTGGCCAGCAAGGAAATCGGCGTGATTAAGTAGTACGACCAAAGCATTAACGGCAACGACCCGATCCAGGCCGCGAACGAAACAGAACTTGCGCGCGCCAGCCAGAAAACCGCCTGGTTGAGCGCCCGGCGGCGAGCGTTGAACAAACTGCGCGGGAGAAACGCGTCCTGTTCGAAACGGCGGCGGAGGAAACGAAAAGTTGGATCTGCGATTAGCACGATCGCAGTCACGACCGAGAAGGAGAGCTGGAAGCCAAGCGAGAAAAGCTCATTGGTATCCCAGCACAGGATGAGCGTCGCTGCGGCGGCCAGGCTATTGAGCGCGAACACCTTTCGCTCCGCGAGGAATCCGCCGAGCAGGACCGCGCTCATCACCGCGGCGCGCACGCTCGAAGTGTGCAGTCCCGTGATCGCGGCGTAAAATAACAGCGCGGGTATGATTAATC
The DNA here is from genome assembly GCA_041167585.1 of Verrucomicrobiota bacterium. Taxonomy (GTDB): domain Bacteria; phylum Verrucomicrobiota; class Verrucomicrobiia; order Chthoniobacterales; family UBA10450; genus AV80. The sequence continues at coordinate 5,279 of JBEEHV010000009.1, forward strand.
CCGTGGCCCAATTTCGCGGCAGGCGAAGGACCGTGGCCAGGATCCAGAGAAGACGCGCGACAATTCCGACGTGCAGCCCGGCGACCGCAAACAAATGCAACGTGCCGGTTTGCTGGAATGGCTCTTCGATATCTTCCGGCGTTTGATGACGCAATCCGAGGACCATGCCGCCGATGGATCCCGTGACATCCGGCGAATTTTCGAGGCCGCGGCAAAGCACAGCCTGCATCCAGGCTCGCGATTTTTGGGCGGCCCGCAGAATCCGATTTCCGCCGGAGTGATTCAAGAGCACGCCATTTTCCGGGTATCGAACGATCAGCTCGCGATGAACGTCCTGTCGCGCAAGGTAGGAGCGCATATCGAACTCGCCGGGATTCCGCGGTGCCCCAACGTTCTCGGCCGTTCCGAAGAGCCTGATCTCGTCACCGAATTCGGCCGCGTGCTTCCACCGCGCCAGAACTTTCGCTGAGCACGGCCGCGTCTCGCCATCGACTTCGATCGATTCCGCCTGGAACAGAAAGGAAATGGAGCCGCCGGCCGAAGATTTTGGCTCACTGATTACTGCGCCCGTGATCGTGACCGGTCGCGGTTCCTCCCCGAGGTCTCTGGCAAGTTGGAGCCCCGGTGAATCGCTGATCCGGACGCCGTGAAGGAAGAAGAAGCCGCTCGCGACGAGCGCGTAGACGGCGAGCGATCTGCAGGTGAGCAAAGCCGCCGCAGCGAGAACCGCGAGCGCGATGACCAACCAGAGTGAGCTTGTCGGCGCGAAGTCGGCAACCAAGATGCCCGCGCCTGCGGCAAGCGCCAACCCGACAAAGGGCTGACGTGGCCAGGCACTCGGCAGATTCACTGTTTCGGGGGGTAGGGGTTTTTAGTCGCTCAGGACCGCATTGCTCAGGGCGTCGCGCCCTTCAGCGGCGTGAAAAATTTTGATTCACCGACCCAAGCTTATATGCTTACGCACCAGTGCCGATTCCTTTTTCGAAAAAAAGCAGGAGGAACGTCGTTCGCGAAGTGGTGAATAACGGCGCTGAAAACAAGCGCTCGACCCGAGTCCGATTGATCCCCAGCGCAGACTGGCACAAGCGTAATTTCCTGACCACGGTCCTGATCCCGTCGCTTTTTACGAAGCGCTCCGGCGAACACACTGCGCCGCGGTTTCCGAAAATCCGCAAAGGCGAAATCTGCCTCACCTGGATCGGTCACGCGTCGTTCCTCGTTCAAACCCACGAGACCAATATCCTGATCGACCCGATCTGGTCGAAGTGGCTGAAAGTGATCAAGCGCCTCAAACAGCCCGGCTTCGAAATCCATCATTTGCCGTCGATCGATTTTGTTCTCGTGACCCACGCGCATTTCGATCATCTCGACCGGCGAACTCTCCTTCGCGTCGCGGCGGACCAGCCGATCGTGGTCCCGATCGGGGTCGGCAACCTGGTCCACGATCTCGGTTTCAACATCGTGCACGAACTCGACTACTGGCAGACGGTGACGCTGGGCCCGATCGCGGTTTCGCTCACGCCTTGCGCACATTGGGGCGCGCGATTTCTGGCGGATCTGCATCGCGGCTTTGGCGGATTCGTTCTCAAAATGGATGGCCGCACGATTTTTCATTGCGGCGACAGCGCGTACTTCGATGGCTTCAAGGAAATCGGCGAACGTCATGACATCGATATTGCGCTTCTGCCGATTGGCGGCTACGACGCACCGACCGGCCGCGAGGTCCACATGAATCCGGAGGACGCGGTAAAGGCGTTCCAGGAATTGCAGGCGAAAAAATTGATCCCGATGCATTACGGAAGTTTTCGCCTGGGCTATGAGCCGCTGGACGAACCGCCGGCCCGCCTGCTCGCTTCGGCCCGAGCGCAGGGGATTGAAGATAAAGTCCTCGTCATGACGGAAGGATCACCCCTTGTCTTGTAGGACGTTTCTGTGAAACGTCGCGGGCTGTGGGATTGTTTCGGCGCCTTCGCCGCGGGAGCGATCGTCGTCGTTTTCTGTCTCCTTCTGCTCTGGCACGATCCCCTTCTTTTTTGGAACGACGATTACGAACTCTCGATCCTGCCCGTGTTCGCCGACGTCGCGCGAAGTTGGTCTGAGGGGCATTGGCCGTTGCTGAGTCCATTCTCCTGGGTCTGCGGCAATCTCGCGGGTGAGTTCCAATACGGCACCTTCTCGGTTTTCGTGAATGCGGCGGTGGTGGCGATTTGGAAATTGCCTCTCACGTTCCCGCAGCAGGCTGCGGCGCTTTCCCTGGCGCATCTGTTCGTCCTGGGCATGGGCGGATATCTCCTCGCGCGGGGACGCGAATTATCTTCACCGCTTTCCTTTATGGTCGCGCTCGTGACCGCGCTCAACGGCTGGATCATTTGCTGGGGAGCGACGGATTGGTTTGGCGCGCTCGGCGCCTTCGCCTGGTTTCCGTGGGCGTGGTGGGGGATGGAACGCGCCCTCGATTCGCGACGGAGCCGATGGCGCTTTCTCTGGCCGGCGCCGTTCGTTTACCTGCTTGTAGCCGGTGGATTTCCCTACACGGTGCTGATGCTGGCTTTGTTGGCGGTGTGGCTTTCCGTGAAGTCGCTAGGGCAAACCAAAAGCGTCATCTCGATCTGGCCACTGGTTGTGGGAGTGGTCCTCGGATTCGGTCTCTCTGCCCCCGCCTGGTTGGCGATTTTTGACTACGTCCATGGCTCTGCCCGGGAAGGCGGAGATGCCGCGTCCCATTTGCAATGGCGCGTGCCGCTGTTGTCGTTGCCCGCTTTCATTCTCCCGAGTTGGACAGTGAACTGGGCGGACTTCTCCACCCGCATGTTGCCGCACACCGCGACCGAAATGGCCTGCGGCCTGGTCCCGCCCATTGCCCTGCTTGCCGGACTCGTCACGCGCGGACGAGCACTCGTTAGGCCGATCAAATGGGAACTGGGTTTACTTCTAACCGTTTTGATTATTTCGATGCTGCCGAGCGCCAACGTGTTTCGCTGGAGCTTTCGATGGCTGCCGTTTCTGCACGTGGTTCTTGCACTGTGCGCGGCCGAAGCCTTGCGAGTCCTGAATTTTGGAAAGGATGGAAGAGCCGCTGAGCACGCTGACGGGAAAAACGAAACCTCTCCATCCTCCGCAATGGCTGCGGTGGTGACCCCGGGGTTGCTTGGACTGGTGGCGCTTGCGTTGGCCGCAGTGGCCTCATCGTTGTTTCACACCTTTGGCAAACATGCCTTCCCGTTCCTTTGGATCGTTCTCGGAATCGCCGTTGCTTGGACAATTCTGGAACGGTCGCCGTTGCGAAGATGGGCCGCGGGCATCGTTACGTTTGCATCGCTCCTCGCCACCTACCTTTGCATTCCACCGAACTGCGGCGTGCCGAAGTACAACCTCGACCAAAGGCTCACTGCAGCCGCACCGCTCGATCCGGACCGTTTATATCTCAGCGTTCATCCGGCCCCGGAGTCGGCCTACAACCTGGAAAAAAAACCGGCGCCGTTCGGCACGATCGTGCGGCCGGGCAGCACCTCGATGTGGGGCGGAATTCATTTCATTAACGGCTACAGCCCCATCCGTCCTGCCGGAGTCGGGCGCGAATTTGATTTTGCGATTCACGGCGAGATTCGGCCGGAGTTAAGCCGCCTCCTTTTGGATAAGGAGAGCGGACCCGACGGCAAGCTGGCCGGGTTGGGCGTCGACGGAATCATCGTGGCCGGGGAGTTCGACTGGAATCCTGGACCGGAAAGTGAGTGGGAACTGGCCGTTGCCACAGAGGAAGGCCGCGTGTTCCATCGCCGCGGCGGACCTCTCTCCCGGGTGCGGTCCGTGACCGCGCTCGATTCCCGGCCTAACGAGCAGTTTGCCACTGCAAACATTTTTCGCATCATCAATGGCCGGAACCGGCTTCAGGCCGACGTCATCGTGCCGGCTGGCGGTAAACCCGCGTTGCTTACGATCTCCCGTCCATTTTTCAACGGTTACCAGGCGAGGATCGGCGATCGGTCATTAAAGGTTGATTCAGATCGCGGATTGATCCCCGTGGTCGAAGTGCCCGCGGGAGCAAACGGCCGTCTCACGCTGATTTATCGCCCGCTCTGGTTGCTTTGCGGCGGTGCGTTATCGGTCTTCTGTCTCGGCGTCGTTTTATTTGGTTCGACAATCTCGGCTCTTCAGCACTGGCGAACTCAGCCAGCGGACGGCAAAAGCCGAAACTAATAGACGTCTCGCTTGTAGCGCTTCTCAGTCTTTAACTTCTCGACGTATTCGCTCGCCTCTTCCGCGGTCTTGCCCCCTTGTTCCAAAACGATTCTGCGCAGCGCGGCGTCCACGTCCTTGGCCATCCGGCGCGCATCGCCGCAGACAAAAAACTGGCCGCCCTCCCCATCGATCCATTTCCAGATTTCCGCACCGTTCTCCAGCAACTTGTTCTGGACATAAATCTTGTGCGCCTGATCGCGCGACCAGGCGCAATCGAGCCGCGTGAGAATGCCGTCAGCCTTCAGGCGATCGAAATCTTCTTTGTATGCAAAGTCGCAGGCTTGTCGTTGCGCGCCGTAGAAGAGCCAGTTTTTTCCTTTGGCTCCAAGGGCAGCCCGTTCCTGGAGGAAAGCGCGGAACGGCGCGACGCCGGTGCCCGGTCCCACCATGATGATCGGCACGTTGAGATCGTCCGGCAGATGAAAGTGTTTGGCGGAGCTGGGATAAACCGGAACCGGCGCATCGTTCGCGCGGTCGGCCAGAAACGATGAGCAGACGCCTTTGCGCTGACGCCCGTGACTTTCATAACGAATCACGTCGACGATGAAGTGGACCTGCTCAGGAAACGCGCGCAGGCTCGACGCAACTGAGTACAGCCGCGGCTGCAACTTCGTCAGCAGCCCGACCAATTCTTCCGAGCTGAATTTTACCGACGGATGTTCGCTCAGGAAATCGATTACCTCCATTCCCCACAGGTACGTGTCGAGATCTTGTTTGCGTTCCGGATCGAGCAGTTCCTGGAGGAGGGGCGCGGCCGAGGCGCGTTCGGCGATTGCTTTCAAAAGCTTGGGCGTCGGTTGCGTGATGGAGTAATCGCGCAGGAGAGCTTCCCGCAGGCTCTTCTGCGTTTTGGCCGCGGGCACGATCTCGTCGCCCTTCGCGCCGATCGCGTGAATGACCTGCTCCACCAGGTCGGGATCGTTGGTCGGATAGACCGCCATGGAATCGCCGACCTCATAGCTCAATCCCCAACCCCTGAGATCAATCTCGAAATGACGCGTTTCCTTTTCGGATTCCGCAGTGCTCAGGAGACGATTTACCAGCAGCTTTCCTGGAAACGGATTGGCCCGCGTGTAAGGCGAAGCGGGCGCGGCAGGCGTAATAACTTCCGGCATCAGATTGATGGAGTGTTGGAGTGGAGGATTAGTGGAGTAATGGATGACCAATCAACAGTTCATCCCGCCTTCCTTCAACCCTCCATTACCCCCGCACTCCATTAATAAACGTCGCGCTTGTAACGTTTGTCGCTCTTCAGCTTCTCGACGAATTGGTTCGTCGCCTCTTCGCTCTGGCCGCCCTCCTGCTGAATGATTTTCCGCAGCGCGGCGTCCACGTCCTTGGCCATGCGCCGCGCGTCCCCGCAGACGAAGAACTGCGCGCCTTCTTCGAGCCATTTCCAGATCTCGGCCGCGTTCTGCATCATGAGATCCTGGACGTAAACTTTTTTCTCCTGATCCCGCGACCAGGCGAGGTCGAGCCGCGTCAGGAAACCGTCGCGCTGGTACTCCTCGAACTCCTCCTTGTAAAAATAATTGCAGGCGGACTTCTGGGATCCGAAGAAGAGCCAGTTCTTGCCTTTCGCGCCGACCACTTTGCGCTCCTGCAAGAACGCGCGGAACGGCGCCACGCCCGTCCCTGGCCCGACCATGATGATGGGCGTGTTGCCATCTTCCGGCAGCCGGAACTTCGATGTGTTCGGGAACACCGGCACTGGAACGTCCGCAGCGCGTTCCGCCAGAAAGTTCGAGCAAACGCCTTTGCGCCGCCGGCCGCGGCTTTCGTATTGAACGACGTCGATCGTGAAATGCACGCTGTTGGGTTGGGCCTTCAGGCTGGAGGAAATCGAATACAAACGCGGCTGCAATTTCGCCAGGACGTCCACAAACTCCTGCGCCGTCCACTTGATCGACGGATGCTCGATCAGAAAGTCGATTACCTCCATGCCCCAAAGATAAGTGTCGAGGTCCTGTTTCCGTTCCGGCTTAAGCAGATCGTTCAGTAACGGCGCCGCGCTGGCGCGTTCCGCGACCGCCTTCAAAAATTTCGGAGCGGTCTGCGTGATGCGACAATCGCGCAGCAAGGCTTCACGCAAAGTGGTTTCGCGACTCGGGCTTTTCACCGGCTCATCGCCTTTGAGTCCGAGCGTCTTGATGATTTCGTCGACGAGAGCCGGATCGTTCGTCGGCCAGACGGTCATCGAATCGCCCACCTCGTAGTTCAGGCCCCACCCGGTCAGATCGATTTCGAAATGACGCGTGTCCTTGTCCGAGCCTTCGCCGCAAAGACTGCGATTCACGGCGAGCTTTCCGGGGAACGGATTGGCGCGCGTGTAGGGTGAGGTGGCGGGCGTTTCAGGCATGGTTGCTTGCGAAGCCAGTCAGCGGTCATCGACCGCCGCTACAGCGATGGCTATTCGCCGTCGTTGCCGATGGCGAGGGTGGGGCAAACGTCCATCGCTCGTTGGGCGGCGCCGGATTCCTCCTCGTTTTCGGGTTGTTTGTAAAAGAAGACGTAGGTCTCGTCGTCGTTGTATTTCAAAAGGTTTGGAGCTTCGTCGAGACACACGCGGCAGGGCGTACAGGTGCTGTCCACGTACCAGGGACCAGGGACATTTTCGGGAAGTTTGCTTGCTTTGTCGGCCATGGAAAATTTCTATCCGAAAACGAACGGGCGCGGCAATCCTTTTATCCAGACCAAAGTCACCCTTTCCGGCCTGAGGGCAGGCCGGCTCCATCGCCCCTTTGGAGACGGCACGCCCTCGTGCCGTGAGCAGCGGGACGCTACTTCGGTGGCGGGCTGGGGTTAACTATCGGACTTGGCTCGATATCGGGCGCGTAATCCAATGGCGGCGTGGGACTGACCGGGGATTGCGGCACGGGCGTGGGAAGCGGATTCAACCATACCCCGCTCTTCGTCATCAATTTCCCATCGCGCGCCATCACATCTTCCACCCGATAGAGGTTCCCTCCGCGCGCCGAACCATCTTTCGAATCGGTGAACTCCGAATGCCGGAAAAACTTTTCCATCTCGACGAGATGGAATGGCCGCGAACCGCGACGGCCGAAGACCACCGTCTGCCCGCCAGTCTCATCGACGACTCGATCGCGTTCGAGCCCGCGTGAGACCGCGATCGCTTCGCCATGCGTCGGATAGGTCGCGATTAATCTGGGGTTCGGCCGCGGACTGAATCCTTGCGCGCCGGGCACAGTGTCGGGCGAGATGAGCTGCACCACGCGCAGTCCGTTCCGGCCGTCCGCCACGAGCGCGAACTGCGATGCGCTTACGCTCCCGATCTGCACCGCTCGCGTGTCATTGAGCAAGCCGCCGGCGTTGAACATCTGGTCGAGCCGCGGTCGTTCCGGATTTTCCACGTCGATGATCGCGAGGCCTTCAGGCCCGTTCGCCACATAGGCGTAGGTGCGCGCGACGTAGAGCCGGCCCGCATTGCGCAATCCCACCACGGCGCCGGAAACCGGAACGGGCCGTTCCGGATCGGTGATGTCGAGGACCTTCAGTCCGTCGTCGTCAGTGAGAAAGGCGTAACGGAACTGGATCGAAACACAGCGCGGATTGCGCAGAAAATTTCCGGTGTATTGACCGGCCAGCCGCGGGTTCGTCGGATCGGTGCAATCGATCACGAATAATCCGCGCGGCGTCGTCAGGTAGAGTCGATGGCCCGCGGCAGTGACGAAGCTCGCGCCGGTCAGGACGCCATTCGGATTGAAGGTCACGTCGCGCTTGAGGAAATTGTTGTCGGGATTTCCATCGACCAGCGTCGCGACGTTCGAGCCGACGAGCCCCTCTTCGCGATCGGAGACGTAAACGAACGCGTAGAACATATCGATCTTTTGCTCTTCGTTTTCCGGGAGCCGGACCCGCGCGGGATCGAGGGCTAGCGTGCTCGGTAACGCCACCGAAGTGGCGTATTTCGTATTCACGCGCGTGCGCTGTCCCAGCGGCGAAACCGGGGCGCTGACGATCCGTTCTGAAAATCCTTTCTGATCGATGTTCGCCACGTCGAAGACCTCGAATCCACCGGGACCGTTCGCGGTATAGAGATATTCGCCGCGCAGCACAAGATCCTGGATGTCGTGGCCGCTGTGTTCGTGGGCTTCCTTCAAAATCGAGCCGGCTTCCAGGTGCTTCCGGTAATTATCCGGGTAGGCGATTTTGTGCAGGTGGCTTCCGATCACTGCCTGCGGCTCGTCTGGCTCGGTCCAGATCACGGCGTGCAGTCCTTCTTTCCCTTCGCCCACGTAGGAGTAGCGGCCGAAGAAATTCACCGTGCCGGTGCCGAACCCGAGGAGCTGCGTCATCCACGCGTTGTTGTCGTTGTTTTTCGAAAGGTGGCAGTCCGTGCAATTCTTAGTTGTGCCGACGCTGCTGGTGGTGTGCGGGAAATGCGGATTGAAGGCCTGGCCGCTATAGCCTTCGGCCGAGAACGTTTGCGCCTGCGAGTAAACCCATTCGCGATTCGCATTTTGCGAACTGACCACCACTGCGCTCGAGGAACGCAAGACCGCCATCCGATTTTTCTTCACCGTCCCATCGATCCCGAGCATGAAGACGTCGTCGCGCACGACCTGCGGATTGTAGGTCGTGTAGTTTCGATCAGTGACGCCCTCGAATTTATTCTGCGGCACGCGCTGGTTCGCCTTCATCGGCAGGTGACAACCGAAGCAGCTTGTCGCCCACGAGGTGTGGCAGATCTGGCAATCCATCGCGCTGTTGTCGTGCGCGAGAGTAATGCGGTTGGAGCCGGAATCGGCGACCCCGGTCTTGCTGTCGACGGACGTCGCACGGTCGGGATCAGCGCTCCCGGCTACAACGCCGCCCCAGGTTTTGCCGTCGCGCCGCAGGGTCTTCGCGTAAGCTGACTTCGGATTGTAATGCGAGGAGAGGGGATCAACCGTGTCCATCGTTTGCGGCACTTCCCAGCGTTTGTCCGGCGACATGACCGATTGCTGGTAAAGCTTCGTCCCTTCCCAGACGAAACGCGGGCCCCACGGCGTGTTGCTCGTGTTCGCCAGATCGTAAGCGCCCGCGTTGCCGGAAGTGATCAAAGTCGGCCGCCGATCCACCGTGCCGTGGCAGTCGATGCAATTGATCGTGGTCGCGTTCCGCGGCTCGCCGTAGAGCTGGCCATTTCCGTGCACGTCTTTTTCGAAATGGCAATCGGTGCACTGCATTCCGTGCGCGAGGTGCACATCTTTCAGATGAACGGCTTTGGCGAATTTATCCGGATCGGTATCCGGGATTTTGTTGTCGCGCAGATCGAGCAGGTTGCCTTTGCGATCGTGTTTGAAGATGGCGCGGAAGACCCAACCATGCCCATGATAGTCGGCGAACTGGGTGTGTTTCAGCTTCGGATTCAATTCCGAAACCTTGTCGAGAAACGCCTTGTCCCCCCAAAGTCCCTTCGCGGCCGCCGCTTCCGGATTGCTTTGCGTCTCGATCACCAGCTCGTCGTCAGTCGGGTTGCGCTGCTCCTTCGGATACATGAACTCGCCGTCCGTCTCCTGGTCCCACCAGGTGTAACCCAGGTATGGATTCACGAAGAGATTGCCCTGATGCATGTGGCAGTTCATGCACTGGCTCGAGGGAATCGAGCGCGTGAATTGATGGGTGATCGGGTGGCCGCGTTCATCCTTCGGAATGGTGCGGTCCGCGCTGTGGCTCCGGCCTTCGTGTCCGTATTTGCTCCACCAGCCGGAGTTGGTCGGCGATCGATCGTTCGCGTAGATCACGTGGCAGGCGGAGCAACCGCTCGAACGATAATCGCCCGGGTGATCGTTCGACCCGAGGAACCCAAGGAGCGGATCGTGCAGCCGCGTTTTTTGCAGGCCGAGAAAAACAGGATCGGTCCGGTTCAAGGTGCCGAGGCCGCGCTCGGATAAACGTCGAAGAGGTTTGCCATTTGGTTCTTCGGTGGTCGGAATTCCGAGCTGCAATTGCTTTTCGCCGCCCTTCTCGAAGATGCGCAGGATATTGCCGGGATTGGACAGGTTGAAACGCGGCAGTGGCTCGAGAAAGGGAAGGATCCCGCGGAACTTGGTGTCGTTAGGCGTGACCGGCGTATAATTGAAAATGCGGAGCGGCGCGCCATCCGCGCCGTAGGCCTGGCCGAAGCGATAATTTTTTAGATAGAACCCGCTGTTATTATAGAGCGCCGCGCCCCAGAGCATCGCGCCGTGGGTCATCATGCTGTGGTCCACGTTGCGAATGATGTCGGCGTGGCAAAGGCCGCAGGCTTGTTTCGCCACGCGCAGGTCGCCCGGGTTCATGAACCGGATGAATTCCGGCGATTCGTGATTGAGCCAGACGTTGGAGTTCGGCGGGTTGGCGGACGTTTTCCAGAACTCCTTGTTCCGCGGCAAAATGTGGGCCAGTTCTTTCGACAGCCCGCGCGCGGGATTGCCGCCGTGGCAATCGGTGCAACCGAGGACCACGTGCGACGCCTGGTGCATTGGCTCGATCCCGTTGTGGCATTGGTTGCAACCGGCGCTCTTGGCGTCCGCGGACGCCTGTGATTGGTCGATGAGGTTTTGCCGAGGACGGGCCGAGGCCGTAGTTGCAGAATAATCCGGCGGCAGAGAAGTAGGTGGCCCGAGACCCTCGGTCGTAACAACCTCGGAAGCTCCAAACACCAAGCTCCAAGCTCCAAAGAAGCACCAAACACCAAGCACCAAACAAACGGCGCAAGTCGCAATGCGTAACTTGCGAGCTTGGAATTTGGAATTTCTCTCGAGCTTGGTGCTTGGAGCTTGGAGCTTTTCCGTTCGCATCAGTTCAATACGTCAGCGTCAGAGTTAGAAGTCCGCTGTAGAGAAAATCATCCACCTTCCCCGCCGCCGGCCCGGGATAACCAAAAACCGGATTCGTATTCGCCCGGTAAATATCCTTGTAGCCCTGGCCCGGCACCAAAAATCCCGCCCCCGCGCTGATGATGATGTTGTTCGTCAGCAGCGGGCGATATTGAAAACCGAGGCTGCAATCCAACCCGAAAGCGTTGTTCGTATGGTTCGTCATCAACACCTGCGCGATGGTTTCGGTCTCCGTCATCCAGATGTAGTTCACGTTCATGAACGCCTTCAGCTTCGGCGTGATGTCGGCGTCGTTGCCGTAGCCGAGAATGAATGCGCCCGGATTCACGAAGTTCGACTGGCCCTCGCTCTTGCTCGTTCGCAGATCGATCACCAGGCTGTCGCGCTGCTTAAAATTCACCGAGGTGCCGCCCAGATTGAAGCCCTGGTGCACGTAGAAGCTGAATGGTCCGCCGATGAAAAAGGGCCGGTCGAAAATGGTGTCGAATCCGGTCGCGTCGGAGTCGCGCGGGTTTGAGTCACCGCTCGCGTAGAAGCCAGAGAGCTTGAAGCGAAGCCAATCCTTGTCGATCGAGAGCTCGAGCGCAGCCATCTGCGCGTTGATCTGCACCCGCTGCTGCGCGATGCCGTTAAACCCGTCTTCGCCCAACGCCTGGTAGAACGCGTGCGTCAAGTTCAGCTTGCCAATGTGTCCATCGCCGGTCCAGCCCAGGTAGTAGGCCTGCAGGTAATGATCTCGCACGGCCCCGATCGGCGCCGGCCGAGTGATGAAATCGTTCTTGTCGTAGTGCCGCGATGCCTCATCGAAATTGGCGTGAAAACTGAGCTGCGCGGTGTAGCCCTTCGCGAAAAAATCCTGCCGGAAAACATTCGCGATGAAGATGCGTTGGTCGCGCGCGTCGAACTCGTTCAGGTCGGAGTAAGTGTCCTTCTCGCGCATGTCGAGCGCGATCACGTTGTATTGCCAGAGGTTGTTGTCGTAGTTCCCGAAAATGCGGATGCCGAGATTCGAGTCGTTGAAAATGAATCCGCGGAAATCGCTCACGAACGGCTGGACGCCGAAGCGCGAAGAAATGAAATCGTAATTGTTCGTCAGGTCGCGAAGGTGGAGCTCGAAGAACCCTTCCTGGATCGCATACCAATCTTTCCGCCGCGTGGTGTAACGGGTGCCGGCGAGATCGCTCGGCAACGGGGTCAGCCCCGGCCCGAGTCCTGAAGTCGGGTCGCCCGGAAGCGGGAATGTCGGCACGGGCGCCGGCCCGTTGAAGCCCGGCCCGCGCGGATCGGGATCGAGCGCGTTGTTCTCCTTTACCCGGATGTAGTTGTAATTCGCCACTGCGAGGAGGCGCAACGCCCAGACCACCGGTTTGAACGCCGTCTCGCCTTTGAACAAGTCGATCCCGATCGAAAAATCGTTCGAGAAAAAGAGCTGCTCGCTTCGGCCGAAGAACTCTGAACTGTTCGGCCGCGCTGTGCTTACGCCGCTCGGGATGGGCAGCCGGCGCGCCTCGAATTGGAAGAAATCGTTTAGCGTGATGTTCAGGAAAATGTCCTGGCCGATAATCGGCGCGTCGCCCTTCAGCGTGCTTTGCAGGTAAGGATGCCACAGTCGTAACGCGCCCGATTGATACGGCGTTTCCGCGGACGGATCGGCATAGCGTTGCCAGCGTCCGAACCCGATGAACCATCGATTCGGCACCGGCTCGGAAGCCGGCAACAGGCCGGCGCCGTTTTCGGAATCCGGGTAGCTTTCGTAATCGAGCTTGTGCCGTTGCGGCACCACTTCGCGCAACCCGCGGCGAGGCAATCCGAGCGACCGCGGGCCGGCATCGTCGCCATACTCCGGCGGTTGCGGGAGCAGGGGCGGGAACAAATCAGGAGGCGGGATGGGTTCGGCAAGGTTGCCGCTGCCGCCAGGATCGGGGTTGAATTGCGAAGGCGGCAACTGCGGTTCCTCGAAGGGCAATTCCTGCGCGAAAAGATAATGCCGACCCGACTTGAAACGCGATTCGGCATGACGACCATTGATCTCGACCTGGGCCGCGCGGCGGCGAGCGCTAACGACCTCGACCTGCGGCTCCTTGCTGTCACTGGTCAGGGCAACGCGGGTTTCCTTGCTGTCACTCGTGAGCGCAAGCCGATCCGATTTGGTTCGGCCGCCGTGGATCTCGACCACGGCTCCTTCGTCACGGGCCGAAGGATTGTCGTCACTCCCGACCGCCGGCATGCCCCAGGCAAAGACCGCACCCGCGAATGCGAAAAGCATCCGTCTTACTCGCGCGCGAACCTGTAGCCGGGACGAGGGCATAGGGGTGGAAAGAATGCCGGAAAGCGTTTCCCCTTGGCAAGCCTCACTCCTGAGCCACTCCTGCTCGTGATCCTGATCCTGCTCTTGATCTTTTCCCTCAGCAGAAGATCAGGAGCACGATCATGATCAGGAGCAGGAAAGGGAATCGCTGCCCCCCTGCGCCCCGGTGTTTTTCATAGCCGAAGGCACGCGCTTTTAGTATCAAGGCTCCCCCGTGCAAATTCGCGCTCAGCTCCTATCTCTCGCCGCTGGGCTCGCGCTCTGGCCGGCCGTTGCCGCCGCGCAGCTCACGGCGGTCGATGTTCAAACGATCATCAATCAGGCGGTAACCCGCGCGGTGCAGATTTCGCCCAACAGCGTCATCGCGGTGACCGATCGCGAAGGCGACGTGCTCGGGATCTGGAGTGTCAGTGGGGTCCCGCCCACCGCGTTGGAAATTTCCAGCTGTGTCTCGAAAGCCGGGACGGCATCGTATCTCAGTAGCAACCAGAACGCGTTCACTTCGCGCACGGCCGGCTTCATCATTCAGCAACACTTCCCGCCCGGGGTGCGCAACACCTCGCCCGGGCCTCTCGTCGGCGTTGGCCTCTCGAATTTGTTTTTCTCCGACATCAACAAATTCCGCGCGCCTGGCAGCGTGATTAGTTTCGGTTCTTCGCCGGGCACCACCATCGTTCCGGTTTTCGGGTCGTCGCTGGACGGTTCGCCTGGCGGCGTACCGCTCTACAAGAATGGAATACTGGTCGGCGGCATCGGCGTGACGGGAGACGCCGTGCCAGGCCCGGTGGTGTTCCGTTCGCAAAATCCTTTCACCTTCATTCCGGGCTACGATCGGGACGAGGATATTGCGCTCGCGGGACAGACGGGATTCCGACCCGCGCGCGGGATCCAGGCCGACAACGTTTACATCAACGGCATTGCGCTGCCCTACGTTGCCTCTCCCGCGCCCGCTTTGACCGGGCTCACCTTTCAAGGAGCTGCCGCTCCGGGCTTCCCGGTCCAGGCTGCGCCCGCGCCGTTTCCCTATCCGATCGCGACCTTCGGCGGCGTGCAGGGGGAAATTCGCCAGCCGATTATCGGCGACCCGATTTTGACGCCGATCAATGGTCAGCAACGTCTGACTGCGGCCGAGGTCGCGCGCATTATTGACTTCGCAGCTGCTCGCGCCCGGACCACGCGCGCGGGGATTCGATTGCCAATCGGCGTGCCGATGCAGGTGTTCATTACCGTCTCGAATTTTCCGGATAATCCAACGATCCCGCCCACTTGCCTCGGCGCTTTTCGCACCGGCGAAGCGACTCTCTTCAGTTGGGACGTCGCCGTCCAGAAAGGGCGCACGGCAGTCGGGTTTTCCAACAACTCTTTCGCCGTGTCCACGCGCACCGTCGGATTCCTCGCGCAGACGAAGTATCCTCCCGGTCTCGATGTCCAGGATCCGGGACCTTATTATGGACTGCAGGAACAATTCTCCGGTTTCAATCGCGCCGCGCTCCCGAACTTCGTCCTCGATTCCTCCGGGATGGATCCGCGCTTTCCCAACGGGATCACGATTTTTCCCGGCGGTTTCCCGCTCTATCGTAATGGGCAATTGATCGGCGCGATCGGAATCAGCGGCGATGGCGTGGACCAGGATGACATCGTCGGTGCCGCCGGCACCCATGATTTTCTGGCGCCCTCCAGAATCCGCGCGGACCAATTCGCCTATCTTGGCGCGCGGCTGCCTTACGCAAAATTTCCCCGCGACCCGGATGGGACGGATGGCAGCGTGGAAGTTCGCCCCTTTACCGTGGTGGCGGAAAAGCTGGCGAATATTTCGACGCGCATGACCGCCGGCACGGGTGACAACCAACTCATCGGCGGCTTCATCATCCAGGGCACCGAGCCCAAGAAAATCATCATTCGCGCCATCGGGCCTTCGCTCTCTCAATTCGGCATCGCCTCTGCCTTGGCGGACCCAACGCTAGAGCTGCACGATCAGACCGGCGCGGTCGTCGCGACCAATGATAACTGGAGCGAATCGCAACGAGCGGAGATCGAGGCGACTGGGATTCCTCCCGTGAATGAACTGGAATCAGCGATCGTGCGCACGCTCGCTCCCGGCGCTTACACCGCGATTACCGGCGGCAAAGATGGTGCGGCCGGCACCGCCGTCGTCGAGGTCTACGATCTCAGCCCCACTTCCGATTCGACTCTTGCGAACATCAGCACGCGCGGCGCGGTCGGCGGCGCCAGCGACGTCATGATCGGCGGCTTCATCATCGCGGGCGACAGCGGAACTACACGAGTGCTGGTTCGCTCCGTGGCGCCGTCGCTCGCCGCCTTTGGAATTAACAACGCGATGCCCGATCCGATGATGGAACTGCGCGACCTCAACGGCACCCTGGTCGCTTCAAACGATAACTGGAGGGAAGGCCCTGAAGCTGAAATCGAATCGACCACACTCGCGCCTTCGAACGATCTCGAATCCGCCATCGTGACCACTCTCCCGTCCGGCGCCTACACCGCGGTCATTCACGAGCGCAACGGCGAAAGCGGCGTAGGCCTGTTCGAAGTTTACAATCTGCAAAACCCCTAGGCACCGGTGCGAGGATCGGTCGCTTGCAGGGTGAACTAACGCCTCTACCATTTCGTGCGCGGATGTGAACGCAGACGCGTTCAATCGATGCCTGACGAAAAACCACCCGCGCCTCGCAGCGCCTACGAAACGGCGCGCGCCGGCCGGCCGACGACCGCGGAAGGGACGCTCGAGCGCACGCGGGGAAAGCACGATCCGTATGCGGCGTTCCGTTTTCGGGCGTTCGGACTCTATTCCGCCGGCAATCTTATTTCCGTCGTGGGACGGCTGATGCTGTTGGTGGCGGTAGAATGGGAAATTTACGCGCGCACCCACTCGGCCACGGCGCTGGGACTGGTCGGACTGATGATTGCAGTGCCGGTATTGTTGTTCTCTCTCCCGGCGGGCCACCTTGCGGATCGGTTCGCGCGAAAACGCATCGTGCTGGTCTGCCAGGCGCTGAGTTCCTTCTGCTCACTGGCGCTGGCGTATGTTTCATGGAACCACCTGGCCATACCCAACTGGGCCATCTTTCGGCACGCTAACCATCTTCTCTATCGGGTCGCATCAGTTTTCGAGCGGCAGCACACCGATTTTCATTTCGACGATCTTTCCATTCCGCTGATTTATTTGATTCTGCTCCTTATGGCCGTCGCCCGCACCTTCGGTTGGGCGGCACGGAGTTCGTTTTTCCCGCAGTTGGTTCCGCGGGAAGCGTTCGCGAATGCAGTCACCTGGAATAGCAGCGTCTTTCAAATCGGATCGGTCATCGGGCCGATGATCGGTGGCTGGCTTATCGTCCGAGCCGGCTTCCCTCTGATTTACGTTCTCGATGCCGTCGGGGGGATGTCGTTTTTTCTCCTCGTGCTGCCGATCAAAACCAACGACCTGCCCACCAGCAGCGAGCGCAACCCGTGGCGAAGCCTGAAGGAGGGAATACTTTTTGTCCTGAGCAAAAAAGTGATCCTGGCGACGATCACGCTGGACATGGTGGCCGTCCTGCTCGGCGGCGCGACGGCCCTCCTTCCCGTTTTCGCCGATCAGATTTTGCATTGCGGTCCGATCGGGCTCGGCTGGATGCGCGCCGCTCCGGGTATCGGCGCCTTTATCATGGCGCTCGTCATCGCGTATCTGCCGCCGATGAAAAGCGCGGGCAAAACACTCCTCTGGTGCGTGACCGGTTTCGGCGCGGCCACGATCGTGTTCGGCCTCTCGCATAATCTCTGGCTCTCGCTCGCGATGCTTTTCCTGACCGGGGTATTCGACAGCGTGAGCGTGGTCGTGCGTCACACCCTGTTGCAACTGCTCACGCCCGACACGATGCGCGGCCGCATTTCCGCGGTGAACAACATTTTCATCGGCACTTCGAACGAGCTCGGCGCGCTGGAGTCCGGATTAACCGCGGCGCTGTTTGGTCCGGTTATGTCCGTCGTCGCTGGCGGCGTCGGGACGATTCTCGTCGTTCTCGGGGTCGCGCGGATCTGGCCGGAGACGCGCAAGATCGGCGCGCTGGATAAGAATTTGCGCTAGTATTTTCTCGTGAAGATTGCCGCGGCCCAGATCGCCTGTTCGCTCGGTGACATCGACGCGAACGTGCGCAAGATGCGCGACTTCTCCGCACGAGCCAAGGCGGCCGGAGCGGAATTAGTCGTGTTCCCGGAGATGGCCGATACCGGCTATGCGATGCCGGTGATCCAGAAATGCGCGCAGCCCTGGAGCGAAGGAGCGGTGCCGGAACTGCAGAAAATCGCGCACGCTCTTTCTCTGGCCATTATCAGCGGCATTTCAGAACGCGCCGGCGCCTGCATTTACAACTCGCAAATCTTCATCGACGCGGACGGCACGGTCGCGGGCAGTTATCGCAAGACGCATCTCTTTACCGCGCCGCCGATCGGGGAAGACGCTTGTTTCACGTCCGGTAGCGCGTTGACGAGTCTTCCGTTCGGCGAGTTCCGTCTCGGCTTGAGCATCTGTTACGACCTTCGGTTTCCGGAAGTTTTCCGAACGCTGTCGATTGAACAGGAAGCGAATGTTTTCATTCTTTCCTCAGCCTGGCCGTTTCCCCGGGTTGAGCATTTTCGTATTCTCGCGACCGCTCGTGCGATCGAGAACCAGAGCTATGTCGTTGTTTCGAACCGCGTTGGCACGGATGAAGGCGTTACCTGCTGCGGATCGTCCGCCATCATCGATCCTTATGGCGTGGTCATGGCGTCCGCGTCAACGGATCGCGAAGAGCTTGTCGTCGCGGACATCTCGCTGGAGGCCATCGTTTCCGTGCGAAACAAGATGGCGGTCTTCGCTCAACGCCGGCCGGAACTTTACGGGAAACGCTGACTCCAGACGGCGCTTCAAGCGCTGTCATCCCGAGCCGCGCAGACGGCGAGGGACCTCACAGTCGAAGGAAAGTCTACGCAACACCGCTTTCGCGGTCCACGCAGCCGTAACCCTCGGACATGCGAAGCGTGGCTGGTGTGAATTAAGACCGACTGTGGGATCCCTCGTCGTCTACGCGACTCGGGATGACACGCGTGGTCTAAAACGCCGCGTGCAAAGCGAACATCGCGTAGGGAATGGCGCCGTCCTGATGGTAGCGAACTTCCGTCCGATGGAAGTTGAACTCCCGAGAGGGAATGAAACCGCCTTCCGCCGAAAATTTGATCGCCGACGTGAGTTTCCAGTCGAGCCCCGCGCCAGCCCGTATTTCGTTGTAAGTAATCGCGGCGTGATTAAGGGAGGTGTCGCCGCGCACGGTGCCGAATTGTTGATCGACCCGGTAGCTGGTCGACCGGATGTCGGCGCCGGCGAAGAGCATGAAGCTACTGTTGACTTCATATTCCAGACGAGGCGTCGGGACCACGGCGTTGAGGGTCCACTGCGGGGCGAATTTCCAGCGAATCCCGCCGCCGGGGAGCACTGGATATCTCCTCAAGGCATCAATCCCAAGGCCGAACACGAGCTGAAAGTTTGAATTGAAAATGTAAGTGCCGCCGATCACTACCGGCATGTTGAAAGTGTCCTGCCCGTAGTCGTCGAAATCGGTGCCGTAATATCCCGGCTGCAACTCGAGGCGAATCAGGAACGACTCGGCCAACTGGGTGTCGAGGCCGAGGATGAGATTGCTGGATTCGAGCACATCGGGCAACGCGCCGTTACTTCCAAAACCAAAGGAATAGCGCTCATGCTGCACGCCAAGGCGCAGGATCCCGATCTTGGTCCGTGGCGTCAGGATGAAACGAACGAGCAGGTCGCTCCCGTCGAAATCGTCCACGTGGAGATCTCCCGAACCCTTGTCCCGCACGACGTCGCCTCCGCCGAAATAAGCCCCTTCCGCATGAAACTCGAACGAGAAGGAAGATTCAGACTCGACCAGCGCCACGTTCTTCGACGAAGTCGTATGCACTTCCACGTCGACCGCGAACGATCTCCCTGCGGCCAGGGCAAGGCAAAGCGCGAGGAGGCGGAAGAACGTTTTCATAGGGTGCGAGACCGAGTTGGCCGCCCAGAGTGCTAGCGACCGCCGCCCGTGTCACGCCGAAAAGCAGAGATGGCCTTCGAAATATCGCGCATCATCGAGGACTCAGATGCGACCCGCTCGATCCCATGCAGCCCCGCGATCGTCGCCGAAGAGATAAAATCGCCCCGCCAAACCAAGGTTGATTGTTTGCCGCCGACATCGACCGGCCACATTTGGTACAGGGTCAGGCCCGCATAATAACCGCCGCTCGCATAGTAGAGTGCGTCCGCGGCCTGAAAGGTTCCGCTTGATCCGGCGCGGCGAAAGGAAGCGCCCAGCGTCAGGACGCCCAGCTCATCCGCCGTGAGCAATTCCCAAAACTGGTCGCCTTTGCCATTAAGCACTCCGGAGAACCGGCCGCTAATTTTGTCGTTAGACCGAAGCAATGCGTTGAGTTCCTCAGAGGGCCGCACGTTTTGCCCCGTATGATCGTAAGGAGGTTGCGCCGATCGACCGGCGCGCCCCCGGGCGCTCAAAACATCAGCCCAGGCAGTCGCCATGGGACCCGGCATGCCGGTAGCACCCGCCACGGAGGCGAAGCGTTTTTCTTCTTCTTTGCTGATCTGGAGGTCGGGCGAGAGCTTTTGAGTCGCGCTGACGAGCGCCTGGACCGCGCCATTGTTCGGGGCACTCGACAGACGAGAAAAATTTACGGGACCGGGCGAGGACGGAAGATCGCCGTGAATCAGAACCTTGAGTTCGGAATGGCGGACCGGATTCCATTGGCGCAACGCATCCGCCACGCGCGCGGGAGGGCTCGGAACTACGAAGGCGCTTTGGGTGGAGATATACCGGCCGCTCAGGGGGGGGCCATGCGCGACGGCCGGCTCTTTTGCCAACGCCGCGAGATCGACTTTGTCGAAAACGGAAAAGCTGGCCAGCTCGGAGGCGGGGTCTGCGAGCGCGTTGGAGATCGAGAGAGCTAGGAGGCAGGCGGCGGAAAATATTTTCACGAAACTTGAGACGAGATTTGGCCGAATTGCTTCAGCGGGTTTCTTTTCCATTTTGAAGATGTCACATCTATTCCCATAGTGCAGCGGTTGCAAACAACGTAGAGGCAGGCGCTGCTCCAATTGCCGACCTTCCATGACAGAACCAGCCATCCTCCTCGACCGCTTGAGCAAGTCGTACGGCGAGATCCACGCCGTTGAGGATCTCTCGCTCGAGATTGCGCCGGGCACGATCTTCGGATTTCTCGGCGCGAACGGCGCGGGCAAAACGACAACCATGCGCATGCTCTGTGGCCTGGTCCGTCCGACGGGCGGAAGGGCCGAGATCACGGGATCAGACGTTTGGCGTGAGCGCCAGATCGTGCGCTCGAAATTCGGATACGTGGCGCAACGCTTCAGCCTTTATCGCGACCTCACCGTGCAAGAGAACATCCGCTTCTTCGGCGGGGCCTGCCGCGTTCCCCGCAGTGAATTGCCGGCGCGCACCAGCCGGCTACTGGAGTTAACCGACCTGAAAGAGAAACGCGACGCGCCGGCTGGAAGTCTCTCCGGCGGCATGCGCCAATTGCTCGCGCTGGCCTGCGCGCTGGTGCACGAGCCGCCGTTGCTTTTCCTGGACGAACCGACTTCGGGCCTCGACCCGGTGCATCGCCAGCAAATGTGGAACCTGCTCTATGACTTGAGCCACCGCGGTATCACGATTTTTGTCACGACCCATTACATGGATGAAGCGGAGCGCTGCACGGAAGTCGGCTTCATTGAAAGCGGCCGTTTGCTGGCGAAGGCGCCTCCGCGCGCGTTGAAGGCGAGCTTTCACGCGCGGCTGTTGGAAATCGAGGTCGAGCCGGTGATGGAAGCGCTCGTCCGAATGCGGGAAGTCCCCGGAATTCTCGGCGTCTCGTTGCGCAGCGGGAGTCTGCGGCTATATGCCACCGATCCGGAAAAGCTGGTGGCGGAGTGGAGCGAGCGCTGGCCGTTTCCGGATCTTCCCTGGCTGGGCCACCGCTGGGTGGAACCGGACATGGAAGATGTCTTCACAGCTTACTCGCAGGGTTATGACGCTGTTTTGAAACCGGTATGAAGCGAGGGTCTTTCAGCGCCATCGCCAGCGTGGCTTACAAGGAGTTCCTGCACATCTTCCGCGATCGGCGCGTCCTCATTCTGCTCTTGATTTTGCCGCCGGTTTTCACGCTCGTTTTCGGCCACGCCTTTGAAGCCGGCGAGATGACGAACGTGCCGGCGATGCTAGTTGATCGCGACCGCACCCCGGCTTCGCAGAGTTTTGTCGATCTGCTTTTGAAAAATAAGACCTTCGCCTGGCGGGTGCAGCCGCCGACCATAACCGGGGAGGAGGACTTGCTCCGTCACGGCGTGCAGGCCGCGCTGGTTATTCCGCCCGGCTGGAGCGCCAGTCTGGCCAACAACGATCCGATGCCGTTGCCACTTTATCTCGACGGCAGCGACACGAACACGGCGGACCTGCTCGAAGGGAACGCGCGCAAAACACTGGGCGATTTCCAGCACGAGTCGCTGGTGAAGTTAATCGACACGCTCCCGGAAGATGTCATCGATCTTTCGAAGAAGTTGCCCGTGCAAGTGCGCAAGCAATTCGTCTCGATGATGGAACCGTGGAAAACCGAAGGGAAGGTGCTCTACAATCCGAAAACGCGTTTCATCGATTACGTCCTGCCTGGGATCATCGGGCTGATTCTCCAGCTCATCACGGTGACCTTGATGGCCTGCACGCTGGCGCGCGAACGCGAGGCCGGCACCCTCTTTCAACTCATGGTGACATCACTGCGTCGCCGCGAAATCGTGCTCGGGAAAATCATTCCCTATCTGGTCATCTCCATCGTGCTGATCCTCGGAATCATTTTGCTCACAGGCTGGCATTTTGAGGTCCAGTTCTACGATCGCGGCGCGCTCGCGCTCATTTGTTTCCTGTTTCTGCTCAGCTCGCTCGGGATGGGTTTGCTCATCTCCGCGGTCTCGCGCACGCAAACGCAGGCGATCCAGTTCTCGGTCTTCTTTCTCTTGCCCGTCTTTGTTCTGTCCGGTGCGTTTGCTCCCTTGAGCCAGCTCCCGCCGGCGATCCGCTACGTTTCGGAATTATTTCCGCTCACGCACTTTTGCCGCGCGTTTCGGCTGGTGAATCTATACCGCGCCGCGCCGCAATATTACGCCGAGGATCTTCTCATGCTGACCGCCGGCGTTGTCATCACCTTCGTCGGCGCGGTCATCCTGCTAAAGCGAGTGGAGCAGTAACGGCACGAAGGCGTGCCGTCTCCAGATGCGCGATGGAGCCGGCCTGCCCTGAGGCCGTACAGTAGCACTAGAACTTCGCTTTGATTTCGAGCCGCAGGTACGGGGCCCCGTCCGTCTTGTAGCTCATATCGGCGCGGTAGAAATCGAATTTCCGTTGGATCGAGTAACCAGCGCCGAGATCGATCGTCACGGCGTCGCAGGGCGAGTAGATGAAGCCGGCGCCCACCCGGTAGTCCGAGTAATCGACCTGTGCGCCGCTCAGCTTGTGGGGCACGATCGTGTCATCGCGATCGGTCCGAAATGAGCCTCCGACCAATTGGCCGCCGACCCAAAGATCCAATTTATCGCAGGGCGAATAAATAACTTTCGGCTCCGGAAGGATCGCCAAAACATTCCACTGCTTGTTAGGCCGCCAGATCAGGCCAGCCAGGGGAATGACCGGGTACTGGCCGCGCAGGAAAGAGGCGTTGAGTCCGACAAAGGCGTAGAGTTTGTCCTGCTGCAAAACGAAAATGCGCCCGAGCGTAATCGGCGCGTCAAAGGATGCGCTGTCGAAGTCGTTTTCGGTGTAGAAGCCCGGTTTCACCTGGAGAAAGGCGCCGACATCATTGTTATGCATGTAATCGACGCCGATGATGCCGGAGACAGCTTGCAGGTGCTCGGGCACGGGTGCGAAGGTCGAGCCGAAATCGAAGCGGTCGTAGGAAACGCCGAGATGAAGGTATAGATGGCCGGTGAGAAAAAACCGGTGTCCGTAGGAGAAGGAATTTTGGAGCGCGTATTGATCGCCGAAACTTCCACCGCGATGCAGATCGCTCTCGAAGACGTAACTCGACGAGTACTCGAACAGGTCGAGCGAGACCGCCTCCGGTTTTTCTTCCGCGATCGATGCGACACTCGCCTGGATCGAGGCGGCCCAAGCTCGTGACGAAACCAGCAAAAACAGAACGAGGAGAAGTGAGAGCGAGCGGTGTTTCATTCGGCGCAGACAATACCTCATTCGGGTCCCAGAACAAACCGGATGCCTCGTGCAAAGCGAAATTATGAAGGTAGCTTGCGCACTTTGGATGAAACGTGCGCTCAAGCATCTCGCCGGCACCGATCCTCGCTTCGCCGCGCTCATCAAGCGGGCCCGCCGTTTCGACGTGGTAGCCAAACCACTCGTTAGTCCATTCGATTCGCTGGCGGAATCGATCGCGTATCAGCAACTAAGCGGAAAAGCGGCGGCCACCATCTTCGCGCGCGTGCGGGCGCTCTACGGGAAGCGGAAACGGCTCGATCCTAAACTCGTGCTCGCCACGCCGGACGAGAAACTGCGCGCTTGCGGGCTTTCCGGGAGCAAGACGGCGGCCCTGAAAGATCTCGCCGCCCGCACGCTGGATGGGACGGTGCCAACCGGTCGCGCGCTCGCGCGGATGAGCGACGAAGAAATCATCGAGCGCCTGACTCAGGTGCGCGGGATTGGTCGCTGGACGGTGGAGATGTTGCTCCTCTTTGAGTTGGGCCGGCTCGATGTCTGGCCCGTGGCGGATTACGGCGTGCAGAAGGGTTTCGTGAAAACTTTTCGCCGCAGGAAATTGCCGACGCAAAAACAGTTTCTCAAGATCGGCGAAAAATGGCGGCCCTATCGATCCGTAGCCGCCTGGTATTTCTGGCGCGCGATCGATCCAACGTCATAATACCGTTTGATTATGACAACGCTTCATATCGGCCGGGGCGACACAAATCTTGGCGCGTTCACCGTTGAAGAAGTGGAGGAAGGTCTCCGCACCGGGCGCTTTTTGCCCACGGACCTGGCGTGGGAAACCGGGATGGCAGGATGGCTGCCCCTCGCTCAGGTGATGGCCGCGAAATCAGCCGGAAGTATTGCTCCTCTCGCCCCTCCGTTGCCCGTTTCGATCGAGCCAATTTCGCGCAGCGGTTTGCCGTGGGAACATCGAGATCAGCTTGGGCTATTTAAAGCGTTCTGCGACACGGTCGGTCTGGTCTTCACTCGCCCTTCCGTCGCCTTTGCCATGATGAAACCAGAGGGCGACATGATGGGTCCTCTTTTGTTTGCCCTGATCGGCGGGAGCATCGGGATGTTCGTCGCCTATTTGATCCAGATGGGTGTGGACTCGGCAGGATTCATGACCAACCGCCAGACCAGCCTGTATGGAATGGGACACCCCGGGCTTTGGGCGCTCTCGTGCATCATCTTCATCCCGCTCAGCCTGGTCCTGGGGACGTTTATTGTTAGCGCTCTCCTGCACCTTTGCCTGATGCTCCTGGGCGGAGCGAAGAAAACGTTTGAAACCACTTTCCGCGTGGTCTGCTTTTCGTGTGGGTCGACCTACCTTTTGCTCGTGATCCCGTTTTGCGGAGGAATCATCGGCGGCGTCTGGAATATCGTGTTGCAATGCATCGGTTTGGCGCGCGCCCATGAAACCGATACGGGCACCGCGGCGATGGCTGTTTTGCTGCCGATCATCCTGTGCTGCGGGTGCGCCATTCTCGTCTCTGTTCTCTTCACGTTCAGTCTGATGACTCTTTTCAAACCCTGAACCGGATTCTCATGCGTCTTTGCTGGCGTCATCGAGCCCTCCATGAACTCGATCACGAGCTGATCTGGCTCGCGGTCTCGACGGGATCGATGGCCGTCGGAACGGCGTGGCTGACGCTGGGTCTGACCTGGCCGCTTTGTCCCTTCCTCTCGATTACGGGACTGCCTTGCGTCACTTGCGGCGCGACCCGCTCGTCCATGGCGTTCCTTCACGGGGATTTTCTTTCCGCGTTAAGTTGGAATCCGCTGGTGTTTTTCGCGCTGGTCTCGCTGCTCGTCTTCGATCTCTATGCCGCAATTGTGCTGATGGGCCGGAGACCGCGCTTGCGGATCGTGGATTTGGGTAGCGCGGAAAAAAACGTGGCACGGATTGCGGTGGTGAGTCTGCTCGCGCTCAATTGGATTTATCTGCTCGCCCACCGGTCGCGCTTTTAGAGGGCGCATTTAAGAGAAGGGCCTGAAAGCGTGTCATCCCGAGCCGAGCAGACGGCGACGGATCTCACAGTCGAAGATGACGTCGCGCTAATAACGCTGTCGCGATCCACGAAGCGCAAGTCCCCGAACATGCGAAGCGTGATTATTGTGAATCAAGACTGACTGGGAGGTCCCTCGTCGTCTGCACGAGTCGGGATGACATGCACGGGTCACCGCTTGATATGGGGAGAAAACAGGAAGCCGAGCCCAATGATGTTCTTCCCTTGCCCGGAGTTCCCTTAATCCCTACGGTCGCGCGATGCGAATTTTGGTCACGGGCGGTGCGGGATTTATCGGCTCGCACCTGGTCGAGAAATTACTCGAGACCGGTCACGAAGTTTCGATCCTCGACGATTTCAACGATTTTTACGACCCGCAAATCAAGCGCGCGAATATCCGCGCCTTCGCCGCCGACATCGGGATTCATCAAGTAGATCTGCGCAACAGCGCCGCGATCAATGCTCTCTTCCATCAGGAAAAATTCGACGCGATCGTGCATCTGGCCGCGCGAGCGGGAGTGCGGCCATCGATTCTCCAGCCGCAGCTTTATTACGACACCAATGTCGGTGGAACGCTGCACCTGCTCGAGGCCGCGAGGCTGACCGGGATCGAGCGATTTATTTTCGCGTCCAGCTCGTCCGTCTACGGCATTTCAAAAACGGTGCCTTTCTCCGAGAGTTTGCATCTCACGCAAACGATCAGTCCGTACGCGGCGACAAAAGTCGCCGGAGAATTTCTCTGCTCGACCTATTCGCATCTGCACAAAATGCGGGTGGTGGCGTTGCGCTTTTTTACCGTCTATGGCGCGCGGCAGCGGCCCGATCTCGCGATCCATCAATTCACGAAACGCATTCACGCGGGACAAGCCATCGACCAGTTCGGAGACGGGACGACGCGCCGTGACTACACCTACATCGGCGACACGATCCAAGGCGTGCTGGCAGCGTTGAAATATGAAGGGCCGCTCTTCGACATCTTCAATCTGGGGGAGAACGACACGATCGAACTGAAAGCTTTGATCGCCGGGATCGAGAACGCGCTCGGCCGGAAAGCGAAGATCAATCAACTGCCGGAGCAACCGGGAGATATGCCGGTGACCTGCGCGGACATCTCGAAGGCCAGGTCGCTGCTCGGCTACAATCCGACGACGCCACTCAGCGTGGGCTTGCCGAAGTTCGTCGAATGGTTTTTGCAAACGCAGACGCGGTCGTAGGAACTCGCCTTCTGAGTCCTACTTGCACCTACACTTTAACTTTCACTTACACCTCCCTCTGCAAACGAGTGTAAGTGAAAGTTAATGTGTAAGTGCAAGTGACTCATCGGAAGTGCCGCCTCGGCCGCGTTCCTTGCATTTCTGGCCCGAACGCCCATAGTTAGGCGCAGATGTCGGGAATGTTCTTCGATAATCCGGCCGTTCGCTTTTCACGACGACTCAGTTTTTACCAGATTCGGATGCGTTCTATCGCATCGCGACTGTTTCGTCGGCTGACTGGTGCGGGCCGCGTTTCGTTTCGAATGGATTCCCGACGCCACGAGGCGGAGTTCCCACGGGCGACGCAGACTGCTTTCGAGCTACTCTTTATCCGTTCGCGCGCCAGGGACCGTGCATCCACCGATGCGCTCCGCCCAAATAACAATTGGGTGAAACCTGAGGATCAATATGACATCTCAATCATCGGGGAGAAATGGCCGGCGTCCGCGCGGCGGCTCCCGCAGAAGGGGCGACAACAACCGCCCGCGCCACCAGAGCGCGCCAATGAGGGCGCCGGCGAAGCAATCGTTCTGGCAGAAAATAACGGCGTTCTTCACCGGTGGAAAACCGGGACCGGCGCCCCGACCCGTTTCGCAGCAGCCGGCACGCAACAATGGCTTCGAGCGTTCGCGTTCCTCGCGCAAACCTGAATCGGTCGAAGTCACTACGCCCCGGCTTTATGTCGGGAACCTGTCGTTCGAGGCGACGGAGAGCGATCTCTTCGAACTCTTCAACGGCGTGGGCGCGGTGCAAAATGCCGAGGTCGTGACCTACAAACACAACCAGCGTTCGAAGGGTTTCGCCTTCGTCCAGATGAACACGGTGGACGAAGCAAAGCGCGCGGTGGAGGAATTGCACGACAAGGATTTCCTCGGCCGCAAGCTGGTCGTAAGCGGTGCGAAATCGAGCGAGCATCATTCCGCGAGCTGACGATTTGTTAATTGGCAAAACCGGGAGACGAGGTGGCGTTGGCCATCAGTCTCCCGGTTTTTTTCTGGTAGGGGCGCCCCGCTGGGGCGTCCGAGTCTTGGTGTGTTGCTCGTGCCTTCTTGAACGGACGCCGCAGCGCGGCGTCCCTACCAAATGAAACGCGCGTTCTTTATCGTCGGACCCACCGCAACGGGAAAATCTGAGATCGCCGCGGAGATCGCGCAGCGGCTCGACGCGGAAATCGTTAACGCGGACGCGTTCCAGATTTATCGCGGTCTCGATCTGCTCACGGCGAAACCTGACGCGGCCACCCTGGCGAAGGCGCCCCATCATTTGCTCGGCACAGTGCCGCTGCGCGAGGAGATGAACGTCGAAAAATTCCGCGCGGCGGCGGTAGAGTCGATCCGAGACATTCGCGCGCGCGGGAAACACGCGATCGTCGCCGGTGGCAGCGGACTTTATATCAAGGCGTTGACCCACGGTCTCTCGCAGCTGCCTGAAGCGAACTGTGAGCTGCGGGGAAAACTCGCGCAGGCGACGGTTGAAGAATTGTTCGCGCGTTTACGCGATCTTGATCCCGAGGGCGCAGAGCGGATCGATCGGCGGAACAAACGGCGGCTCGTCCGGGCAGTGGAAGTTTGTTTGCTCACTGGCAAACCGTTTTCCTCGCAGCGGACGGAGTGGGGGAACGCGCCGGCTACAACGGGAGTCTTCGTCTTTCGGGAACGCGCGGAGCTTTACGAACGTATCGATCGTCGCGTCGAAAAGATGTTCGCCGATGGAGTCATTGAAGAAGTGCGGGCGCTGCCGGAGATCAGCTCGACCGCTGAGAAAGCGCTTGGCTTGCGCGAGATCCGCGCGTTACTCGCGGGTCAAATAACGCAGGCGGAATGCATCGCAAAAATCCAGCAGGGCACCCGGCGCTACGCGAAAAGACAGTTGACCTGGTTTCAGCGCCAAGATAATTTCGAGCCGCTGAACCTATCATCGCACGGCTTCGCCGAAGTCATCGAATCGATCGCGCAAACCCCGAATGCTTTGGGGTCACGCCAAATGGATGATTGAAGTTCGTCCGAAGAAAATACAGGAACGCGCGGTCCTGATCGGCCTCGAGCAAGACGGCGTCTCCAAATGGGATTTGCGCGATTCGATGGAGGAATTGCGCGAGCTGGCGAACTCGGCCGGCGCGGAAGTGGTCAGCACCGTCACGCAGAAATTGCAGAAGCCGACGGCGCCTTACTACATCGGGCGCGGTAAGGCGCAGTTGATCAAGGAATCGTTCAAGGACCAGCAGGTCACTTCCGTAATTTTCGACGATGAGCTTTCGCCCGCCCAAGGTCGCAACCTGGAAAATCTGCTTTCGAGGAAAGTCCTCGATCGCACCCAACTGATTCTCGATATCTTCGCGCAGCGGGCGCGCAGCCGTGAAGGACGTTTGCAGATCGAGCTCGCCCAATTGCAGTATTTGCTGCCGCGCCTGACTCGAATGTGGAACCACCTCTCCCGGCAGACCGGCGGCATCGGCACGCGCGGCCCGGGCGAAACGCAGCTCGAAGTAGATCGACGACGAGTGCAGGAACGAATCGGCCGGCTCGAGCGCGAGCTGGAAGGCGTGCGCAAAGTTCGGACCGTGCAACGCCAGGGCCGGAAACGGCATCAATGGCCGGTGGCGGCAGTGGTCGGTTACACGAACGCAGGGAAATCGACGCTGTTGAATCTGCTCACGGGCGCGGATGTCGTCGCCGAGAACCGGCTTTTCGCGACGCTCGATCCAACCACGAGAAACGTGACCTTGCCGAACAAGCAGCGGCTGCTGCTCACCGATACCGTCGGTTTCCTGCGCAAGCTTCCGCACACGCTGATCGAATCTTTCAAGGCGACGCTCGAAGAAGTGAGCCAGGCGGATCTTCTGATTCACGTGGTGGATCTCAGTCATCCGCGCGTGGACGAACACATCGAAGCGGTGGACAACGTGACAAAAGAACTGGGGGCGTTCGGCAAACAAACGCTGATGGTGTTCAACAAGATCGACGCGCTCCAAAACGACGAATTGATCGCCGTTTATCGAAACAGATTTCCCCACAGCGTCGCGATTTCAGCGCGGACGGGTGCGGGTGTGACCGCGCTGGTGCAGGCGCTCGAGGACGAACTGGCTTCGTGGCGGTTGCGCTCCCGTTTTCGGATCCCGCAGAGCGAAGCGGGACTGATCGCGGAGATTCACCGGATCGGTCACGTGCTGGAGTTGCACTACGAAGACGAGTTCGCGCTGGTCGTGGCGCACGTTCCCGCGCAGCTCGAGCAAAAGCTGAACGCGTTCGCCGTTTAGTCGCGCTCCAAAGCAATGACGAACCGGGAACGCGTCGAGCATTTGGTCAAAGCGTTGTCCGCAGTTTATCCGGACGCGCATTGCGAACTGGATTTCCGGACGCCGCTCGAGCTTCTCGTCGCCACGATTCTGTCGGCCCAATGCACGGACAAGCGAGTGAACCTGGTGACGCCGAAACTCTTCGCGAAATATCGCACCGCGAAAGATTACGCGAAAGCATTGCCCGCAACTCTCGAGGGAATCATTCGTTCCACCGGCTTCTTTCGGAGCAAGACCAAGAGCATCCGCGGCGCGGCCGCAGCGATCGTGGAAGAGCACGCCGGCCAGGTGCCCAACACGATGGAAAAGTTAAACGGACTGCCGGGCGTAGGACGGAAGACGGCGAACGTGGTCCTCGGCAATGCCTTCGGAAAAGATGAAGGGATTGTCGTCGACACGCACGTCGCGCGGCTCTCGCATCGGTTCCGGATCACGCGCCAAACGGACGCAGAGAAGATCGAGCAAGACCTGATGAAGCTGGTGCCGCGGGAGCACTGGACCCAGTGGAGCCACTGGCTCATCTGGCACGGCCGAAGGCGTTGTTTCGCGAGGAAGCCCGATTGTCGTCAGTGCGAAATCTTTTCGCTTTGCCCGAGCGGCAGGATTTTTATCCGCAGCGGCGAGGCGCGCCCGCCGGAAGCGACCGAGCCCGTTACTGCGAAGAAGCGTCCCTGACTTCCGCGACTTCCTCCACTTTTTCTTTGGCGCTTTCCGCCTTTTTTCTGACGTTTTCGAATTCCCCCTCGAGCGCCTTCAAGTCGTCGTCGGAAAGTTTTTCCAGATCCACGAGTTTGTTGCGCGCCGGCCCGAGCGCGCGAATCAATTCATCGAGCTTGAGATGGACGGCTTTGGCGTCGCGGTTCTGCGTGTTCTGAATCAGGAAGACCATCAGGAAGGTGACGATGGTGGTGCCAGTGTTGATGATGAGTTGCCAGGTATCCGAGTAATGAAAAGCTGGGCCGGTCGTCGCCCAGATGATGATGATGAGAATAGCGCTGACGAACGCCCAGGCGCTTCCGAGAACGTTTGACGTTTTTCGCGCGAAGACCCCGAAAACATCGCGAATCCGGCAGAAGAAATCCCGGTTGTCGCATCCGTCCTCTTTTTTGGCCATGCATCATACCTTCGCGCTTGGAGTCGTTCCTGCGCGCATTTGAAAGGAAGAGCGCCGTTGCTTTCGTCCTGTCCGCGGCAACGTTTGAGTCTTGGCTAAGGCGATTCATCTCAACCTGGATAATGCCTGGCCGGTTGGTGCCTTGCCCTTCGAAACCCGGGATGCAACTTCGTGGGGTCCACGGCTCCGCTTCTCGGCCTCGTCGCGATTGATCGAGGAATTTTCGCGAGAAACGCCCCCAGAGCCTTTTGTTCTGTATGGGTCGGGTGACTTCCATCACCTCACTGCGCTTTGGGCGCGCCGGATGGCTGAGCCGTTTGTGCTGATTTCGTTCGATAATCATCCGGACTGGGACGTGCGGCCGCCGCGCTGGGGTTGTGGCGGCTGGGCGAACCGCGCCCTCGAGCTTCCACACGTAAAAAAAATCAGCGTCTGGGGCTGCGGTAATTTCGAATGCTGGTGGCCATGGCAACTTTTCGGGAATCGCCGCGCCGAACGCGACGGTCGCCTCGAGGTCCATCCCTGGGCTGATGATCGCCCGCTTTCGGATCAGGCGCGGCGGGGAGCGATTGTCCGCGCGACCTGGCGCGAACGTTTTGCCGCATTCGTGCAAACGCTGGATGGAATTGCGGTTTACGTGACGATCGATCTCGATTGCCTGAGCGGCGACGAGGCCGTGACAAATTGGGAACCCGGCCGATTTACCCTCGACGACCTGGAGTGGGCGCTGACGCAATTGCGCAATTCAAGTTCGCCGATTGCAGCCGGCGATGTATGCGGCGCATATTCCCCGCCGGCATACGCGCGACGCAAGCAGCGTTTCGCCGCGGAATTGGACCATCCGAAATTGCCAGCAGTGGATTTGGAAGCGGCGGTGAAGATCAATCTCCGTGCGTTTCAAACCCTCTGGCCGGTTTTGGCTGGTGACTAGTGCGCTGCATCGCGCAGCGCCATCGCCTAACTGGTTGAGACCAGGACGACCCCCACACTGATCAGAGCCGAGCCAAGGATCAGTTGGAGCGTGAGTTTTTCCCGCAGCAACACTGCTGCGGCGATGGTGATCAAAATCACACTCAGTCCCTGAAAAGGATAGATGAAGCTGAGGTCGTAACGCTGGAGCAGCCCAAGGCCCAGGAAGAATTGCACCGTCATGAGCAGGATGCCGGCGCTGAACGGCACCACGAATCTCCGCGAGCGGAAGCCGGCCGAGTTCGAAGCATCCATTGCTTTTTTCAAAACCAGCTCACCCGCGACGTGGCCGATCAAGGCAATCAGCACAATGGCAAAAGAAATTGCCGTCATAAGCGTTCCTCGAAGCGCGCGACCGGTTTTGCGACCACGGCCAGGCCGAACAAGACCAGGCCGATGCCGCATCCGCGCAAGCTTGTGATCGATTCTCCGAGAACCAGCCAACTGCCCAAGGGAACCAGCGCGTGCACGACCTGCGAGATGGGAAAAGCGATCGAGAGCGGAATGTGGCGAAGAACATGCAGCCAGGTGATGAGGCTGAGAATCACAAACACGATCGCTACCCAAACATAAGGTGACGCCAGTCCGGTGAGACCCGTCCAGGACCAGCGGTCCGAAAGATGCGCCGTCTCGGCCGCCCCCAGCTTTAACAACACCTCATAAATGGTGACGAAGGCGATGCTTAATCCCAGGTGCAACCAGGGATTGGTGAAACCGGTCGGCTTACTTTGCATCGCGAGGAAGAGAGAAGCCCGAGCTCAGCCGTGCAGCTCGTGAGCATTTCGGAACCGGTGCAGCACCGGGTCGTGCCGGGTCGGTTCGAGGAATTTCAACGCGCGCCGGAAGATCGGGTTGAGCCAGGCTGCGGTGTGCAAAACGTAAAGATCGAGCGGATACAAATCGCAACCGAGATGGAGTTTCGGGTGGTAATTCAGCGGGCTGCTTCGGTATCGCTCGAGGCCCTGCGCGAGCGACCAGCTGATCAGGTCGCGAAAGGTGTGGAAGTAAAGGTGGAGATCGAGCGCGACTGCGTAGTCGAGCCCGAGGTAATCGTCATAGATCGTCCCGTCGTGCACCAGCGCGACGCTGAAGGCAATCGCCTTTCCCTCCTGCCGCCAGATGAAAAAATGCGTGCGCTCCGGCAGACGTTGACCTAGCCCACAGAGAAATTCCTTGGTCAGACATTCGAACTTCAGAGCGGAGCGTTCATGCACTTGAAGGTAGAGCGGATAGACCTCGTCGACGTAGGGCGAAAGATCCGTCACGACTTCAAGGCTGATCGACGGTGCGGCGGCGGTTCGCCGAAATTTGCGCCGCAGATCTTTGCGCGTGGACGCCCCGAGCGTGCCGAGGTAGTGATCGAAATTTGAGTAACGCAATTGCAGCTCCGTCATAGGCATGCTGGGGACACGCGTGTAACCCTGCGCGGCAAAATTGTGGAACGGAGTCCGGTATCTGGCCGGAAAATCTTTGAAGACCACGAGCGAAGCCCTCGCTTGCTGGGCGTAGCTTTTGAGAGCAGCGAGAAGCGCGTTCGCGGTCCACTCTTCATCGTCAGGGCGGCAGGCTCCAAGGTGGCCCTCGCCCGCGGCGTTGCCGGCCATGAGCACGCGCATGGTTAAAAAACGAGGGAAGCGCCGGCGGACGAACTGAACGACAGCGCGCAAGGCGGGAATTCCCTCGACCAGGTTTTGCTGGACGAAGAAGAGGGGCTGAATCGCGCGGACCTTTCCCGCGTTGTCTTCGAGCAGGAGATAGCTGTGCTCGAATTTCGAATCGAGCGTTTGCTCCACCAACTCGTAATAACGGTGGTCTTTGCTTTTGCCGGCGAACGTTTCCTTCCATTCCTCGACCTGCTGGAGTTCGGCCAGCGAAACAACGCGGGCGACGCCGAGCGGAACGGGGATCGTCGACGAGGGGGTGCTCACGAAGCGCTCTCCGGCATTATCCCTCGAAAAAGCGGGCGGTTCGGATAGCGCCATTGCTTCGTGCGCCGCGGATCGGTCAATCATTCAGGGGAGGGGATCGATCCACTCCGAATATGCAGGTCACGCTGCGGGAACGGAATTTCGATGCCGGCTTCACGGAATTTCTCCTCGATCGCGAAATTGAGGTCGCTCCGAAAACGGCCTGGCCGATGACTCATCTCGCTGCTCCAGACCACGAGTTCGAAATCGATCGAGCTGTCGCCAAACTTGTTCAGGAAGACGCTGGGCGCGGGATCGTGCAGGACGTGAGGATCGCTCTGGCCGGCCGCGATCAAGGCTTCGCGGACTTTGTTGACATCACTTCCGTACGCGACCCCCACGGGAATGCGGAACCGCACTCGCGGATCGCCGTAGGTCCAGTTCGTCACGGGCGAATCGATGAACTTCGAGTTCGGCACGATCATCGCAATGTTGTCGTTCGTGCGAATGACCGTGCTGCGCGCGCGAATAACTTCCACCTGGCCGGCCAGGCCCGCCACCTCGACGCGGTCGCCGATCGTGATCGGTCGCTCCGCGAGAATGACAAGGCCGCTGATGAAATTGCTCGCGATATTTTGCAGGCCAAATCCGACGCCGACGCCGACAGCACCCGCGAAAACGGTGAGCGCGCCGAGATGGATCCCGGTGTTCTCGAGCACGACGAAGATGCCGATGACCAGGACGAGGTTGCTGACGATCTGCGCGATGGCGTATTGGAGCGAGCGATCCAGCCCGCTGTTGACCAGGAAGCGGTTGAAAAGGAATCGCTTGGTCCGCGACGAAAACCAGAACACCGCGACGAGCAGCGCGATGAGCAGGAAAATCTGGAGCAAGCTCAGCGTGACCCCCGGCATGGGCGCAGTCCAGAGCAGGGGTATGCCGGCGGCGTTAATCGCGGTGACGGTGAAAAACGCGAGCGCCGAGACGCTCAGGATCGTGGTGACGATCGCGATGAAGTTGGTGTCGAGCTTGAAGCGTGCAAAAAAGCGCCGAACGACTTCGCTCTGCAGGCCCTTGGCCGCGAGAAGGCCGACCGCAAAAAGGAGTGTGAAGGCGAGCAGCCCCAGAAAGGATACGTAATGTCCGGCCACATAGATGAGCGGCTTCTCGAACAGGGCGAAGTTCATCGGTTCAAGGTAGCGTAAGGTTCCGGCTTGCGAACGGGAAAACGTCGGTCTTCAGGCCGCGGTACGACTAGCCCCTGGAACCGCCAGCAGAATCCTTTTGGAGACGGCCCGCCCTCGGGCCGTAAATTGCTTCGCCATTATCCTGTTCACACGCGTGTTTGTCCGGCGCGAGGGCGCGCCGGCTCCAACAACAAAAAACACGGCCGAAGCCGTGTCTTTTGCCTGGCAGGGTCAGCCCCTGGCACTGACCGTTGGACACCGCGGCGCGGTGTCCTGCCCGCTATTGCTTCGAAGCTTTTTCTTCGATGTATTTTACTACGTCGCCGACGGTCTGAAGCTTCTCCGCATCTTCATCCGGCACTTCGACGGAAAATTCCTCCTCGAACGCCATGACCAGCTCGACGATATCGAGCGAGTCCGCACCGAGGTCTTCGATGAAGGACGCCGTGGGCGTGACCTGCTCCGGGTTAACGCCGAGCTGCTCGACGATGATGTCTTTCACCTTCTCTTCAATTGGTTTGTCCGTCATAAATTTTCTCCTCTGGCGTTGATTAAGG
Source organism: Verrucomicrobiota bacterium (assembly GCA_041167585.1). Taxonomy (GTDB): domain Bacteria; phylum Verrucomicrobiota; class Verrucomicrobiia; order Chthoniobacterales; family UBA10450; genus AV80. The sequence goes on from JBEEHV010000009.1 coordinate 41,230, forward strand.
GGGCAGCTCTTTAAGCCATTCCCGCGCAAGGATGGCAAGTAAATGAATTACCGACCTTGTCAATCAATTTCAGGCTGAATTACTCGCCCGCGGACGCGGCGGCCTGTTTACTTCGCGTGCGCTTGAGGTAAATGAGAATGGATGTCGTCGCCGACCACACCTGAAGATTTGCTCGACCTGAAACTGCTCCCCGCGTGGGTGAACGAGCCCGCGCGCGTGAACGAGTATTCTCATTTCGAGGGTGAAGAAGAACGCTCCTTCGACCGGAGTGGACCGCGTCGTGGCGGCGGCGATCGAGATCGCGAACGTCGTGCACCCCGCTCCCGAGATGCGCGCGCACCACAATCGCGCGACCAGCGCCCCCGTCGTCCGAGGCCCGATCGTCCGAGCGGTCCTCGGCCCGCAGAAGATCGCCCGCGGCAGGACGATCGCCGGGAACGCGAGGTCATCCCGCCCATCGCGGTCAACGTCCGCTTTCTCCCGCATGCCGCCGCTTTCAACAGCGTCATCGCGCAAATCAAATCTGGTTCGGTCGCGTATTCGGTTTACGCGCTGGCCCGCCTCTTTTTGGAAAAACCCGAAAGGTACGATGTTCAGCTCACTACGGGTGAGGATCGGCCGCTCTTTCAGTTGGGTGAAAACGGAGCGGTGGCTTCCGATCGCGGAATCCTGGAAGCCGGCGCCTTTGCAAACGCGCGCGACGATTTTTACACGGTCGAAGTTACCCAGAGCGAACCGCTGAAAGGGAACTTTACCAACGTGGCGCGCTGCCGCCTAAGTGGGACTTTGCTCGGGCCGACTAATCATCACCAGTATCAGCCGCAACTGCGGAACCTTTACGAAACCCGGTTCAGCCGCCGGATGAGCTTCGCCGATTACCAGAAGCAGATTGAGGTCGTGAGCGATCCCGCAGTGGTGGAGCAGTGGAAAGAGCAGGCCCGGAGCGTTACGACGTATACCGCAAAAGCGGGTGAGCCGCCGCCTTCGTTCACCAATCTCGCGGAAGTGGAACGTCATTTCCGGCAGCATCATCTGCCCGGCTTGCTGCGCAGTTCCCACGATTTGACGATCAGCGGAGTGCTGAGCCGGCGCGTTCCGGACCGCGCCCTGGGCCGCGCGATTGAAGACGCCTGGTCGGCGGAGACGCGTTCGCCTTCGAAGATGATGCAGGAATTGTCGACGGGATTGCGCCAGGCGGGCCTGAACATTTTTCGTCACCGGCGCGGAATGCTTTTCGTTTCGCCGATTCGCGCGCGTGTCTTCTCTCATGAGAGCGCGGGGGTGTCGGCTTCGATTAACGCGATCCTCGAAAAAGTGGCGGCCTCGCCTGGTATGAATCGCAAGCAATTGGCCGAACAGTTGGCCCCGGCCGGAGCCGAACCTGCCGAGCTCGAACGCGCCAAGCTCACGTTGGCTTCGGATCTGCGCTGGCTGGTGAGCGAAGGCTACGTCATCGAGTTCAACGATGGTTCCCTCGACTCCCCAAAAATCAAGCCACCCGCGCCGCCGGCTGCACCTGTGCAGGAAAAACCAGCGAACGCGCCGCAGTCAGAGCCCGCGGAGCCGCGTTCAGAGGTGGAACCAGCGGAACCCGCTGCCACTGTCCAGCCCGCGGAAGCCGCCGTGGCATCTAAACCAGCTGAACCAATGGCCGAGGTTGAGCCGATCGAAGAAACCAAAGGCGAAGTCGTTGCTGAGTTGGAATCGGTGCCACCACCGACTCCAGAGGAATCTCCGGAAGTGGCTACGACTGACGCCGAATCACCAAAGGCTTAACGAACCGGGCTCACGCGTGTCATCCCGAGCCGCGCAGACGGCGAGGGATCCCTCAGCCGCTCTTAATTCACGCTCGTCAGGCTGGCGCATGTTCGAAAGTGCACGCCTCGTGGATCGCGCAAGCGAACCAGCGTGATTGTTTCCTGCGACTGTGGGGTCCCTCGCCGTCGGCGCGGCTCGGGATGACACGCGGGAGCGTGTCGTGAGGGGCGAACTACGCCGGAACCAACCCAGCCTTTTTCAAGGTGGCGTAGGCGCCGTTCTTATTCAGCGTCTTCATCCCACGCGCGGTGACGCGGATGCGCACAAACTTCTTCAGTTCCGGCACCCAAATGCGCCGCTCGTGCAAATTAGGACTAAAGGTGCGCGGCACGTTTTTGGTCACATGGCGACCGACGCCGCCCTTTTTCTTGGCCATACCACGGCGATGAATGATGCTTCCGCGCGTGACTTTCGATCCTGTGATGCTGCAAACTTTTGACATAATCTACCCCGAAGAGTGCGTAAGCTGGCGCGACCACCCCAGTGGGTCAAGCGATTCTTGAACGCGGCCCGGTCGAGAGAGTCAAAGGTTACTCAAAGAAATTAGCGACTAAGCGAATTAGTGAATTAACGATTGGCCCACACTCGCGATTCCTGATTCGATGGATTCCCCCTCAGTCGCTAATTCATTAAGTCGCAAAATCGTTAATTGGAATCATGGCCCGGACAAATAATCAGAAATTGCGTGTTGGAATCGTCGGGGCGGGGGATATTGTCCGCGCCCGGCATTTGCCCGGGTTGAAAAAACATCCCGAAGTCGAAATCGTGGCGGTCTCGAATTCGACCTACGAAAGCGCGGAGAGATTCTGCCGTGAAAATGCTCCGCACGCCACGCCCATGCAAAACTGGGCGGACCTCCTCGCGCTCCCGGACCTGGATATCGTCTGGATCGGGACGCCGCCCTACATGCATTCGGCCATCACCGTCTCCGCGCTCGAGGCGGGCAAACACGTTTTCTGCCAGGCCCGCATGTCGATGGACCTGGTCGAGGCGGAGGAAATGCTGGCGGCGTCGAAACGATTCCCAGAGCTGGTAACGATGCTTTGTCCGCCGCCGTTCGGGTTGCGTGGCGATCTGCTGGTTAAAAAATTACTCGCAGAACATTATATCGGCCTGCCGCATCATGTTCGCCTCCAATGTTTCACCGGCGCCTACCTGAACGCGGAAGCGCCGGCCCACTGGCGGCAGCGGATCGAAATCAGCGGCCTGAATGTTCTCGCGTTAGGCATCTACGTCGAAGTGCTTCAGCGCTGGCTGGGCGACATCACGGGAGTTTTCGCGCGAGGCAAGATCCTGCACGGGAGCCGGCAGGGCTACGAAGTCGTCGTGCCGGATTTGCTCACGGTCCTGTGCACTTTCGAGAACGGCGCGGAAGGCGTGCTTGAATTCAGCGGCATCAACGCCCTGCCGCCGGGCGACCGTCTCGAAGTTTATGGCGACGCAGGCACGATGACCTACGATTTCGGCTCCGACGTGATCAATGCCGGCCGGGATGGGGACCGCGCCTTGCATGCGATTGAGATAACTCCGGAACTCGAGGGCGGCTGGACGGTCGAAGACAATTTCATTAACGCCATCCAATCGAAGGGAAAGGCGCGTCCGCATCCCGACTTCGAGGATGGCGTTCGCTACATGCGTGTCGTGCAGGCCGTCGCCGATTCGCGCGCACGAAACGAGTGGGTCGACATCAAGCGCTGACGTTTGCCAGGAAGCGGCAGTTTTCCGCGGCACTCGTTTCAGAAGTCGTGTGTTGAACGCCGCGGCCTTCTGCCGAAAATGTTGCATCCCAACGCCGTGAAAGTTGCCCTCACTCTATTGGTCGCCCTCGGGTGTGCGATGACCGCTTTGGCGGATACCGATCCCGCTCGGGACTATCTTTCGAACTTTGCGCCGCTGGATCGGGACAAGAAGATTTATGCCACCGACACTCTGCTCCGCCTTGAGTTAGACCTGGATGGGGATGGCCAGTACGAAGTGCTGCTTTCCATGGCTCGGGACCAGGATGGGAAGCGAGGCAACGTGTGGGTTGTCTATTTCAATACTCCGATGGGTTATACGAGAGCGAAAGGTCGAGCGGTGACTTTCAATCCGAAGGGCTTTTATCTCGGGCCGATAGAAGATGTGGGTGATTATGGCCTGGTCACCTTCAATCCCACTGGGGACGGCGGAGGGACCCTTTTAGCCTACCTGGTCAAAGAACTGTCTGTCCAGGAAGTCGAGGTCGCAATTGTGACTCGCGATGCGCCCACGGCGGATCCGGAGACGGGGCAGCCGCGAGGGCAGGCCATTGTGGACAAATACACGAGGCAGTCCGCCGTCGCCGCTGATGCGGTTACCTCGAGTAATGCCGCTGTGCTGGCGAAACAGTTTGGCTTGAAGGTAGCGGGGGATCAGCCGCCAAAAACCAATCCAAGCTCTTCCCGGCCCGAATCCACCCCTGCAAACGGACCGGCCGAACCTTCAACTCCCGCAACCCAGACCGAATCCTCGGAATCGATGCCATGGACTTTGCTCATCGGTATCGTCGTTCTCGTTCTTCTTGTCATCGGAGCGGTGGTGTGGGTGAAACGCCGGTGACGTTCGTTCGCTCGCGCTAGCTCATCAAGAGCGCCAGTCGCGCCAGAATGTATCCGATCAGTCCGGTCGCCGGCAGAGTGAGAACCCACGCCCAGACGATTCGTTCGACGACGCTCCACTTCACGCCGCTGAAGCGCTTCACCGCGCCGACTCCCATGATCGAGGTGGAGATGACGTGGGTGGTTGAGAGCGGGATACCCCAGTGGCTCGCCACTTGAATAATAACTGCAGCGCTGGTCTCGGCGGCGAAGCCGTGGACGGGTTGGAGCTTCACCATCTTATGGCCGAGCGTGCGAATGATCCGCCAGCCGCCGGCCGCCGTGCCAGCCGCCATGGTGGCAGCGCAGACAAAGATGACCCATGTGGCGACGACGAAATCGGACGTGCGCAGAAAGTTGAACATGGGCGGCAGATCGTTGAACGCGCCGCTTTTCGTTCCAGTGAAAAGAGCGAGGGCGATGATGCCCATCGTTTTCTGAGCGTCATTGGTGCCATGGCTGTGCGCCATCCAGGCCGCGCTGACCAGTTGCGCTTTCCCGAAAATTTTGTGGACGAGATGGGGCGTAAACGGACGCAGGAGAACAAAGAGCAACACCATCAGGAAACCGCCGAGCAGGAACCCGATCACCGGCGAGGTGAACATAGGCAGAATGACTTTTGGGGTCAGGCCACTGCTCCATTTCAACACCGACCAGTCCCCCCGCGCTGATGCCAGGGCCGCGCCGCACAAGCCTCCGATCAGCGCGTGGCTGGAACTGGAGGGGAGCCCCATCCACCAGGTCAGCAGGTTCCAGATGATCGCGCCGAGTAGCGCGCAAAGGACCGTGGACATGGTGATGACCCTGGTGTCGACGATACCTTTCCCGATGGTGGAAGCGACGGCCGTTCCCGTGAGAGCGCCGGTCAGATTGAAGAAGGCCGCGAGTGCGATGGCCTGCCGCGGCGTCAGAACTTTCGTGGAGACGACGGTGGCGATGGCGTTCGCCGCATCGTGGAAGCCGTTGATGTACTCGAACGCGATGGCCGCGAGCACCACGATGATGAACAGGACCATGCGGCGTGCCTTGGTTGGCGCTTAGGAATACTTCAGCACGACCTGGAGAATGATGTTCCCCGCGTCGCGGCAGCGATCGATCACCTTTTCGAGAAGCTCATAGAGATCGCGCAGGAAAATGATCTGCTTGGGGTTGTACTCGCCGTGGAATAGATCGCGCAGCAATTCCAGCTCAAGCTTGTCGGCATCGCCTTCGATGTTTTGCAGGCGCGCATTTTTTTCCCGGGCCGTCGCCACGTCGGTGCCCTTGCGAAGTTCTTTGACCATGGCCAGGACCGTCTCCGCTGCCTGGTCGAGCAGTTCCAAATGCTTCTTGAAACTGCGCCCGTGAAGTTCGCCCGGAAAGATCACGATCCGCTCGCCGATTTTCTCCACAGTCTTGGGAATCTTATAAAGCGCCGCCGCCAGCGCCTGGATGTCTTCCCGCTCGAGCGGGGTGATGAACGTCTTGCAAAGCTGTTCCGTCAGCTCCTGCGTAATCTCCTTATCCTTGCGCCGGCTATGCACGAAATCCTCCAGGCTTTCCGGGGATTCGTGATGTTCCAGCTTGGCCAGCAGAGCCACCAGATGGTGCACGCTGCTGTCGGCCTGTTGCGCGCTGGCTTCGAGGAGATCGAAAAATTTTTCGTCGTGTCCCAGAAATTTTCGGATTGAGAACATAGAATTATCTCGAGGTGCCGTTGGCGCGCCCGCGTCCCTATAACATCGCGCCGCGCATGATGAGCAGGGCTATGCTGAAATAAATAACAAGTCCAGTCACATCCACGAGCGTTGCTACGAAGGGCGCGGAGGAAGTGGCAGGATCGGCTCCGAGCCGTCGCAAAATAAACGGCAGCATCGAGCCCGAGAGCGATCCCCACAGCACCACGCCGACCAGGGCGAACCCAACCGTCATTGCGACCAGCGGCCATTGCGGTCCGTAAATGTTCGAGAACTGCGACCAGATCGCGACGCGGAGAAAACCGATCGCGCCCAGAATGAGGCCAAGCATCAAGCCCGAGATGATCTCCTTGCGCATGACGTGAAACCAATCGCGCAAGGTGACTTCGCCGAGGGCCATCGCGCGAATAATGAGCATCGAAGCCTGCGACCCGGAGTTGCCGCCGCTCGAAATGATCAGCGGCAAAAATAGCGCCAGCACTACGGCCTTCGCGATGGCTCCTTCGTAGAAACTCATGGCGGAAGCAGTCAACATTTCGCCCAGAAAAAGGACCACGAGCCAGCCCGCGCGTTTGCGCACCATCTTCAGGAGCGGGATCCGCATGTACGGCTCGTCCACCGCTTCCATGCCGCCGAATTTTTGAATGTCTTCAGTCGCCTCCTCCTCGGCCACGTCGAGCATGTCGTCGATCGTCACCAGTCCCACCAGGACACCGCCGGAATCCACCACCGGCAGCGCAGTTCGATCGTATTTGCGAAAAATATTCAGCGCGTCTTCCTGCAAATCAGTCACGGTGAGCGAGACAAAATTCTCGTCCATCAGGTCGCTCACCTTGGTATCGAGCGGCTTGAGCAGAAACTCGCGGATACGAATGTCGTCGAGCAGTTTTCCGCGATCGTCGACCACGTAGATCACGTTCAGGGTCTCGGAGTCCTGGCCGTTTTCGCGCACGTACTCGAGCACCTCCTGCACCGACCAGCCGGCATCCACCGCGATCAAATCCGGCGTCATCAACCGGCCCACGCTGCCTTCGGGGTAACCGAGTAACGCCTGCGCGATATTGCGCTCTTCCGGCGTGAGCAGCCGGATGAGCTGCCGGGCCGCGGCGCTGGGCAATTCCTCCAGCAGCGCGGTGCGATCGTCCGGCGACATTTCGTTCAGGATGCCGACGACTTGTTCGTGCGCCATTGCCCGCAGCAATTTCTGCTGCGCCTCCACCTCGAGATATTCGAAGACGTCGGCCGCGAGGTTATGCGGCAACACCCGGAAAACGACGACTTGTTCGTCCTCGGAAAAATCGGTGATGACTTCTGCGATGTCGGCCGGCGGCCATTCCGAAAACAGCTCGCGCAAGGCGGCAAAATTCCGCGCGTCGATCAGGCTCCGGATTTCCGGTTGGAGAATTTTCCCGACCATGGTGATGACGAAGTGAAACGACCAACTGCGGGCCGCCGAGTTTTCTAACACTCGCTCCCACGAAGCGCAATCGGAGGGATAAGGGACCCACTGAAACATCGCTGCAAATTGCATGTCATCCCGAGGCGCGCAGACGCCGAGGGACCCCACAGTCGTACCATCAGCTTCCCGGGTAGAGAAAGGGAACAACGTACTGATGGCGGCGCGTTCCCTTCGCCAGGGTGATCGCTCCTGGCAACTGTGGGGTCCCTCGCTGTCTGCGCAGCTCGGGATGACACGCGTTCAAGCCGTCCCTCAAGGTCGCGCCATCCTCTCTCCGCTTGGATTTTCGAAATTACTCGCCAATATGAGCCCGATGACTGAGACAGCGACTGCGCCCATGATCCGGCGTGAAATCGGGGACGACGGGATTTGCGTCCTTACTTTCGATCGGCCCGAATCGGGCGCGAATATCTTCGACGCGCCGACGATGCAAAATTTGAGCGAGCACCTCGATGCGATTGAGAATGATTCGGCGGTCCTGGGCGTTCTCGTGACGTCGGCGAAGAAATCGATCTTCATCGCTGGGGCCGATCTCAAGACGCTCCTGAAACAGGCGCAGACCGGAGAACTGCGGGCTTTTATTTCGGAAGGGCAGAAGGTTTTCAACCGTCTCGCGGCGCTGAAAGTTCCGACCGTCGCCGCTATCCACGGTGCGTGCGCGGGCGGCGGATATGAGATCACGCTGGCCTGCGATTACCGCGTGGCTTCGAACGATCCGGCGACGAAGATAGGCTTGCCCGAAACGGGGCTCGGCCTCGTTCCGGCCTGGGGCGGAGCGACCCGATTGCCGCGCTTGATTGGACCGGATCTGGCGGCGGAGGTGATTCTCAAAGGGAAACTTTGCGGTGCGGCGGAGGCATTGAAGCTGGGGCTGGTGGATGAAGTGACGGCTCGCGAGCAACTGATCGATGCGGCGCGCAAGAAACTGGGAGAAGGAAAGCGCAAAGCGCCGGAATCACACAGCGCGATGACAGTGGCCGCGCCCAAAGCGGGAGGCAACGCTGCCCCGGGCCGCGCCTACGCGATCATTCACCGCGGCGTCGATTCCTCGATCGAGGAATCGCTCGCGATGGAGGTCGATGCGATCAGCGAACTCGGCGCGACCGATGCCACTCAAAACCTGATCCGGAATTTTTTCCTGGCGGACAAATATCGCAAAGGCTCGTCCAAAAACGCGCCGGAGAAGATCCTGCACGCATCGGTCATCGGCGCGGGCATTATGGGCTCGGGGATTGCGCAGTGGCTCAGTTCACGCGGCGTTTCCGTTATTTTGCGCGACGTAAACGCGGAGGCGATCGACCGTGGCCTGGCCAACATCGACAAGACTTATGCCGACGCGGTCAAGCGTGGCCTCATGAGCGCGGAGAAGGCGCAGGAAGGCCGCGCTCGCATCGTCTGCTCGAAGCAACCGGGCGTGATGCGCGACGTCCAGATCGTGATCGAAGCCGCCTCGGAAAAGCTCGAAATCAAAAAGAAGATTTTCCTCGATCTCGCGGCCACAACTCCGCCCACGGCGATTCTCGCCACCAATACATCGGCCTTGCCGATCGACGAGCTGGCCAATGCTACTCCAACACCGCAACGCGTCGTCGGCCTCCATTTCTTCAATCCCGTCAGCCGAATGAAATTAATCGAAGTCGTGATCGGCCGGCAGACTTCGGAGGAAACGCGCGAGCGAGCGCTGGCCTTTGCGCGCCAGGTCGGGAAATTGCCCGTGGTGGTGCGCGATGCGCCGGGCTTTTTGGTCAACCGCGTGCTCTTCCCTTATCTGCTCGATGCCGCGGAAATTTTTCAAGCAGGCGTCAGCGCCGAGGAAATCGACCAGGCGTTGGTGCAATGGGGCATGCCGATGGGGCCGCTACGTCTGATCGATGAGATCGGCATCGATATCACAGTCGATATCGCGGACACTCTCGAGAAGGCGTTTGGCGTTCGCGATCGTGCGCCGGAGATTCTGCGAAAGATGTATGCGGCCAAAATGCTAGGCCGGAAATCGGGCGGCGGTTTCTACAAATACGAAGGAAAACTGCAGACGCCTAACGAGGCTTTGCAGCAATGGAGGGAGGAGTCCGGCGAGAATTTTGCCACCGAGAACATCACGGATCGCCTCACCTTTCTGATGGTCAACGAAGCCGCGCGGTGCCTGGAGGAGAAAGTGGTCGCAACGCCCGAGGATGCGGATTACGGGATGGTGCTGGGGACAGGTTTCCCGACTTTCCGTGGCGGCCCGCTCCGTTATGCGGAAAATTACGGCCTGCGGAAGCTCGTGACGGAGATGGACGGGATTCACGCAATCGCGGGCGATAAATTTGCCGCGTGCGATTTGCTTCGTCAGCACTCACAGGAAGAAACTACATTCTATGACAGGTAGCGACGGCGCGTTGCTCCGTCCGTAAAAATATGAAGTCACCGCTCGAAGCACCGGAAAAGCAAATCGTCGAAGAAACCAGCGCGAAGCCCGCGCCGGCCTCCGTGATCGACACGTCCAAGATGTCGGCGGGCAAAGCCGCCGCCCTCGACCTCGCCGAAAGTTCGCGTGATCCGCTCGACGAACGCGGCAGCTTCGCGAGCAATCTCTTCATTGGCCGCTACGATTTCGACCGGATTTTTCCCTATCCTGAACAGAGCGCGGAAGACCGGGCCGCGGGCGATCCATTCCTGGCGCAGCTCCGTGCTTACCTCGAAGCGAACGTGGACGCGGACGAAATCGATCGGACTGGCGAGATCCCGCAGAAGAACATCGACGACCTATTCGACATGGGCGCGTTCGCCATCAAGATCCCGAAGCAATACGGCGGCCTCGGGTTGTCGCAGGTGAATTACGGCCGGGCCGCGATGTTGCTCGGGAGCTGGGACGCGAACCTGACCGCGCTGGTTTCCGCGCATCAATCGATCGGCGTCCCGCAACCGCTGCTGCTCTTCGGCACGGATTCGCAAAAGGAAAAATATTTGCCGCGGGTGGCGCGCCAGGAAATCTCGGCCTTTGCGCTTACCGAATCACACGCCGGTTCCGATCCGGCGACGATGAGTCTCCGCGCCGAACCGACACCCGACGGTTCCGCGTTCATCCTGAATGGCGAGAAACTTTGGTGCACAAACGGACTCAAGGCCGGCGTCCTCGTCGTCATGGCGCAGACGACGCCGAAAATGGTGAACGGCAAGGAACGCAAGCAGATCACCGCCTTCATCGTCGAGGTGGATTCCCCCGGGCTCGAGATGCCGCATCGCTGCCACTTCATGGGATTGCGCGCGCTCTATAACGGCGTCGTCACTTTCAAGGACGTGCGCGTGCCGCGCGAAAACATCATCGCCGGCGAAGGCAAGGGGTTAAAGGTCGCGCTGACTACGTTGAACACCGGCCGCCTCACCATTCCGGCGGCGTGCGTCGGTCTTTGCAAACGTCTCCTGGAGATTTCCCGCGTCTGGGCCACCAAACGGATTCAATGGGGCGTCCCGATCGGCCAGCATTACGCGATCGCCGGCAAGATCGCGGAGATGGCCGGCAACACCTTCGCCATGGAAGCGATCACCTTCCTCACTTCCGCTCTGGTAGATCGGAAAGCGGGCGACCTGCGGATCGAAACGGCCATGTGCAAAATGTGGGCGACCGAGATGACCTGGAAAATCGCGGACGATGCCATGCAGGTGCGCGGCGGGCGCGGTTACGAAACAGCGCAGTCTCTCGCGGCGCGCGGCGACGAACCGATCGCGGTCGAGCGGTTCCTGCGCGATTGCCGCATCAACACCATCTTCGAAGGCTCGAGCGAAATCATGCGGCTCTTCATTGCGCGGGAAGCGCTCGATCCGCATCTCAAAGTCGGCGGCGCAATTTTCAATACGCAGTTGCCGATGATGACGCGGATCAAGTCGATGTTCAGTTCCGGTTCGTTTTACACGCGCTGGTATCCGAAGCAATGGCTCGGCGGTAACGTCGGGAACCTCGATCACTTGCACGCCGATCTGCGCGAGTATGCAAACTACGGCGCGTCCACGAGCAAGCGGCTCGCGCGGGGTTTATTCCACGCCATGATGCGTTTCGGTCCGAAGCTCGATCGCGAGCAGCTTCTGCTCTCGCGTTTCGTCGGTATCGCCACCGAGATTTTTGCGATGAGCGCCACGTGCGCGTTCGCGCAGGCGAAGATCAATGCGGGAGAACCGGCGGCGGAAGTTTTGTCGCTGGCGCATTATTTCTGCAAATCGGCCCGCTCTCGGATCGATCATCACTTTGCCGGGACGAGCCGCAACGCGGATGCGAGCGGTTACGATCTCACGCAGGAGTTGATGGCTGGCAAACACGAAAACTTGCGGACCGGCATCGTTTAGGGCTGGTCGCGGTAAGAGTCATCCTGACAGGAACTTCTGCTATTCGTGGCGGATGAGAGCAGGAGCCTCCGCCGAGCTTAAACGGCCACAACAAAACGCAAAAACGTTTTATTGTTAGCGGCTGAGCCGGGGTTTGGGCGGCTTGGGGTGAGGCGAGCTGCGTTTCGAAGCTTCGAACCACCACCTCATCATGAAACCACAACACCCAGGTCAGGCCGCATTTTTTCACCCGCGTTTTTTCATCGCGACCACCTTATGCGTGACCGCCGCGATGCTCGCAATGCTCGCCTTCGCCTCGAATCCAACGACGGGCACCTTGAATCCCGCGGGAGGAACAGTGACGTGGGTGGGAACGGGAGTCGGCGGCGAAGGTGATCCCAGTGGCGAAGTGAGCAGCGAGATGTCGTGCGTTGACGGAGTGAGTTGCGATACGTTTACGCTGACCTTAAGCGGTAATCCGTCTGATTGGACGGGGAAGAAGGCGCTGGTCCAGGTCAAGTGGGCCAGCAATTCCCACGATTACGATCTGTTCATTCACAAGGGGACTGTCAGCGGACCAGCCGTGGCAGCGTCCGCCACCGGTGGGACCAACATCGAGGCCGCGGTCCTCAATCCGAACTCGCCCGGCGTCGGAACCGGAGTGTTTGTCGTCCACGTCGTTTATTTCAACGTGCCGCCGGTTCCGCTCGATCAGTACAATGGTTCCGCCAAGGTCGTCCCGGTGGAAGATGCGACGGTACCGCCACCCGTGCAGGCCGGCACCGCGAGGATGTACAATTATATGTCGCCGCCGGGAACTGGCGACTCTGCCGGCGAACCATCGATCGGGAGCAATTGGACGTCGGAGAAAAGTTTCAGCAACAGCATGTTCACCATTCCGAACGGCGGGACCTCCACTTATTACGGGGGCTTTCTCGCCGAAATGTTGCGCGTGATCTGGAGCGATTGTTCATCGCCCGCGAAAGCGAATTGGGAAAAGAAACCGCTGGTCCTGGCGGCGACGCCGCGCGCCCTGGGTGATCCAATCCTGTTCACGGATAATGTGACCGGCCGCACCTTTGTCGCGCAGGAAGAGGCTCAGGCGGGCGCGACAGTGGATATCACCGACAATGATGGCGACACTTTCACGCCGAGCGAAGGCTCCGGACCCCCAGCTGGCGTCGATCACGAGACCATGGCTTCGGGTCCTTATCATGCGCCAACCCCACCCACCGCGACTTATCCGGCCACGGGCGCGAAGCGCGCAGTTTATTATGCTTCGCAAAGCGTGTCCGATGCGCGTGCCTCCCGGAGCGATGACGGCGGCGTCACTTTTGCGCCGGCAGTCCCGATGTTTACCACTGCCGACTGCGGCGGATTGCATGGACATCTCAAGGTCACGCCCGACACACCGGCGACCCGCGCCAATGGATCCGTCGGCACCGTTTACGTTCCCGACAATGCGTGCGGAGGAACGGTCGATCCCCTCGGGCATTCCGACGGACAGCAAGCGGCGATCGTTTCCGAGGACAACGGCATAACCTGGAGCATTCGGCCGATTCCAGGCTCGACGACGAAAAGCGAGCGCGATCCTTCCGTCGGCATTGCAACCGACGGCACGGTTTACATGGGCATGCAATCCCAGGACGGCCACGCGCGCATTTCCGTTTCGCACGATCGAGGTCTGCATTGGACCGTGCCCTTCGATGTCGGTGCGCAACTTGGAATTCAGAACAGCGTCTTCCACGCCGTGGTGGCAGGAGATCCCAATCGCGCGGCCATGGCATTTTTCGGAACGACAACCGGCGGCAACGATTACAACGAGCCGTTCTTCAGCGGCGTCTGGTACCTCTACCTGGCGGTGACGTATGACGGCGGCGCAACCTGGACGACGATCAACGTCACGCCTAACGACCCGATCCAGCGCGGCGGCATCTGCGGTGGCGGGACCTGTCGCAACCTGCTCGATTTCTTTGACGCCACGATCGACAAGGAAGGGCGCATCCTCATCGGCTATGAGGACGGCTGCATCGGCCCGTGCGTCGAAGGTGGCGCGAATTCTTTCACGGCGAAGGCAGCCATTTCGCGGCAGGGCGGCGGCAAACGGATGTTTGCCGCTTTCGATCCGGTCGAGCCGGCAATTCCGGGAGCACCAAATGTCACCGCGACCATGAACGAGTCGAGCATCGTCACCCTGACCTGGCCCAGGCCTGACGACAGCGGCTCTCCCATCACCGGCTACAAAATTTACCGCGGGACGTCTCCGGGTGGGGAAACTTTCCTCGCGAACACGGGAACGAAAGAAGTCTACATCGATACGGCAACCGTTGCCGGGACCACTTATTACTATCGCGTCACGGCCGTAAACGCCCTGGGCGAGGGACCGTACTGCGGGGAATCCGTGCCCGTGCTGGTGCCGGCAAATAATCCATGCGCCCTGCCCGGGGTCACCATTCTGACCGACCCGGCGGGCGACTTGGTGACGCCAACCGGAGTGACTGCGGTCGCGGCCTACGATTTGCGCAGCTTGTCGATCGCGGAGCCGTTTGGATTAACGGACAAAATCGTCTTCACGTTGAAGGTGGAAAATTTGACGGCGATTCCGCCAAACACGCGCTGGCCCGTCCAATTCCGTCTGCCGGGGGATGCGGCGAGCGTCGGCCGTTGGGTGGACATGCGCTCGGATGCTGCGGGCATGGTCAGCTTTAAGTATGGAACCTTTGTCGTGACTAATGGAGCCTACGGCAATCCTACGACGTTGGTCGGCGATGCCGACGCCGAGAGCAGCTTCAACGCAAACGGATCGATCAAGATCGTGATTTCACGAAGCAAGATCGGCAGCCCAGCCGTGGGCTCAGCGCTCCAGGGTTTCCTGATCCGGGTGCGAATCAACGATACCATCACACCTGACAACATGCCGAACGACCTCGCTCCCGCGGGTTCCTATGGCGTCGCTGGGAATGACGCCTGCCGCCCGAACACGCCGCCACTCGCGGCCCTCGTGGCTAATCCGCGGAGCGGTTCAGCGCCGCTCACGGTGAATTTCGACGGCTCCGGCTCGAGCGATATCGACCCGGGGGATACGATCGCTTCCTACACCTTCAGCTTCGGCGACGGCACGCCCGATGTGACGCAGGCGGGCCCGGTCATCAGCCACACCTATACCAAACCGGGCGCGTCGTTCTTTGCGATCCTGCGCGTGACGGATTCGCGCGGAAAGATGAGCATCAACCCGGCCGTCAAGAGTATCCAGACCAGTGCGGTGATGTTGAATATCTCAACACGTGTTCGAGTCGACACGAACGACAGCGCGGCGATCGGCGGATTTATCGTGACCGGCACGCAACCGCAAAAAGTGATCATCCGCGGCATGGGTCCGTCGATTAACAGCAACGGGCAACCCGTCATCGGTACGCTGGCCGATCCGATGCTCGAGCTGCATAACCAGAATCAGATCATCGCCACGAACGACGATTGGAAAGTGAACGCGCAGAATAATCAGTCGCAGGAGACTGTTGTCCGCGATACCGGGATTCCGCCCGGCAACGATAAGGAATCGGCCATCGTTATCTCGCTCAGCCCCGGTCAATACACCGCCGTGTTGCGTGGGAAGAATAATGGCACCGGGGTCGGGTTGATCGAAATTTACGATCTCGACCGCACGGTCGATTCGCAGTTAGGCAACCTGAGCTCGCGTGGCTTGGTCGAGCTCGATAACAACGTGATGATCGGCGGATTTATCGTCGGGCCCGGCATCGCGGGACCCGCCAGGATCGTGGTCCGCGCCATTGGCCCGTCGCTAGGCGGCCAGGTCCCGAATCCGCTGGCCGATCCCACGTTGGAAGTGATCGATCAGAATGGCACTCAAATTGGGGCGAACGACAATTGGCAGCAAGGGGGGCAGGGGACCGAGCTCCAGAACGTGGGATTGGCGCCGGCGGCGACGGCGGAATCAGCCGTGATATTCCAGACGCTCGCGCCCGGTCAGTACACCGCAATTGTCCGGGGAGTGAATCGGACCACGGGAGTGGGCCTCGTCGAAGCGTACAACGTAAAGTAAGCGCGCACGCCGCCGCCGGTTTGACCTGGTCAACCCCGCCAGTTAACCTCAGCGGATGAGTCTGCCGCCCGTGCTCACGGAGGCGGGCCGCACGTCATCGCGGCTCCGCCCCGGCGAGAGCAAACCATCCATCAACGATCCAGGTCACGACGCGTCGGGCGTTCTGAAAACTCTGGAGCAGCATGTCCTGCTCGATGGTTTCAAGATCGTGATCGATCTCGAACAGAGCCGCGGCTCGTATCTTCATAACGCGGTCAACAATCAGCGCCTGATCGACCTCTACGGCTTCTTCGGCTCTAATCCCGTCGGCTTCAATCATCCCCATTTTGAGCGCGCCGAGGTGAAGGCGGATCTCCTGCGCGCGGCGCAAATCAAGATCGCGAACTCGGACGTTTACTCGGAAGCCTACGCGAAATTCGTCGAGACCTTTGTGCGGGTGGCTGGTCTGCCGCCGCTGGAACGCTATCTCTTCATCGAAGGCGGCGCGCTCGCGATCGAAAACACGCTGAAGGCGGCGATGGATTGGAAGGTGCGCAAAAATATCGCAGCGGGCCGGGGCGAACGCGGCACGGAGATCCTGCATTTCCGCAAGGCGTTTCACGGTCGGAGCGGCTACACCATGAGCCTGACCAACACCGATCCGCGCAAAACCGATTTGTTCGCCAAATTCAACTGGCCGCGCGTTTCCAATCCGCACCTCGATTTCTCCCTGCCGGAAGCGGAGCAGACGAAAGACGTCCTGGACCGCGAAAAGAAGTCCGAGCAGGAGATCATGAAGTTCGTCGAGGAACGAGGGACCGACATCGCGGCGATCATCATCGAGCCAATTCAGGGCGAAGGCGGCGACAATCATTTCCGTGGCGAATGGCTCCAGACCCTGCGCCGCATTTGTGACGAGAACGAGATGCTCCTCATCTTCGACGAAGTCCAAACCGGCATGGGGACGACGGGCCGCAACTGGTGTTCCGAGCATTTCGGCGTCAAACCGGACTTGATGGCTTTCGGGAAAAAAGTGCAGGTCTGCGGCGTGATGGCCGGACCGCGGCTCGACGAAGTTCCGGATAACGCCTTCCGCTTGCCCAGCCGGCTCAACTCGACCTGGGGCGGAAATTTCACCGACATGGTCCGCTCGACCCACTACCTGCGGATCGTTGAGGAGGAAGATCTCGTCACGAATGCCGCGAAGGTCGGCGAACATTTCCTGAACTCGCTGCGAGAGTTGCAACGCGAGGAGGCCATCGTGACGGCGGTGCGCGGTCGCGGGCTTTTCCTCGCCTTCGATCTGCCCGATCCAAAAACGCGCGACGAGTTTTGGAAAGGCCTGTTCGATCGCGGCGCCCTCGTTTTGAAATCAGGCGAGCGCGCGATTCGGTTCCGTCCTGCTTTGGACATCACTACCGAAGTCGTGGACGAAGCAGTCGGACTGCTGCGCGCCCAATGCCAGCAGATGAAGCGCTAACTTTGCCGCCGGTGATCGATAGTCCCGGCCGACCGACATGAAAACTATCCTCAATAAACTCGGCCTCACGGACGAGAACCCTGGCGCCTTCTGCGGCGAATGGCTCGGCACCGGTCCGGTGATAGAAAAGTTTTCGCCGATCGACGGAAAACTTCTCGGTCGCGTTCGGACCGCGACGGAGGCCGAATATGAAGAGACCGTCACGCGCGCGCAGGCAGCGTTTGAGAAATGGCGCGTCACGCCCGGCCCGGTCCGCGGTGAAACCGTTCGTCAGCTTGGCAACGCGTTGAGGGAGCTGAAGTCGGAGCTTGGCCAGCTGGTCACGCTCGAGGCCGGCAAGATAATCGCGGAAGGCGAAGGCGAGGTGCAGGAAATGATCGATATCTGTGACTTCGCGGTCGGCCAGTCGCGCATGCTCTATGGCCTCACCATCCAATCGGAGAGAAAGGACCATCGGCTGATGGAGCAGTGGCATCCGCTCGGCCTCGTCGGAATCATTTCGGCGTTCAATTTCCCGGTCGCGGTCTGGTCGTGGAACGCTGCGCTCGCGGCGATCTGCGGCGACGCCACGATCTGGAAGCCGTCGGAGAAAACGCCGCTGACGGCGATTGCCCTGATCAAAATCGCGGAACGAGTTTGCCGGGGAACCGGCGCCGACTCGGCGCTGTTTTCGCTCTTGATCGGCGACGGCCCGTCGCTGGGACGCAAGATGGCGATGGACCGCCGCATCCCCCTGGTCTCCGCCACTGGCTCGACCCGGATGGGATTCGACGTGGCGAAAGAAGTGCACGGCCGGCTGGGCCGCACGGTCATGGAGCTCGGCGGCAACAACGCGTTGATTGTCGCGCCGACTGCGGACCTCGACATGGCGACCAACTCGATTTTCTTCGGAGCGGTCGGCACGGCCGGACAACGCTGCACCTCGACGCGCCGCATCATCGTTCATGAATCCGTCGCCGACGAAGTGCGCGCGCGCCTGCTCGCGGCCTATCAGTCGGTTAACATCGGCAACCCGCTTGATCGCAAGACGCTGATGGGGCCGCTCATCGACCAGGCCTCGGTCGAAAATGTGCAGCGCTCGATCGAGAAGGTGAAAAGCGAAGGCGGTGAAATTCTTTATGGCGGTGAAAAGCTCGACGGCGAAAAATATCCGGGCGGCTGCTACATGAAGCCCTGTCTGGCCACGGCGAGGCCGGATTTCGAAGTCGTGCAGGACGAAACTTTCGGCCCCCTCGCTTATTTCATGACCTATCGCGATTTCGACGAAGCGATCGCGATTCACAATGGCGTCACCCAGGGATTGAGCTCGTCGATTTTCACCAACGACATGCGTGAAGCGGAGAAATTTTTGAGCGCGGCCGGAAGCGATTGCGGCATCGCCAACGTGAATACCGGCACGAGCGGCGCGGAGATCGGCGGCGCCTTTGGCGGCGAAAAGAATACGGGGGGCGGGCGCGAGAGCGGGAGCGACGCCTGGAAAAATTACATGCGTCGCCAAACCAACACGATTAATTTTTCGCGCGAACTTCCGCTCGCCCAGGGCATCCAGTTCGGCACGCCGGACGAAGGAAGCGCGACGGCGTAACGACTGTCGCGCCGCGGACAACTTGTTGTCATCCCGAGCCGCGAAAGACGGCGAGGGACCTCCCAGTCGCAGAGTGCGGTACGCAAGCGATCGGTTCGCCGTATCCGATGATTACGCCCCATGTCTCGCGAAAGCGGCCTACCTACCGTGAGGTCCCTCGCCGTCTGCGCGGCTCGGGCTGACACGTGTTCACCCCGCAAACGCCTGCATTCCGGTAATCTGCTCGCCGAGCACCAGCAGATGAATGTCGTGGGTGCCTTCGTAGGTCTTCACGCTTTCGAGATTGCACATGTGCCGGAAACACTGGTGCTCGTCGAGAATGCCGACGCCGCCCAGGATGTCGCGTGCGGTCCGGGCCGCGTCGAGCGCGATCTCGACGTTGTTCATCTTGGCCATCGAGATGTGGTAGTGCTTCGCGGTGCCGGCATCCTTCATTTGCGCCACGCGTAGCGCGAGCAGTTGGGCTTTCGTAATCTCAGTGAGCATGCGCGCCAGCTTTGCCTGGACGAGCTGAAACCCGCCGATCGGCCGATCGAATTGCACCCGGTTCTTGGCGTACTGGCGCGCCTCGTCGTAGCAGCCCATGGCGGCTCCAAGTGCACCCCACGCAATTCCGTAGCGGGCTTGATTGAGACATAACAGCGGCGATTTCAGTCCGTCACTTTCCGGCAGCAACGCGTTCGCCGGGATTACGCAATCCTTGAATTCAAGCTCCGCCGTCAACGCCGCCCGGAGGGAAAGTTTTCCGTCGATCAGCTTCGCGGTGAAACCCGGGGTTTCTTTTTCCACCAGGAATCCCCGGATCGCGCGCGCCTTCTCGGAATCGACCCCAGCTTCGCCTTTCACTTTCGCCCAGACGATCGCGACGTGGGCAATTGTCCCATTCCCAATCCATTTCTTTACCCCGTTAAGCCGGTATCCGTCGGAAACCTTCTCAGCCCGGCATTGCAAACCACCCGGGTTGGAACCGAAATCCGGTTCCGTCAGCGCGAAGCAACCAAGCCTCTCGCCCGTCGCCATCGGCGGTAGCCAGCGGTTCTTTTGTTCGTCGGAACCGAAGAGATTGATCGCCATCATGGCGAGCGAACCCTGGACCGAGGCAAACGTGCGCAGTCCGCTGTCGCCGCGTTCCAGTTCCTGCATGATGAGACCGGCCGCGACGCTCCCGAATCCGGCGCAGCCGTAGCCTTTGATGCTCGGACCAAAGGCATTGAGCCTCGCTAACTCCGGCACCAGTTCCATCGGGAAAGTGCCATCGCGGTAATGTTGCGCGACGACCGGGAGGAAGCGTTGCTGCACCCAACTGCGGACGTCATCGCGAGTCCGACGCTCTTCGGCAGTCAGAAGTTCTTCGAGATTGTAGAAGTCGGCTGCTTCGAACGTAGGCATTGGCAACTCGGCAGATTGTAGGGCAAGCGCTCGCGCTTGCCATCGCTTTCCCCGCCGGCGGACGGGCTCGAAATAGGAGCGGGGTACTTCAGCCTTGAGTTTCGCCCCTGGCGACGCGATCAAATCTGATGCAAAGGCGAGCGGCGATCATCACGGCTCTCCGAACACCGGTCGGTCGGCACGGCGGCGCATTGGCGTCGGTTCGCCCCGACGATCTGGCCGCCCACATCATCAAGGCCGTCGTGGAGCGATCCGGCATCGACCCCGCATTGATCGAGGATGTCTACTTCGGCGCTACCAACCAGGCCGGCGAGGACAACCGCAACGTCGCGCGCATGGCCGCGCTGCTGGCGGGCCTCCCCGCGTCCGTGCCG
>JBEEHV010000010.1:0-76720 GCA_041167585.1 Verrucomicrobiota bacterium
CCCCGGGTCACAGCGTGTTTACCGCTCTCCGAGGCTTATCGCAGTTAGCCACGTCCTTCATCGCCTATTGGCACCAAGGCATCCATTATGTGCTCTTTGTAGCTTGATCAATCTGTAGAACGCCAAACCGTTTCCAGTTCGACGCTCAAACTTGATAACTGAAACTCTCGGACCGGGACATCTTATCTTCCCGGCCTTTCTTTTCAGACTCAGCTCTTAAAAGTTGTACTTACTACCCTGTATGTAGATATCAAAGAACCAGCGGTGCGCGCCCACTTCAGCCCACAAAAAAACCCAACTCTGTCGTCCGACTCGAATGATCCCGCGGAGCGGGATTTCTCAAGGCGGGACAAAATTGAGTTCCAATTTGCAGTCCCAAAATAGGCGAGAACCACCTCGACCAAGTCGAGGCCCGCTTCAGGCGGGGTCACAAGGTAGCCACCGAAAAATGACCGTCAACCGCGAAAAGCGAGTTTTTTTCGAAAACTTGAAGATTTTTTGGCGGCGGGGTGGCAGAGGGTGGATCGAGGGCGCCGCTGGATCCATCAGCGCTGGCCACGCAGGGGGGAAAGGCCCGCGCACGCGGTCGCTCTTGTAGGACATCTGCTGGCCGGTCGAGAATCGAATAATGTTCGCCATGCCGAAAGAGAAAAAGGTTCGTCCGCCGCAGCACCAGAAACGTCAGCCGGGCCGCCAGGACAAGATGCGGCCGCAGCCGAAATCTGGGACGAGCGATTACGTCGGGGCGGGGAAACTGCGAGACAAGGTCGCGCTGATTACGGGCGGGGACAGCGGGATTGGGCGGGCGGTCGCCGTTCTTTACGCGAAGGAAGGGGCGGATGTGTCGATTGTCTATTTAAACGAACATAAGGACGCGCGAGAGACGAAGCGGCTCGTTGAAACCCAGGGCCGAAAGTGCGTGCTGATTGCCGGCGACATCGGCAAAGAAAAGTTTTGCCGTGCGGCGGTCGCGGAGACGAAACGCGAGCTCGGGCAGATCGACATCCTGATAAACAACGCGGCCGAACAGCACCCGCAGGAGAGCATCACCAAGATCACGGAGCGCCAGCTGGAACGAACCTTTCGCACCAACATTTTCGCGATGTTTTTCCTCACCAAAGCGGTGATGCCGCATTTCAAAAAAGGCGGGATCATTATTAATTGCGCGTCGGTGACGGCCTATCAGGGCAGTCCGCACTTGCTGGATTATTCCGCGACGAAAGGCGCGATTGTCGCTTTCACGCGTTCGCTCTCGCAGGCACTGGCGGAAAAGAAGATCCGGGTGAACGCCGTCGCGCCGGGGCCGATCTGGACGCCCCTGATTCCGGCGACGTTTCCGGCGAAGGAGGCAGCGACTTTCGGTTCGGACACGCCGCTAGGCCGCGCGGGCGAGCCGGAGGAAGTGGCGACGTCATTCGTGTTTTTAGCGTCGGATGATTCCTCTTACATGACCGGCCAGGTGCTGCATCCGAACGGGGGACGGATCGTCAACGGCTGAGCCCGTTGACGAAAGCTCCAAATCCCCCAAGATCCAAGGAAGCTCCAAATCCGAAGCTCCAATCGGCGCGGAGAGTTGTTGAGCTTGGTGTTTGAAGTTTCTCTGGTGCTTGGATGTTGGTGCTTGGTGCTTTACGTTCCTCCCATGCAACGCACCGATGGACGCAGCACCGACCAGATCCGCCCGATTTCTTTCGAGCTCGGGATTGCGCCAAACGCGAGCGGCTCCGTCCTCGTGGCGATGGGGAACACGCGCGTGATTTGCGGGGTGATGATCGAGGAAACTGTTCCCCGCTGGATGAAGGAACAGGGTGTGCCCGGCGGCTGGCTGACCGCGGAGTATTCGATGCTGCCTTATTCGACTAACACGCGAAAGCCGCGCGATATCACAAAAGGACGACTGGACGGCCGAAGCTCGGAGATCCAGCGCCTGATCGGACGATCGTTGCGCGCTGTGGTCGATTTGGAGAGGCTCGGGCCGCGCACGATGTGGGTGGATTGTGACGTCCTCCAGGCAGATGGCGGGACCCGCACCGCGGCCATTACCGGGGCGAGTCTGGCCGTCGCAGTAGCATGCCGGAAACTGGCGGATGAAAAAAAGATCGCAGCGCCGCCCATTCGAAAATTGGTGGCCGCGATCAGCGCGGGAGTATTGAACGGAGAGGCAATCCTCGATTTGAACTACGAGGAGGACAAAGCGGTGACGGTTGATTTCAACCTGGTGGCGACGGAGGACGGCGAGTTCGTGGAGATGCAAGGAGCCGGGGAGGAAGCCACCTTCTCGCAGGAGGAACTCTCGGTCATGCTCGCGCTGGGCCGAAAAGGGATCGCGGAATTAATCGCCGCTCAACGCGCCGTCCTGGCCCGGCTGATGGTGGGGTCGAGCTAAAGCATTTGCCCGCGGGCCGTCGATGAGCTAAACCGAGACGCCCCATGAAAAAAGCGCTCATCACCGGGATTACCGGACAGGACGGCAGTTATCTCGCAGATCTGCTGATCGAAAAAGGATACGAAGTCCACGGCATCATCCGGCGCGCGAGCACCTTCAATACGGCGCGGATCGATCACCTCTATGCCGACCCGCACATCAACGGCGTGCGGCTTTTCCTGCATTACGGCGACCTGGCCGATTCGGTGAATTTAGT
This sequence comes from Verrucomicrobiota bacterium, assembly GCA_041167585.1. Classification (GTDB taxonomy): domain Bacteria; phylum Verrucomicrobiota; class Verrucomicrobiia; order Chthoniobacterales; family UBA10450; genus AV80. The sequence continues at coordinate 2,643 of JBEEHV010000010.1, forward strand.
GAAGCTGCTTTACGAATTGAAGCCGGACGAGATTTATCATCTTGGCGCGCAGAGCCACGTGCGGGTGAGCTTCGATATTCCGGAATACACCTCGGACGTCACGGGAGTTGGGACGATTCGGATTTTGGAAGCGATCCGGGAAACCGGGATCCGCTCGAAGTTTTACCAGGCATCGAGCAGCGAAATGTTTGGGAAAGTGCAGCAGGTGCCGCAGACCGAGACGACGCCATTCTGGCCGCGCAGTCCCTATGGCGTGGCGAAGGTTTTCGCGTATTGGGCGACGGTAAATTACCGGGAAAGCTACGGGTTGAACGCGAGCAACGGCATTCTGTTCAATCACGAAAGCCCTCGACGCGGCGAGACGTTTGTGACCCGAAAGATCACCAGGGCAGTGGCGGCGATCAAACTGGGTCTGCAAAAGGAACTTTTCCTCGGCAACCTCGACGCGAAACGCGATTGGGGTTACGCGCCGGAATATGTGGAGGGTATGTGGCGCATCCTCCAGCACAGTGACGGCGGCGACTTCGTCCTCGCGACCAACGAAACCCATACGGTGCGCGAATTCGCTGAGACGGCCTTCGCCCACGTGAACCTCGACTGGCAGGATTACGTTAAGTATGACGATCGTTACGAGCGGCCGGCGGAAGTTGAGCTGCTGATTGGCGACGCTTCGAAAGCCAAGAGAGACTTGGGTTGGGAGCCAAAGGTGAGGTTCCACGAGTTGGTTCGCATCATGGTCGATGCCGACCTGGAAGTGCTGTCGCGCACCACGGCGCAAGAGCGCCTCGGCAAAATGCCGTGACGTTATTCCTGGAGCGACGCCGTTCCAGCTAGTGGTTCGTCGCGTCAGCGACAGCGGCAGAGGGCGTGGCGCTCGGAACTACCGTTTCGAGCGGTTCGTTCAGGATCGTGACTTTCGCTCCCCAGCCGACAGCGTCGAACAGCTGGATCACATCTCGCGAACGCATGCGGATGCAACCAAAGCTGGCGGGTTGGCCGATGGTCCGCTCCTCCGGCGTTCCGTGAATATAGATGTAGCGGCTGTAGGCGTTCGCGTTTTGCGCTTCGCGTCCGCGGAGCCATAGAATTCGCGTCACGATCGGGTCGCGACCGGGAGCGTCGGGCACGAGGATTTCGCCCGTTCGCCTTCGATCCTTGAACACCGCGCCGCTTGGGGCAGAGCCTCCGATTTTCTCGGCGATTTCGAGTTCGCCCAGCGGAGTGCCGCGGCTGCCCGGCAAATCGCCAATGGCGAACTTCGAGGTTGAAACAGGATACGTCGCCACCAGAACGCCGTTGTCCAGTAGCGCCATGCGTTGTTGCGGCACGCTGATGAAGACGTGGTGGCGCGTGTCGGGCGAGACGCAGGAAGTGATGACGAACAGCAGAACGGTGAGCAGCGTAAGGTCGATCGTCCGCTTCGCGCCGACAAAATGTAAAATCGGGCGCGGAGCGCTCGATCCACCTGGTAGCCTCATCTAAATCGGAAAAAACTTTCGGCGGTTTGGGTCGTGGCGCGCGCCAGCTCTTCGACGCTGATCCCGCGTGCGGCCGCGATCGAATCCGCGACCAAACGGGTGTGGGCCGGTTCGCAGCGTTTTCCGCGAAAGGGAACCGGCGCCAGGTACGGGCAATCGGTTTCCACCATGAAATCGCCTAACGACAGCTGCGCCGCGATCTCGCGCACGGCCACGCCGTTTTTGAACGTGACGATGCCCGTAAATGAAACCAGGTGGCCGAGCGCCAGAACTTCATCGGCCTGCGCGCGCGTGCCGCCGAAGCAATGAAAGACGCCGCGCAGTTTCCCGGAATACGGGCGCAGGATCTCGAGCGTGTCGTCCCAGGCGTCGCGTTGGTGAATGACCACATTGAGCCCGAGCTCCGCCGCGAGCTCCAGTTGCTGCTCGAACAAACTGGCCTGCTTCGATTTGTAAGCGCCATCATGAAGGCCGGCCTCGAGTTGTTCTCCGGTTGAAATTTGATACACCTCCGCATAAACCTGCGTCGGTTTTTCTTCAGCTAGCTCGACGCTCGGCAGCCGATGATAATCCAGACCGGTCTCACCAATCGCCACGACCCGCGGACTTTTCGCCAATTCGCGCAGCGGGGTGATGACGTCCTCTCCGGATTCCTCGACGTAGGTCGGGTGAACGCCGATCACGGCGAAGATATTCGGATATTTTTCCGCGAGCTCGACTGCGCGCCGGCTGCTTTCCACTGAAGTGCCGATGGTGACGATCCGGGTCACTCCAGCGTCGGTCGCGCGACGCAGCACGTCATCGAAGTCGCCGGCGAAATCCGGGTAGTCGAGATGAGCGTGGGTTTCGATTAGCATTGCAGATTGCAGATTGTAGATTTCAGATTGGGAAGCAGGTCAAATCTGCAATCGGCAATCTGAATCCTGCAATTCCTACCATTCGATCACGGTGCTGGCCCAGGTCAGCCCGCCGCCGAAAACGATCATGAGAACGTAATCGCCGGCCTTGATGCGACCGGCGCGATTTGCTTCATCGAGCGCGATGGCCACCGCTGCGGCGGAGGTGTTCCCGTATCGATCGAGATTCACGAAGAAACGGTCGATGGGAATCTTCAGCCGGTCGGCGATCGCCTCGATGATCCGGACGTTGGCCTGATGCGGAATCACACAGGCGATGTCGTCGATCGTCAACCCGGCCTGATCGAGCACCGTTTTTGCGGCAGCCATCATGGCGATGACGGCCTGCTTGTAAACGTCCTTGCCCGACATGTGAATGGTTTGGAGATGCTGGTCCGCATTTTCCGCGGTGATCGGGGTGCGGGAGCCGCCGCCCGGCATGAAAAGAATATCGGCGTAGGCGCCGTCGCTGCCCACATGCGTGGCGATAACTCCATGAGTGCCGCCGCGATGGCGGAGAACCGCGGCGCCGGCGCCATCGCCAAAAAGGACGCACGTATTGCGATCGGTCCAATTCGTAATCGTGCTCAATTTCTCTGCGCCGATGACCAGAACGGTTTCGTAGGTGTGCGAGGTGATGAATTGCTGCGCGATTTCGATCGCGAAAAGAAATCCCGCGCAGGCCGCCGAGACGTCGAGACAGGCGGCCTTGGTGGCGCCGATCTTGGTCTGGACCAGGCATGCCGTCGCGGGGAACATCATGTCCGGCGTGGCCGTGGCGAGCAGAATGAGATCGATTTCTTTCGGGTCGATTTTTGCCTGCTCAATCGCGGCGAGCGCGGCTTTCGCGGCCATGTCGCTGGTATGCTCGTCCTTCCCGGCGATGCGGCGCTCCTTGATCCCGGTCCGAGTCGTGATCCACTCGTCGCTGGTGTCCACCATCGCCATAAGGTCGGCGTTGCTCAGGATTTTTTCCGGCACGTAGCTGCCGGTGCCGATGATCGAGACCGGGCGCCGGGTTTTACCGGACCGCAGGCTCGAGCTGGGTTGTCGTTTCATGATGGCGGCGAATCTCCTCGACGATATGCGGGTTCACCTGCTGTTCAATTGATTCGGCGGCGACGCGTAGCGCGTTCTTGATCGCGAGCGGCGTGCTCGCTCCATGCGCGATGATGCAGATGCCGTTTACGCCCAGCAACGGCATCCCTCCGTATTCCTCGTAGTTCGTCTTCTTCTTGATCGCGCGAAAGGCGTTGCGCGCCAGGTACGCTCCCGCCATGCGCGTCTTATTTTTCATCAGCTCGTGCTTGAGCCATTTAAAAATCGCGTCGGCGATCGACTCGCAAGTTTTTAAAACCACGTTGCCGACAAATCCATCGCAGACCACGACTTCGGCCGGCTCGGCGAAAAGGCCGTGCCCTTCGATATTGCCCCGAAAATTGAGCGAGCTTTGTTTCAACATCTTGAACACTTCCTTGGTCAGGTCGCTTCCCTTGACGTCCTCGTCGCCGATCGACATCAGCGCGACGGAGGGGTTCTCGTAGCCGAGCACGTGGCGGGAATAGACCGAACCCATGATGGCGTATTGAACGAGGTGTTCCGCGCGCGCGTCGCTGTTAGCTCCCGCATCGACCAGGACAAAGACGTTGGTCTCCGAAGGAATCAAGGCCGCGATGCCTGGCCGATCTACCCCCGGCAGAGTTCGCAACTTGATTGTGGTCGCGGCGACCGCGGCGCCCGTATGGCCGGCGCTGACAATGGCCGCTGCCTCGCCTTTCTTGACCAGATCAACCGCGCGGCTGACCGAGGAATCTTTTTTCCGCCGGACCGAATCCACGGCGGCATCACTCATTTCGACGACCTGGGTGGCGTGGGCGATTTCGATCCGTCGATCATTACAATGATGCTTGGTCAGCTCTTTCTCGATCCGCGGGGTGTCCCCGACCAGAAAGAGCTTCGTGATGTGGGGATACTCTTTGAGAGCCATGACCGCACCACCAACAATGTTCGGCGGACCGAAGTCGCCGCCCATGGCATCGAGTGCGATTTTCATTGGTGCGAGATTTTGCGGAGTTCAGCGCCCGAATGCAAAATCAAAAAATACCCGTGAGCTGCGAGCTTCAACTGCTGCGGCAGGCCAGAGGTGGCGGGGCGCAGCGGCCCTTCCAGATTTACGCGTTGATCGTCAACACCTGGCGACCCTTGTAATACCCGCACGATGGACACGCGGTATGAGAGGCCACGGTGCTTCCGCACTGCGTGCACCTATTGAGCTGAGGAGCGCGCCAGCGATGCGACGCTTTACGCGTGCGCAACCGCATCTTCGAGGTTTTACGTTTGGGAACTCCCATAAGGGTGCTTAGGAAAGCAGAGTTTTGTGAAAAGACAACCGCCGCTACATCTACAGCTTCAATTTATCCAGCGCACTCCAGTCGGGTGGGCGCTTGCCATCGCCGTCAGCCGCTTGCGCTCCGGCTTCCGTCTTGCTCACGGCCGGGCAGACGCGGCCGCCTTCGCGATCGCAATGAGGATGGGGAGGGAGGTTCAGCAAAATATCTTCGCGGAGATAGGGCGTGAGATCGATCAGCTCCGGCCCGGTCAACTCCAGGTGAAGGGAAAACGCTTTCGCCTCGATGTCGAAAGGGAACGGCTCGAGGCAACGGACGCAACGCAACTCGACCGGTTGAGCCAGCTCGCCGCTGGCCCATAAGGCGCCTTCAGAAATCCCCACGTCCAGCGAATACCGGAGCGGCCCGGTGCAGCTGACCCCTTCCGTGGCTAGATCTGGAATCAGGCATTCTTCCTCGCCTTCCAGATGTAAACCGTCGGCGTGGATTTGGCGGAGATGGATTTTCATGGGCTGAAAAGGGGCGAATGACGAATGACGAATGTCGATGGAACGCCGAGTGAGGAATGGCGAAAGGTAGCGCCGCCAGCGGCTTCTGTTCGGATTTCGGGCTTCGTCATTCCTTCGACATTCGTCATTCGTGCTTCGTCATTTTTTTCTGGAGCGCCTCGGCCACGCGGGTTGGCACGAATCCGCTCACATCGCCACCGAGCCGCGCGATCTCCTTCACAATCCGCGAGCTGAGATACGTGTATTCCTCTTTCGGCATCAGGAAAATCGTCTCGACCGTGGCATCGAGCTTCCGATTCATTAGCGCCATCTGGAATTCGAATTCGAAATCGGAGATGGCGCGGAGGCCTCGGATGACGGCACTCGCCTTGCGGACGACGGCAAAATTGACCAGCAGGCCATCGAGCGGCGCGATCTCCACATTTTCCAGATTGCCGATGGTGCCGCGGAGAAGTTTCAGCCGTTCGTCGAGGGTGAAGAGCGGCTGCTTCTGGTCGTTGTAGGCGACGGCGACAATGACTTCGTCGAAAAGTTTCCGGGCTCGATCAATAACGTCCAGGTGTCCGTTGGTCACCGGATCGAAGCTGCCGGGGTAAATCGCGCGTCGAATCATGGAAGGTCGAATGTCGAATGACGAATGGCGAACGTCCAACTCCGAATGCGAGTTGCCGAGGGCGGCCGATGCTCCCACAATAGCGACGCGCAATCATGATCGATCCTCCTTACCGGAATGTCGCCGTAGCGAGCACGTTTTCGCCCCGTTTCGTGCAGGTCCTGGCGGAAGCGAAGCGAATTCGCGAGCGCCTTTGCCAGCAACTGCACCTTATTTACGTCGGGCAACGCGACGAAGAGACCATCCGCAAATTCAGCACCGCCTTGCGCGATCTCGAACTGCCGGAGGATTCGCCCATTCATTACCATGAGGGCGATCCCGCGGCCGCGATCATGGAAGCGGCCACCGCCAACCAGGTCGATCTGATCGTAGCGGGCGCGCTGGAGAAAAAGGCGGCGCTGCGGCAATTTCTCGGCAACGTCGCGCGCCGGCTGGTGCGGGAAGCGTCCTGCTCGGTCATGCTTTTCACCAAGCCCGAGCACGAACCGAAAAAGCTCTGCCGTATCGTTTTGATGGCGGAATACTCCGATCACGGCCGTGCAGCCTTGCACAAAGCGCTGCGCCTCGCGGCCCTCGAACAGTGCGAAAGGCTTTATGTGATCCGGCTCCATACCACCTTCGACGAGGCCCGGGCCAAGGCGAAGCGGAAGGCGAGCAAGGTCGGAAGTCCCTCACCCCGCACGTTCGAGGAAGAAGAGGTGGCGCTGGAACAGTTCATCGACTCCGCTGGGCCGACGGAGGTGCCGATCGAAGCGCGCTGCATCCGCGGCAATACCGGTTATGCGGTGTTGGACTTCGTCCAATCGGTCGACGCCATGATGCTGGTGGTTCCGGACGACCCCGCCACGGTTGGTCTCCCCGCCCACATCGAGTGGGTCAGCGACGTCATCCCGTGCAATCTGTGGGTCATCCGATAGTGCTTGTCCGTTCGCGGGTCCGTTGATTTTATCGCGACGATGGATGTCGATCCGGCTTTCCGGCCTTTCGGGCCGGCGCATCTCGTGGTCATCACGCTGACCCTCGCCCTGCCATTCATTCTCGCGGCGTTTGTCCGGAAAGCGGGCTGGCCCAGGTCCGAGCGAATCATTGGCCGACTGCTGGCGGTGTTGCTTCTGGTCAACTATCTCGGCTACGAAATTTATTTGGGCCTGACCAGAGGATTGTCCCTTGAAAAAGCGCTGCCTTTCCAGCTCTGCGATTGGGCGATGATCGCGATCATCGTCGCGTTGTTAACGGGCCGCGAACGCTGGCTCGAGGTCGCCTATTTCTGGGGAATCGGCGGAACGGCGCAGGCCATTCTCACGCCGGACCTGAAGTATGCGTTTCCCGATATTCGCTTTCTCACTTTTTTCATTTCGCATTCCGGCATCGTGATCGCCATCGCCTTCATGATGATCATGAAAAAATTCCGGCCGCATTGGATCTCCATCGTCCGCGTCTTCGCCTGGTCGGAGTTGTATTTTGTCCTGGCCATCACGGTCGACCTCCTGACCGGGGAGAACTACGGATATCTTCTCCACAAACCTGCCGCTGCTTCGCTGCTCGACGCTCTTTCCGATCATCGGGTGGTTTACATTTTGGAGATGCACCTGTTGGCGCTATGTTTTTTTCTGGTGCTTTACCTGCCCTTCGCGCTTTACGATCTGCTCTCGGGGAAGAAACAACGCGCGTGACCCCTTGCTTGTCATCCCGAGCCGCGCAGACGGCGTGGGACCCCACAGTCGAAGGATTGTCACGCAAACAGCGCCGTCGCGATGCTCGCCGAACCGACTTTCGAACATGACGCCTTTTAGTTTGTGTGATCTTCGAACTACTGTGAGGTCCCTCGCCGTCTGCGCGGCTCGGGATGACAAGCATGGTTAATCGCAACTCATGAAATCCAAGCCGCTCAAGGTTCGCTCCATTACGATCGGTGGTGGAAAGCCTGCGTTCATCCTCGGCCCGTGCGTGATTGAATCGGAGAAGTTCGTCTGGCGCATGGCGCGCAAGATTGCGGAGATCTGCGCGGCGGAATCGGTGCCGTTCATTTTCAAGGCGTCGTATGACAAGGCGAACCGGACTTCGGTGCGGTCGTATCGAGGCATCGGAGTCGAAGAAGGTTGCGAGATTCTGGCGGCGATCGGCGCGGAGTTGAAAATTCCGGTCACGACGGATGTCCATTCCCCCGCGGAAGCAGAGATTGCCGGACATGTGATCGACATGTTGCAGATCCCGGCGTTTCTCTGCCGGCAAACCGATCTGCTTCAGGCCGCCGCCGAAACCGGGCGCGTCGTTAACGTGAAGAAAGGCCAGTTCCTCGCCCCGTGGGACGTGAAGAATATCGCGGAGAAGCTCTCCAGTTTCGGGAACGAAAAATTCCTTTTCACGGAGCGCGGCACGAGCTTCGGCTATAACAATCTCGTGGTGGATTTCCGCTCCCTTTGCTGGATACGCGAGGCCGGTTACCGCGTGATTTTCGACGCCACCCATTCGGTCCAGCGGCCGGGCGGAGCCGGAGATTCGACCTCCGGTGACGGGGCGCTTGCTCCGGTGCTCGCGCGCGCCGCCGTGGCAGTGGGTTGCGATGGCATCTTTATGGAGGTGCATGAAAACCCGGCGCGCGCTTTGTCCGACGGACCGAATCAGATTCCGCTAAAGCAGTTGCCGAAGCATCTCCGCATGTTAAAAACACTTCATGCTGCCGTCTCGTAGCGGACGCGCCGGATTGTCGGGCGCGCCGTTCGCTTTTCTCCTTCTCGCTTTTCTGAGCTGTGTCGCTCTGGCGGCGGATAAGGGCGCCAAACCGGAGCCAACGGCGAAGGCTCAAAAAAAAGAACGACCCAAGGCGCAGGAAGGGGTGACCAGCGTTCCCATTCCCGCGGGACACGACGCCCGGGGCCTCGTTCTTCCCGACTTCGATGCTCTCGGAAACCTGCGCGGCAAACTGGAGGCAGGGATAACGCGGCGGCTCGACGATGAGCGGGTCGAGTTTCAGCAGGTGAAGTTCACCACCTTCACGGTCGAGAAGCAGACCGAGATGGAAATCGTCATGAACTCCTCGATCTTCAACCTGAAAACGCAGGTGCTGAACTCGTTGGAGCGCACTACGGTGAAGCGCGCCGACTTTGAGATCGCGGGAGACAAGATGCAGTTCGAAATGCTGACCCGTAAGGGCACGCTGACGGGAAATGTGAAGATGGTGGTGCACGGCAAAACCCACGCTGCCGGGAATGAAGGCGAATGAGAAAATTCAGTGGTGTTTGCGCAGTGCTCTGTTTTGGAGTGATCGTGGGAATCGCACGCGGGCAGGGTTCCGCCCCGTCGACGCTGGCCACTCGAGCCCCGGCCAGTCCCTCTCCCAAGCCGGCCGCTACTAAGCCTCCGGCTGAGAAAAGTCCGGCTGAGAAAACTCCCGCGGTAGCACCAGCGCCTGCAAAGTCTCCTGACGAAAAACCCGACCAGCCGAAGACGAAGCCTGCGCCGGGACAACCGATCGTTACAGAAATTTACGCGGATGAAGCGACGTTCGATTCCACGAAATCGGTCGGCGTGTTTACCGGCCACGTCATCGTGGTGGATCCGCGTTTCAATATCCAGGGGGACAAGCTCACGATCTCCATCAGCAAGAAGCAGGGCGAAGGGCTGGAGAAGGCGATCGTTGAGGGAAATGTAGGCGTCGTGCGCGATCGGCCCGATCCCGCGGGGGGTCCGCCCAGTCGCATGGTGGGCCGTTCGGATAAAGCCGTCTATACTGCCAGCAACGGCAATTTCGAGCTGACGGGCAACCCGCGGGTGCAGCAGGGGATGAACACCCATGTGGCCACGAGCCCGGAGACGGTGATGGTTTTAAACGAGAAGGGTCAATTGCAAACGACCGGCCCAAGCCGGACAGAGATCCGCCAGGAACCGAAATCCGAAACCACGGCGACGCCGGCCAAACCGTGACCAGCGACACAGCACCCAATCCCCCCGCGGTTTCGGAGCACATCTCACCCGCTGGAAATGATTTCGTTCTGGAGACGGAACAGTTGGTGAAGATTTATGGCGGCCGCTCGGTGGTCAACGGTATCGATATCAAGGTGCGCGCGGGGGAGATCGTGGGGCTGCTCGGTCCGAACGGCGCGGGAAAGACGACCAGTTTTTACATGATCGTGGGCCTCGTCCGGCCGAACAGCGGGCGCGTGGTCTTTTCCGGAACGGACGTGACGAAGTACCCGATGTACAAACGCGCGCGGCTGGGGATGGGCTATTTGCCGCAGGAAGAATCCATTTTTCGCAAGATGACGGTCGAGCAAAACATCATGGCGATTCTCGAGACGCTGAAGATGAGCAAATACGAACGCCGCCAGCGTTGCGATCAATTGCTGCACCAGTTCGGGATCGAGCGGATCGCGAAAAACACCGCGCTCACTTTGAGCGGCGGCGAGAAACGGCGGTTGACCATCGCCCGCTCGCTCGTGACGGAGCCGAGCCTGCTCATGCTGGACGAGCCTTTTAGCGGCGTGGATCCCATCGCCGTCTACGACGTGCAGCAGATCGTGATGAATTTGCGCAAATCCGGGCTGGCCATTCTGATCACGGACCACAACGTCCGCGAGACGCTCTCCATCGTGGATCGCGCCTACCTCATTTTCGAAGGACGCGTCGAAAGCGAAGGCACGAAAGATTTTCTCATTAACGATCCCATTAGCCGCCAGCTTTATCTGGGCGAGCGTTTTCAAATGTAAACGAAAGGAACACCGTGATCTCGAACAACGCTCATCCACAGATAAAAGTCACCGGACGCCACCTCCAGATAACCGACGCGATCAGCGATCACGTCACGCGCCGGATCGAAGGGCTCCATCTGGATTATCCCAAGATCATCGAGGCGCACGTCATTCTCGAGGTGGAGAAATACCGGCATTCCGCGGAGGTCGTGCTGGTTTGTTCGAACCACATCACGATCGAGGCCTGCGAGGAAACGAACGATATGTATGCCGCGATCGACGCGGTTGTGGACAAGGTCGGGCGCCAGATGCGGAAATATAAGACGCGCCTGATGCGCAAGCACCGGCCGCGCAAAGACATTGTGCAGCATCTCGACGAGCACGTGCTCGACGCCGAGCCCACGGAGGCGGACGAACATCAGGAGCACGCGGTCGTCAGCACGGAGCGGCTGCCGGTTAAGCCGATGTTTGTCGATGAAGCGGTCTTGCAGTTGGAGATGTCGCACCGGCAGTTCCTGGTTTTTTTGAATGCGCGCAGCTCGCGCGTAAACGTGCTCTATCGTCGGAAAAGCGGCGATTTCGGATTGATCGAACCGACGGCGAATTGATTGGGCTGGGAACGGGGACGCGTCATCGCGTGCTTGTCATCCCGAGCCGCGCAGACGGCGAGGGACCTCGCAGTCGTAGATAAAGTCACGCAAGAAACGCTACCGCGAAGCGCGCACGTTGAACGGTCGGACATGGCCCCTCTGCTTTGTGTGATCGTAGACCGACTGTGGGGGTCCTTCGCCGTCTGCGCGGCTCAGGATGACAAGCAAGGGATGACACGCGTTTATTGAAGAAGGGCGGTTTGGAAACCGCCCCTCCTTGATGCTGAAATCGGATCAACGGTGGAAATTACCGCCATCCCGCGATAAGGGAATGGGGGATGAGCGACAAGGTGATAACGCAGGCGATCACTTCGGGCAGCGATCAGCGCAAGAATATTCCGGTCGTCACGGTCGAAAGTTTTTATCAGGCGCACGCGGCGAAGCTGCAGCTCAAACTCGAGGGCCAGCGAGTCGGGTTCCATCGGAAAATCCGCGAACCCACCATCAACCGCCCCGGCCTCGCCCTCTCCGGTTTCTACAAATACTTCGCTGAAAAACGGGTCCAGGTCCTGGGCGCGGCCGAGCAATCCTACCTGGAGAGTCTTCCGAGGAAGACGCGCTTGCAGCGGTTTCGCGCCCTTTGCGCGCAAAAAATTCCCTGTCTGGTTACTTCGCGCGGGGCGCATCTCGATCCGGAATTACTAGCCGTGGCGGAGGAACTGGAGGTCGCGGTCTTCCGCACGCCGTTGGTGACGATGCGCTTCATCAATGCGGCGACCATCGCGATGGAAGTCGATTTTTCGCCCACCGTCACGGAGTTCGGGAGCATGGTCGACATTCTGGGCGTCGGTGTTTTGATCCGCGGCCAGAGCGGGATCGGCAAAAGCGAATGCGTGCTGGGCTTGATCGAAAGAGGCTACAGTCTGGTCGCCGACGACGTGACACGGGTGAAATCACTCGAGGGCCGGGAACTCGTCGGGACGGCCCCGGAGTTGACCCGTTATCACATGGAAGTGCGCGGGATCGGAATCATCAACGTCGCTTCGATTTTCGGGATCGGCAGCATTCGGATCGAGAAACGGATCGATCTCGTGGTCACGTTGCAGGAGTGGCAGGAAATCGAGGAGATCGACCGAATCGGGCTTGATCAGGAAACGTACGAGATCCTCAAGTTGAAGGTGCCGCACATTACCATCCCGGTTCGGCTCGGCCGGGACATTGCGCGATTGATCGAGGTTGCGGCGATGGATCAAAAGCTGAAAGGTCTGGGACGGAATAGCGCGGTAGAGTTCAATACCAAGTTGCTTAACTTAATGGAGACGAAGGAAACCTGATGGGCCTGTTGAACCGAAGATCGTCGGCGGCCGGGCGCGGACAGAAAATCGAAAAGGAAATCACGATCGTTAATCGTCTCGGGATGCATGCGCGGCCGGCGGCGATGTTCGTGCGGATCGCGAGCCGTTATCGCTGCGAAATCTGGGTGGAGAAGGAAGGCGAGCAGATCAACGGCAAGAGCATCATGGGTTTGATGATGCTGGCCGCCGGACAGGGCTCGAAGCTGCTCATTCGCTGTGAAGGAGCCGATGCGGACAAGGCCATGGAGGAGATCGAGGGCCTGATCGCCGCGAAGTTTAACGAGGACTGAGGGCGATAGCCGTATTCTTGCGCTTACTGCTTAACTTTCGCCTGCACTCGCTTTCCGCGGCCCCAGCGAAAAGTGTAAGTGAAAGTTAAAGTGTAAGTGCATGTGTGGTGGTGTCTTGACAGTCGCGTTACTGTCTCTTGATGAGCGGCGCTGACGCAACAGAGGAGACGCGATTCCAGGGCGTCGGGGTTTCTCCCGGCATCGCCCGCGGGGTGATCCATGTCGTGCGCGAGGAAAGCGATGAGGTGGCGCGCCACCGCATTCAAGCCGCGGACATTCCAGACGAGATCGGTCGTTTTGAGACCGCGCTCATCCAGACGCGCGCGCAAATTCTCGAGATGCAGGAGCGCATAGCCGAATCCATCGGCGCAAAAGACGCGGGCATTTTCGACGCGCATCTGCTTGTGGTCGAGGACCGGACGTTGATCGACGAAGTCCTGCGAAAACTGGAGGCAGATCTTTGCAATGTGGAGTTTGTCTTCCAGGAAGTGGCGACGCATTACGCCGATACGCTGAGCAAGATCGACGATCCGTATTTGCGCGAGCGCGCGCTGGATATTCAGGATGTGACCAAGCGCGTCGTGCGGAATCTCCAGGGGAAGGCGCCAAAATCGTTCCTCGCGCTGGAGGTGCGGCACGTCCTGGTCGCGCACAACATCACCCCTTCGGACACCGCGACGATGAACCGCGCGTTTGTCCTCGGACTGGCCACCGACCTGGGCAGCCGCACCTCACACACTGCGATCATGGCTCGATCCCTTGGGATTCCCGCGGTGGTTGGTTTGCACGACGCCACGGAGAAACTCGAGACCGGCCAGCAAATTCTCCTCGATGGTTACAGCGGTCTTCTCATTCTCAACCCGACGCCGGAAACGCTCTGGCATTACGGCGAACTCGAGCACCGGAAAGGGCAGGTCGCGGCCCAGCTCACCGGACTGCGCGAAACAAAATCGACCACGCGCGACGGACGGCACATCGTGCTCTCGGCCAATGTCGAACTGCCGGAGGAAGTAGAGTCGGCTCCGCGCAATGGTGCGGAAGGAATCGGTCTGTATCGGACGGAATTTCTTTATCTGAACCGCACCACGCTTCCGAGCGAGGAGGAGCAGTACGCCACCTACCGGAAAGTGGCGGAACAAGTGCAACCGCATCCGTTGATCATCCGGACCTTCGATCTCGGCGGCGATAAAGTGGCGGGCTCGATGGATGCCGGGGACGAACTCAATCCTTTCCTGGGCGAAAGGGCGATCCGGTTTTGCCTCGAGAATCCCGAGATGTTCAAAGCGCAGTTGCGCGCGATCATTCGCGCCAGCGCGGTCGGGAATGTGAAGATCATGTTCCCGATGATTTCGGGGCTGGAGGAGTTACGCCGCGCGCTCGCCTGCCTCGAAGAATGCAAAGCGGAGCTGGAACGCGAAGGCCAGGACTTCAACCGCGAGACCGAAGTCGGCGCCATGATCGAGATTCCCAGCGCTGCTATTTCGGCGGACCGGCTTGCGCGCGAAGTCGATTTCTTCAGCATCGGCACGAACGATCTTATTCAGTACGCGATCGCGGTCGACCGGGTGAACGAGCGCATCGCCCATCTCTACGAGCCGACGCATCCCGCGGTGTTGCGCCTGCTCAAGATGGTGGCGGACGCCGCGCACGCGCACGACATCTGGGTGGGGGTTTGCGGCGAGATGGCGGGGGACCTTGCGCTGGTGCCGCTTTTGCTTGGCTTGGGAATGGATGAGTTAAGTGTGGGCTCTTCGCTGGTGCCGCGCGTGAAACGGGCCGTGCAAACGCTGACTCATACGGAGTGCCAGCACTTGGTCGCCGAGGTCATGGAATTGGATACTTCGTCGGCCATCCTGGCGCGCTGCACCGAGATGGCGCAGCGAAATTACGCGGATTTGCTGGGGTAGGTTCGAAAAGTTGCTTGTCATCCCGAGCCGCGCAGACGGCGAGGGACCCCACAGTCGCAGTGTCCGTTACACGAAGAACATCACGCGAGATTCGAAAAATGCGCCCAATGTGCCGCGGAAGCGCTCACCGCTGTCGCGTTACATTCGGCGTGAATTTCGGATGAGGCGCGCCGTATCTTGAGTAACGCCATCTTCGACTGTGGGGTCCCTCGCCGTCTACGCGGCTCGGGATGACCACGCTATTCTTCCTCGGATGACTCTGACTCTGATTCCGATTCTGACTCCGGCTCCACATCCGGCTTGATCCCGTCTTCCTCCATCTTCCGGAGGACGTCACTCATGTCGTCCACTTCATCCCAGACTTCCTGGCTCACGTAGAGAGGCGCTTTCTGTTGCACCGCCATGGCAATGCAATCGCTCGGCCGCCCGTCCAGCTCGATAATTTTCTTCTGCTGCAATTCGTTTTCCGCCCGGATGATCATGCGCGCGTAATAGGTCGCGTTCTTCAAATCGTTGATGATGACGCGCTCCACTTTCGCGCCGAGCGCGGTCATGAGGTGCCCCATCAGATCGTGGGTGAGGGGACGCTCCTTCGCGACATCGCGCATGAACATCGTGATCGCGCTCCCGACCGTTTGATCGACGTAGATGATGAAGACTTTGTCGTTGTTCCCGAGGAAAACCGCGCAGCCGCCGCTGGTCGGCAGAACCGCGCGGACCTGCACCTCGATCACCGTTTTGTTCATTCGCGCAAACCGTATCAGGGCGGTTACGAAAAACAAGCTAGGTGGCCCTTCCTCTCGTAATCGTGCTCATGCTCGTGCTCGATCTTTCTTCGTTTCCGATCACGAGCACGAGCACGAGGGCGAGAAGAAGCAGCCCTCAGATTTTCGCGACGCGTGCTTGCATGTTCACACCGATAAATGAATATGCGCTTCTGCAATCGCCGCTGCGCCAGAAAAAATGAAAACCGAGTGGGACGTTGATGCCGCCATCGCGACTTACAATGTCGATGGCTGGGGCACCGGTTATTTCACGATTAACGCCGCCGGCAACGCCGAGGTCCGCCCGCTCCAGGAAAAAGGCGGCTCGATCGATATCCTCGAAGTCGTAAACGAAGCGCGCGCCCGGGGCCTCGGATTCCCGCTCGTTATTCGCTTCCAGGATTTGCTGCGGCATCGAGTGGAAGCGGTCAACTGCGCTTTCAAGAGCGCGATGGAGGAATTCAGTTACCGCAACCATTACCGCGGCGTTTTCCCGATCAAGGTGAACCAGCTCCGCGAGGTGATCGAAGAGATTGTCGATGCCGGGCAGGAATTTCATTTCGGCCTCGAAGCGGGGAGCAAACCGGAATTGATCGCGGCGCTCGCGATGCACAAGGACCCGGAAAGCCTGATCGTCTGCAACGGCTACAAGGACGGATCCTACATTCGCTCGGCGATGATGGGCCGGAAGCTCGGGAAATCAGTCATCATCGTGGTGGAGAAACTCGAGGAGCTCGAACAGACGATTCGCATCTCCAAGGACATGGGCGTCGAACCTCACGTCGGCATTCGGGTTCGTCTCCACAACAAAGGCTCCGGCAAATGGGCGCCGAGCGGCGGGGAAAACGCCAAGTTCGGTCTCGACACGACGAGCCTCGTGGCCGCGAGCGAAATGTTAAAGGCGGCCGGTTTCGGGCATTGCCTGAAGCTGATTCATTTTCACGTCGGTTCGCAGGTACCCGATATCGCGACGATCAAGCGCGCCGTCCGCGAGGCGGCCCGTTATTACGCGAAGCTCTGCAAGCTCGGGCATCAGCCGGGTTACCTCGATGTCGGCGGCGGGCTGGGCGTCGATTACGACGGGTCACGGAGCGATTTCGACAGCTCGACCAACTATTCACTCCAGGAATACGCGAACGACGTGGTCTGGAACATTGCCGACGTTTGCGATTCCGAAGGCGTGCCGCATCCCGCCATCGTCAGCGAGGGTGGGCGCGCGATCGTGGCGCATCATTCGGTCCTTGTGGTGGAGGCGTTCGGTTCGATCGAAAGAACGGCGCTCAAGTCGAAAGTGGGATCGGCCGAGACAGATCACAAGCTCGTCGGCGACATTCTTGATGTGAAGCAGCGGCTCAAGCGCGGCAACCGGCGCGAGAGTTTGCACGACATCCAGCAGATCAAGGAAGAGTCGCAACAGATGTTCGATCTCGGCCTGCTCGATCTGGAATCGAAGGCGAAGATCGAAAGCGTTTACTGGCAGCTCGCGCAGCAAATCGTCCATATGCATCGCGGCCTGCGTATCGTGCCCGATGAAGTGAAGGAGCTGGAGACTTCGTTAGGCGATCAATACATCTGCAACTTCTCGGTCTTCCAGTCGCTGCTCGATCATTGGGCGCTCGGCCAGTTGTTCCCGATCATGCCGATCCATCGCCTGACCACGGCGCCCGATCGGAACGGCATGATCGTGGACATCACGTGCGATTCGGACGGCAAAGTGTCGAAGTTCATCGATCTCCAGGACGTTCGCGACACGCTGCCGCTCCATCGCATTATTCCGGGCGAGATGTATTACCTCGGCGTCTTCATGGTCGGCGCCTACCAGGACATCATGGGAGACCTGCATAATTTGTTCGGTCGCGTGACCGAGGTGCACGTCTTCCTCGATCCCGACGAGGAATCCGGCTGGTACATCGAAGAAGTAATCGAAGGCAGCACCGTGGGCGAAGTGCTCGCCATGACCCAGTGGGACAAGGTCGAACTGATGCGCCTGGTGAAATTGCAGGTCGATGCTGCGATCAAGAGCGATCGCATGAAACCGAATGACGCCATGAAATTGCTCTCCGATTACGAGCGCGATCTGAACGGGTATACCTACCTGTCGCTTTCCGACAGCCATGCGGCAAACGCCGCCCACAGCCCGCAGCAGCGTCTCCTCTAAAATCTCAACGCTCCGCTGCGCCCGCTACAAATTTAGTGACGGCTTCAAGGATCCGCCGATCGACCTCCTCCTGACTCTCGCCGCGCGCGGCGAGTTGCCGCTTCGGGACCTGCAAGGAGTGGTCACCTCCTTCCACGATATGAAGTGAGTTTGCCGTCTTCATCTCTGCCCGAACGCGCTCGAGAAGATCCAGCGGACAAAGCGGATCGCGCGTTCCCTGGATGAAAAGAATTGGAGTTCGCAGCTCGCGCAGCACCTGGTCCCGAAGTTTTGTTGGATCGCCGCCGCCACAGAGGGGATACCCGAAGCAAATTACGCCCTCCACTTTTTCTTCCAGCGCCAGATGGCATCCCATGCGGCCTCCCATGCTTTTACCGACGAGGAAAGTCGCTGTCTCGCGCCGGGCCTCCGCGAGCGCCTGGCGATGCGCCGGGATAAGCAATGGCCGCGGGTCGGGACGCTTCCGGCCTTCGCGCATGTAGTCATAATCGAACGCGACGACGTGACCGATGGTCGCAAGCCGCTCGCTCCAGGATCGCATCCACGGGTGAGAAGAGGGTGCGCCGGCGCCGGGAGCGAAAAGAAAAAGAGGCCTGGGCACTAGACTCCCTTCGGATCGCGCGAGTCGACGGCCTCGATCAGCCGGTCAAGCAGCGCAGCTTGGGCCGGGTTGATCTTTTGTCTGGCGGCCTCGATCGAAAAGAAGCTGGCGCGATCGACCTCGGGGAATTCCTGGATTCGCCCGGACCGCGGTGGCCATTCCATCTCGAAGTTGTTTGAGGTGAGACTGAAATCATCCGGCAGATCGCCCGCGAACGCCCAGGCGTGCACGGTCTTTCCGCCCTTCTGTTTGATCGTCCCTAATTCCATCGGAACGCCGGTTGGGGCTATGCCCAGCTCCTCCTCAAACTCAATCCTCGCGCGAGTCAGCAGGTCTTCGCCGCCCGATGCCTCGCCCTTTGGAATGGTCCACGCGCCGTCGTCTTTGTTTTTGAAATAAGGCCCTCCCGGATGAACCAGGAGCACTTCCAACTGCTCGTTTGTCTGGCGAAACATGAGGAGTCCAGCACTTGTCTTCGACCGTTCCATTTCAGGCGCTCGCCATCGGGCATGACCGCAGAGTTGGATCTGCCCGGCGCGATTCAGGGAGCGGACGTCGACGCCGGTGAAGCCGTTGGCGAAGGGGAGGGCGTTGACGGTTTCACTTCAGGCGCCGGCACCGGGGAAGTGACCACTTCTGGAGTTGGAGTAAGGCGAGGGAAAGTGGCGGGCTGAGCCGAGATGGCGGGGACTGGGGCCGCCGGTGTTGTCCTGTTCGCGTCACTCGACGAGGGTGGCTTGGCCACGGAAGGAAGAGCCATGCTGGGAGCCGCCGGTCTCATGGGCATCGGCATGGGCATCATCGGCGGAGCAACCACCGGCGGAGCATTTACGGGCGGGGGCGCGGCCGGGGCGGTCTGAGCCAAAGATGTCGCCGCCGCTCCAGCGCTTAAGGCTACAAGCAGGAGAACCTTTGTTTTCATGGCCGGATTGTCCGAGCCTGGATGGCCTTTGTCGAGTCAGGAGAACCACCAGGCCGCCGGCCTATTTCATCCGGGTAAACTCGAGTTTTGCTCCCCGTGGTTCCTTCAAGGTCATGTGGTCTCCGGCCAATTCGACTCCGTAAACGAAAGTGGCGCCTGGCATCTCGATCTTAAGCCGGGTCTGGTCTCCGAAACTATACCGGCCGCGCCGGTCGCCCATCTGCATCGATCCGTTGCCGAGGAATTCCCAGACCATCCCATCCTCACCCGCGGTGCGCCATTTGCCCACGATTTCACGGCTAGGACCGCCGCAACCCGCCATCGCGAGGAGGCCGATCGCAAGCAGCAATGTCCAAACCTTGTTACTCATATAAGCCCTTGCTTGAGCCGCGGCCCGGGAGTGATGCGGGAGCCCGCACTCCTGGATGGTTCGGTTTTGCGCATCTTCCTGCGCGCATCGCCCCTTGACGACCTGCGTTGAGCGCTAATGTATGCGCCACATGTCGCTTTCGAATCCCGTTCGCCGTGGCTTTTCCTTTGCTGCCGTTTTGCTGGCCGCAGTCGTTTTGACCCAAAGCCCGATCGCCGCAAGCGCCCGTGGGCGTAACGAACCAGCCTTCGCCACTTCGGCGGATGACCCCGTCCTGCGCAAACGGCTCGCGACGCTCGGTCCCGCCGTTAGTTCCGAGGAGGCCCAGGCCGTCGCTCGCTGCGCGTATAACACCGGGCGCGAGCTGAAACGCGAATGGCGCGTGGTCTGGCCGCCCGGTGTCCAGAATTTCCTCGTCCACACTGGCGCGCGAAAGGGAGGGCTGTGCTTTCAATGGGCCACCGAGCTGCTCCTGCGCCTCGATGCGTTGAAACTGCAAACGCTCGATCTGCACTGGGCGGAGTCCTTCCCGGAAACCGCGAGCGAGCACAACGTCATTGTGGTCACAGCCAAAGGACAACCGTTCGAACAAGGCGTCCTGCTGGATAATTGGCGTTACGGCGGCAGACTCGTCTGGGGTGCTGTCCCGGAGGATCCGCATTATGTGTGGAAGGAAAACAAGGCCGCAGCGGCCCGGAGACTTCGGAAACCGCAGCCGGTCACGCCCTAGTCGCTTGCAGGTGACGCCCGAGTCGCTTGGCCGCGGTGGTAAGCAAACTGCTACCTGTGGCGGGAGGAGTAACCCACCCCATGCATACCACACTTGATGCGGCCATCTGCGTAAACGGTCACAATTACGAAAGTGAAGAGAGCATGCCGGACAACATTCGGCAGGGGTTCGAACGAGTGGTGGCCGGCGCTCTCAAAGCCAAGCGGAGCCTCTTTGTCGGCCGGACCGCCCGTTTCATTCCGATGCTAAAAAGCAGGATCGTCTGCGATAGCGCGGAATTCAGCGACTCGCGCGAGATGCCTTCGGCTGACCGGCGCGAATATGAAGATCTGCTCTCGGCCATGCTGCCCGGTTACATTGCGGCCCGGGTCGCGCATGACGAAGCCCGGCTGCAACGAAGGAACAAACTCGTGGTCGCGCTGACCACTCTGGCGGCTTCGACCGCCTACCTTTGGTATCACGGGTGTTTCAACTCGAAGTTTTTCGTTCATTTCCTTCGATTTCTCTTCGGGTTTACCTAAATCGCTTTCCGCGGTTCCATTTTCGCCAGCGCGATCTTCATCCGTTCCATCGCCTCGCTCCAATAGAGCTTCCGTTGTTTCACGCTGGCCGCGTTCGGTAAATTCTCGTGATCCAGGGAGACCTGCGACTTGGATCGGCCCTTGGCGAGGAAATCAACATTCACCCGGCTTTGTCCTCCATTCCACACCAGGCGAAGCGACTTGTTAGGTGTCGCTTTGCGCACGGTCAGAGGCGCATCCGCTAACCACTTAGCCCGCAGCTTTGTCTCCGACCAGATGGCAAAGAGTCTTTCGACCGGCACGGGGACGGTTCTGCTCACGCTGGTAGAGAAAGAACCGTCACTTCTCTGGTTCATCGCCCGCAGTCCGCGCGCCCGTTCGTAAGCGACGGTAACAGTCTGCGCCCACCACGACGGCAGTTCATGTGCGGTCTCCAGATAACGGGCGATCTCCTTGTGGGCGAGCTGAGTCGCGCCTTTGGCATCGAGTATTGCGAACCATTCGTCCCAGGTCTGGCCTGTGGCACGATGCACCGCTCCGTCGCTCATTGTTCCGTTGCGGTGCGCTTTTGAAACCCGTGTCCGCGTGGGCGGTGGTGAAGTAAACGTGGAGCTCATTTAGACGTGCTCAGGACGTACTGGTTGTCTTCCGTGTCGCGGAACTTGGCGAACGTTCCCCACGGTTGCTTCTCGGGCGGACCGTCGAAGGCGACCCCGCGTTTCTTAAGTTCTTCGTAGCTCTTCTCAACGTCATCGCTGGCGAAGACGATGGGTGAGAATGTGCCGATGCGGTCTTCCTGCCCCTCCATGGTGTAGAGGACGATACGCGTTTCGGCCTTCGGGATGCGCAACTCGATCCAGCGCTGCTTCTCGTCGAAGGGCTGGTCGGTGATGATGGTGAAGCCAAGCTTCTCCGTATAAAACTCGAGCGCGCGATTTTGGTCGCGCACCGGGACACTGACGAATTTGATGTGACTGATCATGCGGGGAAGCTAGCCATGCCGTTTCATCGCCGTCTAGGCCGCAGGAGCACTCAGGTCCGAAAAGTCTTGTCCGCTTATCGGTATAGCGCGCAGACTGCGCCATGCCTCGTTTTCGGAGGACTGTCCCCGTCGATGACTACGTGCTCGACGTCCTGATGCGCGACCTTATCGCGCACGATCAGCAACCTTCCGCCTATCTGGTTTACCTCTTCCTCTTCGGTCGCGCCGCGCGCCAGCGCTGGCGGCCCGTGCCCATGAGTTTGCGCATGATTTCGGACGAAACAGGCCTTTCCAAGAGCGCAGTGCAGACCGCCATGCAAACGCTGCGTGCGCGAGAGCTTATCGTCACCGCGCAAGCCTACGCAACCGCGGTTCCAACCCATCGCGTCCTCCGGCATTGGATGGCGAAGCCTCGTCAATCCAACAGAAGAATGAGGAAAACGAAAAGAGAGGAATAGGCGCCAAGAGGTTCGCGCGGATTTTATTTCTTTCCGCCTTCGCGCACGTAAGTCCACACAACCCACACGGCCGGGTCCTGATCGCCGCCGGAGAGCGGTCGCCACATGCGCGCTTCGATCCAGCGTTTCTCCGCGCCCTCGGGAACGTAGAAATATTGGCTGCAAATCGCTACCGGCTTCGTGCTATCGAGGCAATTTGCGCCGTTATGTTGGCCCCACGTGCCGTTGGCGAAGTTTTCTGTATAGATGCCGCCCCACGCCGAAGCCGGACCTTCCCCATAAGCGGTCATGCGCACCTCGAACGGCTCGCCGGCCTGAAGCCGGCGTTTGGGAGCCATGGTAATCTTGCAACCGCCGATGCCCGTCTTCGTGCCGTCCTCGGACGTGACCTTCCAACTTGCGCCGTTCGCGTCGCTCGAGATGAGCAAATTGCGAAGGTTGGCCTTCACCTCCACTCGCGGCGCATTGCCGTCCCAAACCCACACGTCGCCGTACTTCGGATTCAGCGGCGCATCCGCGGCGTTTTGATTGGTGTTATCCGGCGCGGTCACGCCGGGTTTCAGCTTTACCTGGGCCGGGCGATCGGGATGCAGACCCGTGACGCCGGGGACGGTTGCGGGCGGGGTGGAGCGCCGTCGCGCGATCTCTTCGTCGACCAGTTTGATGCGCGCCAGCCGCTGCTCGATGTTCGTCACGAACGTGTCCACGTCCGTGAAACAGTCGCGGAACGGATCGAGCTTGGCCTTGATCGCCGGGTATGAATTCTTCAAGCGCTCGGTCAGCTTGCTCGCGCGATCGAGATATTGCGGCGAATTCACTTCCAGCCTGCCAATCGCTTCCCTCTCCGTTTGCAGCCAGGCCTGCTCGTCGCGGAACAGCTTGTCAGCGCTGTCCAGCAGCTCTTCCTTTTTGTTGAACTGGTCGCGCCAGGCGCGCTCGGCGTTGCGCGCTGTCGCATTCGCGGCGTCGAGCTTCGTGCGCGCTTGGGCCGTGTCCTGTCTCCATTTTTCGAACACCACTTTCTCCTGCGGTGTCCACAACGCGCCTCGCAAGCTCATCGCGACGTCGTAGTCGATATCTCTATCAATGGTGATAATCGAGTCGTAGGTCAGCACCTTCTTTTCCATCTCGGGGCTGAGCTTGAGGGAATGAAGCTGCTGGAAGGCCGTCTCTTGGGCGGCGCGGGCGGCGACCATGTCGTCGTACAGCTTGCACGCCGCGCGAGCATCGGTCGCAACGAGAGAGATGATCAGGCCGAACGCGGCGAAAAACAGTCGAAAGACCGAATTCCGAATTGGAACGCGCACGATTAGTTCACCTCGTATTCGACATCTACTACGACGCGGACGGTCTTGCGTTCCGGCGTGGCTTCGTCGCGATTCTCGACCTTGAACCAACCCTGAGACGCGTTGCGTAATTTGCCCAGCGTGGTTTGCGAGTCGCGCGAGAACTGTTCCGCGGCGATGCGCGCGTTCTTCGTCGCTTCCTGGATCATGCCAGGCTTGATGTCGTTGAGTTGATTGTAGACGTAATTCGGCTCGGATTTCCCCGATAAGAGAACGCCGCTAACCATCAGGTTTGAAGCAGACGCCAGCGCGGGTTTGATCGCGTCCACCTTCGCGGTGCGTAACAAAACGGATTGATCCGCGCGATAGCGTTCCGGCGGCGGCGGAGAATCCTTATCGCGCTGATCCATGCTCGTGTCGTGCAGGGCCGGCGGCTGAACGGCCATGTCTGCGTCGTCAAAGCCTGCTCCTTTGAGGAAGGCCAGGACGGCCTTGGTGCTATCGCCCAGCTTCTTGTTTATGTCGGCCAGGTCATTCCCGGTCGCGCTGTAGCCGATCGTCCAAGTCGCTACGCTGGCTGGCACTTCCCTTTCGGAAAGCCCTTTCACGGAGATGATCCGGCGCGCACTGTTTCTTCCGGATATTCCTTCGCCGATAAAGTAGCCGGCCGAAGTGAGACCGACGGCGATCAGAAAAGCTGAAACCACCAGTGACAGGCGCTGTGCGCTCATGTGTTGTCGAAGTCAGGCCACAATAACAGGGAGCAGAAGCTGCCTTATCGCGGACCGTTGTTAGTCGTGGTTGGCTTCTTTTGCACCTTCCGGGACGGCGTGGCGGATGGTTTGGGAACGGTTTGCGAATTGGTGCTGCCCGGCGTCTTCGGCACCTGCCGGTAGATCACAGGCGGCGGCGTGGGAGTCGGTTTTGGGGGATTATCTCCCCGCGTGGGAGGCTTGACCGGACCATCTCCGCGCGTGGGTGGCTTGCTCGGACCATCGCCTGTACCTTCAGGGTTCGTAGTCGTGCTTCCCGGAGGTTTAGTCCCGGGAGGTTTGGGATTTCTTGGCCCGCGAGGACCGATATTTACTCCGCCGCCCAGGATGTCGATGACCGGGATTACCGGGAAGACCGAAGGCCCGCTCGGTCCAGGAGGTGGTTGCGTGGCCACGATGAGGTTTCTGCTCGGCAAGGGCGGAAAGTCCGTGATCAACGGGTGCTTCCGCATCAGATCGTTGAGATCGATATTAACCGGCGGCGGAACGGTAGTGGCGCCGGGCGGAACATCGATCATTTGTCCTCCGTGCGCGGTCTGCGATTGTTTCGGGTACTTAACCAGGGAAAGCCGCGCGCTTCCTTCGAGGACCACCAGTTTGTTTCTACCGCCGCGCACGGATTCCACGATGACGGTGGTGCCCGTCACTGCCACGGTAACAGCGTTCGTCTTGATTTTGCCGCCACCTGAATCCTTCGGGACGCGGAGGAGAATCGAACCACTGTCGACCTGGACGTTCCGCCCGGCCTTGTTGAAACTGAAAATCGTGTTCGATCCCAGACGCGTGATGGTGAGGTCGGGGAACGTGAGTTCGGATCGCGAATCACCGCCGGTTCGCACGCCCGTGTCGTCGGCTATCCGATCGTTTACCACGGCTTCGCGAGCCGCGGCATCGGCCGGAAGGATCTTTACTTCGCGGATGATCTGGGTGACGCGCGCTTCCTTGCTGGCGGCCAGGGCGAGGTCGGCGCAGAGCAATGCAGCGAGGCTGCCCAGAAGAATTTTGGGTGTGACGTTCATTTGGATACTCCGGTTGGCTGACGCTCGCAGAATGACGAGCCCGGACGGAGCTGTCGAGCCGAAACACGTTTCTCGTGCCCCGTGGGGGATCAGAAGATCAGGAGCAGGATCATGATCACGAGCATGAGGTTTGCGGCTTTAACGACTTGTCGAATGACAATCGCCCGGCAAATTGGCGTCGATGATTGCCGCCACTCCAATCAAGGACGCTTTGAAGAGCGATTCACCCCGGGATGCGATCCTGGTCCAGGGCTGGGTCCGGACCCGGCGTGATTCGAAGGATTTCTCGTTCATCGAGCTGAACGACGGCTCCTGCCTGCGCAATCTTCAGATCATCGCGAAGAACACGCTTTCGAATTACGACGCCGTCCAGCATTTGATCACTGGGGCGTCGATCAAGGTGCGCGGCGCGCTCGTCGCATCGCAGGGTAAAGGCCAGAGCTGGGAAGTTGTTGCCGAGGAGATCGAGATCGTCGGCGCGTCGGATGACACCTACCCGCTGCAGAAGAAAGGCCACACGCCGGAGTTCCTGCGCGAGATCGCGCATTTGCGGCCGCGCTCGAATCTTTTCGGCGCGGTCTTCCGCGTGCGGAGCCGGCTCGCTTTTGCCATCCACCAATTCTTTCAGGAGCGCGGCTTCGTTTACGTTCACACCCCCATCATCACGGCCAGCGACTGTGAAGGGGCGGGGGAAATGTTCCGCGTCACCGCGATCGATCCGGCAAATCCGCCCCGGAGCGCGGACGGAGCCGTGGATTACGCGCAGGATTTTTTTGCGCGATCGACCTACCTCACGGTCAGCGGGCAATTGGAAGGTGAAGCGTTCGCCTGCGCGCTCTCGAAGATTTACACGTTCGGTCCAACCTTCCGGGCGGAGAACTCGAACACCTCGCGGCACGCGAACGAATTCTGGATGATCGAGCCCGAGATGGCGTTCACCGATCTGCGCGGGAACATGGATCTCGCCGAGGAGACCGTGAAGTATCTGATTCGCGACATCAAAACGAACTGTGCCGAGGACCTCGAACTCTTTGCCAAGTTCGTCGACAAGGAATTGATCCCCCGACTCGATTTCGTTTTGGAGCGGCCGTTTCAGCGCATCAGTTACTCCGAGGCGGTCGAGCTGTTGACGAAAAGCGGAGAGAAATTCGAATTTCCGGTGGCCTACGGCGCGAACCTGCAATCGGAACACGAGCGCTGGCTCACCGAAAAGTATTTCAAATGTCCGGTGACGGTTTTGGATTATCCGAAAGAGATCAAGCCGTTCTACATGCGGGTGAACGACGACGGCAAGACGGTGACGGCGATGGATGTGCTCGTGCCCGGGATTGGCGAGATCGTCGGCGGCAGCCAGCGCGAAGAACGGCTGGAAGTGCTCGAGGAAAACATGCGCCGGCACAAGATGAATCCGGCGGATTACAAATGGTACCTCGACCTCCGGCGCTACGGCACCGTCCCGCACGCCGGCTTCGGACTCGGATTCGAACGCATGCTCATGTTCGTCACCGGTGTGTCGAACATCCGTGATGTGATCCCGTTCGCGCGCACGCCCGGCAGCGCGGAATTCTGAGGCTCACACAAAGGGCACAAAGGGTCACAACGGAAGACAAACATTTTCGTTGTGATCCTTTGTGTCCTTTGTGAGAGATATTCTTATGAGCATTTCCAATCGCCTGCCGCTTATTCTCCTTGTGACGCTCGCGACCGCATTTTCCGCCAGCGCTGCCGATGATCTCGCGCCAATCAAAGCGGAGATCGCGAAGCGCCATGATGAAGCGCTCAAGCGCCTCCAGGATTGGATAAAATTGCCGTCGATCGCGGCGGAAAACCTGAACTCCGCGGAAGGCGCGGAGTACATGGCGAAGCTGGCTAAAGACGCCGGTTTCCAGCAGGCGACCGTGATCCAAACCGATGGAAAGCCAGGCGTTTTTGCCACGCTCGACGCGGGTGCGCCCAAAACAGTCGGGCTTTACTTCATGTACGATGTGAAGCAGTTCGATCCCAAGGAATGGACCTCGCCTCCGCTGGACGCAGCCCTGGTCGATAAGCCGGGATTAGGAAAGGCGATTGTCGGCCGTGGCGCGGTAAACCAAAAAGGCCCGGAATCGGCTTTCCTCGCGGCGCTGCACGCGATTAAGGGCGCGGGCAAAAAACTGCCGGTGAACCTGGTCATGGTCGCGGAGGGCGAAGAGGAAATTGGTTCGCCGCACATCGGACAAATCGTGCACAAACCGGAAGTGCAGGCGGCGCTCGCGAAAACCGTCGGCGTCTTCATGCCCTCATCGATGCAGGACCTCGATGGCATCGTCACGGTGAGCCTCGGGGCGAAGGGTGTGGTCGAGTTGGAGTTGGTTTCGAGCGGGGAGAAATGGGGACGCGGACCGGGGAAGGACATTCATTCCTCGCTGAAAGCGATGGTCGATAGTCCGGCCTGGCACTTGGTCAAAGCGCTCAGCACGCTCGTCTCCGAGGATGGCAACGAGATCACGATCGATGGTTATGCCAAGCCGCGTCCGATCAGTGATGAAGAAAAAAAGATGATCGCGGATGCGTCGAAGATCCGCAGTGAAGCGCAGGCCCGGAAGCAGATGAGCGTGCAGCATTGGATCGGCGATCTGCCGTGGGAGCAGGCAAATATTCGCCTGGAATCGCAGCCGACCGCGAACATCGAGGGGCTCGTCGGTGGTTACACCGGTCCCGGAGGAAAAACGGTGTTGCCGCATCGGGCCGTGGCGAAGATGGATTTCCGGTTGGTGCCCGACATGAAGGCCGCCGACGTGGTGCCCGCGATCAAGGCGCATCTGGCCAAGCGCGGTTTCGGTGACATCGAGGTGAACATGAGCGGCGGTTATGATCCGACCCAAACGGTAGCGAGCGCGCCGTTGATTCAAGCGCAGGTCGCAGTTCTAAAACGCGCCGGGATCGAACCGGTCATGTGGCCGCGCAATGCCGGATCGTATCCCGGCTTCGTCTTCACCGGTGAGCCGTTAAAGCTGGCCTCGGGACATTTCGGGCTCGGTCACGGGAGCGGCGCCCACGCGCCGGACGAATATTACGTGATCGAATCGACTAATCCGAAGATCCAGGGTTTCGACGGCGCCGCGATGTCGTTCGTGGAATATCTCTACGAGCTGGCGAAGTGACGCGGAGATTTCAGGATGCGCGAATAACGTGTCATCCCGAGTCGCGCAGACGACGAGGGATCCCACAAGCGCTCTGGGTTCACACAAACCAAGGATGACGGTCGTCCGTCACGCCGATCTGCGTGGATCGCGGCAGCGGACTTGCGTGATTCCTTCTGCGACTGTGGGGTCCCTCGCCGTCTGACGCGGCTCGGGATGACATGCAGCTTCGACGCGGCAGGTCCTAAGGAATCAAGAGAAGTCGCCGCTACTTCTTCTTGCCTTCGCCGGGCCGGTAATCTTCCTCGGCGGCTTCGAACGCTTTCTCCAGGCCGACCATATCTTCGCCCGGACGCAAGTTGTCGAACGCTTCGGATTCGCGCTTCAATTCCTCTTCGGAATAATTCGCGGCCTTGATCGAGAGCCCGATCCGGCGCTCGACTTTGTCCACCTTGATGACGCGCGCTTCCACTTCCTGGCCGACCTTGAGCACGTCCTTCACCTTCGCGACGTGATCTTCGCTCAACTGCGAAATGTGGACGAGGCCGTCGATGTCGTCCTGCAATTGCACGAACGCACCGAAGCTGGCCAGCTTGGTCACCTTGCCGGTGACGAGATCGCCGATCTTGTATTTCGAATCGATTTCTTTCCACGGATCGTCGCTCAGCTGTTTGATTCCGAGGCTGATCCGCTGGTTCACTTTGTCGATATCGATCACGACCGCTTCGACTTCGTCGTTCTTCTTAAAGACTTCGCTCGGGTGATTGATCTTGCGGGTCCAGCTCAAGTCGGAGACGTGGATCATTCCATCGATACCGTCTTCCAGCTCCACAAACGCGCCATAAGCGGTCATGTTGCGGATCGCGCCCTTCACGTGGCTGCCGATCGTGAACTTCTTCTCGATTTCATCCCACGGATTGGCTTCGAGCTGGCGCAGGCCGAGGGAAATCTTCTGCTCTTCCTTGTTCACGCCGAGCACCACGGCTTCGACTTCCTGACCGGCAGTCAGGACATCGGACGGACGCATGATGCGTTTCGTCCAGGACAATTCGGAAACGTGAATGAGACCTTCGACGCCTTCCTCGAGCTCCACGAACGCGCCGTACGGAACGAGATTCGTGATCTTGCCTTTGACATGCTGGCCGGCTGGGAAACGCTCTTCGATTTGGTCCCACGGATTTTTCTGGGTCTGCTTGAGGCCGAGAGAGACGCGCTCTTTCTCCTTGTTGATATCGAGCACGATCACTTCCAGCGGCTGACCCACCTTGAGGAGCTCGCTCGGATGACCGAGTCGGCCCCAGGTCATGTCGGTGATGTGAAGCAATCCATCCATGCCATCGAGATCGATGAACGCGCCGAAATCGGTCAGGTTCTTGACGCTGCCCTGGACCATGTCGCCGACCTTCACACCCTCGAGGAACTTCTGGCGCTTCTCGCTCCGCTCCTGCTCGATGAGCTCGCGGCGGCTGAGGACGACGTTCTTCCGGTCGTCGTTGATCTTGACGATCTTGAAATCGTAAGTGTTGCCGACAAACTGCTGTAAATCTTTCGGCGGGATGATGTCGATCTGCGACGCGGGCAAAAATGCTTCCACGCCGATGTTCACCATGAGACCGCCCTTTACGACGGATTTCACCTTGCCCTTGATCAATCCGTCGCCGGCAAAGACCTGCGCGATCTTGTTCCAGTTCTGACGGTAAGCGGCTTTCTCCTTGGAGAGAACGACCATGCCTTCGTCGTTTTCGAGGCGCTCAAGGAGGACTTCCACTTCGTCGCCCACTTCCATGGATTCGATGTCCTCAAACTCGGCTGAGGGGATGACGCCTTCGGATTTGTAGCCGATGTCGACAAGGACTTCGCGCGGGCGTATCTCGAGGACACGTCCCTTGACGATGCTACCTTCTTTGAAGTCGCGGTACGACTTCGCAAGTAATTCCTGCATTTGCAACATGGCGGTAAGTTTTCTCCTAACGGCGCGGTGGCCGCATTTCTGTCATTAGCGCCGGCGTTCATCGCCGGGCTTCCCCGCAGAAAAGGGGAGGCATATTACCCCGTCTTTCCCAGAGGTCAACCAGCGGACAAATAGTCCTTCGTAATCGTGCTCATGCTCGTGCTCCTGATCGAAATCGCACCGGGGACGACGGGGAAACGATTACGAGCAGGAGCACGAGCACGATTACGAAACAGAGTGAGAGACCGGATGTCTTGAGATAGGCTGCTTTCTCTCCATACTTTGGGTGCCGGCTCAGGCGAATCCATGAACAAGCTCATCCGTTTCTCCATCTTATTTGCGGCTTTTGCCGCCGTGTCATCATTCGCAGCCTCCCCGGCCGAACAGCAGCTCGCCGACGCAATCAAAGCGCCGGGCTTGAGCGTGGTACACCTCTGGGCGCCGTGGTGCTCCAATTGCCAGGCGGAATTGAAAAGCGGCGGCTGGCTTAAGGCGGTTAAGGAGAATCCGCAGGTGAAATTCTATTTCGTCTCCGTCTGGAACGGCGGTGAAGATGGCCGCGCCATGCTGACGAAATTCGAACTCGCCGACCAACCCAACGTCACCATCGTGGCCGACCCCGGCCCGCGGACCGGCGACAGCAAGATCAAGCGCTTCCTCGACCTGCCGCTGAGCTGGATTCCCACGACGTGGGTCTACAAGGGCGGCGACCTGCGTTACGCGCTCAACTACGGCGAAGTGCGTTTCGACGTCCTCCAGCAATTCCTGGCCGACAGCA
Organism: Verrucomicrobiota bacterium; assembly: GCA_041167585.1. Lineage (GTDB taxonomy): Bacteria > Verrucomicrobiota > Verrucomicrobiia > Chthoniobacterales > UBA10450 > AV80. The sequence goes on from JBEEHV010000010.1 coordinate 33,752, forward strand.
ACTCGGAGTGGTCGCATTAGAAATCCCCAATGAGCACCGCCACCTCTTCCCCGAGCAGCGCCAGGCTGAATTTCCGTCTCGCGGGCGGAGCGCAACCGTTGATTCTTTTGCCGGTCAAAATCAACGGTGCGGGGCCGTTCGATTTCATTCTTGATACTGGGGCAGGAACGTCGCTGGTTTCATCCGAGCTGGGACAAACGCTCGGAATCAAAGTCGTCGGCTCGAAGGAAGGCCAGAGCGCGGGTGGGGCAGTTTCCATTTCGCTCGCTCGGCTCGATTCGCTAGAGGTCGGGACCGCGAAGCTCAACGATGTCGACGTTGGCATGGTGGACCTGAGTCATATCGGTAAGACGGTCGGCGCCCAAATCGACGGCGATCTCGGCTACAATTTCCTTAAACATTTCCGGATCACGCTCGATTACCGGAAGAACGAGATTCGCTTCGACGATCCAAAACGTTTCGAATCGATCGGGCCCTCCAAGGCCGTGACCGAAATACCGATGCGCCTGGCCAGCCCCGCGAAGCCGCTCATTCTGGTCGACGTTTACGCCAACGGGCGCGGTCCGTTCCAATTTGCCGTCGACACCGGCGCTTCGACGACGGCGATAGCGCCCGAGCTGGCGAAACAACTCGGCGTCGCCAGCTCACCGATTGGCGCCGCCACCACGGGAGGCGCGCACGTCGATGTCGCCGGCGGCATCCTCCAGTCTTTTCAAGTGGGCGGCGCGAAGATCGAGAATTCCAACGTAGTCGTCGCGGACTTCTTCGGCATGCTGAGCAAGGCGATCGGCGCCAGGCTCGATGGCATCGTCGGTTATAATTTCCTCCGCAATTACAAAGTCGCGCTCGACTATCCGAACGAAACCCTCACTCTCCTCCCTCCATGATTGATCTTTCCACTGCGCCTTCGGCGACCGCGACCAAGCCGCCGGCCATTCTTTCTCTCATCGGCGACACCCCACTGGTCGAGATCACCCGGATGGATACCGGCCCGTGCCAGCTTTTCGTAAAGCTCGAAAACCAGAACCCGACCGGTTCCATCAAAGACCGCGTCGCCCTGGCCATGATCGAAGCGGCGGAACGCGACGGGAAACTGGAGCCGGGCGGGACCATTATAGAAGCGACGGCGGGAAACACCGGTCTCGGCCTCGCTCTCATCGCCAGCGCGAAAGGCTATCGATGCCTTCTCGTCATTCCCGATAAGATGTCGCAGGAAAAAATCGCGCACGTTCGGGCGCTCGGCGCGGAAGTTCGCATGACGCGCTCCGACGTCACGCGCGGTCACCCGGAATATTATCAGGACGTCGCGGCGCGGCTCGCGGCGGAAATTCCCGGCGGGTTTTACGTCAACCAATTTGGAAATCCGGCGAACCCGCTCGCGCATGAGCGCGGCACCGGTCCGGAAATCTGGGAACAGATGGGGCATCATCTCGACGCGGTGGTCGTTGGCGTCGGTTCGGGCGGCACCTTGACCGGCCTCGGCCGGTTCTTCGAACGCGTGCAACCCAACCTGGAAATGATCCTGGCCGATCCGACCGGTTCCATTCTTTTCGAGTGGGTGAAAACCGGCAAGCTCGAGGAGGCCGGGAGCTGGGCCGTTGAAGGCATCGGCGAAGATTTCATTCCAGACATCGCCGACATGTCGTTCGTCTCGGACGCGTTCGAGATCGACGACGCGGAGAGCTTCGATGTCGCGCGTGAGCTCTTGCGGAAGGAAGGGATCCTGGGCGGCTCCTCGACTGGTACGCTCCTGGCCGGCGCGCTCCGCTATTGCCGCCAGCAGACGGAAAAGAAACGCGTGGTCACCTTTGTCTGCGACACCGGGAATAAATATCTGTCGAAAATGTATAACGATTTCTGGATGGCCGAGCAGGGGTTCGGCGAGCGCCCGTCGCACGGCGACTTGAGCGACTTGATCCTGCATCGCCATGAAGCGGGCGAAGTTATTTCGGTTGGGCCGGACGACACTTTGCTCACAGCCGTGAAACGCATGCGCGCCGCCGATGTTTCTCAAGTGCCGGTCATGGATGAAAGCGGACGCGCGATCGGCATTCTCGATGAGTCCGATGTGCTCGTGAAAGTCCATCACGAGCCGGATCATTTTAATCATGCCGTGAAGAGCGCGATGAGCGACCGGCTCGAAACCCTTTCGCCCGCCGCGAAAATTTCGGATCTGCTCGGGGTCTTCGACCGTGGCCGCGTCGCCATCGTCATGGAGGGGAACAAATTTCTCGGTCTGATCACGCGGAGCGATCTGCTTTCCTATTTGCGGCGGCAAATGCCATGAAGAAACAACACGACATCGCGACGCGCGTCATCCACGCCGGGCAATCACCAGATCCATCGACTGGCGCGATCATGACGCCGATTTATCAGACCTCGACTTACGTCCAGGAAAGTCCCGGCAGGCACAAGGGCTACGATTATTCGCGCTCGATCAATCCGACCCGGAGCGCCTATGAGCGTTGCATCGCCAACCTCGAAAGCGGCACGCGAGGCTGGGCCTTCGCCTCCGGCCTCGCCGCGATGGCCACCGCTCTCGACGGACTCGATAGCGGCTCGCACGTCGTGGTCAGCGACGATCTGTACGGTGGGACCTTCCGGCTTTTCGAGCGGGTTCGCCGCCGTTCCGCGAACCTCGATTTTACTTTTATCGACATGAGCGACGCGCCCGAAGTCGAGAAGGCGATGCGCCCGAATACCCGCATGGTCTGGGTCGAAACGCCGAGCAATCCGCTGCTGAAGTTGATCGACCTCGAAGCGGTGGCCAAGATTGCCCGCGCCCATAACGCGATCTCCGTTTCCGACAACACCTTCGCGAGTCCGTGGCTCCAGCGGCCGATCGAGTTCGGCTTCGATATGGTCATCCATTCCGCGACGAAATATCTGAACGGTCACTCCGACATGGTGGGCGGCGTAATCGTGGTGGGCGACAACAAGGAGCTGGGCGACCAGATCGCCTTTTTGCAGAACGCGGTCGGCGCTATCGCCGGGCCGTTCGATAGCTTCCTTGCGTTGCGCGGATTGAAGACGCTAGCGCTCCGGATGGAGCGGCATTGCGAGAACGCGCTGGAAATCGCGCGCTGGCTCGAGACCGAACCGAAAGTCGAAAAGATTTACTACCCCGGACTGGAGCAACATCCTCAGCACGCGCTGGCGAAAAAGCAGATGCGCGCGTTTGGCGGCATGGTCACCATCGTTCTCAAGACTGATCTCGCCGGGACGCGGCGTTTTCTTGAGAACACTCATCTTTTCTCCCTTGCGGAAAGCCTGGGTGGCGTCGAAAGCCTCATCAATCATCCCGCGATCATGACTCACGGTTCGATTCCGCCCGAAATGCGTCAGTCGCTCGGCATCACCGATTCGCTGGTGCGTCTCTCCGTCGGCGTCGAAGAAGTCGAAGATCTGATCGACGATTTGAAGACGGCGTTCGCCGCGCTTTAGGTCCGCTGCCGTCATCCCGAGCCGCGCAGACGGCGAGGGATCCCACAGTTGTTCTACGATCACCCAAGTTAGGTCTGACTCGCTCGACAGCTTTCGCTTCGTAAATCGCGAAGCGTGGTTTGGATGCCTTTCCGTTCGACTGTGAGGTCCCTCGCCGTCTGCTGCGGCTCGGGATGACACGCAAGTGTTACAGTTCTTTGTCGAGCTCGGCGCGTGTATTGTTATTTAAGGTTAGTCGATTAAGATCGCGGCCAATGGGCAGCAGCTTCGGCCAACTTTTCCGGATCACGACGTGGGGCGAATCGCATGGGGGCGGCGTAGGTGTGGTCATCGATGGCTGTCCGCCGCGAATCGAACTGAGCGAATCCGATATCCAGCACGATCTGGATCGACGGCGTCCCGGCCAAAGCGAGATCGTCACCCCCCGCGATGAATCGGACCGGTGTCAGATTCTCTCCGGCGTTTTCGAAGGTCGCACGCTGGGAACGCCGATCTCAATCATGGTCATGAACAAGGATGCGCGTCCCGAAGCGTATTCCGAAATGAAAGAGACCTATCGTCCGTCGCACGCCGACTTCACTTACGAAGCCAAATACGGCATTCGGAATTGGCAGGGCGGCGGCCGCGCTTCGGCGCGGGAGACGGTGGGGCGCGTTGCGGCCGGCGCGGTGGCGAAAAAAGTTCTGAGCCAGCTTTCGCAGGGACGCTGCGAGATCGTCGCTTACGTCACGCAAATTCATGAAGTCACGGCCAGCGTCGATCGCAGCTCGGTCCGGGTCGAGGATTTGGAACGAAATGCCGTGCGCTGTCCCGATGCTTCCGCAGCAGAGCGGATGATAGCGTTGATTCAATCCGCGCGTGATGACGGCGATTCCGTCGGCGGCGTGATTGAGTGCGTCGTCCGCGGACTTGAGGCCGGTTTGGGCGAACCGGTCTTCGACAAACTCGAAGCCGATCTCGCCAAGGCGATGTTGAGTCTTCCGGCCTCGAAAGGATTTGAGATCGGCTCCGGTTTCGCCGCGACGCGAATGAAAGGCTCGGAACACAACGATCCTTTTGAACTTCGCGCCGGTAAGGTCCACACGACCACGAACAATTCCGGAGGCGTCCAGGGAGGGATCAGCAACGGCGAAAACATTTTCTTCCGCGTGGCCTTCAAGCCGACTTCGACGATTGCGCGCGATCAAAAAACCGTGACCGCGTCTCGCGAGGAGACCACGGTGTCGGCGCGCGGTCGCCACGATCCCTGTGTCCTGCCCCGCGCGGTGCCGATCGTCGAGGCGATGGCCGCGCTCGTTCTCTGCGACCATGCGTTGCGGCAGCGGGCCGTGGCGATTTCGCATTTCGGAAGCCGGATACCGGAAAGATAAGAGCAAGCGATCCACACTGATTCTTTTCCGAAATCCGGTATCCGAAATCCGAAATCGAAATGTCCCTCTTTCTTTCCGCAATCCGCAATCCGCAATCCGAAATTCAATCGAGCACTGCGGGCTCGACGATGTGGCAAACGGTCTTTGTTTCCTTCGCCGTTCTCCTGATTCTTTTCGAGGTGATCCGCGGCTGGCGCCTCGGAATTTTGCGGCAGCTCATGCGCGTTGCGGCGGTCATCGCAGCCTACGCGACCGCTTTTTTCTGCGGCAACCTGACGGTACCGATCATGCGGCATCTGGTCACGCTGCCCGATATCGTTCTCTCCGCCATCGGCAGCGCGATTCTCGCGATGCTGGTTTACGCGATCGTGTCCAGTCTCGGCATCATCTTCTTCAAGCGCACCGCGCAACAAAGCCTTGGCGCTGTTCGGCTGGTTTACGGGGCCAGCGGGGCCGTGGTCGGATTCGTTTTCGGCGCATTCTTTATCTGGCTCGTGCTCGTCGGGATCCGCTCGGTCGGCTCCATCGCCGAAGCGCAGGTCCAGGCGCGAACCACCAATGGTGCGAGCAGAAATTCGAACGGTCCCTCGGCAGAAACTTCATCGCCCGACGAAGTTGCCCCAAAACCGCCGGTCGACGTGGACTCGCTGATGACGCTGCTCGCGCGCTTGAAGAATTCCGTTGAGCTGGGCGCGGTCGGCGACGTGGTCAAGAAAACGGATGCGATGCCGCCTGGCGTGTATCAGACCTTGGGCGAAGTGGGCACCGTCCTGGCAAACCCGGAAACAGCGCGGCGCTTTCTCAGTTATCCCGGCGCGAAAGAGTTGAGCGAACATCCGAAGATGGTGGCATTGCGCCAGGATCCAGAGATTTCTGCGATGATCACGCAAGGCCGACTGGTGGATTTGCTGCGCGATCCCCGCATCATCGAAGCCGCGAACGACCCGACGCTGGCGGATCGGGTGAAGCAGTTCGATTTGAAAAAGGCGCTGGAATATGCGGCGAAGAAGAATTGAAGATCTCGCACAAAGGTCACAAAGGAACACAACGGGATGAATGAGAATGAGATAGCGAAGAAGATTCTCGACGCTGCTTTCATTGTGCATACCAAACTCGGCCCGGGATTATTGGAGTCGGTCTATGAAGTGGTTCTCGCGCACGAATTGCGAAAGGAAGGGTTGATCGCGGAACGCCAGAAACCAATGCCGATTACTTACGACGGGATTCTTTTCGAAGAAGGCTACCGCACAGACCTTCTCGTTGAGGGCAAAGTGATCGTAGAATTGAAATCCGTCGCAGCTCTTTCCGCGGTCTACTCCAAGCAAGTCCTTACGCAACTGCGCTTGAGCGGACTTAAGCTCGGACTTTTGATTAACTTTGGTGAGGCGCACTTAAGAAATGGCATCAAACGAATCATCAACGGCCAAATAGAGGGGGAAAGCCCTCCGGACATTTCTTTGTGACCTTTGTGTCCTTTGTGTGAGGTCCCTTTGAAGTATTGCACCACAATCGGGTTGGAGGTTCACGTCCAGCTCAAGACGCGCTCGAAGATGTTCTGCGCTTGTCCGGTGGAATTTGGGGCGGCGTCGAATTCGCTCACCTGTCCGACTTGCCTTGGTTTGCCGGGCGCGCTGCCGGTAATGAATCGCGAAGCGATCCGGCTCACGATCCTCACCGGGTTAATGCTTGGGTGCGACATCACTCCGATTTCGAAATTCGATCGGAAGAATTATTTCTATCCGGACATGCCGAAAAATTATCAGATCTCGCAATACGATCTGCCCCTGTGTGCGAACGGCGCGGTGCCGCTGCATGACCTTGCTTATCCGAAGGACGCCCAGAAAAACATCGCGGTCTCCGAGAAGGACGTCCCGCTGGTCCGGATTCATCTCGAGGAAGACGTGGCGAAAAGTTTTCACTTCGAAAACAGCACCGGGATCGATTTCAATCGCGCTGGTACCCCGCTGATGGAAATCGTGAGTCAGCCGGAGATTACTTCGCCGGAAGAAGCGTTCGCTTTCCTGACCGCGCTGAAACAGATCCTGATCTACGGCGGAGTGAGCGACGCCGATATGGAGAAGGGGCAGCTGCGCTGCGATTGCAATATTTCGGTGCGACCATCGGAGGAGCAGGACCTCGGCGCCAAGATCGAGATCAAGAACCTGAACACGATCAGCGGGGTCCGGCGCGCGGTCGCTCACGAAGTTCGGCGACAAACGGAGGCGCTTGGGCGTGGCGAAAAGCTACAGCAGGAGACGCGCGGATGGGACGACCTCACGGGCGCGACATTCTTGATGCGAACAAAAGAGTTCGCGCATGATTACCGCTATTTTGCCGACCCCGACCTGGTGCCCGTGGAGACCGCCGCGCTGCTCAACGACGCGCGGGCGGGGATGCCAGAGCTGCCGAAGGCGAAGCGCGCGCGGTTTGTCCAGCAGTATGGCGTGAGTTCGTACGATGCCGGGGTGCTCTCGGACGATCTCGCGCTCGCCGGTTATTTTGAGAGGGCGGCGCAAGGAGCGCGCAAACCGAAGAACGTCGCGAACTGGATCCTGAACGATCTTCAGAATGCGCTGGCCCAATCTGGAAACGCGATCGCCGATTGCCCGATACCTCCGACCGCGTTCGATGAATTGGTGAACCTGATCGACAGCGGAAAAATCAGCGGGAAGCAGGCGAAGGAAGTGTTCGCGGAAATGTTCGCAACCGGGAAATCCGCCAACGCGATCGTGCGGGAAAAAGGGATCGAACAGTTAAGCGATACGGGGGCCATCGAAGCATTGTGCGATCGGGTGATCGCGGCAAATCCGAAACCGGCGGCAGATTTCAAAGCGGGGAATGTGGCCTCGCTGAATTTTCTCAAGGGGCGGGTGATGAAGCTGTCGAAAGGAACCGCGAATCCGGCGGTGGTCGGGGATGTTCTGGAGCGGAAACTGAAAGCGTGAGCGGGTGAGCGCGTCGTATCTTGCTTGTCATCCCGAGCCGCGCAGACGGCGAGGGACCCCGCACTCGCAAGGAAAATTACCCAAGACCGCTTTCGCGGTCCACGACGCGTTGCTTTCGAAACTGCGAAGCGTGGTCAGTGTGACTTAAGACCGACTGTGCGGTCCCTCGCCGTCTGCGCGGCTCGGGATGACATGCATCTTTCAATATGCGAATTCTCGTTGCACCCGATAAATTCAAAGGCTCGCTCATTGCGCGCGACGTAGCGGAGAGCATTGCCGCAGGCCTGCGCGAGGTGCTGCCAGACGCGGCCATCGAGATGGTTCCGATGGCTGATGGAGGCGAGGGCACGGCTTCGGTAATCGTCGAGGCCTGCGGCGGCGAATGGTTGACCTGCAACGCGCATGATGCGCTCGGGCGCGCGATCACGGCGCGGTATGTCCGGCTGCATGAACGGGCGACGGCGGTGATGGAGATGAGCGAAGTCGCAGGCATGTGGCGGTTCGCGCCATCGGACCGTGATCCGATGTGCGCCCACACATTCGGTGTCGGCGGAATTTTGCTCGCGGCCACGGCGCGCGGCGCGACCGAGGTGATCGTCGGTTTGGGCGGAAGCGCCACGAACGATGGCGGTTTTGGCTTGGCGCGTGCGCTGGGATTTCGCTTCCTAAATCGAGAATGCGTCGAACTCACGGGGCCGGTTTCCGATCTGCTCGACCTCGAACACATTTCGCCTCCCCGAGATCTCGTTCTTCCTCGGGTCACGGCCGCAGCCGACGTGCGAAATCCGTTGCTCGGAGCGAGTGGCGCAACCCAAATATTCGGGCCGCAGAAAGGCGCTACGCCCGACCAGATTCCTATCCTGGAAAAGGCCCTCGCGCATTTGGCCGACGTGGTCGCGCGCGACCTCGGCTGCGATTTTCGAGGTGCGAACGGCGCGGGTGCCGCCGGTGGCCTGGGTTTCGGTCTTCTGAGTTTTTGCGGGGCCGAGCTGCGGCCCGGATTCGAGGTCGTGGCGGATGCCACCGGGCTCGAATCGAAAATGAAAGCCGTCGATGTCGTGATCACCGGTGAGGGCAGTTTGGACCGCCAAACGCTGGAAGGAAAAACGCCGGCGGGAGTGGCGCGATTAGCGAGAAGACTGGGCAAGCGTGTCTTCGCCATCGCCGGGCACGCGAGCGAAGACCAGGAAGTGCGCGACTTGTTTGAGGGAGTGTATCAGCTCGTTAATTCCACGACCTCAACCGCGCAGGCCATGGAGCAAACGGCGAATTTGTTGCGGGAACGCGCTCGCGAGCTTGCTCGCTCCCTTTCGCAAAGGCAGTCTCCTGTTTCATAAACGATGAAACGGATCGTATTCTTCGTGGTTCCTCTGGTCGTTTTGCACGGGTTATTTCCGTCGTTACTCGCTGCGCCAAAGAACGAGTCCGCGACGAAGTTCGAGATCGTCAGGGAGAACGAGAACGCCTCGCGGGGGAGCCTCGTGATTACGGTCGGTGGCAAAGAAAAAAAGATCGCCGACGTGGCGATGCAGGCCTGGCTCATCAATGACGGCAAGGCAATCGTCTTCTCCGGGCCTGATGGCGCGGGCGGTTTTGAAAACGAGGGCGAATCACTTCGGCTTCACGATGTCGCCACGGGGAAAACGAGGAAGATTCTCTCCGAGTACGTCGGCATTGACGCGTTGATGGAAGTGAAACTGGTGCCGGGCCAAACGGCTCTCTTGCTCAAGATGAGTGACGGCGGCGCGGGCGCTTCTTATTTCGCGGTCGTGGATCCCAAACGCGGCGAGGTCTTCCGTCTGGCATCCGCGGAGCTGACTGCGATCAAGGGGGACTCAATCACGCTCGCGATCTATGACGACAACGATTGGTTCGCGATCAACGAGGAACGCGGCTGGGGCACAGCGCCCAAGACGGTTCTGCTCAAGCCGCCGAAGATCGCGCCGATAAAAACGGAGATCCACGATTTGAAGGTGATCTTGAAGAACAAGGTCATCCAGAACAAGCCGACCAATCTGTAGCCCGCCGCCCTGTGGGCGGCTCAGGGAAAGCGTCGATCGCCGGCCAGTCCGCGCTTCGCATAGCGAAGCGGCTACAGGTTGAGATGATCGCGGAAATGTTTCGCGGTCTGGATGTATTTCAGGGCCCAGCTCTTGATCGTGCGTTGTTCGTCCTCGGCTAGCGGCCTGATCACTTTTGCGGGAGAACCGAATACGAGTGAGCCCGCCGGGATTTTTGTTCCAGCCGTCACCAGCGCGTTTGCGCCGACGATCGAACGCGCGCCGATTTGCGCGCCATCCAGGATTATTGCGCCCATGCCCACCAGCACTTCGTCGTCGAGAGTGCAGGCGTGCACCACCGCACGGTGCCCGATCGTAACCAGTTCGCCGATGAGCGCCGGGAAGTCGTCCGCGAGGTGAATCACGGCGCCGTCTTGGACGTTGGAGCCTGGGCCGATGACGATGCGATTGATGTCGCCGCGCAGGACTGCGCCGTACCAAACGCTGGATTCCTCGCCGAGCGTGACGTCGCCGACCACGGTGGCGCCCGGCGCGACAAATGCGCTGGGGTGAATATGAGGTCCGGTTCGCAAACGCTGGACGACGCCAGCGAGACCGGCTGGAAGGGAATCGGGATCGGGGTGCTTCAATTTATCCTCCTGCTCCTGATCATGATCCTGATCTTAATCCAAATGGATTCGAGCACGAGCAGGAGCACGAGCACGAGCACGAGCACGAGCACGAGCATCCGGGTGATGGCGAGACGAAGGGGATCATGAGCAAGATCATGAGCAGGAGCAGGAGTTTGAGGGGCATGCTAACATGCGCACGATGGAGGAGGAGCCCCCACATACAGTTACGCCTTTCGTTTTCTCGGACCCGGCCGGAAAACGATGGCCGCGCCTTCGCCTGGTCCTTCTCATCGTCGGCGTGGTGGTTTTTCTGGGCACGGTCTTTTTTGTCCAGACTCTCTTTGTGGCGCCGCGACTCAGTCTTCCGTTCTCGCTCCGGCAATTAAAGGGGCAGCTCAAATCCCTCCAGAAAGTCAACCCGGCCGGACAACCGCCGGTCCATCTGGCGCTCCTGGAAAAATTTGCCGCGGCGCGCGTGGCCGCGAAAAAGCTCGCCGGTCCGGCCCCCTCTCCACCGGCGCATCCCCGCAAAAAATCGGCGAGCAACGAGGTGCGCCTCGCTTTCTACACGAATGGCGATCCCTACAGCTTCACTTCGCTGGAACAACACGCGAGCCAGATCACGCACGTTTGTCCGGAATGGATCGCGATGATCAATGGCTCCGGCGATTTGCAGATCGACGCCGACAATCGTCTCCCGAAACTTGCCGCCAGCAAAGGGATCGCGTTGATGCCACTCCTGACAAACAGGGTGGGCGACACCTGGCAGCCGGAGGCAGTGGAAAACCTCGCCCACGGTTCGACTGAAGCGCAGGACCGTTTCATTCAGAAAGTACTCGCGATCCTGAATGAGGCGAAGGCGGCCGGCGTGGTGGTCCATTGGGAGCAGCTCGACCCGGCCTACAAGAAAGACATCACCGCGTTTCTCGACCGGTTCACCGACGCGCTCCATTACGACGACAAGCAACTCTGGCTTTGCGTGCAGCCCGGCCAGGAACTCGATTACATCGATTTCGAAGAGCTCTCCGATAACGTCGATCGGTTCGTCGCATTGCTTTTCGACGAAACATCCGACATCGATCCGGCTGGTCCGTTGGGCTCGCGCCAATGGTTCGAGGGTTGGCTCCGAGTGCTGATGGATGGCGCTGAGGCCCAGCAATGGATCATCGCGCTCGGCAGCTACGGTTACGACTGGACCGGCGGCGCGAAAAAGGCGGAGCTGATTAGTTTTCCTGAGGCGATGAGCCGCGCCAGCTACGCGGAAGTCGAGAAAGCGACCGTCGCGGGGCCGGATTACAATCCGTATTTTTATTACGAGGACGCGGACAGGGATCACTCGGTCTGGTTCCTGGATGTCGTCACGTTCCTGAATGAATTGCGCAAGGTTCGTGAAGCCAAGGCGGGCGGTTTCGCGATCTACCGGCTGGGCACGGAAGACGTCGCGATCTGGGATGCGTTGAATGTTCCGCCGGATTTCAAGATCGACCCGGCCTCGCGTTCGTTGCTCGAAATCCTGCGCGGGACAGACACCATTGCGGATGTCGGCGATGGCGAAATCGTTTCCGTGGATGAGAACCAATCGGACGGCCTGCGGACTCTGGCGGTGGACCAGGAGGGGTATCTCACCGCGACCTATTCGAAGTTCCCGCAGTTTCCGACGCTTTATCATCAGGGCGCGGGTGCGCCGCATCAGGTCGCGCTGACTTTCGACGACGGGCCGGACCCGGAATGGACTCCGCAAGTTCTCGACATCCTGAAAGCGGCCAACGTGAAAGCCGCGTTTTTTCTCGTGGGCGCCAACGCCGAGCAATATCCCGGACTCGTTAGGCGGATCGTGGCGGAGGGCCACGAAATCGGGAACCACACTTATTACCATCCGAATCTCGCGGATTGCTGGCCGGAGCACGTTCGGCTCGAACTCAATGCGACGCAGCTTCTGCTCGAGACCATCACGGGGCGCGCCACCACGCTTTTCCGGCCGCCGTTCGCCGCCGACACCAGCCCGTCGAAGATCAGCGAGCTGACTCCGTTGAATATCGCGCAGGAGCTGGGTTATCTCGTCGTCCTGGAGAACATCGATCCCCAGGACTGGGCGCAACCGGGCGCCGACATCATCCTGCAACGGATCAAACAACAGCGGCGCGATGGCAGCATTATCTTGTTGCACGACGCAGGCGGCGACCGCGAACAAACGGTCGAGGCGTTGCCGCGCATCCTGGAGTACCTCAAGGCGCGCGGCGACTCTGTGGTGTCGCTCAGCACATTGCTGGGGACGACGCGCGATGCGTTGATGCCGATGGCCGACACGAAAGGGCGTTCCCTTAGTCATTTCGTGACCGGCGTGGGGTTCCGGATTTTCCACGCGGCCGAAGAATTTCTCTGGGCCTTCATGATTGTGGCGACGGCGCTCGTCGTTTTGCGCACGCTCATCGTGATCTGGTTGGCGTCGCGTTTTCGCCGCAGCTGGTCGAACAATTTTGCGGAACCGATCAGCGTGATCGTGGCGGCATATAACGAGGAGAAAGTGATCGCGGAAACGTTGCGTGCTGTGCTGGCGACGGATTATGCCGGCGAGGTCGATGTCATTGTCATCGATGATGGATCGCAGGATCGGACGGCCGAAGAAGTAGAGACGATCGCGGCGAGCGATCCGCGTGTGCGTTTATTGCGCCAGGAAAATCAAGGCAAGGCGCGCGCTCTCCAGCGCGGTTTGTCGGCCATGCGCGGCGGCATCGTGGTTTTTCTGGACGCGGATACGCGTTGTCAGCGCGACACCTTTCGGCGGCTGGTCCAACCGTTCACCGATGAGCGGGTGGGCGCGGTCTCGGGTCACGCGAAAGTGGGTAACCTGCGTTCGTTCATCGCGAAATGCCAGGCGCTGGAATACACCTGCGGTTTCAATCTCGATCGGCGCGCTTACACGCGTTGGAATTGCATCACCGTGGTCCCCGGGGCGATCAGCGCGATGCGCAAATCCGCCATCGACGATGCGGGCGGCCTGAGCCTCGAAACGCTGGCGGAGGACACCGACCTCACGCTCGCTTTGCATAAGCGCGGGCAGCGCATCGTTTATGTTCCCGGAGCGATCGCGTGGACCGAAGCGCCTGAGACGGTGCGGACGCTCGCGCGCCAGCGTTTCCGCTGGGCCTATGGCACGCTGCAATGTCTCTGGAAACATCGCGACATGATCTTCAACTGGCGCTACCGCGCACTCGGCTGGTTCAGTTTGCCCAGCGTCTGGTTTTTCCAAATCATCCTCGTCGCCATCACGCCATTGGTTGACCTCTTCCTGCTGGCGTCCCTGCCTTTCGGGGCGTGGCGCGCCGTGCTGCCTTTCGTCATCGCGTTTCTGGCCATGGACCTGATCATGGCGACGCTGGCCTGCATTCTGGAACGGGAATCGGTGCTGCGCGCTTGGCTCATTATTCCCATGCGCCTGATCTACCGCCCGATGTTGAGCTACGTGATCTGGAAAGCGATTCTGCGTGCGATCAAAGGCGCTTTTGTGAGCTGGGGGAAACTGGAACGGACCGCGTCCGTGCGGCAGATGCCGAACGACGAATGTCGAGCGACGAATGTCGAATGACGAAGCCCGAATTTTTCCGCGTGATGCCAACCCGCTTTCGTCATTTTAGCCTTCGGACTTCGTTCGTCATTCGTCATTCGTCATTCGTCATTTTAGCGGTGCTCTGCACCGCGCTTGCCGCATGTCGAAAGTCCGAGCCGAAAAATACGCGTGATTCGAACGCGGCCGTCGAAGTTCTCCTTCCCGAACATGGCGCGTACACAGGCGCGTTCATGGATTTCGGAGACGCGGAGGACGAAGTCACGCTCGAGATCATCGAAGAGTTTGAAAACCTGGTCGGCAAACACCAGGCCATCATCGCGTCTTCGAGCTATTGGGGTGAGCAGAGTTTTCCCATCGCGAACCTCAACATCATCTGGCGGCACGGCGCGATCCCGCTTGTTTTTTGGTCGCCTTGGGATCGGCCTTATCAGCAAAATCGCGGGCCGGACAAATTTGGGCTCAACGCGATCATCGAAGGAAAGTGGGACGCATATATCGATAAATGGGCCGACGCTGCGCGCGATTTTGCCCAGCCGATGATCGTCGCTTTCGGCGTGGAAATGAATGGCGACTGGTTCCCGTGGTCGGGCTGGTTTTACGGCGCCGACGAATGGGTCGGGGACACGCCGGACGAGTGGGAAGGGCCCGAGCGTTTCAAAAAAGCCTACCGCTACGTGGTCGATCGCGTGCGTGCGCGTGGCGCCAAAAACATCAAGTGGATGTTTCACACGAACAATTATTCCTACCCGCTCGACACCTGGAACTTCGCGCCCGCTTATTATCCGGGTAAGGAGTACGTCGATTGGCTGGGACTCAGCGTTTACGGCCAGCAATTCAAAGACGAACCCAATCCGGATATCCCATCGCTCGTCGATTGGCCTTACAAGGAGTTATGCGGGCTCGATCCAGACAAGCCGATCATGATCGCCGAGTGGTCCACGGGTGATTTCCCTTTCTCGGCCGATGTCCACGGAATGCTGAAGCCGGCTTGGGTTACGCAAGCCTTGGAGATGTTTCGGACACGGTATCCGCGGATCAAAGGCGCGATCTACTGGCATGAACGCTGGCAAAATCCGGATCAGACCTTCAGCAATCTACGCGTGAACTCTTCCGTGGAAGCGCTCGAAGCCTATCGCGCGGGGATCGCGCATCCCGACTGGCATGGGGAATTGATCCTGCGGCCGGTTGAAAAGAAACACTAGCGACTACGAATTCTCACTCCTGCCCTTGATCATGATCCTGCAGGGACGCCGAAGAAAGGATCAACAGCACGATCATGATCAGGAGCAGGAGTGAATTACTCCGCGCGCAAGGCGATCATCGGATCGACTCGGCTGGCGCGGCGCGCCGGGATCCAGCACGCCAGGAACGACACCGTCCCGAGGAGAAACGTCACGCCGATAAACGTCGTCGGGTCCACTGCATCGACACCATACAGCACGCTCTTGAGCAATCGCGTCGTCCCGAATGCGATGGCTAACCCGATGATCGATCCAATCAGCGCCAGCATCATGCCTTGCCGCAGGATCAATCGGTGCACATTGCCCGTCTGAGCACCGAGCGCCATCCGCAACCCGATCTCACGCGTCCGTCCGGCGACGACGTACGACATCACGCCATAAATTCCGACGGCCGCCAGGATCAGCGCAAGCACCCCGAAACTTCCGAGCGCTCCGGCTGCAATCTTGGCCGGGAACAGGGGAATCTTCATGTGGTCCTTTAGCGTCTTCATTCCGTAGAGCGGCAACGTCGGATCGAGATTCCGCATCTCGCGCTGCATCGTCCCCAAAACTGTTTTAGGATCGCCTTTCGTCCGCGCCACCAGCGACACCGCGGTGCTGTAGTCGCGCCATTGCGGCCTGAACAGCGCGGCCTTCGGTTCTTCGCCCAGGCTGTTGTATTTCCCATCGCCGCACACGCCGATGATTTCCCAGAACGGTTTGTCGGCCCCGCTGAAATTGAACCGTTTGCCAACCGGATCCTGGCCCGGGAAAAACTTCTTCGCGAAGGTTTCGTTCACAATCGCGACCCGATGTTCAAGCTTTTCTTCCTGGTCGGTGAAATCACGGCCCCGCAGACTGATCCCCATTGTCTGGAAGTAACCGGGAGTCACCGAGCTCGGAATCGCGAGCGGAAGCTGGGCGGCGGGAGTGGGCGGTTGTCCCTCGAGGTAAATGGTCGCGCTGTTGTAATTGAGGCTGAGTGGGATGTTGTCCACGAGCGCGGCGGCCTCGATCCCTGGAAGAGCCCGAATCCGCTCGAGCACCTGCTTCTGGAGCGCGCGCCCTTTTGTCTCGTCGTAACCTTGCAACCCGACATCAAACGAAAACGCGACGGCGTTCTCCGGATTGAATCCGGGCCGCATCCGTTGCGCTTCCTGCAAACTTCGCACGATAAGGCCGGCGCTGATGAGGAGCACAAGCGAGAGCGTGATCTGGGCAACGACCAGGCTATTGCGCAAGCGGGACCGGCGGAACCCAGCCATCGAAGTTTCGTCTTTCAACGCTGGAACCAGCTCGGGCTTCGATGATTGCAGCGCCGGAATCAGACTGAAAAGCATTCCGGTCAGGACCGACAGTCCGAGGGTGAAGGAAAGGACGCGCCAATCGATTCGCAGATCGAAGACGAGCGCGATGTCGATCGGAAAATCGACCCGCTGAACCACGCGATTGATCGCGGCCGCGACCAGCACGCCGAATATTCCGCCGGCCAGTGAAAGCATAACGCTCTCGGTCATCAACTGCCGGATCAGCCGGCGCCGGCTCGCCCCAACGGCGAGGCGGATTGCGATTTCCTTGCGCCGCTCCGTCGCGCGCGCGAGAAGCAGATTGGCCAGGTTCACGCACGCGAGAAGGAGCACGAGGAACCCGACCGCTCCTAGAACGGCGGTGAAGGCGAAAACCCCGTTCCGGATGTCGGGAATGAAGAGGCCGGGCGGAATCAGCTCGATGCCGCGGCCTGCATTCTCTGTCGGGTATTCCCTCCCCAGCTCAAGCGTCAGCGCGCGTAGGGACGCTGCCGCCTGCGCCTTGGTGATGCCCGGCTTGAGGCGTCCGACGACGAAAATATTATCGTTCGCGCGACTTTCGAGCGAGTTGCTGCCCGGTTCGATCACCGCAGTCATCATCAGGGGCGTCCAGAATTCCGGCGCATAGGCGACGTCGGTGCCGATGAAACCTTTCCGGGCGACGCCCACGACCGTGAACGGGACGTTGTTCAGCAGGACGGTGCGGCCGACGATCGCGGGGTCCGAGGCGAAACGTTTCTGCCAGCAACCGTAACTCAGCACCACGACCGGATGCGATTTCGGCGTTTGATCTTCCTCCGGGAGAAAGCCGCGACCGAGCAGGGGCGGCACGCCGAGGACATCGAAGTAGTTGCCGGAGGCGAGGGTGCCCCAGATCCGCTCGTTGTTGCCGTTGTGGCTCAGGCTCGCGACCGTGATGCGATAGGCGAGCAAGCCGGAGAAGACCTGATTGCGGTCACGGTAATCTTTGTAATTCAGGTAGGACTGGAGGGTGTAGTCCGCGCCATTGTGGAGCGTGCCGTAGAGTTCCTGCAGTTCCGAAGCGTTCTTCACCGGCAAAGGCCGGAACGCAACCGTGTCAACGAGACTGAAGATGGCGGTGTTCGCCCCGATACCGAGAGCCATCGAGATAATGGCGAGCAGAGTGAAACCGGGACGCTTAAGAAGTTGGCGCGCGCCGTAACGAAGGTCTTGGAAAAGCGTCTGCATATTCGCGGTGTTTCACTTGAGATGCAGGCCATGCGCGTTTCGGATTCAGAATCTTTCTGTAGCCGCTTCGCTATGCGAAGCGTGAGAGATAATGCTGCCGCCATTCGGCGTCGCCCACAGGGCGACGGCTACAGAAGACGACACTATTTCTGCTGCGGCAGCGCTTGCTGCCAATCGAGCACCAGCTTCCACGAGCCGGCAGCGTCCGTCTGCCAGATCTGGAGGAAGTGACCCGTTCTGCCTCCTTGCGGCCGGGTATCGGAATATTTGCCGTAGTGATACGCCAGGTCGGCACTGCTGCTGAGATCGCTCTGCAATATCTCCATCGTCACGCCTGCTTGTTCCGGCCCCAGTAGTTTTGTTCCGGCCTCCACGTCGAGCGCTGGAAATGATCCATCGCGATAAAGGCGCGCCTCGCTGCTCGCCGCTTCGCGAAATGCTTTGGTGAAATCGAGTTTCGCCAGCGCGACGAATGCCTTTTGCGCTTCCGTCCACGCGCGCCGCCTCGTGACCGGCTCAACCCTTTCCGCCATTCCTTCTTCTGGGACGACAATGCGCAAGGTGGAGGAAATCACTAAAACTGGGCCCAGTAACGTTTCCGGTTTTGCGCTCGACTCCGGATTTTCGATCCCGCAATCGAGCGCTACTTTCCACACGCCGTCCTTCTGTTTCTTCCAGATGGAAACGAACTGTCCGTATCCGCTGAATTTTTCTTCCTTCTTATTGGCGCGCCATTTTGCCGGGCCGGTGTCGTAACCGAAATCGCCACTGCGCGCGATCGCGGCGAAGGTTGGCTCCCACACCAGATCCAAGCCGGTCTCCGCGCGCTTGCTCCACACCTCCTGGCCGTTCACGGGGCCCGGGCGAAAGACAATTCCGTCCGACGCGAGGAATTCCAGGAAGGCCGCGCGCGTTCCTTTTTCCTGGCCGAATTGATAAAACTTCCGCTCGGCCTCGACCATGGTGCGCACCGCTTCGATGGGAGTCTCGGCCTGGGCCGCCATCAAAGTTACGATCAAATAGATCAGGAAAGATGACGTGAAACGCATGCGCGGGATTGTTTGCCTGCGCCGCGGCAAAGCCAAGGGTGTTATTGCTCTTTGAAGCGGGGCACTGTATCCTTGATTTAAATGAAAAGTCGCTCTCAGCCTGTAAGAACGAGGCGTCGCGCGTCCGCACTCTGCGTGATCGCTTTCTCCGCGGCAGTTTTTTTTGGATTGTCCGAACGCTCGCCAGCGCAAACTCAGGACAATGCCTACTACTGGGTCGTGCCCCGCCTGCGACCTGATAACACGCTCAGGCAAAGCTTTGTGATCGAAGTGAACGCGAGCCAGGCCTCTCAAATCGAGGCGATCCGAGCTCTTCGCCATTCAGCTGGAATTAGCGGGCAGATCGCGGCGGGCTCGGTCGACTACAACAAGGATTATTACTCATCCGACCAGCATGTCTGGAAGTGGCACTTCAGCTCGATCGACCAGGTCTTCGATTTTAGCGAAACCTTCTTCATCGCCTGCATGTGCCCGCCCCTCATCGCGAACCCGTCCGACATCGAGGCTGATCCGGCGAAATGGATTCAGGACAATGGGAATCGTTACACCCCGACCGGGTACGAAATAGCGGCTCGCATCGATCCGACCAGGCGTGACGCGATGGCGAACGTTTCCAATCGCGGCGTTACTGGCGCCGGCGATAAGACCTTGATCACAGGACTCATCATCACGGGCGGAGTGCCAAGGAACGTGGTAGTCCGCGGCCTGGGTCCCAGCCTCACCGCACTCGGCCTCAAAGGAGTAGCGGGCAACCCGAAAATCGCCGTATTCCAAGGAGCGCAAAACATTGCCACGAATGCCGATTGGAAAACGGACGCGCGCGCGGCGGAGCTTGGCCAAAAGTATCCATCCCTGGCGCCCGGTGACGACAAGGAAGCAGCGCAGTTGCTGACTCTGCTTCCCGGTAGCTATACCATCCAGGGAACCAATGAAGATGGCAGTGAGGGCATCATGCTCATCGAAGCCTACGACGTGGATAGCTTGAATCCCTGAAATAGTTCCACTACAACGCTCTCGTGGACCTGGAAGAAGAGGGCGCCTGGCTGGAAACACAAAACCGCGACCGCGTGCCCATCCGCGGCAACTGCTCGTTAGGTCGATCGCCCAAGAGCTGTGTCATTCTCGATTCGCCTAAGGTCTCACGCCGCCACGCCATCATTAATCTCCAGAACGTCGGCGAGTTCTGGTTGATCGATCTCGGCAGCAGCAACGGGACTTTCCTGAACAAGCGGCGCGTCCACCAGCCAGTCCGGCTTTGCGACATGGACCAGATCACGGTCGGCGACACGGCCTTTACCTTTCGCCAGCCCGAGGAGATCACGAACGAGCTGCGCACGACCATGGCGCAGCAAACCATCCGCGAGACCGCGAACATCCCAGTCTGGCTGTTAGTGGCCGACATCGAAAATTTCACGCCGCTCAGCCGCAGCATGGTGAGCGACAAGCTGGCCACGCTCGTTGGCGGCTGGGTCGCTGCCTGCAAGCAAATCGTGGAAGAACACCGCGGCGAGATCGACAAGTATCTCGGTGATGGTTTTCTGGCCTACTGGCATGATGACGAGAAAAGCGTGGAGAACATCGCAGCCGGCTTGCAGAAGCTAAAGCAACTGCAAAGGAGCGAGCCACGCTTTCGGCTGGTGCTGCATTACGGGCTGGTCTCGAGCGGCGGGATGCGCTCGATGGGAGAGGAGAGTCTCATCGGCAAGGAAGTCATCTTCGTCTTCCGGATGGAGAAGCTGGCGGGCTCGTTAGGTATTTTGTTAATGGCCAGCGCCCCGGCCAGGGAAAAGCTTGAACCAGTGATGAAATATGAGCCGGCCGGCGTTCACGAGCTGAAGGGCTTCGAAGGCAGCTTTGAGTTTTTCAAGTTGTAGGGCGTGGCCAATGGAGAGGGCCTGTCCTCAGGCCGTTGGCAATTAGATCTGCCTGCTATCTTCGGTTCCCACGGCCTGGGGGCAGGCCGTCTCCATTGTTTGCACCGCCCTCACCCCGTCTCCAGTGTTTCCGCGGCCCTCAGGCCGTCTCCAGATCGATCACTTAGCCCGGTGATAGACTAGCCCGTTCGGGTCGTTGATCCTGGTCAGTTCGTCGCCCTTGATCTTATAGACAGACGTCTCCGCCATGGGCGCGCCAAAGCCTTCCACCACGGGATTAGGAATGGTCTTCGGCGCCCAATCCGCCAGCTGCCCTGGACTCCACTGGATAGTGAGGCTGGTTCCCTGTTCGGTGCAATCGATCGAGCTGTAGGTCCAGCGGCGCTGCAACTCATAGATCGATGCATAGAACGGCTTGTCGGGCGTGGAGGCATTGGTCGTGTCGAGCGTCTTGGTCGCCTTCCCTTCCTTGATGATCATGGTGAAGGTCCGGCTAATCGTCTGCTGGTTTTGTGGATTGGTCTTCGATTGCGTCGCCGTCCATGTGCCGTCGAATTGCCGCTTCGTTTGTCGCGTGGAGGGTTCGCGCGGAGTAGTCTGCCGGGGTGTTTGAGTCCGGCGTTGTGGCGGTGCCTGCCTGCTTTGGGTGGCCGCATGATCCAATATCCCTTTGACGATGCTATCGATCTGGGCCTGAAGCGGGAGAGCTGTGGATGACAGGATAACAAGAGGAAGCAGGAATTTTAGCTGTTTCATACGGGCTGAAAGTTAACCACCGCCAAAATCGTTTAGGGGTAGAACAAGCTGGGTTGCGCCGGCATCCGTGTTAGCGGGTCTGGGCGGGGGCGGGGGAGATTGAAGCTGTGGCCGAGTCTCCTCAGGCTGTTCCGTCACGACTTTTGCAGGTTCGTTTACCTCTGTCATGCGCTCGAGAACGATCGTTCCGAGATCTATGAATTGTCCCGCTTTCACTTCGACTTCTCGCTCGATCGAGGTGTAACCCTCGAGTGAAATGCGAAGCGGATATTTGCCGGCACGAATGCCTTTAAAGGTGACAGGGCTCTTCCCCGCCTCCATTCCACCTAACGTGACGGTCGCGCCTTTCGGCGTGGTCTTCAGCATCACCCCGCCCAACGCCTTGGTATTCTCTTCCACCGCCGCCACTGCGGCTGGGGCCGGCTGAGTGACCGCGGGTGGAGCGGCCTGGGGCATGGCTGGCGCCTGGGCCGTAACCGGCGCGGTCGTGGTCGCCGATGACTTGTGAAATCCGAAATACCAAATGGCCAACCCCGCCGCCAAGAGCCCCGCGCTCGCGCCCGCTATTAGTGCCGTTCGATTCGATTTCAGGGCCGCGACGTTCGGCAGAAGGGCACTCGTTTTCGTAGCCGGTTGTGAAGCCTGGTTCGCCCGCACCGTTTTCGGCGAAGCGATTTCGAGCCGCTGCGCGACCTCCGCGAATGATTGCGGACGCCGCGCCGGGTCCTTGGCCAGGCAGGCGGCCACCACTCGTTCCCAGGTCTCATCGATTGGCTCGCCATCGATTTCGAGTTCCTTCCGGCGCACGCTCATGGCCGGCGGGATTTTTTCGCGAATCTGCCGGTCCACGTTGCCAGAAGAGAAAGGCGGCTTGCTCGTGAGCAATTCGTAAACGGTCGCGCCGAAGGAGTAGATGTCGTCGAGGTGACTGCCTCGCTCGCCATCGAGCTGCTGCGGGCTCATGAAAACCAGGGTCCCGCTTCGCCCGCGCTCCATCGTGAGCATGCTGACCGAGTCGCTCAAGCTGCGCGAGATGCCGAAGTCCGAGACTTTGAGATCGCCACGCTGATTCACCATCAGATTCGCCGGCTTGAGATCGCGGTGAATAATGCGCGCGTGATTATGCGCGTAGTCCAGCGCGTCGCACAGCTGGCTGGTCCAGTCGTTCAGGTCTGGAGTTTCGAAAACCTTGTGCGGCTTGTCCGCGCGCAGATTACCCAGCGTGTCGCCGTCGATGTATTCCATCGAGATGCAGCCCGACTGTTCGCTGTGCACGAAATCGTAAATACGAACGATGTTCTTGTGCGTCAGGTCGAGGCTGCGCCGGGTCTCGCGCTTCATGTCGCCCAAGACCGCGCGATCGTGAATAATGAGCTCGGGCAGGAACTTGAGGGCGACATTGCGCTCGAGCTCTTCGTCGCGCGCCAACCAGACCACGCCCATGCCGCCGCGACCCAGGGTCTTGATCAAGGTGTAGCGGTTGAAGACCTTTTGCCCGCCGGAAAAGTCGCGCAGTGTCGCGTCCAGCCCGTTGCCGGAAGTGTCGCCACTCATGTCGCGATGCTATCGATTTGGCCGACACGGAAAAGCTTAAAATGGTCCCCTTTGGAGGCGGCCTGCCCCCAGGCCGTTTCTTCCACCGAGAATGCCCGCACGGCCTAGGGGCAGGCCGTCTCCAAGGGAAAAATCTTTTTTGCACAGACAAAAACGAGCGGGCGCGGCGTCTCCCAGATATGCGTCTCCTTCGACCAATGTTTCTGCTCTCTCTGGTTGTTTCGTGGGCCTTCGGGCCGGTGTGTCACACCCGCTGCGCCGACTCACCGACCAAGCTGCCCGCTGAGATTCCAATGAAGTTCGATGGAGGGATGCCTTCCGTTGAGTTGATGGTGAATGGGCAGGGACCGTTTGTTTTCGGAATCGATACCGGCGCGCAAGGCGGATCGCGTATCGATGTATCGCTGGTCGAAAAGCTCGGCCTGAAAGCGTCCGGGCAAGTCCAGGCTACGGATGGTTCCGGGCGTAGCCCCCAGACGGCCGAGCTCTTCAAGCTGGACGACGTCACCATCGGGACCGTCCGGTTTTCCGGGGTCACAGCAGGATCACGCAACCTCAAGAACTCGCCGCGCCCGCTCAAGGTGGACGGGATTCTCGGTCTTAGTGTTTTCTCTGAGTATCTCGTGACGGTCGATTTCCCCGCGAAACTCCTCCGCTTCGAACGGGGTGAATTACCCGAGCCCGACGGGGCCGAAATCCTCGACTACAAAGGCGAAGGCGGCATCCCGCTGGTAGAGCTGGCTGTCGGCGACGCCAGGATCAACGCGCACCTCGATTCTGGAAACATGATCGGCGCCTTCATTCTTCCCACCGCCTTCGCCGAGAAACTCACCCGGGTTTCCGAGCCTGTCGTGGTGGGCCGGGCGCGGAGTGCCAGCGGTGAGATGGAGATCAAGCAGGTTCGCATTAAGGAACTGGTGAAGCTGGGCCGCCACGAATTCCCCGACGCGACCATTACCTATCCCGCGCTGGGCGAAGTAGGCAATGTTGGCGTCAAGATCCTCAGCCAATTTGCCCTTACCTTCGATCAGCAACACAGCCGCCTTCGGCTAACGCGACCGTAGACGCCGAGGCTAGAAGCCATCTCGTAATCGGAACGGTTGTCATCCTGAGCGAACGCGAAGGATCTCTGACTATTTCAAGCTTCATACCGGGCGAAACCTGGAAGAAATGATCAGAGATTCTTCGCTTCGCTCAGAATGACAGTGTTATTCATGAGATCGCTTTTCGCGCATGGCGGGAGCGTACCTGGCGAGCAAGAAGGTAAGTCTGGCTTCCAGACCTACGCCGGCTAGTTCTCTAACGTAGGTAAAGATTTTATCTGAGTCGGAGATCGAGAACCGGTCCGCGATCGCCTTGCGGAGAAGGGCCTCACGTTGAACGTTGCTTCGCGCGCCCTGCGCGTAGTCGAACGAGTTCGGCCGCAGGCCGTTGACTCAAGAAAAGCATCCCATGGAATACAGACAACTCGGCGGTTCCGGACTGAAGGTTCCCGCGCTTAGCTTTGGCACCGGCACCTTCGGCGGCAAAGGCGACCTCTTTCGCGCGTGGGGCACCACCGACATCGCGGAAGCGACCCGCCTGGTGGACATCTGTCTTGAGGCCGGGGGCAATCTGTTCGATTCGGCCGATGTCTATTCGAATGGATTGGCGGAGGAAATTCTAGGCCAGGCGATCAAAGGCCGGCGCGAGCAGGTTCTTATTTCGACCAAGGCCACTTTCCAGTTCGGCGAAGGGCCTAACGACGTCGGCTCTTCCCGCCATCATTTGATTAATGCGGTCGAGGGTTCCCTGCGCCGCCTCGGTACCGATTACATCGATCTCTTTCAACTCCACGCCTTTGATGCGCTCACCCCGATCGAAGAGGTGTTGCAGACGCTCGACGATCTCGTGCGCGCCGGAAAAATCCGCTACATCGGCTGCTCGAATTTCTCCGGCTGGCATCTGATGAAATCGCTCGCCATCTCCGAGAAGTACGGGCTCCCGCGTTACGTGGCCCACCAGGCTTTCTACTCGCTCATCGGCCGCGATTACGAATGGGAGCTTATGCCCCTGGGCCTCGATCAAAAAGTGAGCGCGATCGTATGGAGTCCGCTCGGCTGGGGACGACTCACCGGCAAGATCCGCCGCGGTTCACCACCTTCCGACAAGGGTCGGTTCGCGACCAAGGCCTCAATGGATGCGGGCCCTCAGGTGGACAATGAATACCTATTCAAAGTCGTCGATGCGATCGACGCGGTTGCGGCGGAAACCGGCAAGACCGTGCCGCAAATCGCATTGAACTGGCTCCTGCAACGTCCGACCGTGGCCAGCGTAATTATCGGCGCGCGCAATGAAGAACAACTCCGGCAAAACCTTGGTGCGATCGGCTGGAATCTCACGCGGGAGCAGGTCGCGAAGCTCGATGCTGCCAGCGAGCTGCCTTCCGCCTATCCTTACTGGCACCAGGCCCACTTCTCCGATCGAAATCCGCCGCCGATTCCGAAGAACTAACCAGCTTCAATAAACAAACGGCACCAGGCGTTTGGTGCGTCGCATGTATTCGGTGTAGCGCGAGCCAAGTGCGCCGGAGAGCGCTTCTTCCTCCACGTTCATCCGGCGAACGAACACGGCGAAGATCGGCCCGAGGATGATGACCAACGCCGCCCAGTTGCGAAGCGTCAAAGCAAAACCAACGAACGCCAATAGCACCCCGGTGTAGGAAGGATGACGCACCACGCTAAATGGTCCGCGATCGACCACTTCATGGTCCTTTTCAATCACGACATCCACGGTGAAAAAGCGGCCAAGCGTGATAATGGCCCACCAGCGCAACAACAGTCCGGCGACGAACAATGCGACCGCCGTGACCGTTAATGTCTGGCCATAGGGCATGGCGGCCGCCGTCCAACGTCTCGTGTAAATTCCAGCCATGATGCTGGCCGTGATCACAAGCCACAGGATGGGGAGCGTGCTCTTGTCCTGCTTATCTCCGGTGCGCGTGCGCGAGCGCCGGGTTATGGTCAGGAGCACTTCGGAGATGAGATAAACGAGTCCGAGCAGGGAAGAGAGTGACATTAGCCCTGTGTTTCTCACTCAGGATCGATTGAGAAAAGCCTTTTCGCGCTGCCCACTTTGTTCCTGGCGGCTCCGGCCGGGTCGGCTGCTAATTCGCGATGTCGGCCTCGACCAGTTTCGCCAGAAGGATGAGTGATTCCTGCCAACCGAGATAACAAGCTGACGCGGGGATGGCCGCGGGCACCCCTTCCTGCAGGACGCTCAGCTCAGTGCCGCAATCGACCTTCTTCAGGTCGATTGTGGTCTGGATTTCGCCGGGCAGGTTTGGGTCATCAAACTTGTCGGTATAGCGGATGCGTTCGTGCGGAGTGAGCTCGAGGTATTCGCCGCCAAAGGAATGACTCGCGCCGGTGGTGAAATTCGTGAACGACATTTTGAAGGTGCCGCCAACTTTCGCCTCCAGGTGGTGGACCTTGCCGGTGAATCCGTTCGGCGGAAGCCATTTCGCTTTCGCATCTGCGTCCAGGAACGCCCGGTAGATCTTCTCAGGCTCAGCGCGGATGATACGATGAAGGCGGATGGTGTTCGTGGACATCATGACTACTGCTTTCGTTTGGTAATCGGTGCAACTTCGGTGAGGGGAGAGGGCTGAAACAACGGGCACAAAAGATCACGATGGGAAAACGAGGAATTCCTTTGTGATCCGTTGTGGCCGTTGTGCGATATGCCTGACCAACGACGCTCTGGCCCAGTAATTCCTCGACGGCGGCTGCGATGTCTGGGCTTGATAGGCGACATATGGTTAAGAAAATTTTGGGTCTGCTGGTGGCAGCGGCCGTGATCGGTGGCTCGGCGGCGCTCTCTGCGGAAGAGCCTGGAACGGGAAAGAACGGCGGGGGGACGTTGATGGTTCAGGAGAAGAACTACCCACTGACGCAGGTGCTGGCCTACGCGACCACGATGGACGACGCGGAAAGGATCGTTGTGGTTTTGAGTGGCCAGGCGATTTCCGCAGAGAAACTGAAAGAGGCGAGAGCAGAGGAAAAGGATGGCCACGATGCTTCGTTCAAACCGCCTTATCTCAAGCTGGTGTTTACCCCGGCCGGGGAATTAAGTCGGTGGAGCGCCGGTGCTGGGCCCTCGTTCATGAACAAAGGGGCGAGCGGCGTCAGCGCGGAATTAAGATCGAAGGATGGACGGGTTGTCGGCAAAGCGAGCCAGCCCAACGAGACGGCGGGAAATTTTCGTTCCGGCTTCGATGTGCATTTTGATGTGGCCCTGGTTGGCCTCAAAGAATCGCTCCCGCCCGCGAAAAAACCGGGACCCGCCGCGAACGTGAAGCCGACCGTGACGGGTTTGTTCAAGGGGAACGGCAAAGAGGCGAAGATCGCCTACGTGTCGGCGCATTGGCGCGAGCCGTTTAACGATAAGCCGGGGATGGTGCTCGTGTTCACCGAGAAGGATCATTCAAAAGATAACAAGCCGGACTTTAACGCGGCCTTCGGCAAGTTCGGCAGCGCGCTGATCATCTCCCTCTTTGAAGACGGCGATATCTTTGGCTGCGAGGTGGTCCACAGCGCCCATAAGAAGCAGGGCTTTAGCTCCCTGGGCTCGATCAGGACGAGCAACTTCAAATACGAAGAGGGCAAAGTGGAAGGAGAGCTCATGACCGAAGGCCAACTTGAATTTTTCGGTGACACCTGGGAGGTCAATCTGAAATTTGTCGCGCCGCTTGGAGAAATTCCGAAGGAGTTTCAGGTTCGCGAATCGAAAAAGTCCGAGGAGACCGCGACAGAAAAGCCAAAGACCCCGACCAGCAAAGACAGCGACGATGATGATAACGATGACGACAAACCCGCGTCCAAGCCGGCTAAGGATCAACTCAAGGTCAAGGACCTGGCGCTGACGAAAGATGCAACCGCGTTCGAATACAATGCGTCGGTCGAGCACGTTAGCTTCAAGAGCAAGTCGAACACGAAAGCTGTCTGCACCGAATTAACCGCGAACCTAAAGGCCCAGGGCTGGACCGATGATGGCAGCGATCTGATTACCCCGGCGTCGTCAATCCTGAAGCGGAAACGAGGAACGGCTAAGCTGACCATTTTTGTGAAGCCCTTGGACGGAGGGAGCGAGATCAAGATCTTCACCGAAGGCCTCGCCTGGGACGAAAAATGATTCCCGAGCTTCGCCATTACCAGTGCGGAATCTCAGCGTCGATTCCCATTGCGCCGAAGACGTGAACGGTTGGGGATCAAACCGGTAGTAATTCTGGGAAGCGCACTTAGAATCAACAGGATCAAACCAAGGAGAGTCTTATGAAGCTATTTTCGATCTGCCTGCTGGCCGCCGTCTTTCTCACATTTTTTTCTGGTTGCGCATCGGATGACCGGGGCTATAGCTCGGGCCAGTTACAGGCGCAGCGTGCCGTCTTCGAACCCCCAAGGTAACGGTCTCAGTCCTAAAAAGACGCAGAGCAGAGACCGCTCGCTCTTGGAAAGAAAGAGACCTCACGCGACGGGCACAACGCATCACCTGCCCGTCTTTCGCGGCGTTCGCCTCAATTATTGGATGAACCGGATCGTCATCGGGTAGCGATAGAATTTTCCATCGCTCGCGTGGATGGAGGCGATAATAACGAAGACGGCGTTCAGGACCCAAAGGATGGCCAGAAAAACGAAGCCGATCAGGACCAGGCAAAAGACCGCTGAGACGACGGTGTAGATGAGCATCGAGATTTGGAAATTGAGCGCTTCCTTGCCGTGCGCGTCGATCTCGGGCGAGTCGCCGCGCTTCACCAGCCAGATGATGAGCGGCCCAAGGAAGTGGCCGGGGAAATGGAAGATGACGCCGAGCAAGGCGCTGGCGTGACAGAACGCGCTCCAGGTCCGGGTGTTGGCGACGGCAGTAACGGTAAGAGGCGGTGGTGATGGGTATGAAGTTTCCATGGCGTCTAAGGAATGGATGCGGCCGAGCCGCGCTTTGGATTCAAGAAATAGGCAGAATTGTGCAGCGTCAAATCGGCGCCCCGGGGGAAGTTTGCTTGATTTCGGGTAGGTCAATTTGGAAATGCTCGACCGCTGACGAAGGTGGAGGATGGACTGCCCGGGGTTAACGCTGGATGATTTGCGGCGATTCGCGGTCGCGCGCTCGCTCTTTGCTCCGACATCTCTGCCACGGGCGCTGGCGCGAATAGGATTCGTGCAGGCCGATCCGATTCGCGCGCCCGCCCGGGCGCAGGATCTGATTTTGCGGCCGCGGGTGAAGGGTTATCGCGCGGGCGATCTGGAACGGAGCTACGAGTCGCTCGGGGTCGAGGAGGATTTCTTTATCAACTATGGCTTCGTGACCAGCGCGGTGCAGGAGTTGATGCACCCGCGCCCCGGCTCGCGGGTGCACCGTAAGCGGGAGCAGTTACTGCTGGATTTCGTCGAGCAGCGCGGCGTGGTGCATCCGCGCGAGGTTGAGCAGCATTTCGCGCATGGCACGGTGCGGAACTACTGGGGCGGCTCGTCCCGCGCGACGACCCAGATGCTCGATGCGCTGCATTACCGCGGAAGGCTCCGCGTGGCACGGCGCGAGAAGGGGATCCGCGTTTATCGCACTCATCAGCATGAAGCGACGCCGCTCGATCCAGGGACGCGCCGGTTGCGGATCGATGCGCTGGTAGAGTTGGTGGTAAATCTTTATGCGCCGCTGCCAGGGGCGAGTCTGTCCTACTATGTGCGCCGGTTGCGCTACGCAGTGCCGCAGTGGGACAAGGAAGTCACCGCAGCTCTGAACCGCGCACGCGAGCGGCTGGCGCGTGCGAGCGTGGAAGGGGTGGAATGGTATTGGCCTAACGAGGAGAAACCGAAACGCGCGCTGGTGCCGGAAACAGTTCGGCTCCTGGCACCGTTCGATCCGGTGGTGCACGATCGAAGGCGTTTCGAGCTTTTGTGGGGCTGGAATTACCGATTCGAAGCTTACACGCCCGTGCCGAAGCGGAAGCTGGGTTACTACGCGCTCCCGTTGCTCTGGCGCGATCGCGTGATCGGATGGGGTAATCTCGCGGTGCGGGCGGGGACGCTGACGACCGAACTCGGCTATGTGGCAGGCAAGCCGCCGCGCGATCCTGCTTTCAAGCGCGAGCTGGCGGCTGAGCTCGAACGGCTGCGGGCCTTTCTCGGCGCAACGGCGTAATCCGCGGACTGTTCTGTCGCCATTAATTTACTCAGCACTTCGCCGACATCCGCTTCTTGCCGATGGTTCCACGCTTCTGCACTTTTCGGATGGAGTCGGGCGCGAACGGGACCCTGCACGAGGTGTCTCCCATATCCACGCTGATGGGGCCGAGCTTTTCGCCAAGCTCGATTGCGGTCTCCGTCAGCGATTTCACGTAGCAGCCGACGGCGATGATAAACGAATTCATGGAGGAGCGTACGTCGTTCGGGGCTTGGTGGACGCTTTTCCGTATTCGTTCGAGGAGTCGTTTCAACTCAGCCAGGTCGAGCTCGGAGTCGTCCTTGGTGGAGACGATGCTGCGCAACGTCGCCCAACCGGCTTCGGCGGTCAGAGGCTTCTTCGAATCGATCCACTCCAGCGCCAGCTCCCACCCATACGGGCTGCCCGACGCCACCCAAGCGATAGTGCAACTGGCGAGCGGGGCGTTGGTGGCTTTCGCGATCCAGCGTTGCAGATCCTTCTTCGTCATCCGAGCATCGTCGGCGATCAAGCCGGCCAGATACATGGCGTCGTAGTTACCGGTCTCGTAAAGGTCGAGCGCAAGTTGGTAATTCGTCTTGATCCGCTTCCGGAGTTTTTGCAGGGCGGAGATCTTGACGCCGAAGAACGGCTCCTTCACGCCATGGTTGAGCATCACCTTTTTGTAGCTCTGGCTGCCCAGAGGCTTCAGCTCTGCCAGAATTTCTTTTGCGGTCATGGGATTGTCTACGCGCTAAAATGTGCTGGTGGCACATTAGAGCGTGTCAGGCACTTTGGCGCGTTCCAGTTGCGACATGGTAGGGACGCCGCGCTGCGGCGTCCGATGCGTGGGGCAGGCTTGGAACCTTAGGCTCTTACGGACTCAGCCACGAGTCTCGGACCGCCGCTACAGGATTCGGCTAGCTGGCCACGCGGACGAGAAGCTTGCGGCCTTTGAACTG
The DNA here is from genome assembly GCA_041167585.1 of Verrucomicrobiota bacterium. Taxonomy (GTDB): domain Bacteria; phylum Verrucomicrobiota; class Verrucomicrobiia; order Chthoniobacterales; family UBA10450; genus AV80. Next base: position 64,818 of record JBEEHV010000010.1, read on the forward strand.
GATGCCGTTTAGTTTCTTAAGGACGAGCTCAACTCTTGTTTCGGCGACGTCGACCAGCGTTTTCGTTGCCTGAAGATGAATCGCGCCGATTTCGCCTTTGGGAATGGCGGTGACGCCGGCGATCACGCCAACGAAATCGCCGGGCAGGACGGAGTGGGCACGGCCCGCGTTAAAGGCGAGCCGCACCATCCCGGCTTCATGGGAAACGGTGCCCGCTTCTTCGCGCGGACCGGAATGTTCGGGCCGCTCGCTGCGCGCGCGCCGGGGGCGTTCGTAATCGTAACGGCCACGCTCGCGCCGGTCGCGCGCGGCTGGGTCGGGGCTCCGAGGGAATCGATCATAATCGGGACGACGCGAAGACGCGTGGCGATCCTCGGGGATGGCTTCTGATCCGCGCGTTTTGTCTTCGCCTAACAAGTGGATCAGGGCGGAGGCTATGTCGGTTGGTGAGTAGTTCTGTTCGAGCAATCGATCCAGAAGCTCGTCGTGCCGTTTGTATTCGCCTTTTTCCAGCGTCTCGCGCAAGGCGTCGGCGAAAGCTGTAGCGCGTTTGCCTTCCACTTCTTCAGCGGAGGGGATTTTCTCGCGCTTGATCCGGCTTCTGGTGAAACGCTGGATATTCTCGAGCCGGTAAATTTCGCGTCCGGCAACGAAGGTGACGGCCTTGCCGCCTTTGCCTGCGCGCCCGGTCCGGCCGATGCGATGGACGTAATCTTCTCCGTCGTGCGGCAGGTCGTAGTTGAAGACGATCTCGATGTCGTCAACGTCGAGACCGCGCGCGGCCACATCGGTGGCAACAAGGAACTCAACCTTACGTTTCCGGAACCGGCCCATGACGCGTTCGCGCATCGCCTGGGTCATATCGCCGTGCAATTTATCGGCCCCGTAACCGCGCGCGATAAGATGCTCGGTTAATTCGTCGACCATCATCTTGGTCGCGCAGAAAATGATCGCCAGCTTCACGTCCTCCAGATCGATCAGGCGACAAAGCACTTCGAGTTTTGAGCGGCGATCGACTTCGTAGTAGACCTGCTCGATGGCGGGGACGGTCATCGCTTCTGCTTCCACGCGCACATTGACCGGATTGCGGGTGAAGGTTTGAATCAAATTCTGGATCGGCCGCGGGATCGTGGCGGAAAAGAAAACGGTCTGGCGCGTCTCCGGCACCTGGCGAAGGATCGTCTTGATATCGTCCAGGAAACCCATGTCGAGCATGCGGTCCGCCTCATCGAGAATCATCATTTTGATCTGATCGAGCTTAAGGCTTTTGCGCTCGAGGTGATCCATGACGCGGCCGGGTGTTCCGATAATGATTTGCGCGCCGGCATGAAGGCCTTTGAATTGCCGCTCGTAAGATTGGCCGCCATAGATCGGCAGTTCACGGACACCGCGCTTGAAAAACGCAAGCTTCGCGATCTCTTCCGCCACCTGGACGGCGAGCTCGCGCGTCGGACAAAGGATCAAAACCTGGGGCGCGCGGATGGCGGCCTCCACCAGCTGAATCGCTGGAATTCCGAACGCCGCCGTTTTGCCGGAGCCGGTTTGTGATTGGCCGACGACGTCGGCGCCTCCGAGGAGGACAGGAATCGCAGCGGATTGAATGGGTGAAGCTTCTTCGAAGCCCATTCGTTCGATCGCCTTCAGGATTTCCGGCGCGAGACCGAGTTCGGAGAATAATTTCTTCATAACAAATTGGAGCGTGACAGGGCCCAAGAGGTTGGGGGACCACCGCGCGGGATTCCGCGGGCTGCGAACGGGCCTGAAGGTCGCAAGCTAGCGCATCTCGGGACTATTAGTAGGGCGTTTCTCTGAAAACCCCGCGCGGGAAAAACTTCAAGACGCGTTAGACAAATTACGCGGTTGGCGGCGTCTCCATTATGAAAGACCGTTAAAGAGGTCATGGAGAATGTCGTCACTCATGAAGATTGGAAGGTTGGTTTCTCAGAACTTGCGCCCGGGCTTGTCCTCTTCGCCCGGCAGTTTGTCCGCTCGATCGCGGACGCTGAGGACATCGTCCAGGACGCATTCGTCCGGTTCTGGCGCAAGGAGCATTCCATCGAGAATCGCGCTCTGCTCTTCGCCACGGTCCGCTCGGTTGCACTCGATCTTCTCCGGCGCGATGCGCGCCGCGCTCGGCGGGAAGCGAACGCTGCTCTCGACCTCGAGCAAACTACCCAGCCGCAATTTGATTTCGATGACGGATCGCAACGTGAGCTGGCCGCGGCCATCGACCGGTTACCGGTCGACCAACGTGAGGTGCTGGTCATGAAGATCTGGAATGAGCTGACTTTCGCGGAAATCGCAGGCGCGCTGGAGATTTCACAGAACACCGCGGCGTCGCGGTATCGCTACGCCCTGGCTGCTTTAAAAAAGAATTTCGTCGCCCATGAATGACTTTTCCGAACTGGAAGCTGACTTAAAGAAGCTGCGTCCCCGAGAGGCCTCAGCGCAACTCGCCACGCGGATTGAACAAGAGCTGGCAGAAGTTTCTGGCCGGACCGCGACTGCAACCGCAGGAGTGTTACCGAAGCAAAAGGCTTTTAAGTTCAACTGGTCCGCTCTGGGTCTCGGGCTGGCATCGGCCGCGGCATTTCTGCTCCTGGCCCGAGTTAATGTCGATCAGTTGCCGGATAAAGGTCGAAGCCTGGGTGCGATGACGCCTGCGCCATCCGTCGCGCCGTCTGAGGAGAAGGACACCTTCGTGCCTTCGGGGCTGACTCAGGTGGTGTACGATACCCGCGACGAAGGATTGCATTTCGCCGAAGGCGCGTCTGAGCCGGTGCGCCGGGTCGTTTCGCGCAAGCGCGAGACCTTGCAGTGGAACAACGCTCAAACCGGCGCCTCACTTCGCGTCTCTTACCCCAGTGAAGAAGTAACTCTCATTCCCGCAGCCGGCCAGTAAGCCATGAACTTTCCTGCTCTCACTCCTACTCGTGTCCTGCTCGTGATCGTAATCGATCCGACTCCAGCACGAGCATGAGCAGGAGCACGAGAACGATGAAAACGAATCGCCCTTAACCAAAACCAAACATGAAAACAAAAACCATTGCAGTCATGGCAGCCCTGGGGCTGCTCCCACTCACCGGCTTTGCGCAGACTCCGCCTGCACCTCCTGCACCGCCGCTTCCACCTGTCGCGCCGAATCAGCCCTCTCAACCCCTCCTGCCCGTTACGCCCAAGGACCACGATCACGATCGCGACAAAGGTCCCAAAATTCCCGTGACGTTCCTTGGCGTGGAGACATCGGAAGTGCCGCGGGTGGTAAGCGAGCAGCTTGGACTCGCGAAAGGTTTCGGCCTCGTGGTCGATTACGTCGTCCCGGATGGTCCGGCGGCGACCGCCGGGGTGCAGCAGAGCGACATCCTGAAAATGCTGAACGACCAGATCCTGATGCAGCCCGATCAGCTTGCGAAACTTGTGCGGAGCTACCCGGAGAACACGAGCGTCACCCTGACTATTCTGCGCAAAGGCGCAGAGTCGAAGGTAACCGTCAAGCTGGGCAAGCGTGAGGTGCCTTCGCGTAACAACTACTTCGGCCCTGATAGCAGGCATCGTCATGACAAAGACACGGGTTATAACTACAACTTCCAAATGCCCGACGTGCCCGACATGCCTAATATGCCGGACATGCAGAAGCTGCGGGAGGACATTGCGAAGTTAAGGGTCAGCCCGATCGCTGTTGACGCGATGAAGGACGCGCAACGCGAGGTGAGGCGCGCCCGAAAAGAGGCGCTCAAGGCTTCGCGCCAGGTCCGCATGATGGCAAGGGATGCCGGGGCGAGGAAGTCGACCACCATCGACCTGGACCGAGCCGTGATCGTTTCCACCGATTCGCAGGGCGAGCTGAAGATCGAGAAGGTGGACGGCAAGAAGATCCTGACAGCGAAAGACCCGCAAGGGCGTCTCCTGTTTAGCGGGCCTGTCGACTCGAAAGGGGAACTCGACAAGGTCCCGGGGGAAGTGCGCCAGCGCTACGAGAAGCTCGAGCATAAGGACCTTCCTGGAGTCATGCCGTTCGCCTCGAACAATCGGTTCGAGGATAATGACAACGACAACGATAACGATGAAGAGACCGACAATGACTCAGACGAGGGGGATAACGACTCGGACGACGACTCGAGTGAAGCGACGGACGCCTCCATGCAACAGGTCTCACTCCAGGTATTTCCGCGCTCCTTTCGCGTGCGGAACGCCGCTTCGAGCGTGGTGAACGCCGCTTCGATCTAGCTATAATTCGCAATCGAGCCCTAAGAGGACTACGACCTAATGAAGGGCGCGTTAGCGGCATCCGCCGCAAGCATGATCATGGCGGTAGCCGCAATAGCCCAGGTCTCTCCCGCCGAGCCGAAGGCCGCGGACGCCAGCAGCGTGGCCAAAGAGTTAGATAGCTACCTGAGCTCGCTTGTGGCGGATAACAAACTATCCGGCGCCGCGCTGGTAGCAAAAGATGGCGTACCGATCGCAAGCAAAGCAGCAGGTATCGCAAACAAGACCACGGGCGCTCCTATCGCGTTGAACACGAAGTTCAACCTGGGGTCGATGAACAAGATGTTTACTGCCGTAGCTATCGCGCAGCTTGCTCAGGCCGGACGCCTCACCTTCGAGGATACCATTGGCAAGCATCTGCCGGATTACCCGAACAAGGAAGTCGCAGAAAAGGTAACCATCCATCAACTACTGACTCATACTTCCGGGATGGGCTTATACTGGAACGAGAAGTTCCGGCAGCAGCGCGAACAGCTTCTCACCGTGGCTGCGCATCTTCCGCTCTTCGTCAACGATCCACTCTCGTTTAAGCCGGGCGAGAAATTCCAGTACAGCAACGCAGGTTATATCGTGCTGGGCTTGATCATCGAGAAGATCACAGGTCAGGACTATTACAGTTACGTCCAGGAACACGTTTATAAGCCCGCAGGCATGAGCGATACCGGATTCTACGAACCGGGGAAGGAGACTCCGAACCTGGCCATAGGTTATTCAAAGATGAAACCTGACGGAACGATGTTGGAAGAAGCCCGCGATAACTCGGATTCACGCGAAGTTAAGGGTGGACCGGCGGGTGGTGGTTACTCAACCGTGGAAGATCTGCTCAAGTTTGACCGGGCGCTTCGAAGCTACAAACTTTTGAACGAGCAATACACCAAGCTGGTTACTACCGGCAAGGTCGACGCCGGAGGAATGATCGGACGCTATGGTTACGGATTTGGCGACAAGGTCTTCGGTGGGAAACATATCGTCGGGAATAACGGTGGCTCAGGTGGGATCGCCGCGAACTTCGAGATGTATCCGGAGCTAGGCTATACCGCCATCCTGCTCATGAATGCGGACCCGCCCGCGATGATGCCTGTGATCATGGGTATCCGTCAGCGGATTCCGGCGAAGTAGCTTTTCAAGAAACAGTCCGCCGGGGCTTAATCCAGCTTCGGCAGCCCCGAACGGTTTCGGGGCAAACGCTGCCCGGCGGACTGTTTCGGGCCCGTCGGCCGCCAAGTGAACCCTGGTTTCAGTAACAGGTCGGCCGTTCTGCCGAGGAAGAGGTAGAGTGAGAGCAGAGTCAGTTGCCACATGGTTAAGGCAAAGCGCGGTTCGTATTCATGCAGGACGCAACTGGCTGCGAAGATCAGTAATCCAAAGGCGGTCAGCGTAAGGCCGAAGGCGGAAATCGCTCCAAGGTGTAGTGCTTTGCGGCGCGCCACTACGATGAACGTTGCCAAACTAATAAGCCAGATTACGAAAGCACTATTGTAGCTCAAGCCCTGCCAGAGCCGGAGGTAGAGGTGCTGGGAAGGAAGCTTCAATATTTCATCTGCATTGAAACTCCGAAATGTACTAAGGTTGGCACAGGCCGACATCTCGTCCTTATGTTGGAAATAGTAGGCCGTGGTGGCAAAGAGGTAGTGGGACGTTTCCGTTGAAGGCATTTTGAGCGCGCGCGCAAACTCTGCCTGGGCGGCGTGCCAATGTTCGGGTGTCGGCGGCAGAAGAAACGCGAACGCCATTTGATTAAGCGCGAGGTCCAGTTCCTCCCAGTGCAACTCTCCACCAAAGAGCGGAATGGCTCTCTGCAGGAACGGCCCCGTATTTGCCAGGTCCGCTCCTTCTTTCAACATCTGTTCTCGCAGCGCGATGAGCTGGCGCGCCCCGGCGGAACGAGTGCGTGCGCTTACCTTTTGCAAAAGCGCCGTGCGCGATTCGGGCGAAAGTTGGTCCAGGAAGGACAATCGCCAGAGGAAGGCGAATCCAATTCTCGAGTGAGGATGAGCCCGACTCCTTCGGGCCAGGCTTTGGGTGGCTAAGTTCGTCACGGCAACGCAGGCGAGTCCGATAGCTATCGCCATAACTGCATGGCGAAGATCTTTCGCTCGCAGTCGCCGTAGCCAGAGCTTTCGCCTGTTCTTGGAGCCAAGGGGGATGCGATTCAGGATCCAGGAAAACAGAAACGCCGCTGGAAGCAGCCCAAAAAGACCCAGATTGAGATGCCTCGAAAGAAGGCAAAAACAGAGAAGGAGCGCGAAGACATACCAATCGGTCCAGCGCGCTTCGCGACGAGCGGAAACGAGACGCAATGCCTTTCCCGCGAGCAGAACCAGGAGAATCAGGCCGAGAGTTTCAGACCCAACGCAGTGGGCATAAATGTAGAAAAGCGCGTTGCTCGCCCAAAGCAGCGCCAGGGCGAGGCGGACCGAGAAAAACTTGCTGACCGCCGCGATAAAATAGAAAGCGGCGCCGCAGAGCGCGAGATGCTGCGCAATGATCAGCAACCAGATTCCGGAATCGGTCAGACTGGGTTGAGACGTTTGGGTCTCGAGCCTGGCGGGAGCATTCCCCCGCCATCGCTCAAACTGTTCTCCGGCGAAAACGGGAACCTTCGCGGCGTAACAATAGGCGGGAGCATGGCTCCAAAAAGTGGCAATCAAGGGATCTTCTGTGAGCTGGACATATGCGTCCGCATCACGCCAAAGCGGCGGGATGGTCGCGATCATCCAGGCCGATGGCGCGAACAGACAGAGGAGAAGCGCGCACGCTTTGAAAAAAGCGAAAGTGGGCGCGCGCATGCTCGACTCAATAACAGGGTGTTTGATCTGTAGAGACAACTAATTATTCGCGGGCCAGCTGACGCGGCCGGCGCTTTTGCTTGTTCTCGCTAATCCCATGCTCGATAAAGGACGCGATGAATTTGGACAACCGGGATATCCCAGAAGATCTTACCCCTACGGTAGGTGCTCCCACCGATGTCGCGCCGCTGGGCGGTCCGAAGCCACCGCATGAACGCACCGCCGATGAAGAACGGGGCGCGATCGATTGGGAGAGATTTGCGGCGAGCGAGCAGTTCCGAGCTCTGCTCAAGGCCAAACGGCGTTTCGTCGTTCCAGCGACGATCTTCTTTGTCCTCTACTATTTTGCGCTGCCGGTCCTGATCGGTTACGCGCGGCCCCTGATGGAGAAGCAGGTCTTCGGTCCCGTAAACCTGGCTTATCTCTTCGCGCTGTCGCAGTTCTTCGTGGCCTGGATCATTGCGGCCCTTTATGTCCGGACTGCAGCCCGGTTCGACAAGATGGCGGCCGGCGTTGTTTCGCAGTTCGATCGCGAAAGCGTTTCGTAATCGTGCTCCTGCTCCTGCTCCTGCTCCTGCTCGTGATCGTTTTCGGAAACGCCAAGCCACTGAATCGAGCACGAGCAGGAGCACGAGCATGAGCATGAGCATGAGAACAAGTAGAAGGATGTCATGACACCGGCGTTGGGAATGTTTCTTGGGTTTGTGCTAGTGACCCTGGGGATAACCTACTGGGCGGCGCGGCGATCGCGCGGCGATGTGGCCTACTTCGCCGCTGGGCGCCGGATCACGGCGTGGCAGAACGGGCTGGCCGTGGCCGGCGATTACATGAGCGCGGCGAGCTTCCTCGGCATCGCGGGCATGATTGCTTTCAACGGCTATGACGGCTTCATGTATTCAGTCGGGTGGCTCGTCGCCTACCTGACGGTTCTCCTGATCGTGGCCGAACCGCTGCGCAACGCCGGCAAGTACACCATGGCGGATTTGCTCGCCTACCGAATGAACGCGCGGCCCGTCCGCGCCATGGCGTCATTGAGTACGCTGACGGTCTCGACCTTCTACATGATCGCCCAAATGGTCGGCGCCGGTGCGTTGGTGAAGCTGCTCCTGCCCGGGGTGAACTACGAGACCGCCGTGGTCGGGGTGGGGGTGTTGATGATCGTTTACGTCGTCTTCGGTGGAATGCTGGCCACGACCTGGGTGCAAATCATCAAGGCCGTCCTGCTCATGAGCGGAAGTATTTTCCTGTCGGTCCTGGTGATGAACCATTTCGGATTCAGCTTCCGCGCCTTCTTCGACGCAATCAGCCACGTGACCTGGACCGGCGCGAACGGCACAGCGATCACGCGCAATTTTTTCCAGCCGGGCTTGCTCTTCAAACCGCCCTGGGGCGCGATCGACCTCATCTCGCTCGGGCTCGCGCTCATCTTCGGGACCGCGGGGTTGCCCCATATTCTGGTGCGTTTTTACACGGTGCCCGATGCCCGGACGGCGCGGCATTCCGTGGTCTGGGCCATGGTGCTCATCGGCATCTTCTATATCATGACGACGTTTCTCGGGTTCGGCGCCGCGACGATCCTGACGCCGGGCAGGATCAGCATCGAGAACATGAGCGCACCGCTCCTGGCCCAGGCGCTCGGGGGAGAAATCTTTTTCGCCTTCATCAGTGCCGTCGCCTTCGCCACGATCCTGGCGGTAGTGGCCGGCCTAACGATCAGTGCCAGTACGAGTTTCGCCCACGACTTTTACACGAACGTGATTCATCACGGGCGGGAACGGCGTCCGGGGCAGGAAGTGCGCGTGGCCCGAATCACCGCCTGCGTCGTCGGCGCGGTGGCGATTCTGCTCGCGATCAAGTTGCAGACTGTGAACGTCGCTTTCCTGGTCGGGCTTGCCTTTGCCGTGGCGGCGAGCGCAAACCTGCCGGTGATCGTGCTGAGCATTTTTTGGCGCCGCTTCAACACCGCCGGCGCTGTAGCAGGCCTCCTGGTTGGATTGGCCAGCTCGATTGCGTTGATCATGATCAGTCCGAGCGTGATGGGAATGGACGCAAAAGCGTTGATTCACGGCGAACCGATTTTTCCGCTGAAGAATCCCGGCATCCTGAGCATTCCGCTCGGATTTCTTGGCGCAATTATCGGGACTTTCATCCGCCGCGAGCCGGGCGCGGAAGCGAGGTTTGCAGAATTGAGCGTGCGCGCGAACACGGGATTGGGCGCGGAGAAGGCTACGCCGGAATAAGAACGCCGCTCCTCAATTCGTGGACCGGTGCGTGGGTGCGGCTTTGGGCTTCATTTCCTGCCTGGGGCGGTCCACCGTGACCCGCCGTCGAGGCAACCTGCTCAGGAGCGCACTTCTGTTTTCCTGCCAGACATGGTCCCGGTCGCCATCGAGCGGTCCCCAGAGGAGGCGTCCCGAGCGCCGCCAGTTATCCAGGAGGATGCCCTGCGCGAAAGGTTGGCCGGTGGCGGTAACCACGATGACATTGTGCTCCGTGTCAGTGCCCGGATCCGATTCGCCCCAGTGGAGCTGGAGTGTTTTCAGCTTCTGCGCGTCCAACCGGACGAGCAGCTCGGTGGCAAACTGGTAACAGTACCCGCCCTTCTTCACTCCGATGTTGATCAGAAAAGAGTGCACGGTCGGTGACGAACCCATATCCCACTTGCGGGCCAGTTCTCGTCCCGTGTTGTAGGCGATGGAGGCCACCCGCCGGGCTTCATCTGGATTCACTCCGGGAGAGAGGGCGATCAGGCGCGCTCTCAGAACCGGATCCTCCGCGGACGTGGCCATGACCAGTTCTCCCCGCGGCGCTTGCTGGACCGGCGCCGCGTAACCGGCAGGCGTCGTCAGGATCACCAGAGCAAGAACGGTGAGATGGGAGCTAATCCGCCTTGGACAAGAGATCACATTCAATCCCTGCCATCGCCTTTCCTTCCGATCAACTCCTGGCCCGTCGTCTGCCCGAATATCGAGTTGAACGGAAGGGCGTGGGTCAAGTCGAAGGCTTGATTCGCCTGGCGCAAGAGCCGGTGCGTTTTGGCATTGTCGCCGCGGGGCCGAGTCGATATGATGTCGAAATGAAGAAAATGATTCTCAGCGCCACGTTGTCGGGTCTTTTCCTCGCCAGCTCCAGTTATGGCTCCGTGCCTGCCGTAAAGGTGACGGTGTCAGACGCGGGAGGCAGGGCGTCCTACATAGGGACCACGAATGCCAGGGGTACCTTCAGCACCGCCGCCCTCAAACCCGGCAGGTATGTCGTCCAGTTCAATTCGAATAGCACGGCACCGGGCGACCATTACGCTCTCGTCGTCTCGGCCGGCAAAAAGAAAGTCGTGGCCGAGGGCGTTGTCGCCGAGAAATTCAATGGTGGCGGCGTGGCCATGAGAATAGAGGTGGGCTCCGGTTTGAATATCGTCGGGCAGATCGCGACCGAGGGAAACACGATGTTCAGGAACAACAAGAAGCTAGTCTGGATACCACAGCAGGTTGGTACCCATCTACCAGGGCACTTCGCGGAAGAAGACTCGGCCGACGCCGTGGCCGCGAGGAACACCCTTAACTTGAGTATTATGGATCTCATCAAAACCCAGCGGACAACTGTTGGGCACTAGATTCCCGTTGCGCGACAAGAATGCCTAGTGGTTCGTTCGTGGCGCCGAGTTGAGGGCGCCTCGGGCGGGGGTCGGAAAAATATTGGGCCCAAATTTTTTTAGGGGTTTTGCAAATCGACCCGAGTCTGATATTCTTCCTGCATGAAGAACATGATCCGCAACAGTTTCCTATTTCTCTCGTTAGTTGCTGCGTCCATGGCCTATGCGGCGGTGCCGGCGATCAATGTGCTCGTCGCGGATGCTAGCGGCAAAGCAGCCTATAAGGGCGCCACGAACGCCAGCGGTGTATTTGCCACGGCAAAGCTCCCGCCGGGCAATTATGTCGTGCAGCTGAATTCGACGAGCCCCGGAGTGAAGGGCAATAGCTATTCAATCGTCGTTTCAGCAGGGTTGAAGAAGGTCGCAGCCAACGCCATTTCCGGAGAGAAGCTCTCCGGCGGCGGAGTCGCGATGAAGGTGGCGGTGGGACCTGGTTTGAACATCACTGGCCAGGTTGCGGCGGAGACCGGGCCGACGTCGAAGAACGGAAAGAAGATGGTTTGGATCCCGAAACAACTGGGAAGCAATATTGCGGGCCACTGGGCGGAAGCCGACTCGGCCGAAGCAAAGCAGGCGCAGACCTCGAGCAGCTTGAGCACCGAGAACCTGCGCCAGAGGCAGTCGCAAGGCGTGGGGATTAGCGGAAACTAGCGCCCGGTTGGGACGAGCAACGCCACGGCGAGGCGCGGGGTCGCCGGAGAACTACGCGGAGTGACCTACCGGCGGAGGGGTTCGAACCCACACACTCTTGCGAGTACTGGATTTTGAGTCCAGCGCGTCTGCCAGTTCCGCCACGCCGGCTGGTGTCGCTACCGTTTCGCATTGGATGCGCGGCGCGCAAGTGAAATTGCATAAGGTGGGAGGGACCTTTGTGGCCCACAGCCGTGACGCCACGGCTGTTCTCACCTTCAACGCGGGTCGTTTTTCGCCGCCTCTCGCGAATTGATTTGAAATAACCGCAAGTTCGCGTGCTAGGCTCGCTTCAAGATGATGCGAGCATTTTGGTTAACGTTAACGTTCTGTCTGGTCACCACAGCTTTCGCCGAGGAACGCGCGGTGCAACTCCTTTTGTCCTCGCGGCGTCTCGAACCGACCAGCACTTTCGAACTGCGCTTTGCGACGGAGGTGGTCGCCTCGGAAGAGATCGGTAAAGTGGCGAAGGTCTCGCCGCTTGTTTTTTCTCCGGCCGTGGAAGGCCA
>JBEEHV010000011.1:0-235763 GCA_041167585.1 Verrucomicrobiota bacterium
CGCTATCGCCGTGGTAATGGTCCAAGCGTCACCACAGTTGTATGCGCAAGGTGCTCATGGGATCAGGGCACCGCAGCTTCTTGAGGCTAATAACAAATTCACTACGTTCGCACCGCTTCCCGGGTACCCTCTGGGGGCTGAGGCGCGCCATCTGGAAGGCAACGGCATGTTCTTACTGCGTGTGCGAAGCGACGGTTCTGTTTCTCGTGTTGATATTGTTCGCACCACAGGTCATCGCGAGCTCGATGAAGTGTGTATTTCTGTTTACGGACTGTGGCGGTTTCGCACGGACTTTGCGGCCAAAACTCACGAAGTGAAAATACCGGTCACATTCAAACTTTCAAAGACCTAACCAGACGACGAAGCGAACGGGCCCACTGCGAAGCGCGCTCAGTCCGTTTGTCACGACACCCTGCCGTGGCTTATCTCTTTCTCGTTCGGCCTTAAACATTCGTATGAAGATAACATCTATTCTGATCGGAGTTTTGTTTGCCACCGCCGCGTTTCTTTTGGCTCAGGCTCTGGGTCCAAATAAAGGGGCTGATCTATCGGGGTCACCCAGCCAGCCGCGTTCCGACGATGTGGGTAAAAGCGCGCCGGAAACGTGCGATCCTCAAACAATCGCGAAAGCGGTAAAAGGCTACACCTGCGTGGTGAAAACCAAGACCGGGTCCGTGGCTTGGAGGGTTGAGGCGGTAATATCGACCGAAAGCAGAACGTTCCGGGTGCTGAAGGACCTCAAGAGCGGTCTTTACGTCAGCGACGACATGGGGAAGCACTCGCACGAGTCAGCAAAGAAAGAGAATTTGTGCGAGTCGCCCGATTATTCGAATCACAGAGGCAATCTGACGTTCGTGACTTGGCGGCTGCCATCAGGATATCCGCGTAGCCTGAATGGCAAAAATGGTTTCCCAAACCAGGATAGCGATTTCGTAATCTTGGAAGATGACGGAATTCGCCAGGTTGTTTCCGGGGTGGCAAGCAAGTATTTCATTTCTTCGTCCGAAGCGGGGAAGATCTCAGATTATATGTCTTACGGATTCGACGGCGAGTTTGGCGGAATCGACGCGGGCTGTAATGGCAATGGCATGCCTTCTCTGCGGTGTGTGGCCCAATAGGCGCACATCCAACAAAAAAGGTCTAACCAAACGATGAAGCCAACGGCTTCTGAAAGGTTGAAGGAAAAATTATGAACGATGAAATGAAAGCAATGCTCGTTTTAGTTTACCCGCAGAGGTGGTTGAGCTTGTTGATTCACTCATGCTATTCGCTCACCCTTCGGGCTTCCCGTCTATGTCACGGCTTGCCAGTCCGTTCCATTCTCGTTAGGCCTAGCAGACATGTCGTCGCGTAAAATCATTTATCTCGCGGTTACTGCAGGAGCCGTGATGACCTTGTGCTTTGTACTGTGGAGCAGATGGCGCACACCAATTGTTGCCGGCCCGCGATCTGGCCCGGCGCCGGCGACCAGACCCGGTTCGACCCTTGGGAGTGCGATCGTGATTAGGTCAGCCAGCGAAGACTCCGAGACGTGGACCCGCGTGTCGCAGCTTTATCCTGAGGTGCCGTTTACGTCGTATGAGGTAGCGCCCCTTCAAACGGGCGGTCGGTCGTATCGCGTGTTCCACCTGCCAACCCGCGAAGGCTGGAGAGAAGTATATTTCGACATCACCGATCGTCTCGACGCTGCGAGCAGGCAGCGAGCCACTCCCAGAGCGCCTTGAGCTCACCTGCGCGTAGGCCTAACCATGCGATGGAGCGAACTCCGAAAGCTTTCGCGAGCAGGCTGGCGGACCGTTGTTGCTCCCACTTTTAAGATGACTTCCAAACTTCCGCTCCGAGCCACGCGCGTTGATTCGCATCTCCCGATACTCACCCTTCGGGCTAGGGTCCATGTCGCGCGGCTGCCCGCGGGCTCCATTCTCGCCCGCCAGCCTGCTCGCGAACACTTTCGGAGTCGCTTATCTTGTTCTCGTGAGATGCTGTGACACGCGTTACGCACACCCATGACAATACCTGCTCTACTTCGCCTAGCCCTGGTTCTGATTCTTTCGCTGGTATTTATGTTCGGGACCGGGCGGGCCTCGACGGAAGAGAAGCTCGATATATCACTCAGGCATCATAGCGCCACTGAAGCGCAGACCGAAGCACAGATCCGGCGGCTTCTCAAAGAATACGATCTCGCTCGTTGGCTTTTTACTCGCTCGATTGTCATCGATGAAGAGTCTATTCCCCATAGCCATCCGGTTCTCACCCTACATACGCGCCATCTGAAAGACGATGACCTGCTCCTCTCGACTTTCGTGCACGAGCAATTACATTGGTTCCTGGAGCAGCAAAATGACGCAACCGCAGCGGCGGTAAAAGACCTGGAGGTTCTATTTCCGAATGTGCCCGTGGGTTTTCCAGAAGGTGCGGACACCAAGCATGCGAGTTACGAGCATCTGCTGGTTAATTACCTCGAATACTCCGCCGACAAACAGTTACTTGGCGAATTGCGCGCGCGCAAGGTAATGGATTTCTGGTCTACCGATCACTACAGTTGGATCTACCGAACGATTCTGGAACGGCCGCGTGAGCTTGGCGAAATCATTGCCAAACATGGCCTCATTCCGCCGATGTCTCACCCGAAGCGGTCAACACCGTAGCGCTTATGGCACGGGCGCATCTAACCGGACGATGCAGCCAACCGCTTGCCGCTCCGAGGCCCCCGTCTTACATTATGAAAACAGTTCAAGTGCAAGCCACGGGCGTTGACGCCAGCGATGGCTGATCTTGAATCTCGTTAGGTCTATGCTCGCGTCGCCCAAGTTGTCTGCCATTCTCGCTATTATGCTTGGCTTCGCTGCCATTCCTGCGGCGCGCGCGTCTTGGCGTGGGATGGATATTGAGGTAGTGTCCTTTGTCCAGCACGCACCGGATCATTTCGTCCTCACGTTCGACAGGCTTGCGCCCAAACAGCGTTTTGTTGTTCATCTCCGCTACAACCCACGAAGATTATCTCGGCACGCGCATGAGCATTATACACGGGCGAGATACGATGAGGGCATCGCACTCCTCCGCCATCGCCTGTCCACCTCCAAACATCTGACCTTGGGATTGGAGTCTGAGAAAGGCTTTTTGCCGATCCCGCACAAGCCGGGCGAGTATCGTAGCGAAGCTCTAGACGTTCGCGATGGTTTAGTGATTGCCGTGCCAAGCGACTTGGGATGAGCTTAGTCTCGTGGTCCGCACAGATCTAACCAGGCGATGCAACGAACTCCGAAAGCTTTCGGAGTCGCTGATCTCGTGCCTCGTTAGATGGTGAAGCGCCGCGCGTGACGTTATGCAGTCGATTTCACTGCCGCTCGCCATCCCCGGCTTTAATGTCCCGGCGGCGCTCACCCTCCCGGACGCCGAGATCCAAGGCGCGGTCCTCCTGATTCCTGGCTCGCTCTTCTCCGATGTCGACGGCAACTTCCCAGTATGGCAGAGCTTTCCGCGGGTCTATGCGCACCTCGCCGAGGGCCTGGCGCGGCACGGACTCGCGTCGCTGCGTTTCGCCAAGCTTGGCCCTGGGACTGGCAGCCAGGAAGTGGATCCTACGCTTGCCGCCACGAGCCGCACCTGGGCCGGACGCCACCGCACCGCGCGACTCGCGTTGGACCTTTTGCGCACGGAGTTGCAAAGGCGGGGCTGGGAGCGCTTGAAAGTGGCGATCGCTGGCCACAGCGAGGGCGCAGTGGTCGCGTCGGTGCTCGCGCGCGACGGGGTGGAGGCGGACGGCATCGTGTTGCTCTCGGGTCCTTCGGTTGGCATCCTCGACATCATGCTGGAGCAGAACCGCGCGATGCCCAACGCGAGCGAGGAGCAAATCCACACCCTTGAGGAAGTCGTTGCTCTTATTCGCCGCGGCGAGCCTATACCGAACGCGCTCAAGGAGCGTGCCGCAGGTCCCACCGGCGCAGGCGCTCTCGTCACTTTTCCGCCTGACGCGCTCACGTACATGCGTGAGGTCGACGCGACGGATCCCGTCGCGGCTATCGCCCACTACGAGAAGCCCGTCCTCATCGTGCAGGGAGGCGCTGATGACAGCGTGCCGCCGCATCACGCAGAAGCGCTGCGTGCCGCGCGCGCCAACCGGCCGACAGAATGCGCCTTTTTCGCCGAGCTTCAGCACTGCTACAAGAAAGTGCCGCCGAACACGCCTTCGACGCAGAGCTTCGGATGGCCCGGACCGACTGATCCGCGGATCGACGAAGCGATCGCTGCCTGGATGGAATGCCTCTGACGAACTCGTGAGAGTGTCCGAAATCCCCATCTCACCAGGCGATGCAGCGAACCGCTGGCCGCTCCATCGAAAGGCGAAATGTGAAAGTAGAAAGTAAAAAACTGAAAACAACGCGCTTTCTCGCCACCGTTCGCTGATCTTGGGTCTCGTTGGCGATTGCAGCACTTGATTCGCTAAAGCACGTCGGAATGATCAATATTCTCTGCCCGGCTAAATCCAGAGCCCGAAATATGAGCGCCAGAATCACGAATCTTCACCGTATCGCTGTTGTGTTGTTCACTGCGACCATCGTCAGCGTCGACGCGGAAACTGTGAAGACGGACGATGGCAGGACCATTAGTGTAAGTGCGGAAGTAGGCAGACTGATTCGCGACGGCGGCAGCGCGCTCCAGAATGGCCGCTACGAGCAAGCGATAGCCCACTTCACCGCAGCTCTGGGCATGCGTCCCGAGAAAGAAGTGGCTGCAGTGATCTACGATAAACGTGCGGAGGCGCGGCTGAACCGTGAAGATGCTGCGGGGACCCTGGCGGATGCGAACGAAGCCATTCGATTAGACGGCAGGATGGCTTCGGCCTACTCGAAGCGTGGCCTCGTTTACCGGCGACAGGGAAACAGCAAACAGGCGATTGAGGAATTTAACGCCGCGCTCCGGCTCAACCCGAATCTCGCCTACGTCTACAACAATCGAGGCCTGATCTACAGCGACATGGGCCGATCCGACGCAGCCATCCGGGATTTCACTCACGCCATCCAGTGCGATCCGAATTACGCGAACGCTTATAACAATCGCGCCATCGAATACTCGAAACTCGGAAGGAACGAACAAGCTCTCGCTGACTACGACGAGGCCATCCGGCGCGACCCGAACGTGGAAAACTCACACATCAACCGGGCGTTTCTCCTAGAGAAAATGGGCGACTCGCAACGAGCAGCCGCCGATTACGACCGCGTTATCATAAAGGCTCCGAGGGGCCCGGACGACTACGTCGCACGCGGCTATGCTTTGTCTGAAAAGGGCGATTACGCAAGAGCGGCCTCAGATTACCGCCGCGCGCTTGAACTTGCACCTACTCATCGCGTTGCGTTGAATGCACTCGCGTGGCTGCAGGCGACCTGCCCGGACGCGTCTCTTCGCAATGGCAAAGAAGCGCTGCGAAACAGCCGCACAGTCTGCGAGCTGACGAGATGGCAAGACGGCGATTATCTTGACACTTTTGCCGCCGCGTGCGCGGAAGTCGGCGATTTCGAAAACGCTGTCCGGCATCAGACGCAGGTCGTCTCGATGGCCAATACCGCGGGCGAGGACAGAAATGCGAAGCAGAAACGGCTGGCGCTTTACCGCGAGGGCAAACCATATCGCTCAGCGCGTTAGGTAAGGTCTCCGGCGGGATCTTCGTGCATGATAGTGCCGTGCTTCGACGTTTCTGCCGCCGCCACAAAAGCTCCTGGCGATTTTCGTTGCGCTCGTGATCGCTCCCTCATGGGACGGTTTTTTTTGAAGGCAGTGATGTCTTCACGGGTTTCGGCGGAAGAACGCCCCTAAAAAAGTTTGCGCCCGGTTAGGCGCCGTGTGCGATTTGCGAGTGTGGATGTACCAGATTCGCAATTGCGCCTGCCCTGATTGAACCTCTGAATCGGGAAACACCGCTGCGCATGTCCAGAAAAACAAAGAAGAAGCATTGGCTGCACGAACATTCTCTCAGCATCGTAAGCGTCCTGCTGCTGGCGACCTGGATCGTGGGCTACTCGTTCAAGTCCCCCGATTCGCGCCTGGGCGCTTTTTTCGGAAACGCCATCGCGGACTGGAGCGGTTCTGTCGTCATTATTCTGGGGACAAAATTCCTCTATGAGGTCGGCTCCGCCGAAAGCCGGCCGGTGAAGAACAGAAAGAGTAATCCGCTGGTCGACTTTCTGTATAAGCATTCACTCCTAATATTTCTGGCGGTCACCGGAATCGGATGGCTCATCCTTTATCTCAATATGAAGCCGGACGACAAATGGGGACAGGTCGTGGGCAACATCGTTTCCGAGTGGTTGCAGATGGCCGGCCTGGTTTATCTGACCAAGAGCCTCCTGGAACGTGGATCAAAGGAAAGCCGATGAGCTCTCCCGCCATCCCCTCTGGATCGCAGGTGACGGAAGTCTTCCCGGTCATTCTATTTTATAAATATGTGGCAATCGCCGACGCCGCGGCGTTCGCCGCGGAGCAACGGGAGCTTTGCTCCCTGCTCGGGTTGAAAGGACGGGTCCTGATCGCGGCCGAGGGAATTAATGGAACGCTCGCGGGCCCTGCTGATCAGGTGAATCGCTATGTCGCGGCGCTCAAAACCGACCCACGTTTTAGCGACATCGAAATCAAACTGAGCGCCGGAGACGCCGCGACATTTCCGAAACTCGTCGTCAAGGCTCGCGCAGAAATCGTGACTCTGAACGCCGGTCCGCTCGTGCCCGACCAGGACAATCACCTCAGCCCGCGCGAGTGGAAAAAGATGCTCGAGGAAAACCCGGATGCGGTTGCGCTCGATATTCGAAACCGGTTTGAATCGGACGCCGGGAGATTTGAGAACGCGGTCGTTTGCGACATCGAGCACTTCCGCGAACTGCCGCGATACGTCGATCAGTTGCAGCACTTGAAGGATAAAACGGTGCTGATGTATTGCACCGGCGGGATCCGTTGCGAAAAGGCGTCGGCGCTCTTACGGAGCAAAGGATTCGGCCAAGTCTTCCAACTCCATGGCGGCATCGCCGCGTATCAGGAGCAGTTCGGAAACCAACATTGGCAGGGAGAATGTTTTGTTTTCGATCAACGGATGACGGTGCGGGTCGAAGAAGGCCTGGTGCAGATCGGCCGTTGCGCGCACACCGGTCGCACGACGAGCCGATTCGTCAATTGTCTGCACGATCCGTGTCACAAGCTTTTCCTCCTCTCGGCCGAAGCAGAATCGGAAAATCGTGACCACCTGCTCTGTCCGGAGTGTCTCGCCGCCGGGATAACGTTCGAGACGGCGGAATATTAACGCGTTACCCCTGCTGTCATCCTGAGCCGCGCCAGACGGCGATGGACCTCCCAGTTGTTCTACGATCACCCACATCAACAGAGGCTGTGTTCAACGTTTGCGCTTCGTGGGACCGCGAAAAGCGACATGTGTAGGTTTTCCTGCGACTGTGGGGTCCCTCGCCGTCTGCGCGGCTCGGGATGACATGGTATGACGCTGACCGATCTAACCCGCCCAATTCGGTGGGCGCTTTTCGTTAAAGGCGGCGATGCCTTCCTTGGCTTCGGCGGACTCACGCGCTTTCATGTGGTGACTCAATGCCAGCTCAATGTCTTTCCGAACCGGCGTCGACCAAAGTTCCTCCATCAATCTTTTCGAATTCGTAATCGCACCGGGAGCGCCCTGTAAAACAGACGCGGCGATCTTCTGCGCTTCGTTTTCCAGCTCCGCGACGGGGACTACTCGATTGACCAGTCCGATTTCATAAGCGCGTTCGGCATTGATCAGCTCCGAAGCCAAAAGCAATTCGCGCAGATCTCGTTCACGCAGTTGCCGCCGGAGAAAGGTCATGACGATGCCCGCGACCAGTCCCCGTCGCACTTCGGGGTAACCGATTTTCGTGCGCTCCGCGGCGACAACAAAATCGCAGGCCGACATGATTCCCGCGCCGCCCGCGACCGCGGCTCCGTGCACGGTCGCTATCGTGACTAGGCGAGTCTCAGCAAGCGTGAGCAGCAGGTGCGCGACTGCTTCCGCCGTGGCGTGAGCTTTTGAGGCATCGGACGCGGCCTCCAAATCCAAACCGGTGCAGAACGCCTTGCCGGCGCCACGCAGAATGAGAATGCGCTGAATCGGATCAGCCGCGGCGACATCAATGGCAGCAGCCAGCTCGTTCATCAATTCGATCGTCAGCGCATTGCGGCGCTCCGGCCGATTGAGCGTGATCAGCGTAATCTGCGGCGTTTGTTTTTCGACGAGAACGACTGGCATGCGCTACGTTAGCTTTTCAGGAACACCCGTCACGATGAAATCCGTCAAGCTGATCGAATGTCCGCGCGACGCCTGGCAAGGACTGCCGCGCCATATCCCCGTCGAGCGGAAGGTGGAATATTTGCGCGGGCTGGTGGCGGCGGGTTTCCGCCAGATCGACGCCGTGAGTTTTGTTTCTCCCAAAGCTATCCCGCAGATGGCCGACAGCGAGGCAGTGCTCGAGCAATTGGGCGAACTCGATGGAGTGGAGATTATCGGAATCGTCGTGAACGAGAAGGGCGCCGCACGCGCCATCGCTACCGGGAAGGTGAAAACTCTCGGCTACCCATGTTCTATTTCCGGAACGTTTCTGCTCCGGAATCAAAATCAATCGCCCGAGGAAAATCTGTCGGCGCTTAAGCGAATCAAAGAGATGGCGGATGGGTCCGGGCTCGAGATGGTCGCCTACATTTCCATGGCCTTCGGAAATCCGTACGGGGATGAATGGAGCGAAGAGAAAGTTGCGGAATCGGCCCGAACGATCTTCGGCTTGGGAATCCAGGCGCTTTCGCTGGCCGACACTGTGGGAACGGCGGAGCCGGACCAAATTCATCGGGTCGTGGCTGAGCTGCTCCGCACTGGTCCAGAGGGTGAGGTCGGAATTCACCTGCACAGTACGCGCGCCGCGGCAGGCGCGAAGATCCTGGCCGCATTCGACGCGGGATGCCGGCGTTTCGACTCCGCCCTCGGTGGACTGGGCGGATGCCCGTTCGCGCAAGACGAGATGGTCGGAAATATCCCGACGGAAGAAGTTCTCCAAGCCATGGAGCAGCGCGGCATCGTGTTACCCATCCGAAATTCCATGCAATCCGTGATGGCGATGAATGCCGCGATCAGCGGCGAATTTTCCCGGTAGGGACGCCGCGCTGCGGCGTCCAGACGATTCGGCGCGTTACCGAATTGCCGAGAATCACGGACAGCGCAGCGCGCTGTCCCTATCATTACGTCTGGACCACGCCGGTATGAAACCGCGCTTTCGGCATCGGGCGCGAAACATACTGGAGCAGCCGTGTGAGCACCTCGCGCGTCTCGTGCGGTTGAATGATTGCATCCACCCACCCGCGCGCGGCTCCATAACGAATGTCCGTTTGCTCCTCGTAGTTTTTCTTCACCGTCGCGCGCAATTCCTCGAGCTCCTCCGGCGACGATTTCTTGTCGCCGCGATCCTGGGCCCGGGCGAGAACGCTGAAGATAGTGTCCGATGCCTGCGCCGCTCCCATGACCGCGTAACGCGAATTCGGCCAAGCCAGAATGAAGCGTGGATCGTAGGCCTTGCCACAAAGCGCGTAGTTGCCCGCGCCGAAGGAACCTCCAACGACCACCGTGATTTTCGGCACTGTCGAGTTGCTCACCGCATTCACTAATTTCGCGCCGCTCCGGATGATCCCGCTTTGCTCGGCATCGCGACCGACCATGAAGCCGGTGACGTCCTGGAAAAAGATGATCGGCAAACCGGTCTGGTTGCAATCCATGATGAATCGCGCGGCCTTATCGGCGCTATCGGCGTAGATCACGCCGCCCATCTGGATGCCTTCCTTCTTCGTGCGGACTTGCAGGCGCTGGCTCGCGACGATGCCGACCGGCCGCCCGGAGATGCGCGCATAAGTCGTGACGAGCGTCTTGCCGTAATCGGCTTTGTATTCATCGAGCGAATCGGCATCGATTATGGACGCAAGAAGATCGCGCGCGTCGTACGGCTTATGGCCATCAAGACTCATCAGCTCGTAGACGGCCTCGGGCTTTTTCGCCGGGGCCAGTTTCGCCGGTTTCTCCGCGCGCTTCGCCAGTTCGGCTTCAGGCAAAAGTGCCACGAGCGAGCGGAGGCGCTTCAAACACGAGGAATCATCCTTCTCGTAAAAGTCGACCGTGCCGCTGATTTCAGCGTGCATTTTTGCGCCACCAAGTTCCTCGGCTTCGACGACCTGCCCGATCGCCGCTTTGACCAGCGACGGACCGGCCAGATAAAGGCCACTGCCTTCCGTCATCAAAATTTTATCGCAAAGGACCGGCAGATAGGCGCCGCCGGCCACGCAATTGCCCATGATGGCGGCGAATTGCGGAAGACCCGCCGCGGAAATGACGGAGTTGTTGCGAAAGATCCGGCCGAAGTCGTCTTCGTCCGGAAAGATTTCGTCCTGCATGGGCAGGAAGACGCCCGCCGAGTCAACCAGGTAAACGATGGGCAGGGCGGACTCGAAGGCGATCCGCTGCGCGCGAATTAATTTCTTGGCGGTGGCGGGAAAAAACGCGCCGGCCTTAACCGTAGCGTCGTTGGCGATGATCATGCATGGAACGCCGGCGATGTTTCCGATTCCGGCCACGGCACCCGCGGCGGGAATCTTGCCCCACTGCTCATACATTTTGTAGGCGGACCAGAGGCCGACTTCGAAAAAGGCTGAATTGGGGTCGAGCAGCTGGCTGATCCGTTCGCGCGCGAGCAGCCGACCCATCTTATGCTGACGGTCCTGTCCGGCTTTGCCACCGCCTTCGCGCAAAACACTTTCTTCGCGGGCAATGAAGGCGCAGCGTTCACGCAAACCTTCGGGCAGAGGAGCAGGAGATCGTGACATGAAGGCGAAAGGCTTACCCTGAGCCAGGGCGGGAAGCAAGCGAGACTGCCGATTCCTATAGAGGCACCGTCGGCCCCAGTGTCTTAGTAAACGTCCGTCTCAGAGGGATAACCGGAATCGTCGCGAATCGACCGCAAGCGGTTTCGGCTGCCACGTTCGGACTCCGGGCGATTGATGCGCTCCATCGCCATTTTCACCAGCAGCGGGACCGCGGCGAGAGCGCCCACCGAAACCAGAGCAATGGCCGTCGCCTGCCGAATCGGCCGTCGAATTTTGTCGGCCACCAGCATTCCGATACCGAGCCCGAATGCGGTGCGTGTAAGCACCAACAAACCGTCGAGTGGAATTTGGTCGGCGGTTTTTGGAATGGATATCGAGAGAGACATCGCCTACCCTTATACGTCTCGTTTTGGAAAAGGAAACGGGAATTCTCACCGCCCGTTCTATCGGGCAGCGCAGTCCTTTTCGCACCATTTCACATGCCCAATCCGATCTATGCACTCATCCTCGCGGGAGGCAGCGGCGAGCGCTTCTGGCCGCTAAGCCGCCGCTCGCGGCCGAAACAACTCCTGCGTCTCGTCGCGAAAGACACGCTGCTCGAGCAGACTGTCGCGCGCCTCGAAGGTCTGGTGGCAAGCGATCGGATCCTGGTCCTGACCAATGTCGAACAGGAAGCGGCCGTG
Organism: Verrucomicrobiota bacterium; assembly: GCA_041167585.1. Lineage (GTDB taxonomy): Bacteria > Verrucomicrobiota > Verrucomicrobiia > Chthoniobacterales > UBA10450 > AV80. Next base: position 11,550 of record JBEEHV010000011.1, read on the forward strand.
CGTGAACTCCTGGCGAATATTCCGAAGGAAAACATCGTGGCCGAGCCGGCGAAACGCGATACCGCGGCCGCCGTGGCTCTGGGCGCGGGCTGGGTCGCGGTCCGGGATCATTCCGCGACCATGATCGTGCTGCCGGCCGACCACGTGATCAAGGACACTGCGGCTTTCCAAAAGACCCTGCTGACGGCAGCAGCGGCGGCGGAAGAGACCGGCGCACTCGTCACGATCGGTTTGAAACCGACGTGGGCTTGCCCCGGTTTCGGTTATATCGAACAGGGAGAAGAAGTGAACCTGAGGACTGTCGCGGCGGGAAGCGGGGTCCACCGCGTCGTTCGATTCCGTGAAAAACCAAACGCAGACCTGGCGGAGTCGTTTCTCCGGAAAGGAAATTTCCGTTGGAACGCGGGCATGTTCGTCTGGTCGGTGCCATCGGTGTTGAGCGAGTTCAACCGGCACACGCCCGAGTTGGCCAGCTTCATCTCGCAATTGCGCGCGCAGGATAATTTCGAGACGACAATCCGCGATCGCTTTTCGAAATTACCCAGGATCTCGTTCGACTACGCGATCATGGAGAAGGCGGATCGCGTTTTGGTGGTGGAAGCAGGTTTCGACTGGGACGATGTGGGAAGCTGGAGTGCCGTGGCGAAGTATTTCAAGAACGACGCGGAGGGCAATGCCGCCAATGGCGAACTCACGGCGATGGATTCGACGAACAACATCGTCTTCAATCCGGATGGGACGAACATTGCCCTTCTCGGCGTGCATAACCTAATCGTGGTCCGGACCGCGGACGCCATTTTGATTTGTCATCGTCATCAGGCGGAGAAGATCAAGAAGCTGGTCGGGAAACTTCCGGAGAGTTTGCAATGAGCATGCAAATCCGGCGGCGAATTCTGGGCGTGGATTTTGGCCGCGCGCGTCTTGGCGTCGCTGTGTCGGATGAGCTGGGAATGCTGGCGCATCCGGTCGAGACAATTCCCGCATCGCGGGACGCGGCCAAAAGGATCGCGGAGATCGTTCGCGAAAAAAATGCGGAACGAGTAGTGATCGGTTTGCCCCGGCACATGAACGGGAGCGCGGGCGAATCTGCCGGCGAAGCGCTGGCGTTTGCCGAGAAGCTGCGAGGTTTGGTTACGTGTGAGGTGCTGACCTGGGACGAACGCCTCACCACCGTCGCGGCCAGCCGTGCGCTCCGCGAGGGCGGACAAAAGACACGGAACTCGCGCGGCTTTATCGACCAGGTCGCAGCGCAAATGATTCTGCAGGGTTATTTGGACGGGTTGCAAAGCGCGCGCGATCGCGAGACCGGGATCGACGAGGACATTTCTCCGACTGAATAAATGCCGGCGCGGCTCAAGCTGATCGTTGCTTACGACGGCGCCGGTTTCGCCGGATGGCAAAGCCAGGCAAACGGCAATGCGGTCCAGGACCGTCTGGAAGAAGCATTTCAGCGCATCTGTTCGCAGCCGGTTCGGGTGCACGGCGCGGGACGAACCGACGCGGGCGTCCACGCTTTCGCACAATGCGCGCACGTAGAGTTGGCGGAGCCGCGCTACGGAGCGGACCGGTGGGTTTCCGCGTTGAACGGCGTGCTGCCTCCTGCGATTCGCATCATGCGGTGTGGGTTCGTTTCTGAAAAATTTCACGCGCGTTTTTCCGCCCGGGGAAAAATCTATCGCTACAGGATTTGGAATGCAGGCGTGCTGCCCCCGTTTGAAAGTGGGCGCGCCTGGCATGTCGTGCGTCCACTGGATTTTCAGAGGATGAAAACTGCCGCGCAAGAGTTTGCCGGCAAACACGACTTTGCCGCGTTCGCCGCGAATCGTGGGACACCACCACGAGAAACCGTGCGCAGTATTCGCGCGGTTCGTTTGCGTCAGGCAGGATCTTGTTTCGTCATCGAGTTCGATGGCGATGGGTTTCTTTACAAGATGGTGCGGATGATGGTTGGCAGCATTGGCCGTGTCGGCCTCGGCCTTTCCTCAGCGCAGGAAATACGTGATCGCCTCCGCTCGCCGCACCCGCGGGATTCGCATAGGCGAGTGGCTGCGCCGGCCGACGGATTATTTCTCGTCCGCATACGGTACTAACCTTGCTTTCCTACCCGCGACGCTGGGGTGCGGAATTGCGCTTCAGCAGTGTGGCAGAAGACCTGCTTTGTGGAAATTATAATGACGCCAGCCGACGCGCCCATCTCAACTCCAGCCGCCCAGAAAGGATTTTTTGGTCGGAGCGTGGCCTGGCTTTTCAGTCCGAAGCATTTTCACTTCAAACTCTTGTCGGGCACGGCGGTGGGCATCGTCGTCATTACTTTTCTCGCCGGGCTCTTCCTTTTCGTCACGGTTAGAAATCACCGACAGGAGTCATTGCGATCGCACACGATCGAGGTCATGCGCCTCAGCAGTGTGATCGAAACGGACATCGCCGCGCTGGAAAGCGGGCACCGGAGTTTCCTCCTTACCGGCGACGCCGCATTTCTGGAACCGTTCGAGCGCCGGCGCGAGCTCATCAAAAAGCGCGTGGAAGATTTGACGGTCTTGATTCTGGACAGCCCTCGCCAACGGAAGCGCGTGATGAAAATACAGGAAATCGTCCAAAAGTGGCTCGATACCGTCGCTTTACCGCAAATCAACAATCGACAAACCAAAGGTGTCACTACCTTGAGCGATTCGGCGGGCGGAGTCTCAGCTTCTCTGGGAAATTCCCTGCTGAATCAAGCGCGAGAGATTGTGCAGTCGCTCCAAAACGAGGAACAGATCGTCCTCAATGAGCGGATGCGCGACCAGGAATGGGCGGCGCAATCGACTCAGATCCTCGATTTCCTGGCCAAGCTGGAGCGCTCGGTGATTGAGATGCAAAAAGAAAAAGGGGGATATCTCCTCACGGGCGACAGCAGTTTCATCGAGGGCTACAAGCGCGCGACCGCAGACTTCTACACCTACCACGGCTATCTCTCGATCCTGATCGCAAATTCGCCCGAGCAGTCCGCTTCCCTGACCAACATCCGAAAGGGAGTTGAACGGTGGATTGCCGCCGCCGCCGCACCTGAGATGGAGGCGAAGCGCGGTGGGAAAGATCTCGCCGCGCTCGTCGCGACGAACAACGGCGAAGCTCTGATGGGCGAGATCAGGCAGATGGTAAAGAATTTCGAGCAGAACGAGGCCGGCCTCTACGGGGTCCGTTCTGACTCCGCCGCGCGTGAACGTATCATCAAGACTTCCGCCCTGGCCATTCTCTGCGTCTTCGCGGTCGGGCTCCTTATCGTCTCGAACAGTTACAGTTTCGTCCTGGTCCGCCGGCAATTGGCGAAACTGGACGGCGTGGAAACCCGCATTCGCTCGATTATCGAGAACATCCTGGACGGGATGATCACGGTGGATGAGCAGGGCGTCATTTGTTCGATGAATCCGTCAGCCGAAAAAATGTTCGACTGCATCAACAACGAGATGATCGGCCACAAGTTCACGAAGCTCGTTCCGAAATCGTACGGCAACGAGGCCGAAGCAAGCGTCTGCGCCTGGGATGATCTCGCGCGCAGGACTGGCAGCACGACGATGGCGGTCGGCCGCACCCGCCGACATGCCACCTTCCCGATCGAAATTTCCCTCAGCGAAATGATGGTCGACGGGCGCAAGCTTTACGTCGCCATGGTTCGCGATGTGACGGAACGGAAACGCTTCGAGCTGGAGATAGCCGCCGATAAGGAAAGCCTGGCGGTGACGCTGCGATCGATCCTGGACGGCGTCATTACCACGGACGTGCAGGGCAAGATCATCATGATCAACAATGCCGGCGAGAATTTGACCGGCTGGACTTCAAAAGAAGCGATCGGCCAACCGCTCAAGTCTGTTTTCAACATCGCGATCGATCTGGCGGCGCAGGCGCGGGCCCAGAAAAGCGGGTATCGCAACGAAGCCCAATCGATTCTTTTAAGCACGCCGGAGAATGCGACCCTGAAAGCGCGCGACGGCACCGAGCACGTGATCGAGCAGGTCGCCTCCCCCATTCGCGACAGCAAGAATGAAGTCGCGGGCGTCGTGTTGGTTTTCCGCGATATTACCGAACGTCAACGCAACGAAGCCGAGCGACGCAAAGCCGAGACTCTGGAACAACTCGGCTTGCTCGCCGGCGGAATTGCGCATGATTTCAACAACCTCCTCACCGCGATCATCGGCAACATCTCCCTCGCTTCCTTGCTCCTGCCGCCGGACGATGAAATGGCAACGCGGTTGAACGACGCGAAAAACGCTTCGCTCCGAGCCCGCGACCTGGCCCAGCAACTTCTGACCTTTGCCCGCGGTGGAGCGCCGATCAAGAAAACGGCCTCGATCGGGAAACTCATCCAGGACACGGTCAGCTTCTCCTTGCGCGGCACGCACAGCCGCAGCGAGTTCCTTTTCGGCGCGGATCTGTGGCCGGCTGAAATCGACCCCGGGCAAATCAGTCAGGTCGTGGCGAATCTGGTGGTGAATGCGGATCAGGCGATGCCCAACGGCGGCACGCTGCGAGTGAGTTGCGACAATTTCAGTTACTACACCGACACAACGCCCTCGATTCCTGATCTCCTCCCGGGCGATTATATCCGAATCGGAATCAAGGACGAAGGCGTCGGCATTCCGGAAAACACCCTCAAGCGGATCTTCGATCCTTACTTCACCACCAAGCCGAAAGGGAACGGTCTCGGACTCGCGACGACTTATTCGATTATCAAGAACCACAACGGACTCATCTGCGTGGAATCGCAAGTCCACTACGGATCGACCTTCACGCTCTATCTCCCGGCCTCGAGACATCAGCAGATGCCGGTCGAGCCGCCGCGCCAGCTCAATCAAGTAATCTCGGGCACGGGCCGCATCCTGATCGTGGACGATGAGGAAGCGATCCGCGCGCTGGTTGAGTTTACGCTCGAGCGTCTCGGCTATCAAGTGTCACAGGCGGAAAGCGCGCTCGAAGGTGTGGAGCTCTATCGGCAAAAGCTGGATGCGGGCGAGCGTTTTGATGCCGTAATTCTTGACCTGACCCTCCCCGGCGGCATGGGTGGAAAAGAAGCGTTGAAGCGCCTGATCGAAATCGATCCCACCGTGAACGCGATCGTCTCGAGCGGATATGCCATGGATGCGACGATGAGCCGCTACCAGGATTTCGGGTTCCGCGGCGTGATCGCGAAACCATACGAAGCGGCTGAACTGGGCAAGATCGTGCACGAAGTGATCGCCTCCAGTCACGTCAATCTCGTCGCCGATTATCCGTTGCAGGCCACCGGGTAGCCTGCGGCTCGAAGTCTGAATTTTGTTGCGGTGCGGGACCGCGACTCTACTGTTTCGCCAATGCGCGAAGTCCGTCCCGCGGCCTACGATTCGAAGATCGAAGGCAACGTCATTTTCACCCGCCTCGACGCGGCCATGAACTGGATGCGCAAGAATTCACTCTGGCCCATGCCGATGGGCCTGGCCTGTTGTGCGATCGAGCTGATGGCCACGGCCTCGGCGCGTTTCGACATCTCGCGCTTCGGCGCGGAAGTGATGCGGTTCTCGCCGCGCCAATGCGATGTGATGATCGTGGCCGGCACGGTCACCTACAAAATGGCGCTAGCGGTGAAGCGGATTTACGAGCAGATGCCCGAGCCGAAATGGGTCATCGCGATGGGCGCGTGCGCCTCGAGCGGCGGCATGTATCGCTCCTATGCTGTGCTGCAGGGCATCGATCAACTGCTGCCGGTGGACGTTTACATTTCCGGATGCCCGCCGCGCCCGGAGGCGCTGCTCGAAGGTCTGATGAAGCTTCAGAGCAAGATCACGGGCGAAAGTTCATTCCGTGAACAAAAGCGCGAGCTGATGCAAAAGCTCGACGGCGTCATGGCATGACGGGGGCGGACCTGCTGGGATCGCTCGGCCAATTACTGGGCGGAAAGATTCAGGACAGGACTGAATTTCGGGGCGAAACGACTTTTCGACTTCTTCCGGCCGATCTGCGGGAGGTCGCGCTATTCTGCCGGGACGAGCTCTCGTTCGATTACCTCATCGATATCTCGAGCGTAGATAATTTTGGCGACGAGCCGCGCTTCGAAATTGTTTACGAACTCTATTCGATGAAGCTGTCCGTCCATCTGCGCCTGAAACTGCGTGTCTCCGAGGACGAAGGCGAAGTCCCGACCGTTTCCGATATTTGGCCCACGGCCGATTGGCACGAACGCGAGATCTACGACATGATGGGTTTGCGTTTTGCCGGCCATCCCGATCTGCGCCGAATTTTGATGTGGGAGGGCTACCCTTTCTTCCCGCTCCGAAAAGAATTTCCGTTGGAAGGCTTGCCCAGCGACATGCCCGATGTCGCGTTTACCTCCGCGGCTCCGCTCGAGGGCGGACCGTTCGTCACCGCGCCCAGTACCGCCACGACCAAGGATCGCGAGCCAAGAGCGCGCCGGCCGACGGATGCGCTGTGACATCTAAATTGCGTCGGTTGAAAGTGCTCATGCCCATCTTTCTTCTGGTGTGCGTGGTCACCGCAGGCGTGATGGTGGGCGCAAATCTGAACTGGCACCCCCTTCCCCGCGATGTCATCGCGGACCGTGTCCTGGTCGAAAAATCAGCGCGCCGTTTGACCCTGTTGCGCGATGGCAGACCGCTCAAGACGTATCGAGTGGCGCTTGGTGGTGCACCGGATGGGCCGAAGGAACAGGAGGGCGACCTCAAGACGCCGGAGGGGATTTATCGCATCGATTTTCACAAGGAGGACAGCGACTACCATCGCGCTTTGCATGTCTCCTATCCGGAGCAGCGCGATATCGAGCGCGCGGCTGCCGCCGGAGTCCCGCCCGGTTCCGACATCATGGTGCATGGACTCCCGAACGGCAGGGGCTGGATCGGAGCCTTTCACCGGAGGAACGATTGGACCGCCGGCTGCATTGCCGTAACCGACCTCGAGATCGAGGAGATATGGCGCGCCGTTCCCGACGGCACTCCAATCGAGATCCGGCCGTAGCCCCTAACCTCTCGTTAGGCCGCGCGACTGCCCGCGAGACATTCCTGCAACAACCGCGCGAAACCGGCCGCCGCGATCTTTCCCGTTTCCAGAACTTCTCCGTGGCTCAGGTTCTCTGTCCCCATCCCCGCCGCCCAGTTCGTCAGGCAGGAAAATGCGGCCACTTCCAATCCGAGGGCGCGCGCCTGGATGACCTCCAGCACGGTGGACATCCCGATCGCGTCGGCGCCCAGCCCCCGAAGCATTCGCACTTCTGCCGGGGTCTCGTACTGCGGACCGAGCAATCCCGCGTAAACGCCCTCGTTCAGAACGAATCCCTGCGCTTTGGCCAGGCGCGCGAATTCGAAGCGCCACTTTTTAGAATAAGCCTCGGTCAAATCGACGAACTCGGCCCGGCCGAGTAACGGCGTCGTGCCGGTGAGATTAAGGTGATCGGAAAGCATCATCCAGGAGCCGGGAGCGAAGGCCTGGTTCGCGGTGCCGGCGGCGTTGGTCAGAACCAACCGCTTTATCCCAGCGGCCGCCATCAGTCGCACTCCCGCGGTGACATTGCGCGCGGAATGTCCTTCGTAAAGATGGACCCGCCCCTGCGCGTAAACGACCGAGCCGCCCTTGATCTTGCCGCGCACGAAGCGCCCGGCATGTCCCGGCACCGAAGTCTTCGGCAGCTCGCTAAACTCCGAATAAGAAATGGTGTCTTCGGCGGACGCCTCCTGCACGAGCGTGTTCAGGCCCGAGCCGAGAATAACGGCGGTGTCCGCCCCCCACCCGCGCAAACGTTCGAGCGCAGCGTCGCTCACAATCAAGCGGCGGACATCGGCGGCGCCGACTCCGGTTTTCTCGTTTCAGCCATCACGTCGGGGCGCAGCGCGTCCTCGCGCACCAGGCTGGTCTTCACGTCCTGCTTCGGATACGCGATCCGCGTATGCAACATGGTCATGAGCGTGAAGCGAAAACGTTCCGCGATCATGTTCAAATCCGCCAGCGTCAGGTCGCACTCCACTAATTGGCCGTCGGCGATCCGTGCGCCGATCAACTCCGTCACGAGCTGCTCGATTTTCTGCGGCGTCGGTTTCTCCAAACTTCGGGACGCGCTTTCCACCATGTCGGCCAGGCTGATGATGGCGCTCTCCTTGGTCTGCGGCTTGGGGCCGCTGTAGCGGAAAGTCTCTTCGCGCACTTCCGGAACGTCGCCTTCACGCAGATTCATGATCTTGCCGCCCGTGCGGGCGTCTTCCTGTTGCTGGAGCGCGCGCTTGTAAAAATAATAAACCAGCGACGTGCCGTGATGTTCCTGGATGATATCTACGATCCGCCGGTTCAGACCGTGTTTCAGCGCGAGGTCCACGCCCTCTTTCACGTGCGCGATGATGATGAGCGCGCTCATGGTCGGGGCCAGATCGTCGTGCGGATTTCGTCCGAAGTTCATGTTCTCCGTGTAGTAATCCGGCTTCACCAGCTTCCCGACATCGTGGAAATAAGAGCAGACACGGCAAAGCGTCGCGTTCGCTCCGATCGATTCCGCCGCGGACTCCGCCAGGTTCGCGACCACCAGGCTGTGATGATACGTGCCCGGGGCTTCGATCGTCATCCGGCGCAGCAACGGATGATTCAGGTCCGAGGCCTCGAGCCAGGAGATATCCGTCGTGATCTGGAACAGGTGCTCCAGGATCGGAAGAATACCGCCGACGATCGTGGCCGTAAGAATACCGTTCCCGATCGCAAAGGCGCTTTGAACGCCAATCATTTTCCAGTTGTTCCCGCTCGGAGTGAAGAAATCGATCGGCCCAATGAGACCGAAGGTTATAGCCAAAAGCCAGATGGCGACACCCACGCCGAATCCGGCCCGAATAAGACGGCTGCGCCGGCGCACCTGGAGCGTGAGATAAACCGCGGTGAATCCGCTGATCAATCCGCACACCAGCAGCGGCGCGTCCACTTTGCCGAAAAGAATGCTGCTCCAAAGACTAACGAAAACCGACGCGTATAAGCCATGGTTGCGGCCAAGCAGGACGCTTAGCACGAGCGGGGCAAAGGCGTAGGGCGCAATCAGGCCAACGGTCTCCGGCCGCAAAAAGGAATAGTTGCCGCTGTTGCACAGGATCAGGACCAGCTTCGTCGCCGCCAGCTGCAGGAAGATGACGCCGAACACGAGCAGCAGCCGCGAGCTGCGCAAAAACGTGGTCGGCTGGTTGATCCAAAGCTGGGTCAACGCCGTGGCGAAAAAGAGAAGCGCGATGACGAAGTTTTTCGTCGGCTCGGGCTGCTGGCCGCTGAAGATAAGGAACGCCAGGCCCGCTACAAACGCCCCGAAGATGAGCCACTTGATGTAGACCGCGAACTCAAGGCTGTGGAGCAATTCATTGGTCGAGCGGCGGCGCCGCGTTTTGCGCGAGGCGAGCCCGCGTTTCACCAGCTGACTGCGCTTGAGGAAGTCGAACATGTTATTTGCGCGCCGTGGCCGCGACGTTCGCGGGAGAACGATGCTGCTGGTAGGCATTGATGACCGCGCGCACCAATTCGTGACGAACGACATCGCGCTCGTTGAAATAAACGAAGGAAATGCCATTCACACTTTTCAACGCCTGAAGCGCCTCGACCAGGCCCGAGCGCTTGTTCGACGGCAGATCGATCTGCGTTACGTCGCCCGTGACGACGCATTTTGAATTCGGCCCGATTCGGGTCAGGAGCATGAACATCTGCTCGGTCGTCGTGTTCTGCGCTTCATCCAAAATCACGAAGGCATTGCTGAGCGTGCGCCCGCGCATGTAGGCGAGCGGCGCCACCTCGATGGTCTGGCGCGCGACGGCCCGTTCGATCTCCTCGGGGTCGAGCATGTCGCGAAGTGAATCATAAAGGGGCCGCAGGTACGGGGTGATTTTCTCCTGCAGATCCCCGGGCAAAAAGCCTAGTGCCTCACCCGCCTCGACCGCAGGCCGGGTCAGGATAATCCGGCTGACCTGTTCCTTCTTCAACGCCGCCACGGCCATGGCCACGGCAAGATAAGTTTTGCCCGTGCCGGCCGGACCGATACCGAACACGATGTCGTGCTTTTGGATCGCCTCGACGTAATTGCGCTGGCCAATCGTGCGGGCCACGATGGGCGGCTTGCGCGATGACGTGGAAATCTTCACATCCACCACGTCGTTAAGATTATCGGGTCGCGACTCCATCACGGAATTAAGCGCATAACTGAATTCATGTTTGTGAATGTCCACGCCCTTGAGGCGAGCCTGCTCCAATTGTTCGAAGACGCGTTGGGCGCGGTCGACTGGGAGCTGGTCGCCCTCGAGTTTCACCCAGCCATCGCGGGTGGTGACTTTGACGCCGAGTGACTCTTCAAGCGTTTTCAAAAGTTTGAGATCGTTCGCGTAGAGCGACTGCACAGCACGTGCGCTCTCGAACTGGAGCGTGCGACTTTCAGTCATTTCGGCGCGAAACCAAGGGGCGCTGATGATACCGCCAGCGCAAAAAGAGTCAACCACCTGCCCAACGCCACCCGAAGGAACGCCGGCTCCTGTGCTGGATTTAGAGACGGCCTGCCCTCAGGCCGTTGAGGGAAAGTCACGTTTTCAGAACGCTTCCGGGCTTAATTAACGGAAGCCGTAAACAAGCGCCCAATGAGTCCGTTCCTCCGGCGATTGCTCGATTTCTACGATGACGAAATAGCTGCCGGTATTTTTCGGGATGATGTGCGCGCCGGCGAAGTGCCCCTTCTGCCATCCGTCTGGCTGTTCGACCAGCTTGCCTTCCGCGTCGTAAATATGGACCGAAACCTTGGCCGCTTCGACCTCTGTTCCCAGCCAAAACCAGTATTCATTGCCCTTGAAAAGTTGCTGGCGCACCGCCTTTTTTTCGCCAGCCGCGAGATCGCCGCCCCAATAATCCTCGCGCACCTGGAAGCCCTCCTTCACGTAGGGCTCGGCGGCCTGAAGCGCGAACGATTGCGCATCATCCACCGACGCGCGCACACCGACGGCGAACGCAAAAACGCACGCGGCCAGGAGAGTCGCGCGCCAGGTTGGTTTCAGGAAGGCGGTCATCGGTTAAGCTATTTTTTCGTGATCGCGTCGCCCAAACGAGTGGTGATGTCGTTGATCTTCTTGACCGAAGTGGGCGGGATGTGCGCCTCGCCGACATCGATCAACGGCCGCACTTCCAAGAGCGCGGCGTGAATGTCGGAGAGCAGCTTCAGGTTAAATTCGGGCATTGATTTGAGCCGGTTTTCAAAATACGCGAGCAGGTCGGGTTGGTGGAGGAGCTCCGCGCCTTCCTCGGAATAACGCTTGGTCACCACCGCGGTCAAAACCTCCGTGCCCCGGAGCCAGCCCCCGAGGCTGACCAACTGCGAAAGCTTTTCGTCATGCACTTCGTTCATCGCCTGTTGGACGCTGCTTTGGGTGCGATCAAGTTCCTGTCGGACCCCGGCCCAATTGCGCTTGTCGGCCGCATCCGTGATAGCCTTGGCATGGGGGGTAATCGAGTTGCCGACTCCGATACCCCTCGCGAGTGAAAGGACACGTTGTCCGATCTCCTTAACCGTCGGCGCATCTTCAGCCTGCACCGCGATGAAACCGTCCGCGATGACTGCGCCGAGCAGGAGCGCGATCCGCGGGCGCTCGGTGAAATTGCTGCCCTTGTCGTTCCGGACGTACTCGCGCCAGTTCACGCCGCCGAGTTTGTTTAAGGCGCCAAAAACCTCGATCGGCGATGGCACGACAACGTCGTCCACCTTTTTCGAGAGGAGTTTGACGTCGATATGTTTGGCGGTTTCAGCCGCGCTCGCACCGAGCGGAAAGCCTATGGCCACGATGAGGGTAAGTTTAAAAAATTTAGCGAATGGGATCATCGGCTAGCTTCGACTGTTGATTTCGCCTTCGTATTCAGGTTAATGAGTCACTCTAAGCAGAAGTCGGTGTCGCACAAATTTGGCCGCTTAAGATTTTGACTCTCCTGAATCGAAACAACCTCGCAGGGCGGTGGCATTCTTCGCAATTTCTTTTCGCGCGTCCCATTTCACCTTCATGAACACGCGCCGCTTGCAGGAGATTCTGGCGCCGGCGCGGAAGAAACGCATTCTCGTCATCGGCGATCTTATGCTCGACGAATTCGTCTGGGGCAAGGTCGGACGGATTTCCCCGGAGGCGCCCGTGCCGGTGGTCGAAGTTACGGGCGAGAGCTTTTATCCGGGCGGCGCAGCCAACGTCGCTCGCAATCTTCGCGAATTCATTGACGAGGTGTCGGTGATTGGGCTGATCGGATCGGACCGCGGCGGCCGGCAATTACGCGAGCTTCTGGCGGAGCAAAAGATCGACACGGCGGATGCGATCGAAGATCCCGATTTCCGCACGATCGTGAAAACGCGGATCATTGCCCGGAACCAACAGATCGTCCGCGTGGATCGGGAGCAGATTCATTCCCCTTCCCCGGCGCAAGTTTCGCTCATCACCGGAAACGTCCGACGCCGCCTCGCCGAAATCGACGCCATCATCTTCGAGGACTACGGCAAAGGTTTTCTCAGCGCTGAACTCGTCGAGCAGATCTGCGCCGACGCGATCGCCGCGGGCAAAATCGTTTCGGGAGATCCGAATCCCCGGCACCCGCTGGAATGGAAAAATGTGACGGTGGTGAAACCAAATCGGACCGAAGCGTTTCTTGCCGCGGGAGTCCCCTGGAGCGATCCGATTGACCCCGCGAATCAGGATGAAGCCATGGCGAAAGTCGGCGGAATGCTCCTGGAAAAATGGGACACGAAATTCGTGCTGATCACGCTGGGCGAACAAGGCATGATGCTTTTCCAGAAAGGAAGCCGGCCGCACTATATTGCAACAAAGGCGCGGCAGGTCTTCGACGTTTCCGGAGCGGGCGATACCGCCATCGCTCTCTTCACGCTGGCGCTTTGCTCCGAAGCCACGGCCGCCGAAGCCGCCGAGATCGCCAACCACGCGAGTGCCGTAGTCGTGGGGAAACTCGGCACGGCTACGGTCACCCGCGAGGAGCTCGTGGATAGTTTTCAAAATGACGGGCTCGGCTGAGAAGAGCCGCCCGGCGATTTTTTTGGATCGCGACGGGACGCTGATGCGAGAGGTCGATTACTGCGGGGACCCGGCCAAGGTCGAAGTGTTTCCGGAAGCCGCCGAGGCTTTGGGGCGATTGAAAGGAGCCGGCTACAAGTTGATCATTATTACCAACCAAAGCGGGATCGGGCGCGGTTATTTCAGCGAGCAGGATTACCGCGCGGTCGAGCGGGAGTTTCTTCGGCAACTGGGAGAGGGCCTCATCGACGACACTTATTTTTGTCCCGACCTGCCCGAGTCAAAGTCAACGCGCCGAAAACCAGAACCCGGAATGATCTTCGAAGCGCAACGCGATCATCAGCTGGACCTCGCGCGCTCGTATTTTATCGGCGACAAAAGCAGCGACATCGGCTGCGGCCGCAATGCAGGTGTGCAAACTATTCTCGTGCAGACCGGGTATGGCGCGGGGGAAATCGATTGCCGGGCCGATTTCGTCGCCCGCGATCTCGCTCACGCCGCGGAGATAATCCTTGGAGCGAACGAATGAACAAAAGCGCGTGTCATCCCGAGCCGCGCAGACGGCGAGGGACCTCCCAGTCGGTCTCAATTCACACTAATCACGCTGCGCATGGTCGGGGGTCAACGCCTCGTGGATCGCGAAAGCGGGCTTGGGTAATCTTTTTTGCGACTGTGAGGTCCCTCGCCGTCTGCGCGGCTCGGGATGACACGCGTTTCCACCCGCTCACCGCCTTTCGATCCTCGCCATGAGCAAAACTGTTGGCATCATTCCGGCGCGTTGGGGTTCCACGCGTTTTCCCGGCAAGCCGCTTTATCCGATCGCGGCGAAGCCGTTGCTCCAGCATGTCTGGGAACGGTGCCGCCGCGCGAAGAAGCTCGATCAGGTGATCGTGGCGACCGACGACTTCCGCATTGCAGAGGCTGCGTTCGATTGGGGCGCTGAGGTTGCCATGACTTCAGCCAACCATGCCAGCGGCACCGACCGCATCGCGGAGGTCGCGGCCAAGGCAAAGCAATTCACCCACATCATCAACATTCAAGGCGATGAGCCGATGATCGATCCGAAGTTGATCGATCGACTGGTGCGCGCATTGCAACGCGACAGCCAACTTGAAATGATTACCGCAGCGCATCCGTTCGAGCATGTCCGCGACGCCCAGTCGCCGCACCAGGTGAAGGTCGTGATTAATCGGAAAGGTGAGGCGCTCTATTTTTCGCGCTCGCTGATTCCTTCAACGGGGGGCGGCGGTTCGCCCCTGCATTACCGCCACCAGGGAATTTACGGCTACAGGCGCGACCTTCTCATGCGCTTCGTGCGCTGGAAAACCTCGCCGCTGGAGCGCGCGGAGTCGCTCGAGCAATTGCGTGCTCTGGAGAATGGAGTAAGAATTCAGGTGTTGATGACTAAGAGCGGATCGCCCGGGGTAGACACGCCGGAGGACGCTCGACGGATGGCGGGACTGATGGCGTCCAAGGTCAAGCGATCTTCCGGCGCCAAGGGAGCGAGAGAGCGATGAAATATATTTTTGTTACCGGCGGCGTGGTGAGTTCGTTAGGCAAAGGCCTGGCGGCAGCGTCGCTCGGGACGCTGCTCGAGCTGCGCGGTCTGCGGGTCGTGTTTCAGAAGTTCGATCCGTACTTGAACGTCGATCCGGGAACGATGAACCCGTTCCAGCATGGCGAAGTCTATGTCCTGAACGACGGCGCGGAAACCGACCTCGATCTCGGCCATTACGAACGCTTCACGAACTGCGTCCTTTCCCGTCACAATAATCTGACCAGCGGCCAGGTTTACGAAAGCGTGATCCTGAAGGAACGGCGCGGCGATTACCTCGGGAAAACCGTGCAGGTGATTCCGCACGTGACCGATGAAATCAAGAACCGCATCCGCGAGGTCGCCGCGGAAAGCAAAGCCGACGTCGTCATTACAGAAATCGGAGGGACGACTGGCGACATCGAGGGGCTGCCGTTTTTGGAAGCGATCCGGCAATTCATTCTGGAGGTCGGCCCGCAGAATGTGGTGAACGTGCACGTCACGCTCGTGCCCTACATCAAGGCGGCGGGCGAACTGAAAACGAAACCAACGCAGCAAAGCATCGCAAGACTGCGCGAGATCGGTCTGCAGCCGCAGGTGTTGCTCTGCCGCACGGAACACCCGCTCGATGTCGAGTTGCGGCAGAAGCTCTCGATGTTCTGCAACGTTTCACTGCGCGGGGTCATTGAAGCGCGCGATGTGAAGCATACGATTTACGAGATGCCCCTGATGTTAAACGAGGAGGGGCTCGACGATCTTGTTTGCGAACTGCTCCATGTCGAGGCGCCACCGCCGAACCTGGCGAACTGGCGAAAATTCGTAGAGCGCGTGGTGAGCCCGAAGAAGCAGGTCAAAATCGCGGTGGTCGGCAAATACATCGATTTGCAGGATGCCTACAAAAGCATTTACGAATCGCTCACCCACGCGGCGGCCAGTCAGGATTGCGGGATCGATCTCAAGTTGATCGACGCGGAATCGCTCGAAGGCGGGGTGGATGGACATCTGAAAGACGTCGCAGGGGTTTTGATTCCGGGCGGGTTTGGCGAGCGTGGCGTCGAAGGAAAAATCAGCGCCGCGCGTTTCGCCCGGGAAAACAAAGTGCCTTACCTGGGGCTTTGCCTGGGCATGCAGGTAGCCACGATAGAGTTCGCGCGAAATGTTTGCGGTCTGGAAAAAGCGAATAGTACCGAGTTTGACCATAACGCGGCGGATCCGGTGATATGCCTGCTGGACGAGCAACGAGGCGTGAAAACCAAAGGGGCAACGATGCGGCTCGGAACGTGGCCAACGAAAATCGCCAAAGGCACCACGGCGGAAAAAATCTACGGCGACGGCGAAGTCCTCGAGCGGCATCGGCACCGTTACGAATTCAACATGAAGTATCGCGAGCAGATGGACCAAAAGGGATTTACCATCTCAGGCACTTCCCCGGACGGAGCGCTCGCGGAACTAATTGAGCTGCGCGATCATCCCTATTTTCTGGCATGCCAGTATCATCCGGAGTTTCAAAGCAAGCCGAACAAGCCGCATCCTCTTTTCAAGGCTTTCGTTGAAGCCTGTCTCGCCCACCAAAGCTAGCTCGCGCTATTTTGAAGCGCGGCGAAGGCGATCCATGATCGCGGCACCGAGACCCCGGTCAGGTACTTTTTCGGCCACGATCAGGTCGAGATTTAGCCGGTCGAGTTCGCGCAGGTAGCGGAATAGATTCGCGGCCGCCTCGCGCAAATCTTGTCGCGGACTGAGCTGCCGAATCTCCGCGAATTTGTGCTCTTCAGTCGAAGAACTCCATGCCAGCAGTCCGCACCTTTTGTCCGCGGGCAGGACGAACGAGGAGGGATCGTCCGCCAGCACGAGCGGAGTGGAGGGCGCGTAATGCGAGGGAAGTTGGCCCGGCGCTTCAACGCGCTGCACAGCATGCGGAGGAACGACTTCACCGAAGGTCTCGAGTGCTTCGATCGTGATGGGTCCGTGCCGGAGCACCTCCAATTTTTCGTGGCGGACTGCGACGATGGTCGATTCAAGCCCATGGAGGGTCGGTCCTCCATCGATGACAAGCGGAATACGCCCCGCCAGTTCATCCACCACATGCTGGGCAGTGGTCGGGCTAACGTGACCGAATCGATTCGCGCTCGGCGCGGCCAAGGGCAAACCGAAGGCGCCGATGATCTCGGCAAACACAGGATGCGCGCTGATCCGCACGGCGACAGTCTCGAGACCGGCCGTGACCAGATCGGGCACAATTTCGCGACGGGTCAGGACAAGCGTGAAAGGTCCCGGCCAGAATTCGTCGATCAGTTTTTCGACGAGACCGCGCGAATCGTCATCGATGCGGGCGACACGTTCGAGCGATTCACGATCAGGAAGATGAACGATGAGCGGATCGAAACGAGGGCGTTCCTTTGCCTCGAAAATCTTCACGACGGCAGCGCTCCGGAATGCGTCCGCCGCCAGCCCATAAACGGTTTCCGTGGGCAACGCGACGGGCTCGCCCGCGCGCAAAGTTTCGACAGCCCTGGCCACAGCCTTCGCGCGCTCCTGAGGCGTGCGCGAAGGAAGAACTTCCGTCATGGGACTCGCTGTGCGAGCACCGAGTCGGTCTGCTTTTGGCGAAAGGCCTGGAGGTTTTCGCGCACTTTCTGGTCGGTCAGTCCGATAATGCTGGCGGCGAGCAGCGCTGCGTTTTTTGCGCCGGCCTTGCCGATGGCCAGGGTGCCGACCGGAATGCCTCCCGGCATTTGCGCGATCGAAAGCAGCGAGTCCAGACCGTTCAAGGCTGATTGAATCGGGACGCCCAGGACGGGCAGCCAGGTGTGACCGGCGATGACGCCAGCGAGATGCGCGGCCCCGCCCGCTCCCGCGATCATCACACGAATCCCGCGGTCCGCCGCGTTGCGGGCAAACTCCGTGGTCGCCTCCGGCGTGCGATGCGCAGAGAGGACGTGCGCTTCGTTGGGCACGCCCAGTTCATCCAGCGTTTCCACCGAATGGCGCATCGTTTCCCAATCTGATTTGCTGCCCATGATGATGGCGACGAGCGATGTAGAAGGGTGTGTTTCAGGCATGGTTTCCAGTTCCCCATAACCGGTGGTCTTGTAAAGGGTTTTTCTTGCTGCTCGTGCCTCGCAAAATTTCGCAAGCTCAAGGCGCCTGCGCTACTTTCCGGGAATGACCGAACGCGGAGAGTCCATTGTGCTCATCGGATTTATGGGGGCCGGAAAATCTTCCGCGGGCCGGGCGCTCGCACGTCTGACCGGACTCCCGCGTTTCGACACGGATGAAATGGTCTCCGTGCGCTTTGGTTTACCCGTGACCGAAATCTTTTCCCGATTCGGCGAGGACCAGTTTCGCGATGCGGAAACGGAGGCGCTCCGGCAACTGTCGAGCTCGATCCCTGCCATCATCGTCACCGGCGGCGGGATCGTTCTTCGAGCGGAAAACGTAAAGATTCTGCGCGGGCTTGGAAGTGTGATCAGCCTTGAGGCGGACGAGGAAACACTTTTCGGCCGAATCTCCCGGCGCACGACCCGGCCTCTGCTGCAGACGGCAAATCCCCGCGCAACCCTGACGGAATTGTTGCGAAAACGTGAGCCGATTTATCGCGAGATCGCCGATATCCGCATCGACACATCGCGCCTTACCCACGACGAAGTGGCGGAGGCGATCCTGAAGAGTATGGATAAACTGTGATCTCGACTCTACCAGCGCTGGACCCGCCCGGAGACGATTCCGTGGCCGGATTGAAGTGGGAGATCATAAAGCGCGCGACGTCGCTGGGTTTCGATTCGTGCCGGGTCGCCGCGGCGATCGCGCCGCGTCACGGCGAGGCATTTCGAGCATGGCTTCGCGAGGGAGCGGCAGGAGAAATGGCGTGGATGACCCGCGGCGAAGAGAAGCGCTGCGAGCTGCAGCAAGTCCTGCCTGGCGCACGCTCAGTCATCGTACTCGCCATGAATTATTGGCAAGGCGAAGCAGGAATCAGAGATCGCCCCACTGCCACAGGGAAAATCGCGCGCTACGCCTGGGGCGATGACTACCACGATGTCATGCTCCCGAAACTCGAGGAATTGAGTGCATTTCTCACCGCGCGTGGCGGCAGGCAAAAGTGCTACGTGGATACCGGCCCGATCCTGGAACGCGACTACGCGGCGGAAGCCGGGATCGGATGGCATGGCAAAAGCACGATGCTGATCGACCCAAAGCTGGGGACCTGGTTCTTCCTGGCTGAGATTCTGACTACTCTCGAATTAACGCCGGATGCGCCGCAGCGCGCACGATGCGGCAGTTGCAATCGCTGCATCACTGCCTGCCCAACGGGGGCCATCACCGATGCTCATCGGCTGGATGCGCGCCGCTGCATTTCGTATCTGACCATTGAACTGAAAGGCTCGATTCCTTTGGAGCTAAGACCGCTCATCGGCGATCGGATCTACGGGTGCGACGATTGCCTTGAAGCGTGCCCTTGGAACCGCTTCGCTGCGGCCGCGCGGGAAGCCGCCTTCGCTCCCCGGCCCGCGATCGGCCTGGCGTTGCGCGACTACCTCGCCCTGGACGAAGAACAATTCCGAACACTCTTCCGCGGCTCGCCGATCAAGCGGATCAAGCGCCGGGGATTCCTGCGCAACGTTTGCGTGGCCTTGGGCAATACGGGCGATTCCGGTGATTTGCCCGCGCTTCGACGAGCGGCCGGCGATCCTGAACCGCTCATCGCGGAGCACGCTGCCTGGGCAATCGAGCGAATCCTGGGTCGCACGGGTACCCGGCACATTTCTGAATCCATTCTTGCCTCTGCCGCATCCTAATATATATGAGCCGTGGAGGCGGACGTCCACTCGCATACTTCATGCACACTTGGGTCTCGGAGAGTGCCGTGAAGTGAACGAGATTAGCTTTCAAAAGGTCTAAAAAGCCATTATTCCTCTCGCTACAGAACCACCCCCCGTCGCAATGCACCAAGCCGCCTCCGTTACCGTTCCGCCTAAGAAACGCCGTTCCCGCCGCCGGAAATACATCATTTTCGGATCGATCGGCCTCCTCCTCCTCTGGATCATTGTCTCCACCATCCTCGGCAAGCGAGAGAAGCCGATCCCGGTCACTACCGAGAAAGCGGTGCGTAAAACCATCGTGCAAACCGTTTCAGCCACCGGGAAAGTTCAGCCGGAAACCGAGGTGAAGATTTCGCCGGAAGTTGCGGGCGAAATTATTGAGCTGCCTGTCGTGGACGGCCAGGCGGTAAAAAAGGGCGATTTGCTGCTGAAGATTAAGCCCGACTCTTACAAGGCTCAGCTCGAACAAATGCAGGCCGCAATCAGTGGCGCAAAGGCGGTCAACCTTCAGCAGAAGGCCACGCTCGCGAAAACGGAGTCCGACCTCAAACGGGCGCAGGACCTGTTCTCGAAGAAAATGATTTCCGAGTCGGAGTTTATGGTCGCACAGACCGCGCGGGACGTGGCGAAGTCCACTTTCGAAAGTTCGCAGCACGAAATCGAACGCGCGGAAGCCGCCTCTAGCCAGGCCCGCGATCAACTGGCCAAGACGACGATCTATTCGCCGATCGATGGCATCGTCACGGTGCTCAACAGCAAGCTGGGTGAGCGCGTGGTCGCGACGAACCAGTTTGCCGGAACCGAAGTCATGCGCGTGGCCGACCTGAGCCACATGGAAGCGCGCATTGACGTGAACGAAAACGACGTGGTCAACGTGAAGGTCGGCCAAAAGGCGACCATTACGATCGACGCCTACATCGATCGCAAATTCAAAGGCACGGTCCAGCAAATCGCCAACACCGGTAAGATCAGCGCGGCCGGCACTCAGGAAGAGGTCACAAACTTCGAGGTGAAGATTCGGGTCGACGATCACGACGTGGCGCTCCGGCCCGGCTTGAGCTGCACCGCGGATATCGAAACGAACATGGTCAAGGACGCCATCGCAGTCCCGATGCAGGCCGTGACCATCCGCACCGCCGACAGCAATCTGAGCCCCGAAGAGATCGAGCAGCGGAAGCAAAAGATCGCGGCTCGCGACCAGGCGGACAACAACGCCGAGGTCATGAATGAGCGTCAGGAAAAAGCGACCACGAAACTCGATCGCGAAAAACTCTTGAAGGTCGTGTTCGTCAAACGCGGAGACAAAGCGCAAATGGTGAAAGTGACGACCGGCATCGCCGATGACACTTCCATGGAGATTAAGAGTGGAATCAATGCCGGCGATGAAGTGATCTCCGGGAGCTACAGCGCGATCAGCCGAAAGTTAAAAGACGGAGCGAAAGTCACCCTCGACAAAGAAACGACGAAGTAGCCTGCGCGGCGCCCGGTTCGTGACTGAAGTCCGACAAATATGATGACTACCGATACGATGCGCCCGGCGGGCCCGATTGTCATCGATATCGAAAACATCACCAAGGTTTACGTCATGGGCGAGGAGACGGTCCATGCCTTGCGCGGTGTGACGCTTCAGATCCATCGCAACGAATACCTCGCCATCATGGGCCCGAGCGGCAGCGGCAAATCGACGCTCATGAATATGCTGGGCTGTCTCGATACCCCGAGCTCCGGCCGCTACGAATTTAACGGCAAGGATGTTTCCGCGATGGATGACGACGAACTGGCCGCTATCCGCAATCGCGAGATCGGCTTCGTTTTTCAGACCTTCAATCTCCTCCCCCGCTCCACCAGCCTGCGCAACGTCGAGCTCCCTTTGATTTATGCGGGGATCGATCCGGAGACGCGCGAGGAGCGCGCGGCGCAAACGTTACGCGATGTGGGGCTGGGCGAACGGATGCACCACAAGCCTAACGAGTTGTCCGGCGGTCAACGCCAGCGTGTCGCCATCGCCCGCGCCCTCGTTAACAATCCGTCAATTATTCTGGCGGACGAGCCCACCGGCAATCTGGATTCCAGGACGGGCGAAGAGATCATGGCGTTGCTGGAGAATTTGTATCAGGCGGGCAATACCATCATTCTCGTCACCCATGAAGCGGACATCGCGCGTCACGCCCGGCGCACGGTATTTTTGCGCGATGGCTTGATCGAAAGCGATGAGCTTTCGGCGCCTAACGAAGTGGCGTCGCTCGCGTTCACCTAATCGCTCCCCAATGAAACGATTTCTCTATGAGATCACGGAGAGTTGGAAGATCGCTGCGGCCCAGATGCGCTCGAACAAGACCCGTTCGATGCTTACCGCGCTGGGAGTGATCATCGGGATCGTGGCCGTCACGCTGATGGGCACCGCGATCAGCGGGATCCAAACCGGGTTCGATCAAAGCATGGCGGTGTTGGGCGATGATGTGCTCTACGTCGACCAGCAGCCGTGGATCCGCCGGGATGACTGGTGGAACTTCCGGAGCCGGAAAAAGATCAAGACTGAGTACGCCGAGCCGCTTAACCGCATGATCTCAGCCTCGCCGAGATCGAATCTGCTGCTCGCGGTGCCCGCGGCTTCCTGGTTCCGCAAAGTCCGGCGCGGGGAGAACGAAGTGAACAATGTTTACATTCTCGGCACCACCTCCGATTTCACCGCGATCTCGACCGTGGATTGCTCACAAGGCCGCTTCTTCAATGAGATTGAATCGCGCGGCGGGGCCAACGTCGTCGTGATCGGTTACGACATCGCGAGCGCGCTGTTCCCGATCGATACCCCACTCGACAAGGAGGTGCTGATCAATGGTCAGCCCTTCAAGGTCATCGGCGTCAACGTGCGCCAGGGCACCTTTCTCGGTCTGTTCAGTTGGGATTCCATGGTGGCCATCCCGCTGTCGGCCTTTAAGCGATACTTCAGCGCGAAAAGCGAATCGCAACTCCGGGTCAAGGTGAAGGACAAGACCAAGATGGCCGAGGCGAAGGACGAGCTGATCGGTTATATGCGCCGGATTCGCGGCCTGCCGGCGGAGAAGGACAACGATTTTGCCCTGAATGAACAACAGGCGTTCAAGAGCACCCTCGATCCGGTAAAGAATTCGATCGCCGTCGCCGGATTGTTTATCACCGGCTTATCGCTCTTCGTCGGCGCCATTGGGATCATGAACATCACTTTCGTGAGCGTAAAGGAACGCACCAAAGAGATCGGAACGCGCAAGGCACTGGGCGCGCGCCGCCGCACCATCCTGCTCCAATTCCTGATTGAATCGACATCGCTTTGCCTGCTCGGCGGCATGATCGGACTGACCTTCGCCTACCTCGTCTGTCTCGCGATGAAGTCGGCCTTCCCTTCGTTCCCGATCCAGTTCTCGCTCGGCCTGGTCGTAACCAGCATGATTGTTTCAGTGCTCACTGGCCTGATCTCCGGGTTCGCCCCGGCGTGGTCAGCGTCGCGGCTCGATCCGGTCACGGCGCTCCGCTATGAATGACGCAGCTACACCGCGGTAAATAGCTTATGCGTTTTCGCGAAATCATCGCCATGGCCCTGACCTCGCTCGGCGCGAATAAGTTGCGCTCGGCGCTGACCATGACCGGCATCACCATCGGCGTTTTCTCGGTCATCTCGGTCATGACCGCGATCGGGGCGCTCCAGAGTTCCATCGAAAGCGGCATCAGTTTTCTCGGCGCGAATATTTTCCAGTTCGCCAAGTATCCCGCCAACGTAAACGCCGGAGGCAACATGCGCCGGAAGTACGAAAACCGGCACAACATCAATTACCGGCAGGCGCTGCGTTATTACCAATTGATGGAGGGGAAAGCCCGGGAGATTTGCCTAAAGAGTTTCGATTTCAAAGGACAGGCTGTTTATAACGGACTCAAGACCACTCCGAGTCTCACGGTGGCCGGATCGAACCGCAGTTTTCTCACCGCGAATTCCTACACGCTGGCTTCCGGGCGCAACATCAACGATGAAGATGTCGCGCTCTCACGCAGCGTTATCGTGATCGGAAAGAGCATCGAGAAACGACTCTTTCCGCACGAATCACCCCTGGGAAAAGTGCTGAAAGTGAATGGGCACTCCTTCACGGTGATTGGAGGCCTGGAAGAGAAAGGGACAGCTTTCGGTCAAAGCCAGGACGACATCTGTGTCATGCCGATCACGCGATTTTTCGAAAACTTCGGCGAAGCGAACCGCACGGTAAACATCGCGACCCAGTCATTTTCGCAGGAGACTTACAACATCACCATGGACCATGCGATCGGCGCGATGCGGATCGCGCGCGGTCTGCGGGCAGAACAGGAAAACGATTTCGAGATTTACTCGAACGACTCGCTCAAAAGCGCCTTCACTTCCATCGCCGGTGTCGTGCGGATCGGAGCGTTTGTCATTAGCTTGATCGCGCTGGTCGCAGCTGGCATTGGCATCATGAACATCATGTTGGTGAGCGTGACCGAGCGGACAAAAGAGATCGGAATCCGGAAATCGATCGGCGCCCGGAGCCGCGATATCCTGCGCCAATTCCTGACCGAGGCGGTTTTCATATCCGAGGCGGGCGGGATTCTGGGAATTATCCTTGGGGTGGTGGGCGGAGACCTGCTCGCGATGTGGCTCAAGGCGGACCTGATCTTTCCCTTTGGATGGGCGCTGGCGGGCCTGATTGTTTGCTCGGCCATCGGCATCGGGTTCGGGTTTTATCCCGCGTACCGCGCCGCCCGGCTCGATCCCATCGAAGCTCTGCGCTTCGAGTAAGGCGGATTCTCCTTGGAGCCGGCCTGCCACGGGCCGGACACGATTTCGCCTGATTCTTGTCCAGCGCCATTCCGGCACGAGGGCGTGCCGGCTCCATTTGGGCACGCAACTTGCAATTGCTTTGCTTTGACATGCCGCGTGTCTCTTCTATCCTCGCGTTTTTCCGTCGCTACCGCCGTGCCTGCATCCCTCGAATCTCCTGCCGGGACAGCGCCTAGCGTTCTTCTGATCGAAGAGTACGACGCGCTCGCCTCGGCGATCACGTCCGCCTTGAAGAAGTTTGCGCCGAGGCACCGGACGCGCGTGGTCCAATCGATCAGCGACGCGGAGGCGGGCGCCCGGGAGGCACAACCGCAGCTTTTCGTGATCGATTTCGATCCGCCCCAGGCTAATGCGATCGAGTTCCTGCAACGAATGTCGGTGGCGCATCCGGAGGCGCGGGTTCTTGCGATCGCCTCAGGAATATCGCCGGACCTCGCTTCGGAACGGTACGGAAAAAACGCGATCCAGTTTATTGAAAAGCCTTTTGAGCTGGCCGATTTCGGCGCAGCGGTGCAGGCGCTCCTGGGGCCATGGACGGAGACGCGTTCTGGCGATTCCCGCGGCACCCTGCGCGATCTGAACCTGCGGGACTTCATCCCACTGGAAGGTGTCAGCGGAGCAAACGCCATCCTGGAGATCGAGGCGGAAGGTGCGCTAAAGGGCGAGCTGCATTTTTCCGAAGGTCAAATATGTCACGCGAATGCCTCCGGGTTATCCGGGACCAGCGCGTTACAGGAGATGATGCGCTGGGAACATCCGCGCGGAAAAGAAACCGAGCGAGACGCGGACGGGCCTCGGACCATAAAAGGATCATGGCAGCACAGTTTCCGCGAAGCCCTTCACGCGACGAAACCGCGGCGGACTGAAGACCGTCCGGTGCCTCCACTTCCGCCAGCAATTGTGCCTGCTCCCGCGCCGCCTTCCGAAAACGGGAAGCCTGAGAAATCCGCAGCGAGAACGGGAAAGAGAATCGTCGTGATCGACGATACGGAAATGCTTTTGATTTTCGTCGAGGACGTTCTTTCTACCGCCGACCCGAGCCTGCAAATCGTCACGACGTTTACTGGCGGCGAAGGCGTCCGGCGCGCGGAAGTGATGATTCCTGACCTGGTCCTGCTCGATTACAGTCTGCCCGATTTGCGCGGCGACCAGGTCTGCGAGCGCCTTCTGAAAAACGAAGCGACCGCACGGATTCCGATTGTGATGATGTCGGGACACGTGGCCGAGATGGCGGCAACCGCGGAGCGATACCGCAACGTTGTGGCCACAATCGCGAAGCCATTCATGTCCGAGGCGCTGGTCGCTCTCGTGCGCGAAACGCTCGCGAACGGGCCCCTGGCACCTGAAATTTCACCAAAAAACAAACCCGCGGTTGCTGTCGAAGAGCCTCGGCCAGTGCGCTACGGGAACGGCAAAAAGCCGGTTAAGAAAAACGGCGCGGGCAAACAGCCCGAACCGCAGATTGTGAGCCGACCGCCAGCCGCGCCCGCAGCTCCTCCCACCCCGGCAGTCGAGGTAAAAGAGCCGGTCGCAGCGGCCGCACCTCCAATACCCGCTCCACCCCCTCCAGCTGCTCCATCGATTGAAATCAAGGAACCGGTCGCGCTCCCCGCCCCGGCCCAGGTTTCGTCCATTTCGGTCGCCCGTGAGATCCGCCCAGCTGAGCCGGCCCTGCTGGAGCATCCACAAGTTCTCTTCCGCCCTTCTCCCGCGGCGCAGGTAGCGAGTTCGAACGGCGGCCCGGTCCTGCTCGGGTTGGGCATGGAAGTGATTTCCGTCCAATTCACTCCGCGGTTTCAGGTCGGAACCATCCGCGCGAAACCATCTGCGACTACCTTATCTCTCACTCAATTTCTGGGAGCTTCCGGCGCGGAAAGTTTTTGGGGACCCGGTTTCGAGCTGGGGGCGGTAGAGCTCGATGCGCACGGGCAGATCAGGACAATGCGCGTGACCCCAACACGTCGTCCCGCCGATTCCATTCGTCCTCACAATGGATTCAATATCAACCAGGTGAAATTGGTGAACGACCAGGCCTGCATTCAACTCATCTCCGGCACGGCCGCGCCAATGACTATGCAGCTCGTGGCGATGTTCAGAGTCGCCGCCGTCGAGTTATCCGATCGTTTCGAAGTCGCCCAGCTCGTCCTCCAACCCGAGGGCAGCCGAGTGCGCATAACCCTGGACCCGCAAACGCGCGGAGCCGCGGCGACGGAATTCGACACGGTTCGGGTCCATCTCGATTCGTCGTCCCGGATCGCCGAATTAGTGTTGAACTCTACCGCAGCGGCAGCGGCCGCTTGATCTGGGGCAATTGGTGCCGGGTGATCAAGAAGCGCTGCGCTTTTGCAGAAAAGTCTCCAATTCTTCGACCCCAAAATTGGCCAGGACAGCGCCATCCCAATCGAGCGTCGGCGTTTTACTTTGCCCGGAAATATCCTTGAGCTTCTGCATCTGCGCGGCGTCACCGCGCACGTCGATTCTGGTGTATTCGATTTTCCGCTCGTCCAGGTAGTCGATCGCGTCGCTGCACCAGGGGCAGCCGCCCTTCACATAGAGAAGCGGTTTCATTCCAGTCCCACCGATCTAAACGTCGCGTCGACATATCTCAAGTGCACGTCGAGCGAACAGAGCGCGTCGATTTCCGATTCCGAAAGGCGCTCGGTAATTTCCGGCTCCTGTTTCGCATTCACCGCGAATGGCTGGTCGCCCTTCCAAGTCCGCATCGCCGCGCGCTGCACTGCTTCATAGGCGGCCTTTCGTTCGGCGCCCGCGCGAGTGAGGGCGAGCAAAACCGACTGGCTGAAATAAAGCCCTTTGCTCAGCTCGAGGTTCTGTTTCATCCGCTCCGGGTAAACCTGCAAACCCTCCACCAGCTCGGTTAGTTTCACGAGCATGTAGTCGAGCAAAATGCACGAATCAGGCAGGATGATCCGCTCGGCGCTCGAATGACTGATGTCTCGTTCGTGCCAGAGCGCTACATTTTCCAGCGCAGCCAGAGCATTCCCGCGGATGACCCGCGCGAGACCGCTGAGGCGTTCGCCCGTGATCGGGTTGCGTTTGTGCGGCATGGCCGAACTGCCTTTCTGGCCTTCGGCAAAAAATTCTTCCACCTCGAGAACCTCCGTGCGCTGAAGATGGCGAAACTCCGTCGCCCAGCGATCGATACTCGAAGCGATCAGCGCCAGCGTGGTGTTGAATTCCGCGTGCCGATCGCGCTGGATGATTTGGGTCGAGATATTGGCGGCCTTCAATCCGAGTTTCTCGCAGACGGTCCGCTCGATCGCCGGATCCAGATGCGCGTGAGTTCCCACGGCGCCGCTTAGTTTGCCGACCCGGATGCGCTCTTTCATTTGCGCTAATCGTTCATCCGCCCTGCCGAACTCATCGAACATCAGGGCCAGCTTCAGCCCGAAGGTGATCGGCTCCGCGTGAATGCCGTGGCTGCGGCCGATCATCGGCGTTATCTTGAATCGTTGCGCCTGCGCCGCCACCGTCGTGCGCAGTTTGGCCAGGTCCGCGGCGAGGATCTGGCACGCTTCGGTTAGCTGCACGGCGAGCGTCGTATCGAGAATATCGGATGAGGTCAGGCCCTGGTGCATCCACCGGGCCGCAGGGCCGACCGACGAGGCGACGTTTTCCAGAAACGCGATGACGTCGTGGTTCGTGCGCCGCTCGATCTCCGCGATCTCGGGGATGGAAAAGCGGGCGCGTTTCCGGATTTCCTCCGCATCGGCCCGGGGAATCTCTCCCAGCTCCGCCATCGCCTCGCAGGCCAGCGTTTCGATCTCGAGCCAGATCTCGAACTTACGCTGCTCCGACCAAAGTTCGCGCATCCGCGGCCGGGAATATCGATCGATCACCGGCGAAGATAAAAGCGCGCACTAAAACGGAAAGCGTTTTGTACGCAAAAAAGCGTCGCTCCGGCGGATGACCGCTGAGGCGACGCTTTTGAGAAAATTAAGCGAGCGAGCCTAGCAAACCTGGGCGCGATCAAAGCGGCCGTTGTTTTCGAAGCGCACCTGGCCGCTGCCCAAGAGGTCGGCCACCGCGGCAACGGTTTCTTTCGTGCTCTTCGTGCAGGAGCTCACCGCGAGGATGAGGTCGCCCAAGGAAAGTTTCGGAGTTGGTTTGAGGATGAGGTTGGTCTTTTTCATAAGGGTTGTGCCCCAAAATTAAGCAATATGGGTGCCACGCATTGGATTGAACCCTCGCCCGAGGGAAAAGTTCTTAGCAACCGTCACGAAGACCTTTGGGCCTAACCAAACGGCGACATCCGTGTCCCGTTTTCGAACACGCAGTCTAACTGGCGACAGCTGATCAGGCCTCTCGCGCTTCGATTTTCGGGCCCGTCAGTTTCATGGCCAGAAAGTAGAGCACGCAAACGAGCAGGACCGCGGCGATGATTGGAAACGACTCGGATTTCGTCGCTTTGATGATCGCGTCCGCGTCTTGGAGCTGCGCCGGCGTCAGCTTTGATCCCACGCGTCCGCCTAGCCAGGCGAGCACACTGCACCAGACCCCGGCGCCGACGAGGGTCAGAATGCTGAACTTCAGGAATCCCATCCGGATGATCCCGGCCGGAATGGAAATGAGATGGCGAATGACCGGTAACAAGCGGGCGAAAAAGATTCCGCCCACCTCATATCGGTGCATGAAGACCTCCGCCCGGGCAAACTTCGCCGGCGGGACGAGAAAATATTTGCCCCACCGTAGCATCGCGGCCCGGCCGAGCCACCGCGCCACCCAATACATGATGGCGGAACCGAACCAGGACCCGAGCGTCCCCGCGATAACCACTCCGATCAGCGACATTCCGGCACCTTGCTGTGTGGCCGCTACGATCGCCGCCGGCGGGATAACCACCTCACTCGGGATCGGGCAAATGGTGCTTTCAAGCGCCATGAGCCAAAAGACCGCCGCGTAACCGCCCGTCAGAACCCAATGGAACCAGACTTCAATGAGATGATGCATCGGCGAATTTTAGATTTTCGATTTTGAATTTGCGATTTACGCTGCCGCCGCACGCGGGCGCGACTGACTACAATCCAAAATCCGCAATCCGCAATCTAAAATCGAGATGTCGATCTACCGGCGCACGCTCCAATACTACCGGCCGTTTCTCGGGCAGACGGCCCTCGGCCTGGTGCTATCGCTCTTTGGCATCGCTTTGAATCTCCTGAAGCCGTGGCCGTTCAAGATCATCGTCGACGACATTTTGCCGCGTAACCCGCAGGCTTATTTCGGCACGTCGCCCAGCCTGATTCCCCTGCTCTGCCTGGCCCTGGTCGGTCTGCAAATTGTGTGGGGCCTAACGAACCTCGCCAGCAATTACATCTTCGTGAAAGTGGGACTGCAGGCTCTCCTGAAGTTGCGCACCGATCTCTACGCCTATCTGCAATCGCTCTCACTGAAATATCACGACGCGCGGCGCTCGAGCGATTCCAGTTTTCGCGTGGCTTACGACTCGCAGTCCATCCAGACAATCTACAACAAAGGGTTCACCAATATTTTTGCTTCGGTCATCACGCTGGTCGGGACTTTTCTGGTCATGGTCCGGATCGATTGGCAACTGACGCTCCTTTCGCTGGCGGTCGTGCCCGCCATCGTGGCCGCGATCTATTTCTTCGCGCATCGCATCCGACGCGACTCCACTTCGATCCAGGAACAGGAGAGCGCTTTGCTGGCCCAGGCCCAGGAAGGTCTTAGCTCCGTCCGGATGGTGCATGCCTTCGGGCGCGAGGAATGGGAAGTCCGCCAATTTCATCTTCAGGCGCAGCAGAGTTTGCAGGCCAATCTCCGACTTACGCTGACCAATGTGAACAGCGCTCTGGTCATCAGCACGCTCATGGTTATCGGCACGGCCGGGATGTATTACCTCGGGACGCTGCACGTTCTGGGCGGCATGCTCACGCTCGGGTCGCTGCTGGTCTTCAGCGCTTATCTCCTCATGCTTTACCAGCCCCTCGAATCGCTCACCTACACCGCGTGGGCGATGGAAGGCGCGACGGCCGGCGCGCGGCGTTGCTTTGAAGTGCTCGATCGCGAAGACGATGTCCTCGACGCGCCGGACGCCGAGGTAATAACAGAGGCCGCCGGCGCGATACGTTTCGAAGACGTTAACTTTGGCTACTCTGCGAGTCAGCCGGTCCTGCGCGGAATCGATCTTTCGATCTCACCCAACCAAATCGTCGCCCTGGTTGGTGGCACCGGCGCTGGTAAAAGCACGCTCCTAAGTCTCGTGCCCCGTTTTTACGATCCGGACGCAGGCGTCGTCAAACTGGACGACCGCGACCTCCGCCAGATCACGAAAAAATCGCTCCGCGACAAGATCGCAATCGTCCTCCAGGACACGCTTCTTTTTTCCACGACGATCCGTGAGAACATTGCCTATGGACGGCCTGATGCGACAGACGACGAGATCCGCGAGGCCGCGCGCCGCGCGCAAGCCGACGATTTCATTACCCGACTGCCCGATGGTTACAACAGTACCGTCGGCGAACGCGGCGGTCATCTCAGCGTGGGCCAGCGTCAACGCATCGGCATCGCGCGCGCGTTTTTGAAGAACGCCCCGATCCTTCTTCTCGACGAACCTACCTCCGCGCTCGATCCCTCCACGGAAGCTGCCATCATGGAGACGATCAAAGACCTCATGCACGGCCGCACCACTCTCATCGTCACGCATCGCCTGGCCACGATCCACGGCGTGGATCGGATAGTGGTGCTCGAGAATGGCCGGATCGTGGAACAGGGATCAGGCGCCGAACTTCTGGCCCGGCGCGGGGTTTACGCCACGTTATATGCCGCCGGCAATTATCCTTCCCATGAGTAACGTCACCGCCGAGCGCCGGGTGGAAAGCGATTGGTGGCCGCAACCGATCCCGCCCAACGTGATCTTTGGCGAAGGTTTCTACTGCGAGACCGCGCAGATTTTTCGACACCTTCGCGCGACAGCTTCGCGCGCCGCAGTAATCGGCGATTACGTTTCCTGTTACGCCGGTTGCTCCTTCGCGCTGGGGGAAAACGGGACCTGCTCCATCGGTGATTTCACTTTGATGAATGGCGCGCTGATCATGGCGGAAGAACGGATCGAGATCGGTTCGCACTGCCTCATCTCCTGGAACGTCGGCATCGCCGACTCCGATTTTCATCCGCTCGAACCGGCCCAACGGCTCATCGATGCCCAGGCGTTGTCGCCTTTTTTCAAGGACCGCCCGCCGCGACCGAAGCTCCGCACGATGCCAGTCATCATCGGGGACAACGTTTGGATCGGAATGAACGCAACGATTTTGAAAGGCGTCACTATCGGCGAGAACTCCGTCGTGGCGGCTGGAGCGGTAGTAACGAAGAGCGTGCCCGCGAATGTGGTGGTGGCGGGTAATCCGGCGGTCCTTATTAAAAGGTTCAGCGACGAAATGTGAGCGATCCCAAGGCTTCCGTCGACTCCGTCCTCACCTGGCTGGCGCGCCACAGCTCCAGGCGCACCCGTGATGGCATGGCCCGTTATGGCATTCCTTCTGACAACGCCTCCGGTGTCTCCGTCGCCGACATACGTCTGCTCGCAAAACGCGTCGGCCGCGACCACGACCTGGCTCTCGCGCTGTGGGAGACCGGCAACTACGAGGCCCGCATGCTGACCCCATTTATCGATGAGCCAGCGCGCGTCACCCCGGCCCAAATGGAACGGTGGTGCCGCCATTTCGATAGTTGGGCCATCTGCGACGCGCTTTGCTTTCACCTTTTCGACAAGACGCCCTACGCGTGGCAGAAGATCGCGAAGTGGTCCAATCGCCGCGAAGAATTCGTCAAGCGCGCGGCGTTCGCCTTGCTCGCGAGTGTTGCCCTCCACGATAAAAAAGCCGCCGACTCCTTATTCCTCGAAAGCTTTGCGCTCATCGAACGCGCCGCGACGGACGATCGAAACTTCGTTAAGAAAGCCGTGAGCTGGGCCCTTCGCGGAATCGGCAAGCGCAATCCCACCCTCAACGCTGCCGCCATCAAACTCGCGCGTCGTCTCGCCGAGTCCGCAGACTCGGCCGCGCGCTGGATCGGCAAAGACGCGCTCCGCGATCTCGCGTCTCCCGCGACACTTCGACGTCTCCAGAAACAGAAAGCGCGGCGGCCGACCGTCGGAGCAATGGCACAGGCGGGATGAAAAAGAAGCGTCTCGTCGTCATGGGTTTCATGGGCTCCTGTCCGATCGCGGGCGTGATCTGGCAGCACCTCCATTACATCGTCGGCCTGCAAAAACTCGGGCACGACGTTTTCTACCTCGAGGATTCCGCCCGGCTTCCCTACAACCCCGATACCTTCGAGGTGAACAACGAGTTCGATTACGCCGCACGGATGCTCGAGCATCTTGCGACCGAATTCGGTTTCAAAGGTCGCTGGAGCTTCTGCGCCCGCTATCTACCCGGCAATCCCACCGCGGGGCTTCCGCTAAAACGAATCCGTGAACTTTACCGCGAGGCCGACGCGATCTTGAACGTCTGCGGCACCCAGGAATTCAATCCCGACCTGCTCGAGAGCGATCGCATTCTCTACATCGAAAGCGATCCTGGCGTGGAGCAGATAAAGGTCGATCAGCGCGTAAAATCGACGATCAAATATCTGCGCCGCCACCATGCGCTGTTCACTTTCGGCGAAAATGTCGGCGGCGCCGATTTTCCGGTGCCGACCCATAAGTTGAAGTGGCTGCCGACGCGCCAGCCGATCGCGACCGACCTTTGGAAAACCACGCGGCGTCCCCTGCCCGCTGCCGTCTTCACCTCGGTTGCCAACTGGTCCACCAGCGGTTTGAAAGACATCGAGTGGCGCGGCGAGAAATATCTCTGGAGCAAGTCTCGCGAATTCTTGCGGTTCACCGCCGCGCCCAGGAAATCCGGTGAGACCTTCGAACTCGCCACCGACATCAAAGACGACCGGACGCGCACGAAATTCGAGCGCAACAGCTGGCGCTTCCGCGCGCCGCACGATCTGAGCGCCAACTATCGCCTCTATCGCGATTACATCCGGCGCTCCAAAGGCGAATTCACCGTGGCCAAGGACCAGTACGTCCGTCTCAAGACCGGCTGGTTCAGCGATCGCAGCGGTTGCTATCTCGCCGCAGGCCGGCCTGTCATCATCCAGGAGACCGGCTTCACCAAGGTCTTCGGGCAGCACGACGGCCTCTTCGCCTTCAACTCGTTAGGCGAGATCGCCGACGCCGTGAAACAGATCAATGCCGACTACGCGCGTCATTCCCGCGGCGCCCGCGAAATCGCGCGAGAATATTTCGACGCTGAAAAAGTCCTGCGCTCAGTCCTGGAACGGGCCGGCGTTTAAATTCAAGTCAGGCCACACACTGTTTGCGCCGCCAGCGGCGATTCTTCCATGAGCAACATTGAGCTCCGCTTCCTTTGATCATGTGGGCATACCTTCTCGTTTTTGTAGCCGCGCTAGGTGTCGATACCATCCCGATTTTCGCGCCTCCCGCGTGGATCTTGTTGGTTGTGATCCTGGTGAAATTTCACCTGAACCCCTGGGCGGTGGTGGTCATCGGTGTTACCGGCTCAACGATCGGTCGCTACATCCTCACCCGCTACATTCCAAGAATATCGTCGTCAGTGATCAATCGACGGGAGGATGCAAATCTGCGTTACCTCGGGAGCAAACTCGGCCAGGCCAGGTGGTCTTCGGCGATTTTTGTTTTCTGCTACACGCTCACGCCGCTCTCGACCACCGCGCTTTTCACTGCGGTGGCTGCCGCGCGGATAAGACCGTGGCATATCCTGCCGCCATTTTTTCTGGGAAAACTGATTTCCGATGGCGTGCTGGTTTTCTCAGGCAAATACGCATCTGCGAACCTTTCGGAGTTACTTCACGGGCAGGCTTCGTGGAAAACGGTCCTCGTCCTGGGCGCGGGTCTGGTGGTCATCAGCGCCTTTCTTTTCGTTGATTGGCGGTCCCTTCTGGAGAAGCGGAAATTTCGCTTCAATTTTAAAATTCTAAAGGCGCAAAAGCGCTAGGATTCTAAAGGCGGAAGCCGCGTTTCGCTTCAGCGAAATCAAGACAAGGCGGCAACGGCGTTTTCAAAGACAGAAAGTGTCTGAGGGAAATTGCCGACTGTTACGTTCAAATCCCGGAGCAAACCATCCTGCAATCCGTAAATCCAGCCATGCACCTCCAACTCCTGGCCTCGCTGCCATGCGTCGCGCGCGATCGTGGTCTGGCAAACGTTGGCGACTTGCTCGATCACGTTCAATTCGCACAGCCGATTCGACATTTCGACTTCGCTGCGGGCACTCACCAGATTCTTCTCATGCTTCTCGCGCACGTCCTGCAGGTGCCGCAGCCAGTTGTCACTGAGGCCAAGCCGATCCCGGCGCAGCGCGGCCTGGACTCCACTGCAACCGTAGTGGCCGCAGACGATAACGTGTCGCACCTTCAGGAGATCCACTGCGAATTGCATCACTGATAAACAATTGAGGTCCGTATGCACGACCAGGTTGGCCACGTTGCGATGCACGAACAGCTCTCCCGGCGCAAGGTCGACAATCTGATTCGCGGGCACTCGACTATCGGAACAACCGATCCACAGATAGGTGGGCGATTGCTGCTGGGAAAGGTTGAGAAAAAACTTCGGATCCTGCGCCCGGATGCGCGCGGCCCAAGCCTTATTGTTTTCCAAAAGTTGCGTTAGCGTTTGCCTCGGCTCGGATTGCACGAGGCGAGCATACCGGACCCGACCCGCGGGACAACGCCAAAGGCAGAGCTTTCCTGAATGCCAATTCGCATCCTGGCTGCCCTTCCTGCGCAAGATAGGCACCGCCCCCGGTTTGACCGAGAGGTAATCGGCGACGAATCCACGAAGGGGCCTTCGACAATCCAGGATCGCGCGAATACGGACGACATTGTTATCGATGCGGTAAAAGATCGCGAACGGGAAGCGTTTTGCTCAAACTGCGATGATATCCAAAGAGAATTCCGCCATGAATGCCGAGTGCGTTTATATCCGCGAATAAGCATGGAGGAAGTAACGACCGAGTCCTGGAGCTTGTTTTTCGTAAAAGCGAAAACCCGAGATGAGATCGAGTTGAGCGTCTGGGAGGAATCTCGATCGTCACGAAGTTTGGCGACGAATCTCGGCCTTGGCTGTTTCCCAATTGGCTTCGCCGGAGGCGATTTGAGTTTCGCGCACCCGAAGCTCTTGCTCGTGCCAGGCCGGTGATTCAACCGTCCGGATTCCCAGACTGGCTTTGCCAGATCGCTTCCATCGTCTGGAGCTTTTCCTGGGCGGTCATTTCGTTGCGAGGAAGGACGGGAACTGGCATAGCTTGAGCATCATGCTCCGGGAGTAAGGCGATAATCGAATTGCCAAAACAAGAAGACTGCCCGCGAATTAACGCGAATTTAGAGGGTCCGCGTATCTCGTTCCCAAACTCGGTTTGGGAACGCAGTTGTCTTGCAAACTATGTTTCCGGTCCTGCGAATTGTAGGGCGACCGCTCCGGTTGCCGATCCTGATCCCGGCACGCGACGCGCCCGCCCTTCAATCTCTGCTTGCTTCGACGAGCGACTATGGCATCCAAAGCCCGGGCCGTTGGGGCACCGGCTTTATGACAACGATGACGTGGTCGATCCGCTATACGCTTCGCTTCCCGGTCGGGCTCACCGCAATAATTTGGTTCTTGGTAAAGCTCAGAGCGCGCAGTCGCTCTTGAAAGATGCCGTCATTAGTCGGGTCTATTTCCAGCCACGCTCCGCGGACTCTCCACCGAATCCGAGGCGCGTTATCACAGCTCGGATGTAAGTCCACGAACCCGTCCTGGTAAAAGTAGAATCCTTTACCGGTCTCGAGTCTTCCCGCGAAAGCGACGAAGTGGAGATGTCCAAATCTGCCCATCGTTGCAAGAGTGGCGGAAGCGTCGCGCATCCGCGCAGCAATATCGACATGGCAGCGACCACGGCGCATTTCATCAGGGAATTCTAATTTGCCATGAACCGGAACAACAGCGCAATTGATCCTGCCTACACGGCATGCAGGCATGTCGAGAATCACAGACTGAGACTGACCCCTTTTCTCTCTTTGCACGGCCTGTCCGAGATCGTCCGGGAGATCCTCTTCAAAAAGATCCACTCCGCCCCGTGCTGGCTGCCTTTCCTGGGCAAGATCGGCAAGGTCCCCGGGCAGCTTGCCCGATGACGTTCAAGGTGACGCTGCCGCCGTAAGGCGCGGGCCGAGACGTCCAGTGGTGTAAAAATTCACGAGGAACCCTTTGAGCCCCCAGAATGCCTATGCGGGCCCCCGATTATCTCCCAGCAGTCTAGCGAATAAAATCCCGGCGCGCTTGATGAAATATTGAATCTCGCTGGGGACAACGTCAGCCCGTTCACGAAATTCGGAAACGGGCCGGAGGTTATTCAATCGCTCAAAGTAGTTCAATTCCGTGCTCTCTTCGCCACGGATACGCCAGATAAACGAACTGTGTTGAAACAAGCGATAAAGACCTTCTCTGTTACCTTCCTTTTCGAGGATCTGCCATAACGCTTCATGACATCGATCAAACAGCCCCAGCCGCTGGGTGTGACAATAACTGTATGCAAAAAGCAAATCGCGTCGGTCGCGTGGTGTCAGCGTTTTTACTGCGTCTGTTCGGACAGCTAAGATTGCTTTTTCAACGGCAGCACGGTATCGATTCCACCCCTCTTCTTCACTCGTTAACACTTCATCAAGTAGCGACATTTTCTTGGCATGCTCTTTCGTGTCGGCAGCAAGGCGAAGACTTAAATCATTCGCATGCGAAATCCAACCTTTCGCGCGCGCCTTATTTTTCATTTTAAGGATCGTTGTATAAGTGTCAGGCTCGTCGTCTTGCAGTTGCACTAGCCGAGCCCGAGCTTGGCTCTCGATTAGGGACCCAGGGGCAGCAGCGGCTTCGACCTCTTTCGCAGCTTCGATGGCGCCGTCCCGATCCCCTGTCGCTTTCAGGGAGCCTGACATTTCCAGCAGCGCGTACGTACGTGACTCGCCTTTGCGTCGACCTCTCGTGTAATCCAGTGACGCTCGAAAATGCGAGACCGCTTCCTCGTGATGCCCGGTGAGGCGAGAGGCTCTACCACACAGTCTGTTCAGTTCACAAAGATCGTCATCCAGCCCCGTACCCTCCAACAATCGAATCAGTCCGAGAGCGACAAGTCTCAGGTCTCTATTTCGGTCGGCTGCCTTGAGTATCCCACAATAGTGCACGCCCAAACGAACCACTGCCTTCAAATTTATCTCGTCGTGAGCATCTTTTGCATGAGCGATCATTAACTGTAGCACCGCATATTCGTTACCTACACCGTGAGCCACGTATTCGCTGTATTGCGGCGGCACTTTGCGCAATTTCGCCTTCTTGCCGATGCGCCAACCACTACCGAAGAAAAAATCTCCTGCTGCTGATAGAACTTCTGTCTTTTCTTCGGAAGTTAGAGTGGCGAGTACACGATCCCGCACCTGCTTAGGAACCCGCAAAATCTTTGGGCCGACTGTGCTGGAGGGAGGATGCTTTCCGTCGCGTGCTATGATTGGCGTCGATAGATTTAGAGGAATGGGATCAATAAGTGCGGCGCTATGCAACACTTCAGCATCGCGAGGAAAAAACGACCTACGCGGAAAGAAGTGCTTCAGCTGCTCGATCGTCTCTCCGTACGTCAAAATCGATAACGCCCGTAACAGCGCTACGCCTTGTGAGCCGTTCTCCTCGTCGCGCTTGCGCACGGCCGCGATTGCCTGCTGAAGCGCTTTGTGCAACGGAGCTTCCACAGCTGCCAATTCAATAATAGCCGTTTCCTCCTCCAGCACAGCGTCAAACGACGCGACGCGAAGGCGTTCCAAAATTCGATCGACATGAACGGGCAAACCCCCGGAAGCTTCAAAAAACCGATCGAGGACATCGGCCGTGGTGAACTCTGGTTGCGAATCACGGTGATTCTGCACGTAGGATCTTAAGTCCGGCAAATCCAAAGGGTGAATTTCTATAGGCGAGATCCGCCACGGCATGGGCGTCCGACTGATCAAGATCACCGAGAGAGTAGGGGCTTGATCAAGCATCAACTCTAGAAGTCTGATAAGCTGCGGCTTTTGAAGGGGCTCAGTTAAGGCAGCTTGAATACCGTCCAAAACCAAGCACGAGGGGCCGGCGAGGCTAACACATTGCAAGAACTCAATTAAAGGCAGGCCGAACTGAGGCAGAAATGCCTGATCGAGATCTCCCACTTGATCGAACGTGTCGCATTGTAACTGGAATAGCCTTTCGCCAAAGCTGGCGCCTTCGTCATCGTTTGGTGTCTCAGACCTAATGACGCTGGCTATGAATCCATCAATACCCATACCCCAGTCCGCGACTAGCCATGCGCACCGGTTTTCCCTCAACGAATCAGCTAACCGCCGACGCTCGTCCGGCCTGACCGCACGATGCTGAGGCTGCGAGGTATGCGAAAATCGTAGCGCGCGTTGGAGCTTTTTTGTTACTTCGCTTGGGTCAAGAGCGACATCAAGCAATGATGGGGCATTCGCTTCTTTGGCTTTGGCGTCGGGCGGCGCAGGAGCCGCCGCCTGCTTCTCTGCGACTTCAACTTTAGCGATTGATCTGACTTCAAAATTGTTATGGATCGCCGCGTCCTCTTCCAGGTAGCTCGGCGGATTAGCGACGAATCCGAGAGCCCCGCCCTCCTTGTCGACTGCCGTTCGGGGCCATAGGCGCTCTTCAACCGAATTATCTTTGCGATCCCAGCGCCCGAATAGATAACCGTGGCTACGAATGGCTTTCTTGTCCTCTCCAAAAAACTCGAGCCCAAACAGTGAAGCGCCTTGATGCTTGATTGATCCAGGAGCGCCCGCGATTTTTTCAACCGTCGTAGTTGCTTTATGTAAGTGGCCAGACAGTAGCAACCGGAAGCGTCCAGGAGGCGCTATTTCCCGGCGAAACTCCTCCTTTGAGTCTTCCGAAAGCCAACTTTCTGGATGATGGGTCAGGAGGACGGAAAAATGATGGTTCTCGTTCCAAACGACGTAATCGTCTCCACACATCTCGGCGAACTGCCGGGCGCTCACAGCCAACCGACCCTCGAAATCCCCCCGACGAAGTTGGAGGAACGTGGTGTTTAGGCCGACGATTCCGATACGCAGGTCATCTTTTTCGAAAGTCGCAGCAATATCGCCGGGCAGAAGCCCCTTTTTGAACGGCAGGAGATACTGCACTGCTTCGGCAAGCCAACGCTCGTACTCTTCGAAGCTCTTCCCGACGACTCGTCGGACATCCGCCGGTGTTCCTTTCCAGAATACATCTCTCACCTCAGATTGTTCATGCCATGCTGCGAGCGCTAGCGAACCGCTTTTCGCTGAATCAGGTCTTCGCAAGTCATGATTGCCCGGCACGGCAACGAGTTTCGGGGAACAATTTAGGGATGCAAAAAAGTCCCAAAGCCGTTTCAAATCTTGGTTAAGCTCGTGGTACTGCTTTCGCTCACCGCTCTGAACGAGGTCACCCGTAAAAAAAACGAGATCGATGCCTCCATACCGATCGACGAGTATTCGAAGATCCTTTTCGAACTCAAAACGCAAGTTCGGCCACAAATGACCTTGTGCAGAAAGACCGACGTGCCAATCGGTCAAATGGATCCAGTTAATCATTGGGGGTTAAGAGCGACTCGGGGTGATTGCTGGCTGATACTACGGTTTGCGGAACAAAAGCAAAAATTAAAGTGTTAGCTTCGAAGCCAAAGTTTTCACGACCGAAATCCTGAGCAGGCTATCTGGAAATTTGCTGTTCTCAGAATAACCATTCGTATCATCCTGCGTTCGAAAGCCGAACGACGAGAACTCGTTCCAATGTCACCGAGATTCCGAGACTGACCCAATTTGCCCGTCCTTCACCTTGGCAGCGCTTCGATCGATTCCTTCACCATCACTTTCCCGTCGCGGTCCTTAAAGGTCAGACAGTGATCACTAGAAATCTCGGCCGACAGGTGTATGGCCGGCTCGACCCGCCGGTCAATGAACAGAACCCAGCGCTGTTTCGTCGGCTGATAGTAGTAAGCGTGGACGTAACACACTGCTCGACCTGAATACGGGCAATACCCGAAAACGATCAGTTCACGGCCCGCGGTGGTGAACTCCCATTTCTCCACCGCTCCGATCCCAACTGTCGTGCCGAAATGATTTACCAACTCTTCGCGCGTAATCGCCTCCTTCAACGGCTTGACCAAATCCGCCTCGGCCACGGCATGCGCACCCGTTGCCAGGAATAGAGAACAAGCGCAAATCAGAGCTTTCACATTCTGAGGACGAATTGGATCCGCGGATTCGCGATCTGCGATCGAGAACATGTCGTTCGGCGGAGAGAGGGAGAATTCCAAGAGCGGGTCCTACCACGGGAGCGGAGTTGGGAGGGTCCTTGTAGCGGCGGTTTGTAACCGTCGAAGCTACAGGGCATTCATCGCGCGGCGCCGAGAGGTCCGTTCTATCTGACTCCCAATCCTCCAAGAGGGTGATCGACTGCTCCGATTAACGCGAAAGGAAATTTCCAGTTGACCCCGCTATGCTTCTCAACAGTATATCGCTATGGCATATATCGGTTCGCATATTCTCGATCGCGAGTTGAAGAAAGGTAGTGCCGAGTTGTTGATTCTATCGCTGGTCGAAGACCGGCCCCGGCACGGTTATGAGATCGGCCAGTTGATCGAGATGCGATCGGGCGGCGTCCTTCA
The DNA here is from genome assembly GCA_041167585.1 of Verrucomicrobiota bacterium. Taxonomy (GTDB): domain Bacteria; phylum Verrucomicrobiota; class Verrucomicrobiia; order Chthoniobacterales; family UBA10450; genus AV80. The sequence continues at coordinate 52,472 of JBEEHV010000011.1, forward strand.
TTTCAACGTCGCCTCGCTCTATCCCCTGCTCTATCGCCTCGAAAAGCGCGGCTGGATTCGCGGACGCTGGGTAGAGAAGGCCGGTCATCGTCGCCGGCGCTATTACCGTCTCACTTCTCCCGGAAAAAAGATTCTCGCGGCGCAACGCGATGGCTGGCGGGAGTTCGTCGTGGCCATCAGCCAAATCACCGGGATCCAGCATGCCTGATTTCAAAGACGAAATCAGAGCGCGCTTGTCGACGCTGAGTTTATCTCCCACGCGTGAAGCGGAGATCGTCGAGGAGCTGTCCCAGCACTGTGAAGACCAGTACGAGCAGGCGCTTTCGCGTGGCGCGACGGAAGAGGAAGCACGCGCTGGGGTCCTGCTAGAGATCAACGAAGCCAATGTGCTCGCGGGAGAATTGAAACGCGTCGAGCGGCGCATGCCGCAAGACCCCGTGATCATGGGAACTGAAGGGAAAACAAATATGCTTAAGGACCTCGCACAAGATTTACGTTACGGGCTTCGCATGCTGGTGAAGAACCCCGCGTTCACCATTATCGCCGTGATCGCACTGGCGCTCGGGATCGGCGCGAACAGCGCCATCTTCAGTGTGGTCAACACGGTCCTGCTGCGGCCGTTGCCTTACAAAAACCCGGATGCTCTCGTGATGATTTGGGAGGAAGCCAGTCACCTTGGCTTTCCGCGCAATACGCCGTCGCCGGCGAACTTCCTCGATTGGCGCACGCAGAACACGGTGTTCGAAGGAATGGCCGCGATCGCGGAGAAGAGCTTCAACCTTACGGGTGTCGGCGAACCCGAAAGGCTGGATGGCCGGCGGGTATCGGCGAATCTCTTCTCGCTCCTTGGGGTCGATGCGCAACTAGGCCGCACCTTATTGGAGGAAGAAGATAAGCCCGGGACTCGGGTGGTCATCCTGAGCTTCGGTTTGTGGCAACGCCGTTTCGGCTCCGATCCGGGCATTATCGGAAAGCCGTTAACCCTGAGCGGTGAGAGCTACACGGTCGTCGGTGTGATGCCGCGCAGCTTTCAGTTCCCCACTCGTGACGACCAGTTATGGGTGCCGATTGCGTTCCCGGCCGAGGAAGCCAGCCAGCGTGGAAGTCATTATCTGGAGGTCATCGGCCGGATAAAACCGGGCGTGAGCCTGAAGCAGGCGCAGGCAGAAATGGACACGATCGCCGCGCGCCTCGCCCAGCAATATCCGGATTACAATGTTCGCATCGGCAACGTCGTCACGCCGCTGCATGAGCAGGTGGTTGGCGATATCCGGCCCGCTCTGCTGGTCCTGTTAGGAGCGGTCGGGTTCGTCCTTTTGATTTCGTGCGCGAACGTAGCCAACCTGCTCCTGGCGCGAGCTGCGGTGCGCCAGAAAGAGATCGCGCTGCGGCTGGCGCTCGGCGCAAGTCGCTCCCGCCTAACGAGACAATTCCTGGCCGAGAGCGTCCTGCTCGCGGTGTTGGGGGGCGGCGTCGGCCTGGCCCTGTCGCTGGTCGGGATCAACATCCTCAAAGCCTTCATCCCGGAGAATATCTCGCAGGCCCAGGCGATCGGTATTGATGGCAAAGTCCTGGTTTTCACGATTCTCGTTTCGCTCATAACCGGCCTCATCTTTGGTCTGGCGCCGGCGACGCAGGCCTCGAATTTCAATGTGAACGACACCTTGAAAGAGGGCGGCCGCGATTCCTCCTCGGGCACGCGCGGCAATCGCATTCGCAGTCTCCTGGTCATCAGCGAAGTCGCCGTCTCGTTTATCCTGCTCATCGGCGCCGGACTTTTGATCAACAGCTTCTTTCATTTGCGGAAACTCGATCCCGGCTATCGCGCCGATCATCTGCTCACGATGAAAGTCGCTCTGCCCGAGACCAAGTATCCCGACAAAGAACGCCGGGCGCCGTTCTACGCTGAGGTGCTTCGCCGGGTGCGGGCTTTGCCCGGAGTCCAATCCGCGGCGGTCGCGAGCAACCTGCCTTTGACCTACAACGGCGATTCCATGCCGATCGGAGTGGAGGGGCGCCCCGATCCTCCGCCGGACCAGCGGCCCGACGTGATCCTGCGCGTGGTGAGCCCGGGCTACTTCAACACCATGGGAATTCCGCTGGTGAAGGGCCGCGATTTCACGGAACAAGACAAAGGTGATGCTGTCCGGGCCGTGGTGGTGAGCGAGAAGACCGCGCGTTATTTTTGGCCCGGCCAGGATCCGATCGGGAAACGTCTCCGGCCAGGATCAACTACTTCCGACAGTCCGTGGCGCGAGGTCGTCGGCATCGTGAAAGATGTGCGACAGAATGACTTCGTCGCGGAACCGAAGATGCAGATGTACCTGACTTACGAGCAGGTCGGTTCCTTCCCGCCGAACGCGCTGGTGGTGCGGACGAATGTCGAGCCGCTCAGTTTGGGTGCGACGGTCCGGCGCGCGGTCTGGGAGGTCGACAAAGATCAGCCTGTTTCGGACATCAGAAGCATGGAGGAGATCGTTTCCGTAGCTGTGGCGCGGCAACGCTTCAGCATGCTCCTGCTCGTGGTGTTTGCGGCACTCGCGCTGGTTCTGGCCGCGGTGGGGATCTACGGCGTGATGAGTTATTCCGTCGCCCAACGCACTCGTGAAATCGGCATCCGCATCGCCTTGGGCGCTACCAAAGGCGATGTATTGAAGCTCGCGGTGGGGCACGGACTGCGTCTGGTTGTGATTGGCGTGGCGATAGGACTCGCCTCGGCCCTGATCCTGACTCGAGTGATGTCGAGCCTGCTCTTCGGCATCAGTGCCACTGATCCCGCGACGTTTGTCGCGATCTCACTGGTGCTAATTACTGTCGCCCTCGTCGCCAGTTACATTCCCGCCCTGCGCGCGACCAAGGTCGATCCCATGGTGGCCTTGCACTACCAATAACGTGGTAACCCCGCGCTACAGGATCCGGTTACGTTTGCGCGGCGTGAAGCCGGCATAAGGTGTCGATGAAGTCCTTCTGCCCCGAGGTCTGTCTGGCGAAGGTATTGAGCCGGTACTTCAGCTCGGCGCCATCCTTGAGCGAGATGGTTATGCTCTTTTGATTCAGCGCGCCACCTCGTTGAATCGAATTGATGTCGGCGTAGGGGATCTCAATGACGCCCTCATTGGCCATTTTGAGTGAAAACAAACCCATCCTGGTCTTGATCAGAAAGAGGCGACGTGGTGTGAGCGCGGCGAAAAAGTAACCGCTGCCAGCCAAAGCGAGCGGACCAACCAAGGCGATAAGCGCAAGGGATTTGCTAAAGAGAAATCCCGTCACGGTAATTTTTTCCTCTGCTTCAAGCCGAGGCTCCAACTCACGTTGGATAAATTGGTCGAACTTCGTCATGGCAGGAGTGACCTCCAAGCTTTCTAATTTCCGGCCAGGATCTTTTCCAGCGCAATCTCCGCGTCGGGTGAGGCGACGACGGAGATGATGACAAACTTGCTCGTGGGCGTATTCGAGCGGTCGGCGACACTGTTGATCGGTACCAGCACGTTCGTCTCCGGGAAGTAGGTCGCGCTGCAACCACGCGGAAGATCGTACGGCGCCACCTGGAAATGCCGGGCGACGCGTTTTTCCCCATCCCCGAAATGACTCGTTAGGTCAACGAGCTGTCCCTGCTGCAAACCAGCCGCCGCGACGTCCTCCGCGTTCATGAAGATAACCCGCCGGCCGTTGTAGATGCCGCGGTAGCGATCGTCCAGGCCGTAGATGTGGGTATTGAACTGATCGTGCGACCGGATGGTCATCATGATGTATTTCCCCGGCTCGAGGTCGTGCCGCGGAATCGGATGCACCGTGAACTTCGCCTTGCCGAGCTTGTTATTAAACTTCCGATGGTCGCGCGCGGCGTTCGGGAGATAAAAAACATCCTGCGCGATGCGCTCGTTAAAGCGCTCGAAGCCTGGAATGACATGCTCGATGTGATCGCGAATGCGGCTGTAGTCCGCCGCCAGCGCTTTCCAGTCCACGGTGGTGCGCCCGCGCAAAGTCGCCTCCGCCAAACCGGCCACGATCGCCGGTTCACTTCGCAGATGTGCGCTGGCCGGCTCGAGCGAGCCCCGGGATGAATTGATGATTCCCATCGAGTCCTCGACCGTGACGAATTGCTCGCCCCTCGCCTGCCGGTCGATCTCGGACCGGCCCAGGCATGGAAGGATCAGCGCCGTTTCGCCCGTGATCAGATGCGATCTGTTGAGCTTGATCGCGACGTGCGCCGTCAGCCGGCAATTCTGCAATGCTTTGGCGGTGTATTCGGTATCGGGCGTGGCGGAGAGGAAGTTTCCGCCCATCGCTATGAAGACCCGAATGTTTCCGCGATGCATCTCCTTGATCGTCTCGACCGCGTCCGTGCCATGCTTCGGGGGCGGCGCGAATCCAAATTCGTCGCCGAGCTTTTGCATGAACTGCTCGTTCATCCGCTCCCAGATGCCCATCGTGCGATCCCCCTGCACGTTGGAATGTCCGCGAACCGGACACGGCCCCGCTCCCGGCCGGCCGATGTTTCCGCCCAGGAAAAGAAAGTTCATGATCTCCTGGATCGTGCCGACGGCGTTCTTGTGTTGGGTCAATCCCATCGCCCAGCAGCAGATGATCCGCTTCGCGTTCATCGCGATCTCGGCCGCGGCCCGGATTTTTTCCCGCGTCACGCCGCTGCCCGCGAGAATGTCGTCCCAGCTCGCGGCCCGCAGATCGGCGATGAATTCCTCATAACCTGCGGTGTATTCGCGAATGAATTCCAGATCGAAAACCGTGCCCGGCCGCGCGTCCTCCACGGCGAGCATTTCCTTCATGATTCCTTTCAGGACCGCGACGTCGCCGTTGATCCGGACCGGCAACCAGAGATCGCTGAGCTCCGTGCCTTTCCCGAAAAAAAATCCGGGCGCGCGCAGCGGATTCTTCAAGTCCTGTGGATTCTTGAAACGAAAATTGCCGACCTCCGGCATCGGGTTGATGGAGACAATCCTGGCGCCCGGCTTACCATCACGCGCTTCTTTCGCGCGCTGAAGGCTCGAGAGCATTCGTGGATGATTCGTGCCGGGGTTTTGTCCGATGATAAAAATCGCGTCGGCGTGATCGAAGTCCTCCAGCTTCACGCAACCTTTGCCCACCCCGATCGTCTCGTTCATCGCCTCGCCGCTCGATTCGTGACACATGTTCGAACAGTCCGGCAGATTGTTGGTCCCGAATTGCCGCGCGAAAAGCTGGTAGAGGAATGCGGCTTCGTTACTGGTGCGCCCGCTCGTGTAAAAGGCCGCGGCATCGGGCGTCGGCAGCGCATTCAGCTCATCCGCCATGAGCCGGAACGCATCGTCCCATGTGATCGGCTCGTAGTGCGTGCCGCCGGGGCGCTTTACCATCGGATGCGTCAGCCGGCCCTGCTGACCGAGCCAGAAATCGCTACGCTCGCGCAGATCCTCGAGCGAATGCGCGCCGAAAAATTCCGGCGTGACACGTTTCGTCGTGCCCTCGTCCGCGATTGCTTTCGCGCCGTTCTCGCAGAACTCGGCGACCTGGCGGTCGTGGTCCGGGCTCGGCCAAGCGCAGCTCTGACAATCGAAACCATCCTTCTTGTTCACGCGAAGCAAGGCTTTCGTCCCGCGCGCCAATCCCATTTCGCGCAAAGCGAATCGAGTCGTCTGATAGATCGCTGGCCAGCCTGCCGCGATGTGGTCCGGCTCGGTCATGTCGGCGGGTGAGAGTTCCAAGGGCGTTCGCGCGCCCGGCGTCGGAGTCTGCTGGTCCAGATCCGCGTGCTCTGCCGGGGGCGTCGTTGGCGTTCCCGCGGTGAGCGCATCCGGCTTCTGCGCGGCGGTATCGAGCTGCGGCGCGGAGGCGGAATTTTGCGGAGCCCTGTCCTGGTCGCTCATTACGAGATTATTCCATAGGCGGGGCGACGCCGAAAGCAGAGCCGAACCCAGAGTAGTCTGACCAACGGCACGAGGGCGTGCCGTCTCCAAGGGACGGCGATTTTCCCTATCGGAGCGGAGCATGTTGTGTATGATGCGCCTTCGGAACAATGCCTACCCTATCCATCGCGACGAAGAAGTTCTGCCTCGTTCTTGTCAAGCCGTCGCACTACGACGACGACGGTTACGTGATCCAATGGTTGCGGTCGACCATCCCGTCGAACTCCCTCGCGGCGCTCTATGGGCTCGCACGAGACTGCAAACAGCGCTACGTCCTGGGCGACGACGTCGAGATCGAGGTCCATCCCTTTGACGAGACGAACACGCGCATCCGGCCGAAGCGAATCGTCCGTATGATTGAGGAGGCCGGCGCCGGCATGGTGATGTTCGTCGGTGTGCAATCGAACCAATTTCCGCACACGCTAGACCTGGCGAAGCCGTTGCTCGCGGGCGGTGTGCAGGTGGCCATCGGCGGTTTTCATGTCTCGGGCACGATGAGCATGTTGGGCGGAAACGATGCGGACGTTCATCGCGCCAAGGCCATGGGCATCTCTCTCTTTGCCGGCGAAGCGGAAGGGCGCCTCGAGCAAGTCTTGCAGGACGCCTACGCGAAGAAACTGAAGCCGCTCTATAATTACATGGCCGACCTGCCCGGAATCGAAGGGGCGCCCATTCCGCTGATCAGCTCTGTGCGCGCCGCCCGCACGGCCGGACACGTGACCAGCTTCGATGCGGGACGCGGTTGCCCTTTCCAGTGTTCGTTCTGCACCATCATCAACGTCCAGGGACGTAAATCGCGCCGCCGCTCGCCGGACGATGTCGAGGCGATCATCCGCGAAAACGTGGCCCAGGGGCTGCGCAGCTTTTTTATTACCGACGACAATTTCGCCCGAAACAAGGATTGGGAAACGATCCTCGATCGGATTATTCGCCTGCGCGAGGTCGATAAGCTGAAGCTCTCCTTCATCATCCAGGTGGACACGCTTTGCCATAAGATCCCGAATTTTATTGAGAAATGCGCGGCCGCAGGGGTGCGTCGCGTTTTCATCGGCTTGGAAAACATCAATCCGGATAGTCTGGCCGGTGCGCACAAACGGCAGAACAAGATCACCGAGTATCGCAAAATGTTGCTGGCCTGGAAGGCGGCGAAGATTATCACTTACTGCGGATACATCACCGGCTTCCCGAACGACACGGCTGAATCCATCAAGCGCGATGTGGAGATCGTGAAGAAGGAACTGCCGCTCGATATTCTCGAGTTCTTTTACCTGACGCCGCTCCCAGGCTCGGAAGATCACCAGAAACTGGTGAATGCCGGAATCGAAGTCGATCCGGACCTGAACAAATACGATTTGAACCACGTATGCACGGCGCATCCGAAGATGTCGCGTGAGGAATGGGAGCGCGCGTATCTGGGCGCATGGGAGACCTACTACACCATGGAACACATGGAGACGGTGTTGAAGCGGCTGGTGGCCAAGAAAGGCCGAGCCAACAATGCGCTCGTGCTCATCACCTGGTTCATGAGCTCGATTCACCTCGAGAAGGTGCATCCGCTGGAAGGCGGCGTGATCCGGTTGAAGTCCCGGCGCGACCGGCGACCAGGGCTGAAGCGCGAGCCGATCTGGACCTTCTATCCAAAATATTGGGTAGAATCGGGAACCAAAATCTACAAACTCGCCAGGCTCTATTTCCGGTTGCGCGGCATCTACACGCGAATCAAGGAAGACAAGAACCGCTTCAAATACATGGATGTCGCACTCACGCCGGTGACCGATCACGACGTCGAAGATCTGGAGATTTTTCACACACCATCCGCGCCGGCCTTTGTCGCGCAGGAACAGCGGCGCCAGCAGGTGCGCGAAGCGGCTGGAGTGGTGTAAGGCGGGCGACGTTGACGTTCCTTTCGCTCCTTTAACGAGAGCTTCCGAAGAATGCTCGGCGGAACATGTTCGTTGGTTTCGTGGTGCCGAGGAAGACGCTGACAAACGTGGGTCACAGCATTCTGATACCCTTCGTCAATCGCGACATTGCGTGCACGCACCGGCGGACCGAGCGGGCGGCAATGATTTGATTTATCAATCATCTGTTTCATCTTCTCGGACTTCTGATGAGGCGCGCTGCATTTCTGTTTTTCACTTTGCTCATTCTGAGCGGCGGAGCGTTGCGCGCGCAGCAGAAGAGCGTGCCTCCTCCTGCCCCGGCCGGCGAGACTCCTGCGACTACGCCCACACCGGCGGCGCCTCTTAATCCCAACCCCATTCCGGTGCAGGCGCCCGCGGTGGCGACCCGGCCGAACGGCAAGATCCAGAAAAGTTTGGTCCGCATCACGGCAACGGAAGTGGAACCGGATTATCGCGCGCCCTGGAATTCGGGCGGCATTCAGCGCGGGGTCGGCGCCGGTTTCGTGATCGATGGCAACCGCATCATGACCAATGCGCACGTGGTCAGCAACAGCCGTTACCTCACGGTGGAACGCGATGGCGACCCGAATAAATATCCGGCGACGGTTCTGTTCGTGGCGCACGATTGCGATCTGGCGCTGCTGAAAGTGGCGTCGCCCGATTTTTTTAAGAACATGGTGCCCCTCACCTTCGGCGGAATCCCCGAGCTCGAGTCAGTGGTTTCAGCCTATGGATATCCGCTCGGCGGCGACCGGATGTCGGTGACTACCGGCATCGTTTCGCGGATAGATTTCCAGCTCTACACGCATTCGTCGATTGACTCGCATCTCGCGATCCAGATCAGCGCGCAGATCAATCCGGGGAACAGCGGCGGGCCGGTGATGCAAAACGCCAAGGTGGTCGGAGTCGCGTTCCAAGGCTACAGCGGCGACGTGGCGCAGGGCGTCGCTTATATGATCCCAACCCCGGTGATCGGCCGCTTTTTGCAGGACATCAAGGACGGCCATTACGACAAGTACGTGGACCTGGGCCTGACTTACATGAAGCTGCAAAATCCGGCCCAGCGACATTTCCTTGGGTTGAAGGATGACGATCGTGGAGTGCTGGTCGGCACCGTCATTGCCGCCGGACCGTCGGCCAAAAGTGTGCAGGAGGGCGATGTGCTTCTATCGATCGACGATCATCCCATCTCGAGCGATGCCACCGTGGAACTGGACGGGGAACGCGTAGACATGCCGGAAGTGGTCGAGCGGAAATTCAAGGGCGATGTGGTGAAGCTTCAGCTGCTGCGGGACAAGAAAGAAGTCACGGTCACTATCCAGCTCGGATCCGTCTGGCCCTACACTTACCTGGCTCACGGGTATGATGTTCGCCCGCGCTACGTTCTCTATGGCGGGCTTTTGTTCCAGCCGCTGACCCTCGATTTGATCGACGCCTATCAGCCAACCGATATCCGGATCCGCCATTACTACGATTACTTCGTGACCGAACAAATTTACCAGGAACACCCGGAAGTGATCATCCTGACCAATATTCTCCCCGATCCCACGAACACTTATCTCGCCTCCTATCGCGCCAGCATCGTCGATGAAATTAACGGACAGAAAATTCGGACGTTGAACGATCTGGCGAAGGCTTTTTCGGAAAAGGCCGACCGTTTTGTCGTGCGCATGATCGGCGATGGGCCGCCGCTGGTGCTCGATCCGAAAGAGGTCGAGACCGCGCGGGAGAGAATCAAGACGCGCTACAACGTAGTCACGGAACAAAACCTGGATGAAACGCCGGCGAAGCGTTTGCCCAGCGACCAGGACAAGAAAAGCTGATGCGCTCTCTCCGTTATCACGCGGTATTGATCGCGGCGCTTGTCCTGCCGTTGGGAGCGATTGCCGCTCCGAAAAAAGAGGCCGGGCCTGAAACGGTCCTGAAATCCAAAGAGGTCTCGCTCGTTCGCGTCAATGTGACCGGGCAGCCCTATGATTACGTGCGGCCGTGGCAAAAGCGGGCGCCGTTTTCGAAGCGGGCGTTGGGGACCGTCTTGCCGCAGGGTCGCGTTTTGGTGACGGCCGATTTGGTCGCGAACCAAAACTTCGTCGAGCTCGAGCGCGCGGAGACCGGCGAGAAATCCGCGGCGAACGTGGTGGTGGTCGACTACGAAGCAAACCTTGCGCTCCTCGAACCGACGGAGAAGAAGTTTCTGGACGGCCTCACGCCGCTGCAACTCGCGCTCGATACGGTCGTGGGCGATCGCCTGGCCGCATGGCAACTGGAATCCACCGGCGCGCTTGTCGTTACGGAAGGTTTGGTGACGACAATCCAGATGACCCGATACCCCGCCGATCTCGCGCAGTTTCTGACGTATCGCATCAGCATCTCGATGCAGTACCGCGACAACAGCTACACGGTCCCGCTGGTCAAGAACAACAAGCTGGCGGGGTTGCTCCTGCGATTCGATGCGAGAACGCAGGTCATGGATGCGATCCCGGCGCCGATCATCGCGCACTTCCTGAAAGACGCCGAGACGCAGCATTACCGCGGGTTCCCTTCGGCCGGTTTCACCTTTTTCTCCACGCGCGATCCGCAGCTGCGCACTTTCGCAGGGCAAACAGGAAAAGCCGCCGGCGTTTACGTCAGCAGCGTGGAACCGAACATGCCGGCCGCGAAGGCGGGATTGGAGGTGGGCGACATTGTCATGGCGATCGGCAACAACGAAATCGATCAGAACGGCAATTACGTCGATCCACTTTATGGCAAGATCGATTTCACGAACCTCATCAGCGCGCGTGCTTACGCCGGCGACACGCTGTCGATTCAGATCCAACGGGCCGGCAAACAGATGCAGTTGACCCTCGCGCTCGATCATCGCGATGCGAAGGAGTACGTGATCCCGCCCTACAATCTCGATCGCCCACCGCTCTATTTTGTCCTGGGCGGAATCATTTTTCAGGAACTGTCGCGCCAATATCTCCGGGAGTGGGGCGCGAACTGGTTAAAGGATGCGCCTCAGCGATTCGTCTATAAGGATCGGTTTCAATCGGAACTTTATCCGGAGGGAAATCGCCGCGTCGTTGTCATAACCCAAGTCCTGCCGGCAAACGCGACCATCGGTTACGATGATTTGGCTTATCTCACCGTGACGAAAGTGAACGGCAAAGAGGTAAAGTCTCTGGCGGATGTTGCCGCGGCGGTTAAGCAACCGCTCGATGGTTTCATCAAGATCGAGACGGAAGAAGATCCGAAGCAGATCGAGCTCGAGGCGGCGCAGGTGGAGAGCGAAGCTGCGGCACTGCAGCAAAACTACGGCCTGCCTTCTTTGCAGCGGTTGGAATAGCGGCGCTACTTCAGCAACTCTGGAAGCATCGTTTCCAGCGAGCGCTCCCAAAGCGCATATCCCTTCGCGCTCGGATGAACTTTATCCGGCATGATGTCGGCAGGAATGTTTCCGTCCGCGTCGAGAAACTGAGCGCCGATGTCGGCAAAGCGCATCTCCGCGCCATTGTCGAGATGCTGGAGCTTTCCATTTATTTCCGTAATCGTATTCCGCAATCGGCTCCCCTTTTCCCCGCGAGGAAAAATTCCGAAAAGAAGCACCTTGCTTGCGGGCGATCGCTTTCGGATCTCCGAAACGATTTTCTCGACGCCGCTCGCTGCCCACTCCGGTTTTTCATCCGGAAAATAAAAGACATTGTTGGTCCCGATCAGGACGACCACGACTTTGGGCGAAATCCCTTCCAGCTCTCCGTGCTCGATCCGCCAGAGAAGATGTTCGGTGCATTCCGCTTCGACGCCAAAGTTCGCCGGTTTATAGGCCGCCAGCTTCAACCAACTCTGCTCCCCCACCCTTGGCCATCGGTCGGTGATGGAGTCGCCGAGGAAGAGCAGATCGATTTCTCCCTGCCGGCCTCGTTCCAGAAATTGCGCGTGCCGCTCGAGGTCTTTCGGAATGGGAGTGATCGCTCCTTCCGCAGTCCGGGCATTTTGAATTTTGTGATGGAGATGCGAGAAAAGCCGCTGCGCGCCCTGGTTCACCGCAACGACGGCGCCGAGCAACATGAGGCCAACGGCGCACGCAATCCCCAACGCCTTTATTCCACGCACTAGATTTCTTCTCTTTCGTTCCGAAATCTTTGGCCGGAATCCGGCGAACGCGCCGGACGCGGATGGTCCAGGAACTTCGCGACCTCGGCCGTGTAGTCTTCGAATGGGTTGCCCATAACGAGGAAATCGCGGTTATCGCACGCGATCGAATCCCAATTGATCACATAGGGCTGATCGCTTTTTTGAAACCACCCCACTGCCCGTGCCCGGCCCGCAGCGCGAGTGTTTGTGGGCGGATGAAAGCTCGCCTCGTTCCGTCGCACGCTATTGTTCCACTCGCCGATACGCTTTGCTGGATTCACACCGAAGAAGAGACCCTTCTCGGGGTCGATATTGTGATATTCGAGATCCAGACTTTGCAGCCACGGGTCGTCCCAGCCGATCCCTTCCGCTTCCATGAAAGTTTCCAGCAGCCACTTCTTCGTGATCCAATCCACGCCGCCGATCAGGGCTTCCGGTTTATTGCCCAGCGCTTCGAGCGTAAAACTCCAGCTCTCGAGCAACCAATCCGTTTCTTCGCTGGCGCCGCCCAGATGTTTCCGGGCCAGCTCATAGAACTGCCATTGAATATCCAGGCCACCGATCGTCTTGCCGTTTTCCAGCCGCACGATCCAGGCGCCGGTTCCGTCTCGGGAAATATCGCGCGTGCTCTGGACAGCGTCGCTCAGGCTCAGGTTTTTCGGCAGGCGGCCCTCTTCCAGAAGTGATAACACGCACGCGGTCGTTCCGATTTTCAGCGCGGTCGCAAACGGGCTCATGTTCGAGTCTCCGATGAGCAAGTGGAGCCGGCGGTATTTGCGGTAATCGGCCAGCGGTTCGTCGCGCGCGTTGATGATGGCGCGGTTGAATTGCACCCACTGATAGATGTCGTTGACGATGTGGTCGGCGCGTTGGCTGATCTGGAAATCGACGTGGACCTCCGGCTGCGGTAATTGGAAATCAAACGCGAGCGGGTTCGCCTGCCCCACCCGGCCGGCGCCGGTAAAAATCTGGCGCGTGGCGAGAAAGGCCAGCAACGTCCCGAGCACCGGGGGCGTGAACTGCGCCTCGCGTTTCATCAGGTAATTCTCGTGGCACCCGAAGGTCGCGCCGGTGTTGTGGTCGATGTTGTTCTTGATGAACGAGACGCGGTCGCTGGCTTCGAGCGTCTCGAGGGCGGATTGCAGCAGGTGATCGCCCGCGAGGTCATACGTCACCACGTCGCGCAAATGCAGACACTCCGGCGACGCATATTCAATGTGCCCCATGTCAAGATAGAGGCGGCCGCCGTTGAGCAGAAAGCCGCCGTTGCCCGGCGGCTCCTCGTAGTCGCGATAATGGAGGTCGATCGCGCCCGCTTCCGCCTTGCGGAACAGGAAGTTTTTGACCCGCACGGGCCAGGCGTCGGTCTGGCTGCGGCCGTCCTCACCCCGAACGAGGCAGCCGTATTCGGTTTCAATCCCGGCAACGCGATCCATTTTGAATCAATTTAGCGAGTGAGCGACTTCATGATGGAACGATTGAGATTCCTTCCAATTGCTAAATTGCTCAATCGCTAAATTCGCGCGGAAACATCTCACGCTGGAAGTCCTCTCATAAATACCGTGTCATTTTGAGCGAAGCGAAGAATCTCTGATCATTTCCGGTTTCCTACGATATGGAGCCGGGGAAATAGTCAGAGGTCCTTCGCGTTCGCTCAGGATGACAAGCTTTTTAGATGAGGAGATGCTTGTAGACTGATTCATGAACACATTTCCATTCCGGAGTCCAGCGGCCAAAGTGGGTGGTATCGTTTATTTCGGGCGGATGCTCGACAAGATCCGCGCGCACGCCAAAGGCAATCTGCCGGAGGATTACCAACCTAATCTCGGGAAGGGGTTCGATCGTTCCTGCGTTGAATTTCTAGAACTCAACTATGACCAGCTTGCGACTAAGACCAAACAAGGCGGTTCCGACGAAGAAATTTTGGAGTGGTGCTTTTCAAAAGGGCGGCGGCCGAGCGAAGGCCAGACCCACGTTTGGAACGAGTAGATGCGCAAGCGGGGTTGGAACGACGACGTTTCCGAAATGCTAACGCGTCGCAAACGGGAAGCCGGGATGGAAAGACGCGCTGAGATTGAAACGATGTTTCAGTTCATTGACGCCGACGAGGGACGCGATCCAATGACGAAGGCGGAATGAAGAATGACGAATGCCTCACCGAGGTGCGGCGACAGAAGGCGGCGGCGGTGGCTGGGTTCGGTATTCGATGACCGCCCAGGTCGCGATGACCGCCAAGGCCACAATCAGTCCTGCGAGGAGAAGCCGTCCGCGCGTTGGCTGATGGGACCCGTCCGACACGGAAGGCCTATTCCGCGAGCGTGTCGATTCGCTCCGCGAGGCCGAAGTCGAGCTCAGTCAGGCCGCCTTTGCTGTGGGTGGAAAGAATCAACCGCACCTTGTTGTAGCGGATGTCGATGTCGGGATGGTGTTCCTCATCTTCGGCCACTTCCGCCACGCCGTTCACGAAATCGATCGATTCGGTAAAGTCGTCGAACTCGAAAGTGCGCTCAATGTGCTTCTTCTCCAGCTCCCACTCGGGGATCTTCTTCAGGCGCGTTTTCGCCTCGTCCGCTTTAAGCAAATCAGCCATAACCGGGAACGAGTAACATCCCAAAACCATTTTGCAATGGCGATCGCGCAGCTTTTTTTAGCCGCGCTTGGAACCGGCCAGTCCGAGGATTTTTCGCAGATTTTTGGCCGAATCGAATGTCTCCACCGCGCAGGCGCGAGCCTGCCGGGAAAGTCGCGGCCAATTCGCCAGCACTTCCTTAACAGCCGCCTCCGCTTCATCCAGACCGCGAACAAAACGAAACCCGCTCTCCACCGGCAGATATTTTCCTGCGCCGGTATCCTCGGTGATGACGGGCCGCCCGAGGGCGAGAAAAGCTGCCGCGCGATCGCTCAACCACCCCGTGCGCCAGGCCGCGTCCACCCCTTTGATCGCAGTGAACTCCGCGAGCGCGCTGGTCACGTATCGCCGATAAGCGCGCGGGGTTCGCGTCACGCGATGTGGGGAAGTGATTCGCCAGCCCCGCGAGCTCAAGCGAGCGATTTCGGGATCGTCCGCGTTCAAATTCATCGCCAACTCGAACCGGGCTTCCGGAATTCGTCGGGGTAAATCGAGATAGGGCTCAAAGGCGAATTTCTTCGAGAGATCGGGAAACTCCCCGTCGACTTCGACACTCCCTCCCCAATACCACTGCCCGATGGTAGAGAACTTCGCTCTGCTCGGGCGAGGCTGAGGCTGGAGAAGCTGCGTATCGGCCAGCGGATAAAATGTCTGCCAGTCCAGCGCGGACTTCGGCAACCGGCAATCTTCCGCGCCGGCATTCAGCCCGATGGTCCAGAAATCGTGGTGATGCGATTGGCCCATCTCCATTTTCGTCATCCAGTAGAAAATTTCACTCGGATCGAGGTCGCAAAAAATCCGCTTCTCGAATTCGAGCAGGAATGGTGGATGAAACGAGTAACTGAGGTTGAGCAGAGTGTTTGGGCCCGCGAGACGTTCGGTCAACTCGCGTCGCGACATTCCATGACAGCGCATCATCCCCAACTCGTGCACATCGTTCGCCGGCGTTTGATGAAGCAGGCAGTAGCGCCCTCCGAGCCCATGCTCGCGTAGCTCTCGCTGGAATTTGCGGATACGCGCCTTATCCTGGCGCGGGTCGCGCGTCGCCGGAAGCAATTCCAGCCAGACCGCGTCCAGCCCGAGCCGACGCAACCCCAGCATCCATTGCAACGGCACTGAAAAATTGCCGCCGCCTTCGGGATATTTCGCCGCAAACCCGCAACCGAGAAAAATCGTCACCGCGCCAGCATCGCCTCTCTAGGATTCCGCTCAAGCCAGTCGCACCGTGCGTCATTTGACGGCCCCTGCTTCATCCGCTAATAAGCATCCGCCAAGCACCCGTAGCTCAACTGGATAGAGCATCTGACTACGGATCAGAAGGTTTGAAGTTCGAATCTTCACGGGTGCGCGACATTCAGGGAGAAAATGTCGCCCTTATGTCCCCTTGTCGGGGAATCGCTATTTGAGGCCGGCTTTTACCGTACGAAAAGCACTCGCAGGAAACTCGCGATTGTTCCCTCCCTGTCGCGACGGCCAGAGTGGAGAGTGATAGGGTCCCCAGAGATTCTCTTTTCGACTTCAGCGCTTGTTGGATCGAATCGCTTTGCTTTAGGGCGATGCGATGATACGCTCGTTGCATGAAAACTCTCCGCCTCACGGCGTGGGTTCTCGGAGCGACTTTCGTCGGAGAACTGCTGGCTAACCCGGTGCCCGTGGAAGTCTTGCTTCCTCCAAACCCACCGTCCACGCCGCACGCGTTGGTGATCGCAGGCAATGGTGTTTTCTACGGCTTCACTGGCCCGGGCGAGAATTCGGGGACGCGCGGTTTCTTTCGGTGTTCGCTCGATGGTCAATTCACCTCGATTCCTGTTTCAAATCTCTTTCCTGATCTGAGCAAGGCATTCTTGGGTAGAGATGGAAACATCTACGGCTTCGCGGATTTCGATGGCCGCGCTCCGACGGACGCTCTAGTGCGGGTTACCTTGGAGGGAGCGCTAACGACGGTTTTCGATTTCCGACCTATCGGAAACCTACAGCCGGTATCGGTCTTTCAGGTTGCGAACGGCGATTTCTACGTCCTTTCATCGACGGGCGGTGCGAACAATTCAGGCGTCGTTCTTCGACTCACGACCAGCGGTGCGGCCAGCACCGTTTTCGATTTTCCGGCGAACAATAGGGCCACAACTCTCGTTCCCGCAGGCGATGGAAACTTTTACGGCGTCGTGTGGGTTAATCCCTCGTCCGCCTCCAGGACTGATTACGTCTTCCGTCTTTCTCCCGGCGGGGCCTTCACCATCATTCACAACTTTGATTCTGTGTCAGAGGGTCATGCTTTAGATAACTCGTTGGCTGTTGGTCCGGATGGGGCCCTCTACGGGCTCTCGTCCCACGGCTCGGTACAGATCGGGCTCTTCCGCGTGACGTTGACAGGCGACATGGCCGCGTTTTCGAACGACATCGGGCTCAATGGCCTTGGTGATTTCGTTCTAGCGCCGGATGGAAATTTTTACGCGGCACGGCGTTCCGTCTACGATGGGAATGGCACCTTTAGTCCGGGCTCGATACTCCGCATCTCGACGAACGGAACCTTCGCGGTTGTTCATCAATTCCAAAGTGGCGAGCCTTCGGGGCGTCATCCTTCCGATTTAGTTTTGGCTCCAGAGGGTAATATTTACGGCGACAGCTACGATGGGGGAGGAGGGGGCGGCGGGACCATCTTTCGCCTCTCCACCGCGACAGGAGAAGTTGCGCCCCTCCACTCTTTCTCCCTCCAGATCGGAGAACCATCGGCGCTGACAGAGGGACCGGATGGGAATCTCTACGGATCAGTGAAATACGGGGGGCTTCACGTTGCTGGTTACATTTTCCGCGTGAAGCCAGCCGGGGTTGTAGAGAAAGTCGTCGACTTCGCCGGGAGCAATGGCGCGAATCCCGTTGGGAAATTACTGCTCGCGAGCGACGGCAATCTTTATGGCACGACCGAGAGCGGCGGGACCGGCGCCAAAGGAACCGTCTTTCGACTTACCGCCGCCGGAGTCCTATCCCCCCTGTTCTCGTTTGATAGCAGCGGAGCGCAAGGGAGACTGCCGCGGACACGTCTGACGGAAGGCACGGATGGTAAGCTCTACGGTATCGCGCAATTTGGTGGCACTTCCGATGTCGGGACGGTGTTCAGGATTTCGAAATCAGGAGCATTCGAACTGCTAAATAGCTTCCCGAGCAACCACCATAACACGGTGACTCCGCTCACGCTCGCGCAGGATGGAAACTTCTATTGCGTTACCACTGCGAACCTCTTGCCGGCTGCGATTCTGCGCGTCAGCCCAGAAGGCATAATCACGGAAGTAACGAAAATTAAGGACGGGTCTCCTTCGGTCAATTTCGATACCACATTAGTCGCCGCACCGGATGGTTCGCTCTACTGCGTTCTGACGAGCTATCAAAAGGACGATTCAGTTTTGCGTTGTACTCTCGATGGGAAGCTCACAGTCGTAGCGAAGTTTCCTTATTTCAGCCTTAGGACCGACATCACACTCGGGACAGATGGGAACCTCTATCTCGGGCGGTATTCTGCACCGGCTGGCAACCTCGCGCGCCTGACGAGTGATGGCATCAGTACGGCTATCGCCACATTTCCTTTCCAGCCAGGACCCTCGCGAGGCCTGACCCAGAGCAGCGACGGTCGTTTCTATGGGGTGGGTGCAACTGATCTTTTCCACGGCAGCGTCTTTCGTGCGGAACTTCTCGCTCCCACAATTACAAGCGTCGGCAAGATCGCCGGATCGAGTGCTGCTGATTACGATGTGATCGGGACATCCTTCTCCAATGTTTCGCGGGTGACGTTCGGGGGCGTCCCAGCCACAAACTTCACGGTAGTTTCGCGCACCGAAATCACGGCGACTGCTCCTGCCGGAGCCGATACAAGCGCGATCTCAGTAACCACTCCGGCTGGGGTCGCCACTTTCCCAGCTGGCGCCGTTCCTCCTGCGGCGATCCTAAACTTGTCCACGCGCTGTCGGGTCGATCCGGGCGAGGACGCCATGATCGGCGGTTTCATCCTGCAAGGTCCAGGCTCTAAGAAGCTCCTCATTCGTGGGCTCGGACCTTCGCTCGCGGCGGCGGGAATCAAGGACTCACTCGCGAATCCCACTCTCGAATTGCATGACGCCGCCGGAAAAGTGATCGCAGCGAATGACGACTGGACCGCGAGCGCTGATCAGCAGGACATCGCCGCTACTGGCATCCCTCCAACTCAGAGTCGCGAATCCGCCATCCTGCAAACCCTCCCACCCGGCACCTACACCGCCGTCCTGCAAGGCGTCAGCCAATCGAGCGGCGTGGCACTTGTCGAGATCTACGATCTTTCGCCCGCCTCCGGCCGGATCGCGAATATCTCAACCAGGAGCCACGTCCACAGCGGTGACGATGTCATGATCGGCGGCTTTATCCTGGTTGGCGATGCACCCGGGTCGGTGCTGCTGCGTGCGATCGGCCCGTCGCTCGCCCAGACGAATCCCCCTATCGTGAACGCGCTCGCCAATCCGCAGATCGAGGTCCGCGACAACGATGGAAACATCGTCGGGACGAACGACGATTGGCAGGACAGTCCGCAGGCGGCCGACACGCAGAACTCCGGTCTAGCACCACGCGATCCTGCGGAGGCAACATTGAAGGCGACTTTAGTTCCGGGAAATTACACGGCAATCGTGCGCGGTGTGAGCGACACCGAAGGCATCGGTCTCGTCGAGATCTACAAACTCGATTAGTGAACGCGATTGGTTTTTAGCGACCGACGCCATACCGAAGCTGACAGTCGTCCAGCATTTCGCCAATCTGTCCATTGCTGTGGAGGCGAGGCACAGAGCAAGAATGTCGCGACTTTCAGGATCAGAAGGTTTGAAGTTCGAATCTTCACGGGTGCGCTTCCTGGTAACGCACATGCGTTGCGGCGCCCTCTAAAACCATTGACGTTCCAGACGGGGGACCGCATCCTCCATTGTTTTTATGGCGCAGCCGTTGCCGCAGGCCACTTCCACTCATGAACAGGATCTGAACTTCGTTCAGCGGGTCTTATCCGGGAATGGCTCGGCCGCAGCGGAACTCCGGAGGCGTTATCATGGTCGAGTCGTTGCCGTGCTTTGCGCACGAGGCGCGAACCCGACCGAGGCCGAGGACCTGGTGGCCGATTTGTGGTCGGACTGTTTCGTCGCGCCGCCCGATAAAAAAACTCTGCTTGGGAAATATCAGGGGCGTTGCGCCCTCGAATCCTGGCTGCTCACCGTCGCGACCCATCGCCTGGTGGATCTGAAACGCCGCCAGAACTTCCGCGTGGATGTCCCGCCGCCCGAACGCGGGTCGGAAGATTTTTTCGAGCGTCGGCCGCAACCGGAAAAGTTTTCGGGCGAGGCGCGGCTGCTAAAGCTCTTGCGCGAAGCGATTCGAAACGCTTTCGCGAAGAGAGATTCGGAATCGGTCCTCATGCTGAAGCTGGTTCATCTCCATCAATTGACCCAACGTGAGATCGCCCGGATGTGGGGCTGGCACGAATCGAAAGTCAGCCGCGCGCTCGAGGTCGCGCGGCAAAATATTGCGCGCGATATTTTAGCGGAGCTAAAACGCGTAGATCCGTGGCTCGAACTTCAATGGGAAGATTTCCTCGAGCTTTGTGCAGGTTCGACCGACGGGCTCTTTTAGCGCGAGGAAATAATTCGCAAACACCGCAATCTGAATAGTCTAAGATGGGAGTAGAAAATAACGTTGTGGCCGCTCTGGTTTGATGGCGCCGTCCTTCGTTCATTTCATCGACCGCAAAATGAATACTTATTTTCCCACTCCCAAAAAACGGATTGAAATCCACCATCCCGGTTTACGCGTGTGAACGACGACTTCAAAATCCTGTTCGAACTTCTGGATGACGACGACGTCCATGAAGTTGCCGGACGTGCCTTGGCCACAGTTCCCTTGGAACTCCGGGACAGGATCGCGAAGTTCGCCGCGGGCCAGTGTGACGAGGAAGAGCGCGATCAGATGAAAAAGTTGTTGCGCGAAGAGCCGGATTTGATTCCTCTCCTGGTCAATGAGATTCACGCCCTGAGGCCGACGGACGCATGATCACCGCCCGCGCCAATTTTTTACCCGAGCAGCGCTTCCTGCCATTGCGCCCGGTTTTGCAAGAACATCTCACCAAAGTTGGGAATGCGGTTAAACCGGAAAACTTCCTCAGCATTTGTGACGAAGTAGTGCTCAAGCTCGTCAACGATACTTTCGAGCGAATCGGCGCGGATGAAGGAAGTATCTGGCTGATCGATCACGAAAAACGCGCGCTGGTTGCCACTTACAATAGCGGGGAGAACTCCGAGAAGGTTGTCGGATACGAGCTCCCGTTGGGCTCAGGGATCATCAGCCTGGTAGTAGCCAGCGAGAATGCTTTTATCGAGAACCAGGTCTACAAGAACAAGGTCCATAACGCGGAGCTCGGCCGTAAACTAGGTAAAACGATCTACGCCATGATCGCAGTCCCGCTCTATTTCCTCAATCAAGTGCGTGGAGTCATCTCCTGTGTCCAACTCCTCGACGTTCTGATCGAGAAGGGGCAGGCGGAGCCGACCGGCGCAATGCCGCCAGGCTTCAAGCCTCTCGACCTAAATGCGGTGCAAACGGTGGCCGCGGCGGTTAGAGACTTACTTGATTACCGGCTTCTCGGAACGGCTGTAGGATGGAACCGGCTCTAGCCACAGACCTCAGCCCCTTCCGGTTGGAAGAAGCGCGTCAGGCCCTTGCCACCGGCACTGGCAAAGGCGTTAAGATCGCCGTGATCGATTCTGGAATTGAAATCGACCATCCTGAACTGGCTGGCCTGACCCTGGTGGACGATCTCCAGGTCGTCGATGCCGGCGTGCAAATCGAAGTGAAGCCGGGTAATGGCGTCGACGTTTACGGCCACGGCACTGCCGTCGCGGGTGTTATTCGCCGGATCGCCCCCGACGCGGAGATCGGAAGCTTTCGCGTGTTGGGAGAGAACCTGGGTTCGCGTACCGTAATTATCCGCGAAGGCGTGCGGCAGGCGATCGATCACGGCTACCACATTTTAAACTGTAGCTTTGGCTGCGGACTCGCAGAGCACATCTTTCAATACAAGGAGTGGATCGATGAAGCTTATCTCAAAGGGATCCACGTCGTTTCTGCCTGCAATAACTACGACTTCACCACGCCCGAGTGGCCTGGTTACTTTCCGAGCGTCGTAACGGTTAACATGGCGCGCTCCGACGACGACCACGCCTTTTTCTATAAGCCAGGGCACCTGGTGGAATTCGCCGCCCGCGGCGTGGATGTGAAACTCCCGTGGAACCATAAGTCAACCAAAGAAGTGACTGGGAGCAGTTTCGCCGCCCCGATCATGAGTAGCCTGTTGGCTCGACTGGTTTCCGCGATGCCGGGGTTACTCCCCCTTGAAGCCAAGTCTATCATGCACCGGCTGGCCCTTCCCTGGCGAACCGAAGTAACAGGACCAAACGCGTAGGCCGCGTGCTTGCGAGTTCTTTCGACATGACGACTCCTTCCACCCTGGCTGCGAAGGTACTGCCCGTATCTATCCTCACTGGCCCTTCTACCCGAACACTCATCGATGAGATCGTGGCGAGCGATCCGAATTTGCGGTTTGGTATCCTGACCAGCGCTGAAGCTGCCGGAGCGCGGGTAACCAGAGAAAACGTGCTGGTCGAAGAATTACCGACGAGCGCTCACGGCGCTTATGATCCCGCGCAAATAGGCAGCCAGGTCGCGACCTTGGCCAGGAAGGGACTGCTAGATCACCTCATTCTGGAGTGTGACTCCAAGACCCATCCGATTGCTTTTGCGTCACTCTTCCTGCCCCAGGATGGCGGGGGTGAGAGCTTATCAGAGCTTGCCCGGCTTAGTTCAATCGTCCTGGCGATCGACTCAGCGGCCGTGTTGGGATCTTTCGTGCAGGGCCTCTCTATTCCCGGTCTTCCGTCGACCTGCATCCTGGCCGACCAGATTGAAGTCGCGAGTCTCATTGTGCTGAATAGCGATTTGCCGGACGAGCGCTTCGAGCTGGCACGCGCGATCGTTTCGTCAATCAATCCCCGGGCTCATGTCACTAAACGGTCGCAAAATGGAGAACAAGGCAGGCTTCTCGATCCTTCGATCTCATTCGATTTTGCCGGGGCGTCTGAAGGCGCCGGATGGCGCAAGATCATCGAAGGAGAATCGAAGCCACGAACTACCGCGCAAAACATAACGACTTTTCCTTATCACTCGCGCCGTCCTTTCCATCCGCAGAAGTTTTGGAACTTATTGCACGGCGGCTTTCGGGGCGTCTTTCGTGCTAAAGGCTATTTTTGGCTCGCGACCCGGATGGATCTGGTAGGAGGACTTAATCTCGCCGGCTCCGATCACTATTGTGCGCCCGCGGGTGAATGGTGGGCCGCAGTAGCTACGAAGGACAATTCCGGGCACGTCGAAATTCCGGATCGTTTGAAGAAGGTTTGGCTCGAACCATTCGGTGACCGTCGCCAGGCCATCGCGTTCATGGGCCTCCACCTGAATCCCGACGAGATCATTGCACAGCTGGACGCTTGTTTGTTGGATGATTCTGAGATGGATGCCGGTGAAAGTTCCTGGGCCGCGCTACCAGATCCGTTTCCATCATGGTCTGCTCATTCGCACGCCCATGAGTGTGACGACGAGGACTGCTGTCACCATCACTAGGCGCTAAGTCATACGCGGAGGAACACCCTCTGCATTGTTCTGCAAGAGAGCGAGGTCGAACCGTCATAACTCGACCATGATCCAGTCTCCTTCTCCGGCATTGTCTACGCCGTTTGATCCTGCGCACGACGAGCTGCCTGCCCTTCCGCTCTGGTCCTTCGCCCTGGGGGTCCTGGCTCTTCTAACCTTTGGACTCACGTCAGTGCCTGCGATTATTTGCGGACATCGGGCGCTCGCGGAATCACGGGGAACCAATAATGGCTCCCTGGGCCGGTCAGTAGCACTCACTGGCCTGGTGATTGGCTACGTTGGTGCAGGGCTCCTCGGAACCTGGATCTTCGTTATGATCCGGTATCTCTCCGCGCACTAACTCTAATGGGCGGGCGTGCCCGGGAAAATAAGGGCACCCGGTTTCTCCGCGGTGAAGTTCACGCTCCGGGCAGAGTCCCGCCATTCGAAGCCAACCGCGACCCGAAAGACGCCCCCTACCTGCGCCGTCTCCGTCTTAACCACATTCTTTGCCGTGGCCTCGTCGATTCTGACGCGGCCAATCAATTCGTGCAGTTTGTTCGTCTGTAGCTTGGCGAGCGCTTCGGACTTCGGATTTTGCATTGCGCCGATCAGAGTTCTGAACTCGGCGGCCTCCTTGGAGCCGGGCGCGAAGACCAGAACGTAAAAATCGATTGGCCCGTTGTCTTTCTCCCAACTCCAAATCATGGGCGTCTTAGGAACAGCGAGTTCGTTCTTCTCCGATACCTGCACGAACTGGGGCGGCCAGCCAAAGGCGAGTTGGCGGTCCTTGCGATTAAAGGCGGCGACTACCACCTCACATTTTGCGGTGGCGTCGATATGCGTGACGATCTTCCTGCCTTTCGCCGCCGCAACACTCGTTTGGAAAGGTTCTTCATCGCCATTCGCGGCAGTTACCACGGCTACACAGATCCGGGCGTGAGGCTTGTTCTTATCAAAGGGTTGAGAGAAGGCCGCACAGCCGCTGGTGTAAAGGATGGCCGCAATCAGAAGGTTCAGCTTCATCAACGTTTCCCGGTTTCCTTTTCCAATTTGTCCAGAAGGACCTTGTAACGCTTGGTCGAAGGATGATCGAACCCTAACACCTCCTGCGCTCCTTCCAGGGCCTTTCGCGCATATGGCTCCGCTTCCCGGAGCTTACCCGCCCGAGCCAGACTCAGGGCGAAGTTGAAATAGAGGCTCAAGGTATCGGGATGGCGTTTCCCCAGCACTTTTTCGTCCATGGGAATGATTTCACGGTATTCTCTCTCCGCCTCGCTGAACTTCCCTTGCTTGGTCAGGACGTTGGCCAGATTCACGCGAGTGAGCAACGTATCGGGATGCTCCGGTCCCAACACTTTTAGCCTCAAGGAAAGAGCCCGATGAAATTCCGCTTCGGCCTCCGCATGCTTATCCTGCCGCGAGAGTGACGTAGCGAGGTTATGACGGCTCAGCAAGGTGTTGGGGTGTTCCGGACCGAGCACCTTCTCACGCAAGGCGAGGACCTGGCGATACTCGGTCTCTGATTCAGCGTATCTCTCCTGAGCATCCAGCGCATTTGCGAGGCCGCCGCGGGCGATGAGTGTGCCGAGACGCTCGGGCCCTACCGCCTTCTCTGAGATCTTGATTACTTCTCGATACTGTCTCTCCGCTTCTATGGGGTTGCCTAGCTTAAGGAGCACTGCCGCGAGATTGGCGCGCGTTCTTACCGTCCCGCCATCCTCCGGACCTAATATTCGCAGGCGGAGCTCGAGCAGCTGGCGCAATAACTTTTCAGCTTCCGCATATTGTCCTCCGTCGGTCAGCAGGTCGGCAATCTCTTGCTGGACAGCGGCCCACTCTTTCGGGTCTCGCTGAAGATCGGTCAGCTTTTCCGCGCGACGGAAGTAAGTCAGTGCATCGGCAAACTGAGCGCGTTCTACCGCCGACCAGCCGGCGATTTCCAGAGAGCGAAGTGCCTCGTCCGACTTGCCTGCTTTCTCGGCCTCCTCCGCCGCTTTCAGCGCGGCGCTTTCCGCTGCCGGATAGTCCTTGCTGAAATAAGCGGCGTTGGCGCGGTCGGCGTTGGTTGCATCCGGCGCGTGTCGTAGATTCTCGGCCAGCCGCGGCAGAGCCGTTTTCAAGACATTGCCGTCGATGCCGACACTCTTACTTAACTCGGTGTAAACTTTTTCCTGGACTGCAGCCGGGTCTTCCGTCTTCGATTGCCGGACCTGAGCTTCTACCCGCGGATACTCCACCAGGCTTTGATGGAACTTCGCCATCTCCGTGGCCATGGCGTTCATCGCTTGTTTCGTTTCTTGAAGCTCATGGGTCGCTTCCCGTTGCCCGCGAACGAGCCAGATCCCAAGCCCTACACTAATCAGGAGCAGGAGCGCGACCCCCGCGGCCCATTGCTTGACGCCACGGCGCAACTTGGTCAGGTCGTCTCGAAGTTTGAGCACGCCCGCTTCTAATGCTTCACGATTTGTCAGCGAGTGGAACAGGTGCGCGTCCGCCCGGATCCTCCGGCGATAGGTAGCTTGCAGCTCTCTTAAGTCAGCCGATTCCGGCTCGTGCGGATCGATCGGGAAGGTTTCGTCAATGAAAAGGTACCAGACCTTCTTCCCGCGCTCCCTGGCGTAGAGAGCCTCATATTGGGTGTAACTGACCCGGCCATAGGCCGCATCAACGGCGGGAGGTTCGGCCCCATAACATTGGCCGACGAGCTGGACCACACCTTTGCATTGATCGATCTGCTGACGCAGCATCTCGCGCAGATCGCCGCCTTCCATGCCAAAAATGTCCTGCCAGACCGGCTCGTAACCAAGGAACGTCAGCGTGTTCGCGACGAGTTGCCGCGCACTGCGCAGCTCCTTGCTGACCGCGGAGACAAAAATGGGCGGGCGTGGCGACACAGACTTAACGCCAGTCACCCATCAGGACGAATGGCGCCCAGTAAAGCGGCCGCGAGAACTTGGGGTTTTTCATCAACTCAAGCTGTGCGCTCTGCAGCGCAACCGTCTTCGTCGCTCCCCCAGCCAGTTGCTTGTAAAACGCCACCATAAATTCCTTCGTGCTCTCATCGCCCACGCTCCAGAGACTAGCTACGACGCTTCGCACTTTGGCCGTCGCGAAGGCTTCGGCCAGGGTAGTAATCTCGCCTCCGTCGGGCTCCTTGTCTCCCACTGCGGTTTCGCAGGCGGAGAGAGTTACGATCTCGACCTTCTTCATTGGGAGACGCCAGATCTCCCGCACGGATAGCTTGTCCGCCCCAGGCGTGCCGCCCGTAGCCAGTTGAAGGTAACTATCACGTGGCTTGATCGAATCCAGCTTACCGTGCGTAGCAAAATGCACGATCCGTTTGTCGAAGAGCTGCTGGCTATTAATCGCTTCCTTGGTCACTCCGGCACCGGAGAAGACGTCTGTGCCGGGAAACACGGTGGCGATGCTCTTCACCTCCACTTCCGAAGCGGGCAAATTAGCGCCAGTCGGGTTACCGAATGCCACCATACCCGCTTTTGATTTACCGGGATCAGGCGGTTGCACTGCCCTCATGACGTCCGCTGCGGTGAGGTAGACAATCTCCTTGTCTTCGATGAGGTAACGGATCTTTCCATCGGGCTGCTTCTTTGCCAGAGCCTGTAGCGGGAGGTAGTAAAGAATCTGGTTAGGGATAAAGGCAATCGTCTTAACTGAAGCCAGCTCCCCTTCGATTGGCAGGATCAACATGTCATAAAGGCTGCAGAGATTTTTTGTGAGTGGCCCGCCTGGTGTAGCGGCCTCTCCGGTGATGATTTGCTTCCGTACCGCGAGGACTTTCTTCTTTAGCTCTTCCGGATTCACCTGCGGGGTGTAGATCTTCACCGTCTTGTTGGTTACGACGAAAATGTAGAGCTGGTCGGCCAGTGGCGCGTATTGCAAAAAGGTTACTCCATCGGGGATGTGGTCCTGCGTTTCCACCAGTTGCAACGGCTTCATGGTCATCGACTTCTCCCAATCCGGATTCGATGTCGTGATGTCCTCGATAACTTCCCGGTATTCAGCCTGGGTTGAAGCCGCGACAGTCTTCAGGTTCTTCACCGCGGTCTCGTCCGGTTTCGGCTTGGCTTGTTCGGCGGCCAGCTGAGCTTCGGTAACCTTCTGCTTCGCCTCCAGCGCGGCGGCCCGATCCAGACTCTCCTGGTCTTTCTTGTTCTCGCTCTTGAGGCTCGACGGAGGCATCGCGTCCTGAAGTTTCTTGGACTTGGCCCGGTTGAGATAATCGAAGGCTTCACTGCTGCGGTTCAATTTAACCAGAACCCGGACGATTCGCTCATAGGGCCGGTAGTTTCGTTTTACGTCAGCGAACGCTGTCTCTGAAGCTGCGGTGGCGCGGACACTTTCGACCAACTTCACGGCTTCCTTGTAAACCTCGAGAGCCTTCTCGTTTTCTCCCTTCCCTTCGAGAATCTCACCTTCAATACCGAGCGTGCCGATCCGGTCGCCGATCGCGCCAGTCCTGGTATCTGCCGCGCGGGCTTCGTCGATAAGTGTCCTGGCTTCGTCCAGCTTGTTTTGCTTCACGCGAATGGAGGCCAGCGTCCGTGTCGCCCCCGAAACCGCCCCCAGGTTACCGACCTTGCGAGCCAGGACGAGCGCTTCCTGCGCACGACTCGCCGCCTCATCGAGCTTGCCTTCATCCCGGGCGATGATGGCAAGGAAGCCCGTGGCTTGGACGACGCTGTTCAGCTTATGGGCCGCGGCAAAGATCTGCCGGGCTTGTTCGAGAAGGCGCCGGGCGTTGGCGATATCGCCTTTGTTGTTCGCCAGATCAGCTGCCTGGAGTAGGGCCTGCGCGGTCCAATCGTCCTGGCCGATGCTTCGCCTGATCGCAATGGTGTCGTTCAGCTCCTTCATGGCCAGTTCGGTTTCGCCGCTTTCCGTGTGTAACGAAGCCATGTCACCCCAGACTCGCGCGCGGATGCGCGCGCGGAACATCTCGAAAACGTTAATGTAACCTCCTGGGGGAAGATCGTCCGCCACCTTCAGAGCTCTCTCATAGTAAGAAAGCGCTTTCTTGAAGTCACCTTCCTCCTGGCTAATGCCGCCAAGGTTGGTCAAGGCCAGAGCGAGGGACATGGTGTCCAGCGCGATAGTCATATCCCGGTTTTGAGCCTGTGCCTCCTCGTGCTTGGCCAGCGCCTCCTTGTCCATCGCTGCCTTTTGTTCCGGTGTGACGAAACGATCCTCGCCGAGAGCTTTCTTGCGCAGGGCGGCCGAGGACTCAATGCTCTCCAAAGCTTGCTGGTAGTATTCGCGCGCCTTAGCCAGGTCTCCTACGTTGTAGGCAAACATGCGAGCCAAGGTCGATAAGCTCTCATGGAGCTTGCGGTCGACCATTTCCTCGGGCAAGGCACGACGAAGAGCCAGTGCCTCGAGGGCAGTTTTCTCAGCCTCATCAAAAAGGGCCAGGTCCGCCTGGGGTCCCGCGACTCGTTCCAGGGAGGTGGCCAGTTGCGCGGTCTTTTCATCTATCTCGTCCTTCGGCGCGTTGACCTTTTTTAAATAAGCCATTTCCAGCCGCCGGATCTCCAGCTCCTGCTTGGTGTATTTGAGCAGCCCCTCGTAATCGTTATGATCGCGAGAGATCTGCTCGAGCATGGAAAGCGTGTTGTAACGCGTCGTGTAACGCAGCTTTTCGAATCCATGGATGAGCTTTCGCAACATCTCCTTCTTTGATTCCTCAGCGGTCGCGAGCTGGGTCTCCAGCGTCTTATTCTGTCCGATAATCTTGGCGTCCTGCTCGACCGCCCCGACCCGGAGATATTCCTCATAGTAATCGCGCGCGTTCAGATAGCTTTCGTCCTTCAGTTCCGCGCTCTTTGAAAACCAATTGGCGGCTTCGTCGAATTTGCCCGCATCGAAGGCCAGCCAGGCGATGTCCGACGCAATCTGCATGGCATTCTTCGCTGCATCGGCCCGCTCCTTGGTTTTCTCCTTGGCGGCGGCCCGATCGGCGTCCGCCTTCTTGAATTGAGCTTCCAATTGCGCCCGGTCCGGCTTCGGGGTTGCCGCCGGCGCCGACTTGGATTCCTCACTCCAAACGGGTGTAGTGGTCCCGATGGCGACAAGCGTCAAAGCGACAAATGCTATCCGACAGACTAATCTCATATTCGTATTGGCGTATTGCGTTGTGATACTTGCATTGGATTTTATGCCACGAAGTTATTTGCTTTTCAGCTCGTAAATCCCCTTCCAATCGCTCGGCGGATCGGCGCGCAGCTCGCGGCATCTCTCCGCCATGAGAGCGCTCGGCCTATCCTGCTCATCGGTATCGAGAGATGCAAACTTTCCTTCCGCTCCAGCGAAGTCGCCTCGTTCATAATCGGCAAAGGCAGAGTTATACCGCTCGGCAATCTCCTCGAAATGATCTGGGCTGAATGGGTGCCGGACTTCCAGCAGTTCCAGCGGAAGCGACTTCCCTTTGGCCACGGCCCGATCAATTCGCCGGGTCAACGGTGGCGCCGAGAGCCTGCTGTAGGCTTCGCGCGTGATCAGGAAGAGGACACCGTAGTGTTTCGTCAGAGCCTCCACCCGGGCGGCGGAGTTGATCAGGTCACCGACCAGGCCGTAATCCAGCCGTTGGGCCGATCCTTTGTTCCCAATCAAAGCCGAGCCGCTATGAAGCGCCACACCATAACCAAAAAGCGCTTTCATCTTGGGGTCCAACCTGGGTCGCAGCTCTTCCATTCCCGCGATGAGGGAGAGCGCCGCCCGAAAAGCCCGATCGGTTGCGTCTGGTTGCGGATCGGGAGCGCCCCAGTAACTGAGGAATTGGTCCCCGAGAAAATGTTCCATGCTCCCGTCTTCGGCCATGATGGCTTTGGTTTGCGTCTCAAAGACCTGATTCAAGAGCTGGAAGGTCCCGTTGGGTCCCATCGTCTCCGCGATCGCGGTAGAGTTACGCAAGTCGGTTAGGAGAAGAGTAAGTTCCGCCTCCTGCGGTTCCATGGAGCCGGGGTTCTTCAAGACGTGCTCCATGATATGCGGCGAGAAATACAGGCCCATTGTCGCCCGGAGCTTTAACCGCTGCAGGAATTCAAAGCTCTGTCGTCGCCCCAGTTCCACCAGGGTAACAAGACTCCAGACTACGCTAGCGGTAACCAGACCCGGCACCCATCCCGTCTTGATGATGAGCCCGACACTTAGCACGGCGGCCAGCGCTATGATCGCAATCCAAAACAACAGGAGCGGCAAGGTTCCGCGAAATAGCCGCGTAACAGCTCCGAACAGAACCAGTGACAGGATGACCAGCGCATCCACCCAGCGCGCGCTCCGTCTCAGCCAGTTGCGCTGGATCAGATCGTCCAGCGCCGTCGAATGCAAAAGGACGCGGGGTTGATTAGCCGCGAGCGAAGTGGTCCCCACGTCTCCCAAACCTGCGCCGTAGTAGGACACGAGCACGATCGCATTGGTCAGCGGCTGCGCGTTACTCTTGCGACTCGTTTCGTAGAGTTCACTCAGCTGGGCCACATTGTAATGCCGGAAGGAGGCCGGACCGGAACCAGACCACGGACTTCGATAGTTCAACAGAACCGGATCAAGCTTAAGCTCTCGCGGTTCGATCGTGGTAAAATCGCTGGAGATCTCTTCCCAGCGCAGAACGCCTTGTCCCGGGAAGGTAACTCCCTTCTCCCAGTCCACATCCCGCCATGCCAGATAACAAGCGAGACCTAACGACGGCTCAAACTTATCCCCGGAACGATGGACGTAATCATAGCGGCGCAAAACTCCGTCGCCATCGGCTTGCACATTGATCAAGCCTGCCGGCAGTACTCTATCTCGAAAGGGAAAGGATCGGGTACGCTCTTCCTTACCGCTATCAGCCGAGGGTAGCAGTGCTTCCGCGAAAATGACGCTGCGGTTCTCGCCCTTGGCCCGCTCCACTTCTTTCAAGATTGGCTCGGCCATGCTTTGGTCGCCCCGCCCGAAGACGACGTCGAATGCTATGACGCGCGCACCCAGCTGGGTTGCCTGCCGGATGATGGTAGCTGCGTTCTGATATTCCAGTTCGAGCGTCGGCAGTTTCTCCAAGGCCTGGCGTGTGACATCGACGTGAACAATGCTGGGATCGGCCGCAGGAGCCAGGCCCCGTTCATATCGCCTGCGCAGAACCTGCCCGAACCATCGCATCTCCAATGGCTCGATCGGGCTGCCCGCAACCAGGACCCAAATCGCGGTCAGCCCGCAAATGGCCAGAAGAAGCGGCCAGGGCGACCTTAACCAGAGCTGTTCACCCGCGGCAGTTGTCGGGGCGGCGTCGCCGGCCATCACGGAGCGGACGACTCCTTGGCCGCGCCTTCACTCGAGAGAATCAAGATGCCGGGACGACTCGCGTCGAAATTAATGGACTGCGCGTACTGTCGCCAGGGGAAGACCGCATCCACGCCGGAGCCGCGGAAAACACCACCGAGTTCCGGTTCGGTCATCGGAGCTTGATTGACCTTCTCCTTCTCGTTCGTGATTCTTCCGACCAACTCCCGCAGCTTGTTCACCTGCATCGTGAGGAGGCGATCGTCGAGCTTGGGAGCCTGCATCGCGCCCACCAGCTTCTTCGCTTCCTCGGTTTCTTTCGAGCCCGGCGGCAGGAACAGGATATACAAATCGAAAGGCCCGTGGGCGCCCGACCACTCCCAGGTCACAGGATCCTTCGGCAATTGGATTTCCTCGAACTCGCCGGCCACTTCCGAGAGTTGCGGTCGCCAGCCATTGGCGAGTTTCCCATCCTTCGTTAGCGCCGCGATCAGCACTGTGCATTTGTTGCTGGCGTCCACATGAGCTTTCACGGTCGCGCCAGGCCTCCCATTCGCCGATAACCGGAAAGGCTCTTCCTTTCCCGACGGTCCAGAGTCGACAATCGAAAGGCAGACGCGGCCCTGCGGTTGGTCCTCTTCCGCTGAAGCCAAAACGGACGCCCCGGCGATTACAACGAGACTCAGAAGCGAGGAAAGAATTCTAGTCATAAGGACGATCGTCTGAGATAAACCGCGCCACCGTGGAACGACTCAGCGTGCTCCGCTTGCAGGTAAATTTCCATCCGCCTGATATTTCGCATCGGCCAAAAAAAGGCCAGCCAAAATCTTCCAGTGGCTTCTGGCAACGGCCAACGGTGATGTTTTCTCGCCATGTTCCCGGATCATGCGAATGATTATCCGATTCCGCGGCCAATGAACGAAACGGTTTTCACCACCATCGCCCTGACTGGCTTCAGCATTGCGTTTTTCCACGCTGCCATTCCGACGCACTGGCTCCCCTTCGTGATCACAGCCCGGGCGCAACGCTGGGATCGCAACAAGACGATCGGCGTCACCGCCCTGGCCGGCACCGGACATGTGCTCTTTACGGCGCTGCTCGGCTTTCTCATTGCCTCGTTTGGCATTGCCCTGCACGACAAGATCGGAGCTTGGTTTCCCTGGATCGCGGGAGGAGCGCTGATGCTCTTCGGACTTTTCTATGTCTATCGTCAGATCAGCGGATCGGGTTGCGGCCATAGCCATTTATTTGGCGGGCATGCGCATCACGGCACCACGCCCCATTTGCATGTGCACGAAGGCGCGGCTTTGCACCCGGGTCCTCACGGCGGCGCTCTGATCGAAACCGGAAGCGGTATGGTCGAGCTCGCTATCGTGAAGGAAACCGACGCGGCAAGGTTTCGGCTTTACCCGGCCACATTACCGGCGCACTCCGCCGCGAACTTGCCTGCGAACGGCATGACTCTGGAAACAGTGCGAGCGGATGAGCGCCGGCAGAGTTTCTCTTTTCAGCAGGCGGATGGTTACTTTGTCTCAACTGAAACGATTCCGGGACCTCACGAATTCACAGCGATCCTGGGCGTGCCGCACGGAAATCACCTTCACGCCTATGAGACACACTTCCACGCTCCGCACGAACACAGGGCGCCCGAAGAAACCATCGAGGTAGTCGCGCCTCAGCGCGGCCGTATCTCCGATCGCGTAGCCATAACCAGTCTTCTGGCCTTGTTGACGTTCTCGCCGTGCGAAAGCTTCCTGCCCGTTTATGTGTCGGGGGTCCGTTATGGCTGGATGGGGTTTGTGCTTCTTACCGCCATTCTGTCGATCGCTACCGTCCTTGGGATGGTTATCTTCACCTGGCTTACTCT
This sequence comes from Verrucomicrobiota bacterium, assembly GCA_041167585.1. Taxonomy (GTDB): domain Bacteria; phylum Verrucomicrobiota; class Verrucomicrobiia; order Chthoniobacterales; family UBA10450; genus AV80. The sequence continues at coordinate 85,844 of JBEEHV010000011.1, forward strand.
TACTAATCTCGAGAAGCTTAATCTTCGTTTCCTGGAGAAGTACGAAAGCGGAATCATTGGAGGGTTACTCTGCACCCTCGGAATTTTGATTATCGTGCTCGAGAAGTAGCTGATGCGGGATGAGCAGCACTAACCACAGCCACGATGCTACGGACGAGCCGTGCGGACACTCGCATGGCGGGCCGGGGCACACTCATGCTCCTGCGAGCTTCGGGGCCGCGTTCGCCATCGGGATCACGCTTAACTTTGGCTTCGTTATTCTCGAGGCAGTTTATGGCGTCATCGCTCATTCTCTGGCGCTGGTGGCCGACGCCGGCCATAACATGGGAGATGTGCTGGGTTTGTTGCTGGCCTGGTGCGCAACATTTCTTGCGCGCACCGCGCCAACCGATCGCCGGACCTACGGGTTAAGAAGCTCCTCCATCCTCGCGGCGCTCTTCAACGCCATCTTCCTCCTCATCACCGTCGGAGCTATTGCCTGGGAGGCGATTCGCCGCTTTGGTAATCCAGCTCCTGTCGAAGCCAAGACGGTGATCTGGATCTCCGCGATCGGCATCATCATCAACACAGCCACCGCGCTCATGTTTATGTCGGGCCGGAAACGAGACCTGAACATTCGCGCCGCTTTTCTGCACATGGCGGCCGACGCCGGGGTCTCGCTCGGCGTTGTCATCGCCGGTTTCCTGATCATCGCCACGGGCTGGCCATGGATCGACCCGGTCATCAGCCTTGCCATCGCATTGGTCATCACCTGGGGAACCTGGGGCCTGCTCCGCGATTCAGTGAATCTGGCCTTGCATGCCGTGCCTCACGGGATCGAGGTGGCGGAAGTGCGCCAATATCTCTCCAGCCTTCCGCACGTGACAGAAGTCCACGACCTTCATGTCTGGCCGATGAGCACCACGGAAACGGCCCTGACGGCGCATTTGGTGCGAGACGTCGCTGACTGCGATTGCGCGCTCCTGGACCAGGCCGCTCATGACTTGCATCACAAATTCGAGATCCAACATGCCACGTTGCAGTTCGAAACGATCGATCACCATTGCCACCTTGCCTCGGAAGAAAAGGTCTAAGGGCGGCCCGCTCGCGAGCTCAACCGATTTATCTTGAATCCCAAAGCGATTCGCCTAAAAAGCACGCGACATGAAAATTCTTCGGATCCTGGTCTCCATTATCGTCATCCTTGTCACTCTTTTCAGAGTCGTCTCCTGTTATCAGCGGGGCACGAAACTTACCTTCGATAAGTCCGAGCTTTATTACACCTCGCAGGTGACGGAGGCCGAGGCCAAAAAGGTAGGCGAAGTCTTGGTGAAGCTCGGATATTTCAAGGGAGCCGCGGCATCAGTCCAACTCAACAAGAGTGGCGGCGTCTACGAATTTCGGGCCGTGGTAAAGAAAGATAGCGAGAAGAACTCCGAGATCGTTGAAGAATTCCGGGCGATCGGTAAAGCCATAAGTGACCAGGCTTTGAACAAGGCAAAAGTCGCCGTCCACTTGTGCGACGATCACCTGAAAACCGTCTACGTCATTCCCGACAAGTAGTCGGAACCATTGCTGTCGGCAGAATTGCGCTGCGGCCTAAGCCGGCAGCTCCTCGAACGAGCTCATCGCTTTGAATGTCTGGTAGCGTTCCGCGACTTCCTCCATGGTCAGGGTCCGCAGGCGCTCGAGACTGAACGCTTCCACGTTGAAGCTCGCGAGCACGCTTCCGTAGATGATCGCGCGGCGGAGATCGGCAAAGGTGGGCTCCGTTTTCTTAGAAGCCAGATATCCGGCCATACCGCCGGCGAAAGTGTCCCCCGCCCCAGTCGGATCGTGGATGTCCTCGAGCGGGTAGGCGCCACAACTAAAGAATTGGTCTTCTCCGAAGAGCAACGCTCCGTGCTCGCCTTTCTTGATCGCCACGTATTTCGGACCTGACTTGCGAATCTTCCGGCCGGCTTTGATAAGGCTCGTTTCCTTGGTTAATTCGCGCGCTTCGCTGTCATTGAGGATGAGCAGGTCAACCCGGGGGAGCAGAGCATCGAGGTCAGCCCGGGTCGTTGCGATCCACAAGTCCATCGTGTCCGCGACGATGAAGCGCGGCCGCTTCATCTGATCGAGGACGTGTGATTGGAGCGCCGGCGCGATGTTCGCGAGCAGGACAAAATCGGTTTCGCGATAGGACCGCGGCAGCTCTGGCCGGAAATGTTCGAACACGTTCAGCGCCACCGAGCGCGTCTCGCGCGTGTTCATGTCCCAGGCGTATTCTCCCGACCAGCGAAAGGTTTTGCCCGTGACCCGCTGGACGCCTTCCGTATCGATCTCGCGAGACTTCCAGAAGTCGAACTCCGAGGCCGGAAAATCGTCACCGACAATACCGACCAGGTTTACCGGCGAAAAAAAGCTCGCGCCCAGGGCGGCGTACGAGGCGGAACCGCCAAGCAAGTCGGCATGTTCTTCCACGGGCGTTTTGACCGTATCGAGCGCGATGGAACCAAGAATAAGGACAGACATTTTAGGATTTGGGATTTTCGATTTGGGATTTTCGATTCAGCAACTGTTTCGCCGAGCGCGCATACGATGCAATGTCCGCGGCCAGAAGCAATCCGGAGACGATAACGACTCGATGGGCTCCGGCAGTTATCACTTCAGGCAGATTTTCGAGCTTGAGGCCGCCGATGCAAAAGATCGGGACCTGGACCGCGTCGTGAACCTTCCGGATATCCGCAAGACCAACCGGCTGATAATCCGGCTTGGTAGGTGTCGCAAAGATCGGCCCGAAGCCAATGTAATCCGCGCCTTCCTCGCTGGCGCGAATAGCTTGATCGAGGCTGTGAGTCGATTTACCCACGATGCATTCCGGAGATACGATCTCTCTGACCTCCGCGATGGAAAGATCATCCTGTCCCACATGCACGCCTTCCGCTTCCACGTCCCGGGCGATCTCGGGGTGATCGTTCACAATCAGCGGGATCGCGCGTCGCGCTGTTATCTCACGCAGTGCGGTGGCGATCTCCGCGATTTCGCCGGGCGCTTGCGTCTTCGCGCGCAATTGGATGATTTCCACGCCACCGTCGATCATCGCTCCGACAACTTCTTCCGCCTCCGAGCGATCGACGTAGCTCAGATCGAAAATGCCGTAGAGCCGGCAACGAGCTAAATCCGCGGCGATCAAGGCGCGACTATTCGTGCAACCGCGTCGGCGTCGGTTTGATCTGGAAGTTGTCCGAGTTCATGACGCGATCGACGAAGCCGGTGTCGTAGGTACCATTCTGGAACTCAGCGTTGCGCATGATCGCGCTGTGGAACGGGACCGTCGTTTTGATGCCGGTGATGTAATATTCATCCAACGCCCGTCGCATCCGCGCGATCGCGGAAGCGCGCGTGGCGCCGACCGTAATCAATTTGGCGATCATCGAGTCGTAATACGGCGGCACGACATAACCGGTATAGGCGTGCGAATCGATCCGGACGCCGCGGCCACCGGGCGCATAATAAAATGCGATCCGCCCGGGCGAGGGCTGAAAATTTTTCTCGGGATCCTCGGCATTGATTCGGCACTGGATAGCGTGAAGACGTGCGGTGGCGTTGGCCACATGCGGCGAGAGACGTTCACCCGCCGCGATGAGGATCTGTTCCTTGACGAGGTCGCAGCCATACACCTCCTCGGTGATGGTGTGTTCGACCTGAATACGCGTGTTCATTTCGATGAAGTAATAGTGGCCCTCGTTATCGACCAGGAACTCCATCGTGCCCGCATTCTGATAGTCGACCGATTCCGCCAGTTTGATCGCGGCCTGTCCCATCTTCTTGCGCAGGCCTGGCGAGATCAGGGGCGACGGACATTCTTCGATCACCTTTTGGTTGCGCCGCTGGATCGAACAATCCCGCTCGCCGAGGTGAACCGTTCTCCCATGCGTATCCGCCACGATCTGGAATTCGATGTGGTGGGGATTCACGATCAGCTTCTCGATGTAAACGTCACCATTACCGAACGCCTTTTGCGCCTCGGTGCTCGCGGCGTGAAAAGCCGGGATGAGCGCGGCCTCATTGTGCGCTGCGCGCATACCGCGTCCGCCACCTCCGGCGACCGCCTTGATCATGACCGGGTAACCGATCCTGCGCCCAACCTTCAGCGCCTCTTCCTCCGTCGTGACGATCCCGTCACTCCCCGGGGTCACTGAGACGCCGGCTTTGCGGGCGTGGGCGCGAGCGGAATTTTTGTCCCCCATCGCATGCATCGCGCTGGCGGGCGGGCCGATGAATTTGATTTTGCAGCTCTCACAAACCTCGGCGAAATGCGCGTTCTCCGAGAGAAATCCGTAGCCGGGATGAATCGCGTCCACGTCCCCGACTTCCGCCGCGCTCATGATCCGATCGATCTTGAGATAACTTTCCGAGCTCGGCGGCGCGCCGATGCAGATTGCCTCGTCCGCGAGCTGGACGTGAAGGGAATCGACGTCGGCTTCCGAATAAACCGCGAGGGTCCGGATCCCGAGTTCTTTGCAGGCGCGAATGATGCGGAGCGCGATTTCGCCGCGGTTCGCGATTAGAATTTTCTCAAACATTGTAGCGCGAGCTTCAACTTGCGAATCAAATACGACGCAAGCTGGAAGCTTGCGCTACATTTTTACTTCACCCGAAAGAGCACCTGGCCGAACTGGACCGGCTTTCCGCCCTCGGCGACGATTTCGGCGATCACGCCTTTCACTTCCGCTTTGATTTCGTTCATGACCTTCATCGCCTCGATGATGCAGACCACGGTCTCTTCGGACACCTCTTTGCCCACATCCACAAATGGGGGCGATTCGGGCGAACCGGCCCGGTAAAACGTCCCCACCATCGGGGAAACAATGTCGCGCAAGCCCGCGCTTCGATCAGGTTCTGGCGCTGCGGCAGGAGCGGTGGCCGATGGAGCCGAGGCTGGCGCCGGCGGGGCCGGCATGGGGGCCGGTGCCACCGGGGCAGCGGTGAAAACAGTCCCTTCACCCGCTCCTTTCTGCAGCTTCAGCTTGAACCCGTCCTTCTCCATCTCGAAGACCGACAAGTCGTTCTTCTTCATGAGGTCGATGACGGCTTTGATGTCTTTTAGTTCCAAGGTGACTCCGTGGTCGAGGCTGGGCGTTTAGGTAACGCGGTTTTTCGAACGAGGTCAAGTATCCGAATCAGTTCCTCCTCGTTCTGTTCTCGTGCTCCTGCTCGTGCTCGTGCTCGTGATCGATGCGAAGGCCTGATCAACAGAATCCGATCACGAGCAGGAGCACGAGCACGATTACGAGGGAGACCCCGAATCGCGCACCACTTTCCCGTCGCGCATTTCCACCCGGCGCGACGCGGCCTGCGCGACCTCGTCGCTGTGCGTGACCACGATCAGCGTGGTCATCTCTTCCGCGCCGATCTTCTCCAGGAGTTGCATCACCGCCGACGCGGAATGGGAATCGAGATTGCCGGTCGGTTCATCGGCAATCAGCACCACCGGCCGGTGGACAAGGGCCCGCGCGATCGCCGTCCGCTGTTGCTCGCCGCCGCTGAGTTGATGAATAAAATGACCAGAGCGCTTGGTCAGGCCCACGAGCTCGATCAGCTCGGCAGCCCGTTTTTCACTTTCCTCCGGCGTAACGCCCTGTAGCAGCAGCGGGAAACTGACGTTTTCCAAAACGTTCATGGTCGGCAAAAGATTGAAGAACTGAAAGACCAGGCCCACTTGCCGGCGCCGGTATTGCGTCAGCGCCTTGTCATCGGCGGTATGCAAGGCGAGGCCATCGACGAAAATTTCTCCCGCGGTCGGATACTCGAGTCCCGCCAGGAGATGAATGAGCGTGCTCTTGCCGCAGCCGCTCGGGCCGCTCACGGCGAGAAATTCATTTCGCGGTATTTCGAGCGAGACGCCGTCGAGCGCGTGCACGGCTCCTTCGCCGGTCTTATAATGGCGGGAAATGTTGCGCAGCGAGATCAAGGGGCCTTTATCCGCCACGGTCGCCAGCCGCGCAAACACCCCGCACGATTTCCGGATCGTAGCGGAGCGAGACGATTACCTCGTGGTGGAAAAGCCGCCCTTCCTGCTCGTGCATCCGAGTAAACCAAATGGCGCGCGCACGCTCTGGGGCGAGCTCAAGCATCTGCTCGCTTTCGAGATCGCGAACGGCGGCCAGGTCTCGATCGTCAACCGGCTCGATCGCGAAACGAGCGGGCTGGTCCTGGTAGCGAAGAACGCCGCGGCGGCGCGGCGCTTTGGTTTGCTCATGCAGGAGCAGCGGATCGCCAAGGAATATCTGGCGATTGTTTGGGGCTGGCCGGATTGGGAATCGAAAACCGTCGAGGCGTCGCTGGCCCGACAAGGCTTTCATACGCCGTCATCGATCTGGCTCAAGCAGGCGATCCATCCCGCTGGTGCTCCCGCGCGAACAGATTTCAAGGTCGAGCGCAGAATCTGTCGCGGGACCGAGCATTTCAGCATCGTGCGCGCGATTCCTCAAACTGGGCGCACGCATCAGATCCGCGTGCACCTGGCCTCGTTAGGCCATCCCATCGTGGGCGATAAAATTTACGGGCCGGACGAAAAACTCTACCTCGAATTCATCGAAACCGGCTGGACGCCGTCGCTCCAGAGCAAGCTTTTGCTTCCGCGACATGCATTGCATTCCGCTGCGCTGGAAATCGAAGGCGGCGAGAGGTGGCTCAGTTCGCTGCCGGGTGACCTGGCCGCCTTCGCCGAAAACCCTCTGTCATCCTGAGCGGAGCGAAGCGGAGTCGAAGGATCTCTAACCCTTCTCGAGGGCGGCGGCGTGCCTCAAAGGAGTTAGAGATCCCTCGACTTCGCTCGGGATGACAAAAATAATCTACTTGTCGGCCGTAACCTTGATATCCACGAGCTTGATGGTTTTGCCGTTGAAGTTGTGCTCGGTCGCTAAATTCAAACCACCGAACGTTTGCCATTTCTCCCAAGTGGCCTGCATTCCATCGCCCGTTTTCGGGATGTAATCCCAGGCGCGCGGCATCCTTGTCTGCGGATCGAGATAAAAGACGTATTGATCGTTCGGAGTCAGCCCGACCTGATCGAAACTTAGCTTTAGCGTTTCGCAGGTAACGCCGCTCAATTCCTTCGGCCCGCCCGCTTCCACCTTCACCCCTTTGTCGCGAATTTTCAGCGGCGCCATCAACCAATAGGAATCGTTGACCCATCGCGCATATGCCGTCTTCTCGTCGCCCTCGGTCGCGGGCTTTGTCAGATTAGCCGTGACATGATGATCCTGACCTTGCTTGTCCTTCCAGGTCACCTCGTCCGTCCCCGCGGCTACGTTCCAGACATGTTGCGCACTGAAAGCCGTCTTCCCTTCGCTTTCGACCGCAAAAGTAAAGCGCACTTCCTTGACCTTCCCCCAGTTTTCGCCCCCGCTCGCCTTCCAGAGATCTGCCGCCATTTGCTCCCCTTTTGCGACTGAGTCGTCCGCCGCCCGAGCGACCGCTGTCATCAAAACAAAAAACGAAACTATGGCCGCAACGAAGGGTTTCATGACGACATCGTGACAGACGAGGTGCTGAATTGCAATTCAGCGGACTCGCAATATCGTAGCGCCGCCTGATGAAAATTTTACGCATCCTGTTTGCAATCTTGCTCGTCTCCTTCGTGGCGCCGCTCGCTCACGCCGCCAGCGACCGCGTCTCCACTCATTTCACTCCGGACGATTCGGATGCGCCGCATTTCGAGCTCGCGTCGGAGACGGCGTACATGCTCGGGATCATCAACAATCCGAACAGCTACGAAATCGCCACGCAATTTATTACCGCGCGCTGGCGTTTCGGTCGGGTCTATCGCGAAGGATTTTTTGCCGGTTACAATCAGTTTTACTTTTCGACCGTGGCGGAGTCCATCATTCGCGGGCCGGAAAATTTCTACGGAGGCATCTCGATTGGTCTGCGCTACAATTTTCTCCTGCGCGGAAGCCGCTTCACCCCTTACGTCTCTGGAGGCGTTGGGTTGGGATGGCTCGACAGCCACGCCTATATCAATGGCGCGCAAGGCCAGGACTTCACCTTTAATGTGGTGAGCGCCGCCGGCATCTCCTATCGGGTCAACGACCACTGGAAGGCGAGCTTTGGTCTGGTCTTCGAGCATCTCTCCAATGGTGGCCAAACCGAGCCGAACCCGAGTCTTAATCTGCTCGGCCCGCAGATCGGGTTCACCTACTCCTACTAGGCGGCGCTCCTGCCCCGATGAGTCAGCCTGAGGAAAATGTTTTGGTCGTTAGGCGAGCGCTTTTCGACGAGCTCGGGAGTTTTCACGGCCTGAATTTCGAGCCGGAAAAATATCTTGGGGCGTTGCTCTCGCGCGGGAACAATTTTTTCCTGCCGCGCGGTCAGGCTGAAACCGATCCCACCCATAAGCAAATCATCCCTTACGCGTTGATCGCGCACGGCCACACCATTCTGCATTACGTGCGCGGCAAGAAAGCCGGCGAACAGCGGCTCGTGGCCAAAGGCTCCATCGGCATCGGCGGTCACCTGAACGACAACGATGAATCGCTTTTTGCCTGGGACGAAAATGCCTACCGCGCCGGCGTCGAACGCGAAGTGACCGAAGAGATCACGATCGACTCCCCCTTCGAAGACCGGATCGTCGCGCTTCTAAATGACGACACCACGGAAGTGGGCCGCGTGCATCTCGGCGTGGTGCACGTCTTCCGTCTCGCCGAACCGAAGGTCGCGAAGCGCGAAGCGATGATCACGAACCTCGCATTTTTGAATAAGGACGAGCTCCTCGCTCGCCGCGACAATCTGGAGACGTGGTCGCAGATCTGCGTCGACGCGCTCGATCGTCTGCTCGGTTGAGCAGTTTCCGCAGCGGCAATTAGAAACCGAACCCGGTTCCCTTGATCACCGCGCCATTGCGGATCAACGCGCGGTGTTTCTGCATTCCCGTGTAAGTCCCGAATTGATTTCGGGCATTCACTTTGAACTCAACCAGAAAGCCGAAGAGCGGCTTCCCGCCCGGGCCCGGCAGATTGCCCGGCACCGGCGTGGTGACCCAGACGATTTGTGCGCTCGGTGCGTCCGCGAGTTTCGTCTCCAGCCATTTCGTGATGATCTCCTGATACGCCTTCGGGAATTCGCCGTAGACGGCCGGATCTGCGGGCAACTCGATCTCGGTCGTTTCCGCTACCGCCAAAAGTGGGGTGGCCAGCGACAGGAGAAGCGCTACGGCGATCGCCTTCATGGCCGCTCGTCGATGGGCACCACTTTTTTCCCGACTGCTTCTCCCACGTACTCGCTCAGCGGCCGATAAAGACGATTATCCTCGAGCTGTTCCAGCACCTGAGCGCACCAGCCGGAGCAACGCGCTATGGCAAAAATCGGGGTAAACAAATCCGTGGGAATGCCTAACGAATAGTAAACCGTCGCGGAATAAAAATCGACATTCGCGTTCAGGTCCTTCTTTTCCTTCATCAACTTCGCGATCCGCTCCGACATCCGGATCCATTTCGGCTCACCCAACTTTTCGCTGAGCTTGACCGCCATTTTCTGCAAATGCGGCGCGCGCGGGTCGAGCGTTTTGTAAACCCGATGTCCGATCCCCATGATCTTCTTTTTCTCCGCGAGCTGTTTCTCGACGTAAGCGTCCACTTTGTCTTCGCTGCCGATTTCCTCCAGCATGTTGATGACGCCTTCGTTTGCTCCACCGTGGAGGGGTCCCTTGAGCGTCCCGATCGCCGCTGTGATCGCTGAATAAAAATCGGAGAGCGTAGAAATGGTAACGCGGGCGCTGAAGGTGGAGGCGTTCATGCCATGATCGGCGTGAAGAATGAAAGCCACGTCGAGGGTGTCGCTCGCCTCTTTCGACTGAGGTTCGCCAGACATCAGATAAAGGAAATGTTCGGCTTCAGTGAGGTCATCGCGCACCGGCGGGAGCGACTTGCCATTCCTCGCGCGGTGAAAATAAGCCGCAATCACTCCGATTTTCGCGGTAATCGAAATCGCCCGGTGCCGGTTGATCTCCGGGGTGGCTTCCTTTCCGATGTCGGGATCGTAAAGCCCCAGCATCGAAATCGCCGTCCGCATTACATCCATCGGCTCCGCGCCCTTGGGCGCCGATTTTAGAAAATCGATCACCGGTTCCGGCAGCTGGCGCTGGCTGCGCAACGTGCGCACGAACGCATCCAGCTCGCTCCGGTTCGGCAGTTTCCGGTGAAAGAGCAGATAGACTACCTCCTTGTAGCTGACTTTGCCGACCAGCTCATTGATGTCGTAACCGCAGTAGATGAGCTGGCCCTTGTCGCCAATGACGTCGCTCAGCCGCGTAGAATTTGCGATGACCCCTTCAAGTCCGGGCGAAAATGTCATGATCTCTCCTTCATCCGCGCAATTAGCGTCTCAGCCATTGTCGCTGGTGTTTCGGCCACTGCAATGCCCGCGGCCTTGAGCGCCTCGATTTTTCCCGCGGCCGTCCCTTTTCCACCAGAGACGATCGCGCCCGCGTGACCCATGCGGCGGCCAGGCGGAGCGGTGGTGCCCGCGATAAACGCAGCCACCGGTTTCCGGCAGTTGTCCTTGATCCAATCCGCGGCTTCTTCTTCCGCCGTGCCGCCGATCTCGCCAATCACAATCATCGAATCCGTGTCGGGATCGTCGTTGAAAAGTTTTACCGCATCGAGATGCGACATCCCGTTGATCGGATCGCCGCCAATGCCGATGCAGGTCGATTGTCCGTAACCGCGAGAGGTCAGCTGCCAGACCGCTTCATAGGTCAATGTGCCTGACCGCGAGATGACACCGACGCTTCCCGGTTTGTGAATGTAGCCCGGCATGATTCCGATCTTGCACGCACCGGGCGTGATGATGCCCGGGCAATTCGGTCCGATAAGCCGGCTCTTCTTGCCGGCCATCTGCACTTTCACCCGCATCATGTCCATCACTGGAATTCCTTCCGTGATGCAGATAACGAGCTCCACCCCAGCATCGACCGCCTCGAGAATTCCATCCGCCGCCCCCGCCGCCGGGACAAAAATCACCGAGACATTGCAGCCGGTTTCCTTTCGCGCTTCCCAGACCGTGTCGAACACCGGCACCTTGCTGTCGAACATCTGGCCGCCTTTTCCGGGCGTGACGCCAGCGACAACGTTGGTGCCGTACTCCATGCATTGGCGCGCATGAAAACCGCCCGCGCTTCCAGTGATTCCCTGGACCACGAGCCGCGTGTTTTTATCGACAAGAACAGACATCGATCAACCGGCCTTCCTTTTGTGCACCAAAAGTTTGTTCCCGTCCGGATCCCGAAACTGTGCCATCCAGCAAACGGGCGTCTCCGTTTTGTCCATGTCGAACTCGACGCCACGATCCTTGAGCTTGGTGATCGCGGCATCGATGTCCTCCACTTCGAAGGCCACCGTGGTCCCGTCGCGCGATGGCTGCCATGCCGGATGGCACCCCACCCCAATCGTGACGGCGCCCAGTTCATATTCAACCCATGCGCCCTCCATTGCGGTCATGCCCGGCTTGAGCTCGAGCGTCTCCTGATAAAATTTCCGGGCCCGTTCGGGGTCCGAAAATGCGACTTCCTTGATCATGCTCATTTTAATTTGTGAATAATGATTTTGTTGCCGTCAGGGTCCTTGACCACGGCCATGCGGCAGACCGGGCTATCGACATTCTCCGCGTCGAATTTCGTGCCGGCTGCCTTCAGTTCCTTGATCGCCTCTTCAAAATTCTCCACTTCAATCGCCACGCTCGTCCCGTCTGACGAAGGCTTCCATTGATCGCCCACGCTGCCGATCGCAATCGTGTCGCCACCGATGTCGTACTCGACCCAAACGCCTTCGGCATATTCACCTGAAGTTTTGAGTCCAAGCACACCTTCGTAAAAAGAGCGCGCGCGTTTCATGTCAGTCACGGGAATGCCGGTGAAGGCGATGTTCGTGGCTTTCATTGTCTTGTTTGGACCGCGTTCGCCGCTTGGACCACCTTTTCCGCGGCGTCCGCCAGGTCGTCGGCGGCGATCAGGGTAAGTCCGCTTTCTTTCAGCAATTGTTTGCCCTTCTCGACATTCGTCCCTTCGAGCCGGACCACGAGCGGAACACTCAGCCCCACGGCTTTCGCCGCGGCAATGATCCCCTGCGCGATCACATCGCATTTCGCGATGCCGCCGAAGATATTCACGAGGATCGCCTCCACCCGCTTGTCGCCGACGAGAATCTTGAACGCTTCCGTGACCTGTTCTTCCGTCGCGCTGCCGCCGACATCGAGGAAGTTGGCCGGGCTGCCGCCGTAGACCTTGATGATGTCCATCGTTGCCATGGCCAGGCCGGCGCCGTTGACCAGACAGGCGATGTTCCCGTCGAGCCCGATGTAGTTCAGGTCGTGCTTCGAGGCTTCCACCTCGCGCGGGTCTTCCTCGGCGATGTCGCGCAACGCGGCCACCTCCGGGTGCCGGTAAAGCGCGTTGTCGTCAAAGTTGAACTTCGCGTCGAGCGCAAGCACTTCCCCTTTGTCGGTCACCACCAGCGGATTGACTTCCACCATCGAGCAATCGAGTCCGATAAAGGTGCGATACAAACCGTCGAACAATTGCGCCGCGGCCTTGATCTGCGACGGCTCGAACCCGAGTTGCTTCGCCAGCTTGCGCGCCTGGAAAGGTTGAAGGCCGGCTAGCGGATGCACCGGTTCGCGAATGATCTTCTCCGGCGTTTTCTCAGCCACCGTTTCGATTTCCACCCCGCCTTCGGTGCTCGCGACGATGAGCGGCCCAGCCGTGGCGCGGTCGACCAGAATCGCGAAATAAATCTCGCGCGCGATGTTGACCGATTTCGCGACCAGCACAGTGTTGACGACACGGCCGCTCGGCCCGGTTTGATGGGTGACAAGAGTCTGCCCAAGCATTTTCGCCGCGAAGTCGCGCACTTCCTCAGCCGATTTGCAGAGATGAACGCCACCCTTGAAGCCGCTGGTGAAGGTTCCCTTCCCACGGCCGCCAGCGTGGATCTGAGCTTTCACCACCAGTTCGCCGCCGCCCAAATCTTTCGCTGCGCGTTCCGCCTCGGCGGGGCTTCCGGCCGCTTTTCCGAGCGGCGTCGCCACCCCAAATTTTTGGAGCAACTCCTTGGCTTGGTATTCGTGAATGTTCATCCGCTGATCAAACGACCACTAAGCCTTTGAACCTCGCGCGCGGCAATCGTTTTTCTTCGCGACCTTTCCGTCTGTATGGGTAGCAGCCAAGGAATCAGGCGCCCATGCGGGCAGAGCGCCCGCGCGTCGATTTCGCTTTACTGACTCCCAGGATCTCATCACACTCAAACTATTCCCTCATCCTCCCTTCCATGACGCGCCTCTTCGAGTTGTCTCCCATTCTACTCGGCCTTCTGTCTGGCCTGCTCCGCTGGCCCGCCGCGCGAAAAGGTCAGCTTCCCCTCGCGCTCGTCCTTGGAGCGTTGATCGCTCTGCTCAGAGGCGAACTATTCCAAGGTTTCAATGCCGCCCTAATTTCGCTCGTGATTGATGTCGGCACTGCAGGCATCGGATGCATCGTCGCGCACCTCCTGGTTTCTTTACTGCGACGAAAAGCGTCCGCACGGTGAGCAAACTCACCCCCGAATCGTGATCGACATGGCCCGAGAAATCGGCGTCGTGATGACCGGTCCACGAGGGTGAGCAGCAGCAGTAAAACCGCGAGCGGGAAGAGGCCGATCGCGTAAAAGATTCGCTTCTCAACCAGAAGCGAGCTTAACCAGCATCTGCTTGAGCGTGTCATGCAACTTGTTCCGCGGGCCGGACGGTAGGGACAGCGCGCTGCGCTGTCCGAGAGGCGTGGCTGACAGTCATTTGGGGAAATCCGATTATCCTCGGCTTCGAACCGGGAAAGATTCACGGCAGACTGCACGCTGGTTAGGTCCGAGCTTGCATGTCCCGCGTAAGCCGGAAGAGTGCGCTGCCATGTCCTCCAAAAGAGAACGCCTCGAAATGCAGATCGCAGATGCAGTTCGCTCGGGTGAGTTGTTGAAATCGGCCGGACAAAATATCTGGACGCTTCTGAGCGGCGCGCCCTCTTCTTTTTATGAGCAAGTCGTGGCAGAGCTGGCTTCGGCAAAACAGTGGGCGGAACTCAACGACCGCTTCTATAAGACGCTAGCCTTCGGCACCGGCGGATTGCGCGGACGCACGATTGGGAAAATCGTGACCGAAGCGGAGCGGGGCAACCAGGGCGAAGGCGGGCGGCCGCAATTCCCCTGCGTGGGCACCAACGCGATGAACTTTTTTAGCGTAAGCCGGGCGACCCAGGGACTGGTCTCTTACCTGCACGAATGGTGCGCGCAGGAAAAGATCGAGGGCAAACCGAGGATCGTGATCGCCCACGACTCCCGGCATTTCTCGAAAGAATTCGCCGCGCTCGCTGCAAAGACAGCGGCCGAAAATGGGTGCGATGCGGTGGTCTTCGACGGCCCGCGTTCGACGCCAGAGCTGTCGTTTGCGGTGCGCCAGTTGCGCGCCAGCGCCGGGATCGTCATCACCGCCAGCCACAACCCGCCGCACGACAACGGTTACAAAGTTTATTTTAACGACGGCGCCCAGGTGGTGGAGCCTCACGCGAGCGGAATCATCGCCAGGGTGAACGAGATCAAGAGCGAAACGTCTCCCGGACGCCCCAACGGAAGCCGCGGCGAAGTGATTACCGTTGGTCGCGAAATCGACGAGGCCTACATGGAGCGCCTCGAAACTTCGATCCTGAACAAGGAGCTCATTCGGTCCGCCAAATCGCTCCGCCTGGTCTTCACGGCGTTGCACGGGACCGGCGGCGTCATCATCAAGCCGATGCTCGAGCGCCTCGGTTTCAACTTCAGCGTCGTAGCTGAGCAGGATCGCTTCGATGGAAATTTTCCGACGGTCGATTCTCCGAACCCGGAGAATGCCGCCGCGCTAAAACTCGGAGTAGAGCTCGCGGAAAAAGAGGGCGCGGATCTTGTCATCGCGACCGACCCCGATTGCGACCGCATGGGAGTCGCAGTCCGAAATGCGGCGGGCGAGATGGCGTTGCTCACCGGGAATCAAATCGGCTCGCTCATCGCTTACTACCGGACCAAAACGCTTTTCGACCAGGGCGTGTTGAACAAAGGGAATGCGTCCCGCGCGGTCATCATCAAGACCTTTGTCACTACCGATCTGCAAAAAGCGGTCGCGGAACATTTCGGAGTGCGCTGCGTCGAGACGCTGACTGGTTTCAAGTACATCGGCGCTAAACTCGGCAAATACGAGAAGGCGCTCGTTCGGGACGCCGCGCTGCGGCGTCCGAGCGACGGAGCGGCGCGCGAAGATTCGGACGACGCGGCACGCCGTCCCTATCAGGAGATGTCCGAAAGCGAAACGCGGGAGCTGCGGCTCGCACATTCCTCCTTCTACGTTTTCGGCGGCGAAGAGAGCTACGGATATAGCGGCGGTGATTTCGTGCGCGACAAGGATGGCAACGGAGCCGCGATCATGTTTTGCGAGGTCGCGGCTTATGCGAAATCGCGCGGGCTCACGGTCGACGCGCTTCTCGATGAGATTTACTCCGAGTTCGGCTGCTTCCAGGAATACACCGGCTCGCTCACGTTCGAAGGCGCGGAAGGCGCGGAGACGATCAAGCGCCTGCTCGGGTCTTACGTCACCAAACCGCCGAACGAGATGCTCGGCGCAAAGTTAATCCAGGTGAAGAATTTCGAGACCGACACCTATCGCGACGTCGAAGGCGACGAAATCCCGAAAGAAAAAATGCTGATGTTCGAGTTCGGCGATCACACTCGCATCGCGGTGCGGGCTTCGGGAACCGAACCCAAGATAAAGTATTACCTCTTCGCGCAACGGCGTCCGGGAAAAGCGCAGTTTACGAGCGAGGAACTCGCGACGATCAAGGACGAAGTCGCCCAGCATTTGAAGCGAGTCTGGGAATGGCTGCGCGAGGACGCCTCCGTGCGAACGGCTGCATAAGCACTCGACAACCCTTCCGGGGAGGCGGAAAGTTTTTCCATGGGACGCGATATTCACCTCGATGGAGGTGAGATAACTCTTTTGAAAAAGATCGGCCTCTCCGGCGCCCAGGTGTACGGCAAAATCCTGCTCGATCGCATTGAAGGCATGGAGACCGCGGAGATACTCGATACGCTCACGGGCCTGATCGACCTGGGTTATGTGCTTTCCAACAGGGTGAACATCCGTCTGATCGAAGATGCGGAGAAGGCGTTTTTTCGGGTGAGCCCGGCCCATGCCAAAGATTTGCGCGACGCGGTCAACCCGAGCGCGAAGAGAGAACGAGAACGCACCAAGCGCGAACGCCGGCGCTGAAGCAATTATTGTGGGCGCGTTTTCCAAAACGCTGCGGCTCTGGCCGTGGCTGGCCGCAATTTCGAGCGGGTTCCTTGGCGCGGCGTGCTTCGCGCCGTTTAATCAGACCTGGCTTTGCTGGATCGCGCTCACTCCGCTGCTCGCGGCGATCTGGTTCTCCGGCGCGGATTCAAAAAGACGGCAGATTCGGGACCTCGCGCTGGGATACGTCGCCGGGCTTCCATTTTTCTGGACCGTCTTTTTCTGGCTCAGGACAGTGACGGTTCCCGGGGTGGTCCTGGTCGGCCTTTACATGGCGTTTTACTTCGGGCTCTGGAGCTGGATCTGCGGACTGCTGCGACCTTCGTTGCGCGCACCCACGGTGGTGAGCCGCTGGACTCAACTTCCCCCGGGCACTCCCCCGCCTGACGAGTCGATCCAAAGTCGCTCCCCCTTTCTGCGGACTTCGAATAATCTTCGCCTGGCCTTTCTTCTCGCGGCCGTCTGGGTCGCCCAGGAATGGTTGCGCAGCCTGGTTTTTACCGGCTGGGGCTGGAACACCCTCGGCAGCGCACTCCACGGGCAACTTGCTCTCATTCAGGTTGCAGAGTTCACGGGCGTCGCTGGACTTTCCTATCTCGTCGCATTCACCAACGTCATCCTTTTGGCCTCGGCGCGACGCTTCATCCTCGAGACCCAGGTCCGTCCGATGCGCCCGCACTTCGACCTAACGCTGACCATGGCCGCGATCGTGGGCGTGATGGCGTTCGGACTTCATGCCCTGCAAGTGCAGCGGCCCTCGAAGACAATCAACGTGGCGCTGGTGCAGCCGAATATTCCCCGCGACCAAAAGTTCAGCGCCCAATTTGCGCAGGAGACTTTTGACAAATTCACGCGCCTGAGTTCGCCGGCGCTCGAGGCTAGTGTTCGGCCCGACCTCGTGATCTGGCCGGAAAGCTCCATGCCCGGCCCGGTCCGGAGCGATGAGTCGAGCTATCGTTTCGTCACGGAATTCTCCGCATCAGCGAAAACGGATCTGCTGCTCGGGACGATCGATCAGGACGAAACGCACGCTTACAACGCGGCGCTTCTCGTCTCGAATAGCGGGCGGGACATGCAGATTTACCGCAAGGTCCATCTCGTGCCGTTCGGGGAATACGTTCCCGGCCGGCACACGATCCCGTTGCTTGCGCGCGTGGTCGGCGATCAGGTGCCGGACGATTTCAATTTCGGGACGGAGCACACCGTCTTTCACCTAACGAATGACAAGGCGTTGGTGGCGCCGCTGATCTGCTTCGAAGATACGATTGGCGATTTGACCCGGCAGTTTGTTCTGGGCGGCGCGAACCTCCTCGCGAATGTGACCAACGACGGCTGGTTTCTGCGCTCCGCCGGATCGCAGCAGCACCTCGCCAATGCCATCTTCCGCTGCGTGGAAACACGTCTTCCGATGGTGCGCGCCGCGAACACCGGCGTGACCTGTTTCATCAACGAGTTCGGACGCATCACGCAGGTTTTGCTGGACGAAAATCGAAGCCAGTTCACCGACGGCACGCTCACGGGCGAAGTCTCCGTCCCGACCAATCGCGACCTGACCTTTTATGTGCGGCACGGTGAGCTGTTCGCGCAAGGCTGTGTAGGCGTGGCGCTGCTGACGCTGCTGGTTCTAATCTTACAACTCGTTAGGCGGAAGCGCGCGCGCGGTCCGCAGCCAGTAGGCTAAATCGCGCTCGCATTTTCACGAATCTGTCGGTCATTCACCACGGCCTGACATAACGCCGGTCATTCTTGAACAACGAATTTGCCATTTACGTCCGCGGACTTCGGAAGTCGTACGGAAGTTTCGAAGCGGTAAAGGGAATCGATTTCGAAGTGCGACCCGGCGAAGTCTTCGGCCTGCTAGGGCCGAATGGCGCGGGGAAGACAAGCACCGTCGAAATCCTGGAAGGTTTGCGCGCGCGCTCGGCCGGCGAAGTGAAAGTGCTCGACTTCGATCCCGACCGGCAAAAGCAAAAGTTAAAGGACCGGATCGGGGTCTGCCTCCAGGCGACCAATCTCCCCGACAAAATGACGGTGCAGGAAGCACTCACGCTTTTCAGCGCGTTTTACACCCGCAATGTGGACGGCAACGCGTTGCTGAAACGGTTGCAGCTGTGGGAGAAAAAGGACGCGGCCTACTCCACGCTTTCCGGCGGGCAAAAGCAGCGGCTCGCGATCGCGCTCGCCCTGATCAACGATCCGCAGATGCTTTTTCTGGACGAACCGACCAGCGGCCTTGATCCCCAGGTACGCCTGGAAATTCGCGACCTGATCGGGGAACTCCGCGCGGAAAAGCGCACGATCATCATGACGACGCATTACATCGAGGAAGCCGAAAAGCTCTGCGATCGGGTCGCGATCATCGACGCGGGCCAGATCATTGCGAGCGGTTCACCGCGGGAATTGCAGGCGAAGAGCGCGAACCAGGCCGCGATTGAAATTGTCCTGACCCAGCCCTGGGTCGGCGCAGAACTTCCCGCGTGGCCTCATGCGATTCGGAGCGCGTTGAGTGAAGACGGGCGTCAAATCAAAGTCACCTCGGAGCATCCCGCGCGGACGCTGGTCGAGATGGTGAAATGGACCGATCTCCAGGGAATCGATCTCGACGATGTGCGTCTGACGCGGCCGACGCTCGAAGATGTTTTCATCGAACTGACGGGCAAGAAGCTCCGCGATTAATCCAATGAAAGCGTTTCTCGCCCTCGCCCGAATCGATCTGAAGCTCGCGCTCCGGAACCGCTCGGTCCTCTTCTTCAATTACTTTTTCCCGCTGATTTTCTTTTTCGTGTTCGGCTTTCTCATGCATGCCGAGCAGGGATCGAGAATCATCCAGGTCGTCACCATGGTGACGGCGATCGGGCTCCTCGGGAACGGTTTGTTCGGGGCGGGCATGCGCGCGGTGCAGGACCGGGAAACCGATGTGCTGCGCCGTTACAAAGTCACGCCGATCACACCGGTACCCCTTCTCGCCGCTTCCATGGTGACGGGCGTTATTCTGTATCTCCCCGGCCTCATCGTCGTGCTCGTTCTGGCCAATCGGATGTTCGGCATGGCCGTCCCATCCAATCTCCCCTCCTTGTTTATTTTCGCGATTGTCGCCTGCGTCGCGTTTCGCTCCATCGGGCTGATCATCGCCTCGGTCGTCAATTCGTCGCAGGAAAGTCTCATTCTCATTCAGCCCCTTTACATGGGAATGCTTTTCCTGAGTGGCGCGACGATCCCGATCAGCGCGCTGCCGGATTGGCTGCAAATCGTGACGCAGTTCATTCCCGCGACCTACCTGATGACGGGCGTCGCCGGCATTCTCCAACACGGCGAATCGATCCTCGAGAACTGGCAGTCGGTCATCGCGCTCATCGTGACCGCCCTGGTCGGCATGTTCATCGCGACGAAACTTTTCCGTTGGGAAAAAGAAGAGAAGCTGCGCAACTCCGCCAAGCTCTGGGTCCTGGCCGCGCTCGCGCCGTTTTTGCTTCTCGGTCTTTATCAATCGTGGAGCAAACAGGATCTGGCGAAGGGGAAAATCCTGGCGCGCGATCTTCGTCGCGGAACGTCGTGGCTCATTCAGAACGCGCGGATTTTTGTCGGTAACGGCAAGGTGATCGAATCCGGATCGATCCTGATTCGCGCAGGCAAGATCGCGGAGATTTATGAAGGAGCCGCGCCCGAGGCAAAGACCTTGAAGGCGGAATTGATCGAGGCTGCGGGCAAGACAGTGCTCCCCGGATTGATCGACGTGCATGTGCACCTCGGCGCGACCGGGGGCTTCTACGACGACTGGAGCAAGTTCGACCAGACGAAAGCGTTCGAGCGTGAGTTGGAAGCGTATCTCTTTAGCGGCATAACGGCGGTGCGCAGCGCCGGCGATGCGGTCCCTGCGATGCTCAGGCTCCGCGCGCAGTTTGGCAGCGGCGAGAAGCTCGGAACGGAATTATTCGTCTGCGGCCCGCTCTTCACCACGGAAGGCGGGCACGGGACGGAATATGGGAAATTTCTGCCGGAAGCTCTGCGGGCCTCATTTATCGCGGATTTTGTCCGGTTGCCGAAGACAGCCGAAGAAGCGCGCCAACAGGTCGATGCCCTCGCGGCCCAGCGCATCGACGCAATCAAGGGTGTGCTGGAAGCGGGCGCGCCGGGTTATCCCTTTAATCGGATGGACGTAAACATCCTGCGCGCTGTGGCCGAGGAAGCGCACGCGAAGAAGCTGCCGGTGGCAGTGCACACGGGGAATAGCCAGGACGTGGTGGATGCCGTTGCCGTCGGCACGAACTCCGTCGAGCACGGATCCTTTTCGGACGAAATTCCCGCGGCCACCCTCGCGGAGATGAAAGCCAGGGGGATCGTGCTCGATCCGACCTTAAGCGTTGTCGAGGCCTTCACCAGCTTCGCTCAAGGCAACACGACGCTGCTGAAGCGTTCCCTTGTTCAACAGGTAACCAAAAAGGATTTACTCGATGGCACCGAACACGCCGCCACCAACAGCCAGATGGCGGGCATGCGCGAAGGGCTGAAACGCTACCCGATGTCGATGGAAACGGGCGGCCGAAACCTGATCAACGCGTGGCACGCGGGCGTGACCCTGGTCACTGGGTCGGACGCGGGGAATTTCTTGGTCATGCACGGACCCACGGTGCAGCGCGAGATCGAGCTCTGGGTCGCGGCTGGAATCCCGATCGAGGTCGCTCTGCAAGCGGCGACGTTGAATTCAGCGAAGCTGCTTCAGGCCGACTCCCGGATCGGTACGGTGGAGAAGGGAAAGGAAGCGACGCTGCTGATCGTGGATGGCAATCCGCTCCAGGATGTGAAGGCGCTCTCCTCCATTTCCGCCGTGTTCATGAAAGGCGAACGAGTTAACCGCGCTGAACTCTTCGACCAACGCTAGTATGAATTTTTTCAGATTCGTGAATGTTTGGTTGCCTGTTTCCGCTCAATGAATTCCAACTCTTCTTACGTTCGTAACGCTGTTATATTCGTCCTCTTGATTATTGGGCGCGCCGTTCTCGCTTACGGCCCGATTGGCCACCAGACCATCGGTGCCATCGCCGATCAAAAATTGGCCCACACCCCCACTGGCGAGAAAGTCGCGGCTTTGCTGGACGGCATGACTTTGGAGAAAGTGTCCGTGATTCCGGACGAGATCAGAGGTTGGGACAAGACCGGCCCGGATGATCCGGGCATTTTCCATTACAGCGCCCACCCGCGAATCGACGCGCAGCTGAAAGCCTACTGGCACGCGAATCCGCCGACCAAGGATCTGAATTCACCTGTGCCGTCACACCACTGGTTCCACTACACCGATGTCCCGCTGGTCGGCGGCGAAAAGTATGCCGATGGAAAAATCGGCCGCTCCAAATGGGACATCGTGCACATGATTCCTTACTGCATCGCTGTCCTCAAAGGCGAAGTCCCGGAGGACAACGAGCGCAAGATCACGAAACCGATCGCCGTGATCCTGCTCACTCATTTCGTGGGCGACATTCACCAACCGCTGCATGTCGGCGCGGAATTCTTCGACAAGGAAGGCCACACCATTAACCCCAACAAAACGCCCGATAGCCTGGAGGATCAGGGCGGCAACACGCTAACCTTGAACCTCTCCAGCGGGGGGACCGAGGCCGTTCGCCATTCAAAATTCCATTCCTTTTGGGACGGCGAAACGGTAATGGCGAATCTACCGGCGCTGCCTGAGACGATGCCGAAGGAAGAACGCCGCGCTAAGACCGACGTCGCCAAGGCGGAATTGATCCACGAGTTAGTCACCCAAGAGCCGAAGGACTGGCGCCTTCCCTCCTCCGTCGCATTGAAAGATTACGCCGAAGCCTGGGCTAACGAGATCCTCCCGCTGGCACGCGAAGCGCACGAGCGCCTTCAATATAAAGACATCGCTCCGAAACAAACGGAGGACGGCGCCACGGTGGCCGCAGGCACTGCGGATGAAAAGAAAGCCGCCGACGGCCTTTCCTACTACGACTGGGCCGCGCACACGGTCCGGGCCCAACTGCACAAAGCGGGCTGGCGTCTTGCCGACGTTCTCGAACAGGCGCTCCGGTAAATCGCCCGTTGGCGCGAAATCAGTTTCGCTTTGTCCCTCAAATTATCAGAGTGGCAGCCGCTCTGCGGGGTACAGGCAAAACGGCGATCCGGATCTCTCCGAATCGCCGTTTGAAATTTCGTTACGTGCTGGTTAGGCCTTTGCGCCTTTGTCCTGCATCTTGGCGCACTCCGTCTTCAAGGTCGCCATCTGTTCCTTGGAAAGAATGCTCTTCGTGGACTTCATGAACGCTTCCATGCTCTCCTTGGTGCAACCTTGCGTGTTACATTTGGTGGTGAGCGCTTCCATTTTCGTCTTCTGCTCAGCGGAGAGATTGAGCTTCGCGTAAGTCTGCGAGCAATCCATCTTGCTGTCGTTCTTGGCGTGGCCGGCTGCGCAACAACCCTTGTCTTCGGCGTTGGCTGTGGTCACGGCGAAAGCCGCCGCTGCTATTAAGGCTAATCCTGTAAACTTGGTCATAGTGGAAGATAAGACAGGACTTGAACCATGTCGTTCAAATTCTCCGGGGCACTACGCCTTGGTGAACTCGAGCGCTCCGTCCGCCAAGTCTACTTTAATGGTTTGGCCTTCATGGAATTTCCCCTCGAGGATGTCCATGCTCAACGGATCGAGAATATGTTTTTGGATTGAACGCTTTAAAGGGCGCGCCCCGTAGACCGGGTCGTAGCCGTGACTGGCTACAAACGCCTTCGCCGCGTCGGATAACTCCAAAGTGATCTTCTGGTTCTCCAGCCGCCTAACGAGACGCTTCAACTGGATCTCCACGATCTTCTTCAATTCCTCTTCGGTCAGCCGGTCGAAGATGATGATGTCATCGATCCGGTTCAAAAACTCCGGCCGGAAATGTTTCCGCAGGGCATCCATGACCAGGCGCTCCCGCGCTTCGCCCGACGATTCCTCCATGATGTATTGCGAACCAATGTTCGACGTCATGATGATGACCGTGTTCTTGAAATCGACCGTTCGCCCCTGCCCGTCCGTGATGCGGCCGTCGTCGAGCACCTGGAGTAGAACATTGAAAACGTCCTGGTGGGCTTTTTCGATTTCATCGAACAACACCACCGAATACGGTTTGCGTCGGACCGCTTCGCTTAACTGTCCGCCTTCCTCGTAACCGACGTAACCCGGCGGCGCGCCAATCAGGCGCGAGACCGTGTGTTTCTCCATGTATTCGCTCATGTCGATCCGGATCATGGCCTGCTCGTCGTCGAAGAGGAACTCGGCCAGCGCGCGGGACAGCTCCGTTTTGCCGACGCCTGTGGGACCAAGGAAAATGAACGAGCCGATCGGTTTGTTTTCGTCCTGTAAACCCGCCCGCGCGCGACGGATGGCGCTGGCCACCGCTTTGATCGCGGTGTCCTGACCAACCACGCGTTGATGCAGATGTTCCTCGAGCCGCACCAATTTCTGCCGCTCGCCCTCCTGCAAACGGGAGACGGGAATGTGCGTCCAGCTCGAGACTACCTCGGCGATATCTTCTTCGGTTACCTCCTCGCGCAAGAGTTTGTTTCCCGTGACCGCGATCTTCTCCTCGATCTCGCGCAACTTTTTCTCCAGATCCGGGATGCGCCCGTATTGCAGCTCGCTCGCTTTCCCGAGTTCGCCCCGGCGCTGCATCCGCTCCAACTCCGTCCGCGCCTGCTCCAGCTCTTCCTTGATTTTGCGCTGCTCGTCGATGACCGCTTTCTCCTTCTGCCACTCCGCTTTCAAGGCCGAAGATTCTCCCTTCAGCTCGGCCAGTTCCTTCTCCAACTTCTTCAGCCGCTCTTTACTCGCCGGATCCGTTTCCTTCTTTAACGCCTGTCGCTCCATCTCCCGCTGCATCACCTCGCGTTCGATCACGTCGATTTCGGTCGGCATCGAATCGAGCTCGATCTTCAACCGCGACCCCGCTTCGTCCACGAGATCGACCGCCTTGTCCGGCAGGAAACGATCGCTGATGTAGCGATGCGAGAGCATCGCCGCCGCGACCAGCGCCGCATCCTGGATGCGAACGCCATGATGCACTTCGTAGCGCTCCTTCAGACCGCGCAGGATCGCGATCGTGTCTTCCACGCTCGGCTCCTCCACCATCACCGGCTGGAAACGCCGTTCCAGCGCCGCGTCCTTCTCGATGTATTTCCGATACTCGTCGAGCGTCGTTGCGCCGACCGTGCGCAATTCGCCCCGTGCCAGTTGCGGCTTCAACAAATTCGACGCGTCCACTGAGCCCTCCGCCGCACCCGCCCCGACGATGGTGTGCAATTCGTCGATGAACAAAATGATCTCGCCCTGCGAATCGGTCACTTCCTTCAGGAACGCCTTGAGCCGGTCCTCGAACTCACCGCGGAATTTCGCGCCCGCCACCATTGCGCCGATGTCCATCGCGATGATTTTTTTCTGCTTTAACGATTCCGGGACATCGCCGCTGATGATGCGCCGGGCGAGTCCTTCCACGATAGCCGTCTTTCCCACGCCGGGCTCCCCGATCAGAACCGGATTATTTTTCGTTCGTCGAGAAAGCACCTGCATTACCCGGCGGATCTCGTTGTCCCGCCCGATGACCGGATCGATCTTTCCCTTCCGCGCCATCTCCGTCAGGTCGCGTCCGTACTTCTCCAGCGTCTGATATTTTCCTTCCGGATTCTGATCGGTCACGCGCTGCGATCCGCGCACCTGCTGCAACGCGAGCATGAGCTTGTCGCGCGTGATCCCGGCTTCCTTCAACAATTTCGCCGCAGCTCCTTTGGAATCCGCGAGCGCGAGCAGATAATGTTCGGCGCTGAGAAACTCATCCTTTAGCTTCGCCATCTCCTTCTCGGCCGCATCAATCGTCGCCCGCAATTCGTTCCCAACTCGAACGTCGAGATTGCCGCCCTGGATTTTCGGACGCCGATCGAGCTCCTTGTTCAACTGATCCCGCAGGTTCGCGACGGTCACTCCCATCTTCTCCAGCAATGGCCGCGTCACGCCGTCGGTCTGATCGAGAAGCGCGATCAGGAAATGCTCGTTCGTGATTTCCTGCTGATTGAACTGCGAAGCGACATCCTGCGCGGCTTGCAGTGCCTCCTGCATCTTCTGGGTAAATTTATCCGGTCGCATAATTTATCCTATGCGTCTCAGGTGGAACGACAACTGGACTTAAGCCTCGTAATCCATTCCTGCTTCGGATGTAATCCTGCCAAGCGAACATGTAACGGGTGCTGGCCCATGCACGGCATTTATCTCACAGCCATTCTGACGACTGGCATCGCCGCGGCGATCTTCGCGCCGTTGATTCATAAGCTGAAGATGCCAGCCGACGAACGTCTGGTCTGGCTCGCCGCTCTGGTTGCGTTCCCCTTGCAACCGCTGGCATTTTATCTCGTGCGCGTTCCGCTCGATCATTGGGTTGCCGCCCAACTTGGCTCCACCTCTTTGACCTATCAGTGGGTCACCTCGTTCTATGCGCCGCTTACCGAAGAGCCGGCCAAGCTTGTGCCGTTGGTCATTCCCGCGATCCGCCGCGACATTAGTCCGGCTAATTTTGTCCAATACGCGCTCGCGATCGGCGTGGGGTTC
Organism: Verrucomicrobiota bacterium; assembly: GCA_041167585.1. Taxonomy (GTDB): domain Bacteria; phylum Verrucomicrobiota; class Verrucomicrobiia; order Chthoniobacterales; family UBA10450; genus AV80. The sequence goes on from JBEEHV010000011.1 coordinate 111,738, forward strand.
GGCATTGGCGAGATGTGGTTTATCGCTGAGCGCATAACGCACCTGCCCGCGTTCAACGGGATGGCGTTTTATATGTTCGGCGGTTATCTGGGCGAACGGCTCGTGGTCTGCCTGCTCCACAGCGCGTTTGTTTGCGTGGTGCTTTGGCAGTTGCGGCGCCGATTCGCCCTGGGATTTGCGGCGGCGGCGACGTTGCACTGGCTTGGGAATTTCCCGATCCTGCTCATGGCTTGGAATGTCGGCGGACTCGGAAAGACTTTTTGGACGGTTGCCGTCCAGCTTTGGCTAATGGGCTACGTATTCGGCGCCCTGGCTTTGTTCTCTTACTTCAGGTTTGGACAAATCAAGCCGGGCCGGATGCTCTACGGCCGCCGACATTGTCCGGAGTGCGGTGGTGACTACGACGCCCCGTTCTTCGCCATCAACTTAGGCGCCACACGTTACGAGCGCTGCCCGAATTGCCGGCACTGGCATTGGACGAGCGCGCCAAAACAAGAGCACTCGCATGGGTCACCCGCAGACAAGTGAGAAGCCACCTTTGCGCAGCTCAGGCGTTTTCGTCCGGACGCTCGACCCGTTCACTGCGATCCAATACAAATGCAGCATGAACGAAAACGTGCGCAGCATGGTTCTCGGTCCTTCGGTCCTCTGGGGTGTCGCCATCGCGGCCCTCGTGCTGACGATCTTGCGACGACCGGGAAAATATTCCGCTGACGCGATCGATGGCCTCATCGGGCTCTATCTGGTCGGCATTGCCTTTCAGTGCCTGCACTTCACCGAAGAATTCGTGACCGGGTTTTACATTCGTGCGCCGCAGTTCCTCGGGTTCGTCAGATGGTCCAGTGAATTCTTCGTTGTGTTCAATTTGATCTGGATTGCGCTCTGGCTACTCGGCGCGGTCGGAATAAGGAACCATGTGCGCGTTGCGTTTTTCCCGGTCTGGTTTTTCGCGATCGGAATGGTCGGGAACGCCATCTGGCATCCTCTGCTTTGCTTCGCGACCGGCGGCTATTTTCCCGGGCTCTACACTTCGCCGTTCGGGGGGATCGTCGGCGTAATGCTGCTTTCGCGACTGTGGAAGCTGACCGATCCACCCCTGGCCTCGCTTCATTCCTAAGCGCGCTGCACAATTCTCGCTGCGCGTTGCGAGGTCGGCGCTCTCCGCGTATGAGTCTTGCCGATGAAAGCCGGAGAAATGAATTTCGCACAGAAGGCGCTCGCCGTTTTGCGAGAGGGACCATTCCGGCGTTACATCATCGGCTCCGCGATTTCGGACACCGGAACCTGGATGCAGGTGATGGCGCAGGGCTGGGTGATGAGTTCGCTCACTGATCGTGGATTCCTTCTCGGACTCACGGCGGCGGCGGCCGGGGTCCCGACCATTCTGCTCGCGATGAAAGGCGGCGAGGCGGCTGATCGTTACGATAAAAGGAAGATTCTGATCTGGACCCAGGTGGTCCAAATTGTCCTCGCCCTTATCCTTGGCTTCCTCGTTTACAGCGGGCGGATCCAGATCTGGCACGTCATCATCCTCGCGCTTTGCCTCGGCACCTGCATCGCATTCGAGATGCCCGCGATCAACGCGCTCGTCCCGGAGATCGTCGGGAAGGATCAAATTCAGACGGCCATCGCCCTCGACCGCTCGGTCTTCCATGGCTCCAGGCTGGTCGGCCCATCCATAGCCGGATTGTTCGTGGGCTGGTGGGGCGCGGCATCCGCCTTCTTTTGTAACGCCTTCACCTTTGTCGCCCTGATCATCGCCCTTGCATCGCTGCCCCCGCGAACGATCGGGACCGCGGAGGAAGAAGAGCAGCGCAAGACCGGGTTCAAGGAAGGGCTGATTTACGTGCGAAACGATCGCACCGTTCTGTGCATGATCGCGCTCATTGCCTTGAGCACGATATTTATCTTTCCGTTCCTTTCCGCCATGCTTCCGTTGTATGTCCGACATGTTCTCCACCTCGGTCCCGAACCGATGGGTTACCTGATGGCAGTGTCGGGGAGCGGGTCGCTTCTCGGCGCGCTGGGATTGCTGAGCGTTCCGCGCCATCTGCGATTCCGGTTCATGACAGGCGCGGTGATCGTTGTAGGCCTCGCGCTTTGCTCAATGGCTCGCTCGGACGGTTTTGTTTTCAGCGCGATCTCGATGGGCGTCCTCGCAGTCGGGCTCTCGGCGAATTTCGGCCTGGCCAGCACCATTGTGCAGGAGCGCGCGCCCGGGCCGTTGCGCGGACGAATCTCCGCCATTTTTGGCCTGAGCTTTTTCGGTCTGACGCCGGTGGGCAGCCTGCTCACGCCCGCTTTCGCCGATCTCGTCGGACTGCGGCTTGCCCTGGTCGTCGGCGGGATCATTTACGGAACGCTGGCCGTGCTGGTGTTGGCCGTCGCCGGACGGACCGGGTGCGAGAAGACGCCCGCTGCAGTAAAGGCCGGCGCGGAACCGCAGCCCGCGCCGGCGAGCTAGCTTCGCGCGATGATTTCCTTCTCCACCTGCTGGAACTCAGGGCGCCACACCGCCGGTGACGACATGCTACGTGAGATCAAGGATCTCGGCTTTTCTCGCATCGAGCTGGGTCACGGCATTCGCATTTCGCTCATGCCCGGAATCCAGAAAATGTTCGACGCGGGTGAGGTCGAGTTCACCAGTCTGCACAACTTTTGTCCTCTGCCGGTCGAGATCATGCAGGCATCGCCCGATTGCTATAAGTTCTCCGCCGCCTACGCCAAAGAGCGGGAACGCGCCATAAAGCAGACGTTCCAAACCATCGATTTCGCCGAGCGTCTCGGGGCGCCCTTCGTGGTCCTGCATTGCGGGGAGATCGAAATGAATCCGATCACAGACGAGTTGATCGCGCTGGCGAAGAAGGGCGAAATCTTTTCGCGAGAATACGTGCGCCTGAAAGTGAAGGCCGTGCAGACCCGCGAGGCCGCCGCGCCGCCGTATCTGGAGCGCGTGAAAGAATCGCTCAAGTTGATCGCTGATTATGCCGCGAAGAAAAATATCCGGCTCGGCGTCGAAGGCCGGCGCGGCTACGAGGAAATCCCGAGCGAACGGGAACTGCCGCTTTTGCTCGACGAAGTGAACTCGCCGCACGTCGGTTACTGGCACGACATGGGGCACATCCAGATCAAGGAAAACCTCGGGTTCCTTAATCACACGGAATGGCTGCGGGCGATCGGACCGCGCGCCTTCGGCTGTCACATGCAGGATTGCATCTGGCCCGCGCAAGATCACCAACCGCCCTTTGCCGGGATGGTCGATCTGGATACACTAGTTCCGCTTCTCCCGCCGCACTGCCTGTTCGTCTGGGAAATGAGCCCGCGAAAAACGGCGGACGACATCCGCAAATCCGTGGCGCTTTGGAAAGAACGATTCGGCGAATGAAAAAAATTCTTCTCACCATTCTGCAACTCGCCGTCACCAGCGGGCTCCTTTACTGGGTCTTTCACGATCCCGCGGTTCGCGCCGCCATGGGAGTGGCCATCCGGGAAGCAAAGTATCAGTGGATCGCGGCCGCAATTCTGGCCTACCTCATCGTGGAGATCGCAGCCGTCGTGCGCTGGAATATCTTGATGAAGGTCCAGGGCATCAACCTCAGTACGCCGCGGGTCGTGGGATTGTTCCTGATCGGAATGTTCTACAATCAGTTTCTGCCGGGCGGGACCGGCGGCGATATCGTCAAAACCTACCTGCTCTGGAAGGAAACCCCGGACAAGAAGCCGGGCGCTCTCCTCGCGGTCCTGTTCGATCGCATGATCGGTTTGATCGCCTTGATCATCATCACCGGGATCCTGATTTTTCTCCGCTACGGCTGGCTCACCCGCGAAACCGGCACGCGCATTGACGATAACGCTCTGCACAATCCGAAATTTTATGTCTTCGTGGTCCTCGCGGTCTTCGGCAGTTCGGTGGTTTTCGTGGTGAGTACGTTTGTCATTAGCGGCTTCAACCTCGCGCGCCACTTGCCGCACCGGTTTCCGGGCCGCGAGAAGCTGATTGAGATTGGCGCCGCCTATCATCTTTACGCGCGTCACTGGCGCGCCACGGCCGCCGCGTTCGTGGCCTCGCTCGTTTGTCACCTGGGCACTTTCGCCACCTTCCTCTGCGTGGCCTATGCTTTCAGCGCCAACGTGGCGGTGATTGATTTCTTCGCGGTCATGCCGATCGAGCGCACCATTTCTTCGCTCCCGATTAGTTTCGCAGGTGTCGGCACGCGCGAGTTCATCCTGCAGGTCATGCTCTTCAATCTTTGCGCCGTTCCGCCAGCCGTCGCGCGGATGATTGGGCTGACCGGGTTTTGCGTCATCCTGCTTTGCTGTCTGCCGGGCGGGATCGTTTATTTCTTTTACAGGCCGAGCGGCGCTACGGGCCATGTGCGGATGCGCGAGATGCAGAAGGAATTCGCCACGCTCGAGCATGAAATCAGCGATCAAAAATAAGGGGAAGCAGGTCGCTCCGAAACGCCCGTTTGTGGCCGTCACGTTCGCGATGACGGTCGATGGCAAGATCACGACGAAGAATTTCACGCCGGTCGATTTCACTTCGCGCGAAGACAAGCTGCACCTGCTCCGGCAACGCGCGCTGGGCGACGCGGTCCTGATCGGCCACAGCACGCTCAAACACGACAATGTCCGGCTCGGCTTGCCGCACGCCGAGATGCGGGAAGAGCGCATAGCCCGGGGACAATCGCCTTATCCCGTCCGCGTGATTGTTTCGAACGAGGGCCGCATCGATTCCAGCCTGAACATTTTCCAAACGGATCCCGCCAAATCGGGACCGATCGTTATTTTTTCCACCACTCGCATGCCGGCGCGCTCGCAAAAATTGTTGCGCCAGAAAGCAACGCTCCACTTAAGCGACGCGGCCAAGGTGGACCTCGCCTGGATGCTGCAACAATTGCGCTGCGAATACAAAGTCCGGACGGTTGCCTGCGAAGGCGGCGCCACGCTTTTTCGCGCGTTGCTCGAACGCGATCTGGTCGATCAACTCAATCTCACGATCGCGCCGTACCTCTTCGGCGGCGCGAACGCTCCAACCCTGACCGGCCGGAGCAAAGATTTTTTCCCGCGGAGCATCCGTTGCTCGCTGACCGATATGCGAACCGTGGGCGCGGAGTGTTTCCTGACCTATCGGATCAAACACCGGCGCTGATGGCGTATTGCTGGCGTCGGAATCGTAGGGCAAGCGCACCGCTTGCCGAAGTTGATCGTCTATCCCGGCAAGCGATGCGCTTGCCCTACAATTCTGGAGCGCTGCGCTTCCGCGGCCTTCGCACCAATTCGCCGCCGCAATTCGGGCAAACATTCGAGATGCCTACAGTGCAGGGGCCGCAAAAGGTGCATTCGCAAACGCAAATAAATGCTTCCTCCCGCGGGTCTATCTTCCGCGCGCACTTCTCACAGGCTTCCTTCATTTCCAGTGCCATCGTTACCTTTCCATGGATTGCGATGATTGCCGAAGAGTCTATCCTGTCCGGCGAATTCGCACGAGCCCTTCCAGATGCACACGGGAAATTCCATCGTCATGCAGGCGCCGAAAATGGAGATTTTCGAGACGGCCGCAAACCTCGAATTGTGGCCAAAGATCTTGCCGCACTACCGTTACATTCGTTATCTCGAGCGCGGCAAAGACCGCAACCTCGTCGTCATGGCCGCCACGCGGGCCGGCCTTCCGATCTCATGGACCTCAGAACAAATCATCGACCGCAAGAAGCTGGAAATTCATTTCCATCATTTGAAAGCGTGGACGAAAGGAATGCATGTGGTTTGGTCTTTCCAGGAGACGCCCAGCGGTGTCCTGGTCGAGATTGTGCATGACCTTCGTTTTCGAATTCCCCTCCTCGCCCCGCTCGCGGAACCGATCATCGGGAAGGGCTTCATTCATCCGGTGGCGACCAAAACACTGCGCTGCATGAAAGCCTATCTCGAAAACGGACGCTCCACCGCCATTCAAAATCCCCAATCCCAAAGCCAAAATGGGTAGGCGTCGCGCTGTCATTACGGGCCTTGGACCGGTTACCTGCATCGGAATTGGCCGGGAAAATTTTTGGCAGGGCCTGCGTGCGGAAAAAAGCGGCATCCGGCAGATTTCCAGCTTCGACACGGCGGAATTCAACGCTCATTGCGGCGGAGAAATTCCGGACTGGGTCCCGGAAGATTATTTTCCACCGCATCGCCTGAAACGGCTCGATCGCTACGCGCAGTTTGCCGTCGCATCGGCGAAAATGGCGCTGGATGATGCTGGACTTCCTTACTCCCAGGAGACCCCGCAACACCGTGTCGGAGTCAGTTTTGGAACCGCCCTGGGCGGGGTTGCGAATGCGGAATATCAGCACGCGCATTTCCTGAAGAAAGGAACGCGCGGCGTAAACCAGACCCTTGCCTTGCAGGTATTCGGCGGTTCGGCGCATTCAAACATTGCGATCGAATTCGGTTTCCGCGGCGTCGGCACCACGAACTCGAACAGCTGCGCCAGCGGAACGGTTGCGGTCGGCGAAGCCCTCCGTTATATCCGCGACGATTTCGCCGACGTGATCGTGGCGGGTGGCGCCGAAGCGCCGTTGAGTCCGCTTACCTTTGGCGCGTTTGCCATCATCAAGACGATGAGCCAGTGGACGGGCGATCCGGCGCTGGCCTGCCGGCCGTTCGATTTGAAACGCGACGGGTTCGTCATGGGAGAAGGCGCGGCTGCACTCGTCATCGAAGAATTAGAACACGCCCGGAAACGTGGTGCGCATATTCTCGCGGAAGTGCTCGGGTACAGCTTGAACAACGACGCGTTCCACATGACTTCGCCCTTACCCAGCGGCGAATCATGCGTTCGCGCGATACGCGATGCGCTGGCCGATGCGGGACTCGCTCCCGAGCAGATCGATTACGTCAATTCACACGCCAGCTCGACTCAGCTCAACGACAGCACGGAGACGTTGGCAATTAAGCAGGTGTTCGGCGAACGAACGAACACGCTGCCGGTAAGCGGCACAAAGGCTTACACCGCCCACCCCCTCGGCGCGACGGGCGCGATTGAAGCGGCGATCTGTGCGCTGGCCATCGAGCGGAAATGGATCCCCCCGACATTGAATCGAAACGATCCCGATCCTGCGTGCGACCTCGACGTCGTGCCCCATCACGGTCGAGACGCGGAATTGAATTACGTCCTGAGCAATTCCTTCGGCTTCGGCGGCATTAACTCCTGCGTGATCCTGGGCAAGATCTGAATCATCCTTTTCGTTGTCATCCCGAGCTTGTCGAGGGATCTCTAACTCTTGCGAGCGCAAGTGGTGAAACGTGCCGTTTAGGTGGTACCATCTGTCGGCAGATAGAGTTAGAGATCCTTCGACTCCGCTCAGGATGACAGTTTAGGAGAAATGGTCACCCAACATATCGGGGCGGTTCTCCCGCGTCCGTATCTCGGCCTGCTGCTTTCGCCAGGCGGCAATGGCCGCGTGGTTTCCCGACAGCAATACCTCCGGAACTTTCCACCCTCGAAATTCCGATGGACGAGTGTATTGCGGACCTTCCAGCAGTCCTCCGCTAAAGCTGTCGTCGGCAGCTGATTGTTCGTGACCGAGGACGCCGGGCAACAATCGCGCGATGGCGTCCACGAAAACGACGGCTGCGATCGCGCCATTCGTCAGCACGTAATCGCCGATGGAAATCTCTGCATCGACCAGATGCTCGACCACGCGGTGATCCACACCTTCATAATGTCCGCAAATGATGATCAGGTGTGATTCGGTGGAAAGCTCCTTTGCCATTTGCTGATTGAACCGCCGTCCTGTCGGAGACATCAGAATCACCTTTGGCCTCGGGAGTTTGACGTTGCCCGTTGCAGGGGGAGCGTCGGCCGTTTTCCCATCTTCCCCGCGCAGTTCCTCGACGGCTTTGAAGATCGGCTCCGGTTTCATCACCATCCCCTGCCCCCCGCCGAAAGGCGCATCGTCCACGATGTGGTGCTTGTCGGTGCTCCAATCACGCAGATTATGAATGCGCAGGTCAAGCGCGCCGCTTTCCTGTGCGCGCTTCATCATGCTCTCATTCAGCGGGGCACGGCAGGCCTCCGGAAAGAGCGTCAGGATATCGATGCGCACGAAGGAAATGTCGAATGACGAATGTCGAATGTCGAACGCCCGCGGTCGTGGCGATTGACAGTCGATCGCTCGACCTGTTTCAGTGAACCCGCTCTCTCTACTCGACGATCTCGAGGGTGGCCCGCTGCCCGTGGCGCGCGGCCGAGCTGGAGAGAAGCGCGCGGATCGCCTGAATGGTCTGACCGTTGCGGCCGATGATTCGGCCGACGTCGGTCTGGCGGAGCTGAACGCGGAAAATCGTCGTTTTTCCCGAGGGAATTTCCGAGAGCATCATCTCATCGGGAAACTCCACGAGCTGGCGAATCACGAACTCGAGAAATTGTTTCACGCTCAGGACTATCGGGGTTTTCGCCCGGGCCGCAAGCCTGTGGTTGCGTCAGTCCCTTCTCTAGCGGCGGACTAAGACCGCCGAACGGGTACTAGGCAATCGTTTCGGCGGTCACAGACCGCCGCTACAAAATCACTCCGTCCCCGGCGCCGAAGATGGCTCTGAGCTTTCCACCGCCGCGGCCGGTTCTTCTGCGGTGGCCGACTCGGCAGCAGCCGCTTTTTCCGGCTCGGGAGCGGCCGTAGCGGGCGCCTGCTTCTTATTCTTCTTAATCAGGCTGCGCACGGTGTCCGAGGGCTGCGCCCCCTGCGAAATCCAATGATCGATCCGATCCAGCTTTAGGGTGCTGTTGTGATCGGGTTTCTTCGGATCGTAAGTCCCGATGATCTCGATAAATTTCCCGTCGCGCGGGCTGCGGCTGTCCGCCACCACCACTTTATAGTACGGGCGATTCTTCGCGCCTTCTCTGCGTAGTCTGATTGAAACTGCCATATCGTTAATTTTTCATCCGCGCCATTTGCGCCATCATCTTTTTCATTTTTCCGGCGCTCTTCATCATCTTTCGCATCTGATTGAAGCGCTGGAGCAAGTCGTTCACTTCGGTGACGCTGCTGCCGCTGCCGCGGGCGATCCGTTGACGCCGCCGCGCATTTAGAATGTCGGGCCGCGTTCTCTCCTCGTGCGTCATGGAAAGCACAATCGCTTCCGTCCGCTTGAGCTGCTTCTCGTCCACGGAGAGGCCCTGCACGTTACCCATCCCGGGGATCATGCCAAGGATATTCTCCAGCGGCCCCATTTTCCGCATCATTTTGAATTGAGCCAGGAAATCGTTGAAATCGAACGACGCGGTCTTCAGTTTTCGCTGAAGCCGCTCCGCCTCCTCTTCGTCCATTACCTCCGCAGCTTTTTCAACGAGGCCGACAATGTCACCCATTCCGAGGATCCGGCCCGCCAGGCGATCCGGGACGAAAGTTTCGAACTGATCGAGCTTCTCGCCCACGCCGGCGAACTTGATCGGCCGTTGCGTGACTTCCCGCATGGAGAGGGCAGCGCCGCCACGCGCGTCGCCATCGAGCTTGGTCAGGATGATTCCGGTAATGCCAAGCGCTTCATGGAAATGGGTGGCAACACTGACGGCCTGTTGCCCGGTGGCGGCATCGGCCACGAGCAGGATTTCCTGCGGCTTGAGAAACTCCTTCAGCTCCTTGATCTCTTCGATTAACGCAGCGTCGATCTCCTGCCGTCCCGCCGTGTCGAAGATCTGAACATTGCCCGTTTGCTGCGCGGCCCATTCAAGGCTCGCGGCCGCCGAACGCCGTACATTTTTTTCCTGGGGATCGGGCGTGTAAACCGGCACGTCGACCTGTCGGCCGAGCGTGGCCAGCTGCTCGATCGCGGCGGGCCGATGCAAATCGCATGCGATGAGCAACGGCAGCCGACCCTGCTTTTTCAGGAAACCCGCGAGCTTAGCGGACGACGTCGTCTTGCCGGCGCCATTGAGCCCGACCATAAGAATGCGCGCGGGCTTGTCCAGATTGAGGCCCGCCGCATCGCCGCCGAGCAGCGCCGTCAGCTCATCGTGAAAAATCTTAACGATCTGCTGACCGGGCGTAACGCTCCGCAGCACTTCTTCACCGAGCGCCTTTTCTTTGACGCGCGAGATGAAACTTTTGGCGACCTGGAAATCAACGTCGGCTTCGAGTAAGGCGAGGCGCACCTGCCGCATCGCGTCGTTGATGTTCGTCTCAGTGATCGAACCATGCCCGCGCAGGTCCTTGAAAATATCCTGAAGCTTATCGCCGAGTTGTGAAAACATGAGAAGCGGAGCGGCAACCCGTAACACACGAAGCCGATCTGTTCCAGCCGCCGAACGCCGGCGGCGTCGTTTATCTAAGCGCGAGACTATTTGCCTTTTTCGTAGCGAAATCCAAAGCGTGTCATGCACTTTGCCTCACCCTCGCGAAACCGCGGTAGGGACAGCGCGCTGCGCTGTCCAAGACCAGTGGCTAAGTCCGTAGGAGGCAACGAGCCCAGCCCTCCCACCCCAATGCCTCGGACGCCGCAGCGCGGCGTCCCTACCAGTTCGCAATTGCAACGCGCGCCAAAGTGCTGACACGCTCCCGCAAGACTAAGCGCGCCGGAGGGCGGCTTATTTCTTCTTCTTTTTCTTCGGCTCCGCAGCAGGCGGAGCTGCCGGCGGCGGAGTGGCAGCTGGCGGAGCTGAGACAGCGGGCGTGGCCGGTGCTGAGCCATCATCAATCTTAAACGTCCAATGCGTCTCTACCTTTTTGCCCCCGGAGGTCGCGCTCACGATCACGGTGCAGGTCTTGTCTCTGAGTTTTTGGGTCACCTGATATGCGACCGTGGAAGTCTTCGGATCGAAGCTCGAATCCACTTTCCCCAGCCCACTCACCCGCATCTCCGGAGCCGTGTTCGGATCGATCGTTCCCAGCGAAGCGATGTTCGCCTTGATCAGCGGTAGCGGGTTCTTGATCGTTTCGCCATCGGCCGGTTGCGTCTGCAAATTCGACGAGGACACTTCCGCGACAGAGGGCCCACTGGCCGTGGTGGCGATGGCCGCGATGGCGTCCGTAAAAGTCTTTGGCTTGTTCGCCTCCATCAAGTAACGGCCCACAGAACCGAGTGGCGTTCGCATGTTGATCGGCTGGCCATAAACGGTGAAGAGCGCTTCGTATCCGGCTTTCATCACCACATCGCGGACATGATCGTTATGGAATCCGTAAGGGACGGCGAAGGCGTTCACACGCACCCCGAGTTTCTGCTCGATCATTTGCTTGGAGCCGGCGACCTCTTTCTCCAGCCATTCTTCGTACTCCTGCGGGTTCAATTTTTTCTTGGCCACCTTGTCGTAAGGCTTGCGCAAATCCGAATGCGTAGCCGTGTGGCCCTGGATATCGACCCCGGCGTCACGCATTTCGGCGAGCTGATCCCAGCTCATCGATTCGCCGCCGCTGAAATGTCCCGGCCGAATGCCTTCGGTGTAGATGAAAAGCGTGACCGGGTAATTGAATTTCTTCAGGATCGGCCAGGCGACTTCGTGCTGCGATTTCCAGCCGTCGTCGAAAGTGATGATCGCGCTTTTCGCGGGAATAGCTTTCTCGCCGCGACGCCAGGCCAGGAAATCCTGCAGCGAAATGACGGCGATTCCCTTGTTCTTCAGCTCCTGCATCTGCGCTTCGAACGCCTGCGGAGTGATTTCGGTATCGGGCCGGCGGACGTTATTGACGAAACGGTGGTAGCCAAAAATGATAACCTGCGCGTTTTGATCGATGGCCGGTTTTGTGATCGCCGGAGCTGCCGAAGGCGCGGCGGCGACGGGCGGGGCGGCAGGTCCTGGAGTGCCCGCGGCCGGGGTTTGGTTAGCGGTCGTGTTGTTGGGGGCAGCGGCGGTCGCCGGCTTCTTGCAGGCGGTTAAACCAAGCGCCAAAAGCAGCGGCAGAAGTGCGAATCGAGTAAGCATAAAGAGGTAAAGGCCTTTAGTTTGGCGTGTAGAAAAAACAAGCGCTTTCTGACCTTTCCGCGCTTTCGGGGACAAAAGCGCGGACGCTGGTTTGGCCTGCGACGATCCCGTCGCCCAACAGAGGGAGGGGAGAGGAAATATCTCTGGCACGATGATCGCTTTCAGCTATGAATCCACGTGCTTCGATTTTTTGGACTCCTCCTCGGCTTCGCCGCCTGCATTCTGCTTTCGAGTTGCGGGTCGGGCCCGCAGAAGCGCGTCAAGGACACCTCCCACAGTTTCACGACGGTGGTGGTCGACGCCGGTCACGGAGGCAAGGATAACGGCGCGTTCCGTCGCTTTGGAGGGGCTGAGAAAAACGCAACGCTCGATGTCGCGACGCGGCTCGCTGCCAAACTGAGGGAGTCTCAGTTCCGCGTCGTCATGACTCGCTCGAGCGATGCTTTCATTGAACTCGACGAACGTGCGGCCATCTCGAACCGACAAAAGAACGCGATTTTTGTCAGCGTCCATTTCAACGATTCCGGACGCCGCGGCATTCGAGGATTTGAAACTTATTATCATTCGCCTGTCGCACGCGACCTGGCTTATCGCATTCAACAGCATTTGATGACGCTTCCGGGCGCGTCTAATCGCGGGGTGAAGACGGCGAACTTTCGAGTGCTGCGCAAGGCGGAGTATCCTGCCGTGCTCGTCGAATGCGGGTTCCTGAGTAATCGCAAGGAAGGCGCGGCCGCGCGGAGCGCCAGCCGACGCGACGATCTCGCCGATAAGATCGCGGAAGCAATTGTCGATGAACGATACGGCAAAGGGACGTACCGCGCGCCAGCGGCTACGACTGATTCTGCGGCGTCCAGCTCTGAGCACGGAAATTAGTCCCCTCACTCTGTCATTCTGAGCGGAGTGAAGCGAAGCGGAACGCAGTCGAGGAATCTCTGACTATTTCCTCGGGGCAACGCTGGTTCGAAGAAATGGTTAGAGATCCTTCGACAGGCTCAGGATGACAATTGTAAAGTGGCAAAGGATTAAAATTCGATTCCGCGTTTCTCCTGGCCCAGAGCGGCCAGGATAATGATCGCGAGAAAAACAAGGCCTTCCACCGAGGCCATGGTCAGCGCGTAATTCGGATTCCCATCCGCCGTGCGAAAACGTTCGGCCAGCCACGCCTGCTGTTGCGCCGCATAAGCCGCAGCACAATTGCCCAGCTGATAAGCGAGACCGGGAAATGTCCCGCGAAGCTGTGGCGGCGAAAGTTCATTCAGGTGCACGGGAATGACTCCCCACGCGCCTTGCACCATGAATTGCATGAGGAACCCGCCGATAATAAGAAGCGCGGTTCCCGGCGCGAAAATCCAAATGGGAATCAGGAGCATTCCACACGAAGCCGACACAATAATGCTGCGCCTCCGTCCCCAGCGTTGCGACATGAAACCGATCACGGTTCCGCCGCAGATCGCGCCCAGCGCGTAGATGATGGTCATCATCGACTTGTCGGAGACTCCGAAACCACGCTGCTTTTCCAGGAAGGTCGGGTAGAGGTCCTGCGTTCCGTGCGACATGTAGTTGAACGCCGTCATCAGCAGAACGGCGTAGAAGAAGAGAGCGCCATGCTCCTTGATCAGCTTGCGGAAATTCACCGGCGTTCGTTTTCGCTCGTTCCGTTGTCGCTCCCACACCGGCGATTCCGGCACGCGCGCACGGATGTAAATCACCAGAACTGCCGGGAGCGAGCCCGCCACGAAAAGACCGCGCCAGCCAAAGATGGGGAAGATGATCCAGTAAAGGAGCGCGGCCAGGAGATACCCGAAGGCGTAGCCTTGCTGAAGAATTCCGGAGAACAAACCCCGCGCCTTCGCGGGAAGTGACTCCATGGCGAGCGAAGCACCCAATCCCCATTCGCCGCCCATGCCAATCCCGAAAAGCGCGCGCAAGATCAGGAACACCGTAAAGTTCGGAGCGAAAGCCGTGCACAATTCCATCGCGGAATAAAAGATGATGTCGACCATCAGCGGAATACGCCGGCCGAACCTGTCGCCGAGCCATCCGAAGATAAAGGCGCCCACCGGCCGCATCAGCAGAGTGAGCGTGATCGCGAAGGCGACCTTCGGAATGCTTTGACCGAAATCGTGCGCGACCGGGATCAGCACGAAGGTGAGCAGGAAAAAATCGAGCGCGTCGAGGGCCCAGCCGAGGAAACAAGCGATGAACGTGTTCCGCTGAACCGGGGTGAGCGCTTTGAACAGGCGGATCGCTTCCATCGCGCGAATCTATCTTTGCTCGCACGTGACCTGAAAGCTCGAATCTCAAAAAGCGCGCTGTCATCCCGAGGCCGGCGTAGCGCGCCGAGGGATCTCCCAAGCGGTCCCATCGCTACCGGGCGCCATCTCGGCGTGATCGGCGCGCTACGCTCGGACTTTCGCGGGAGCGGCTCCTACGACTGCGAGATCCCTCGCCGTCTGCGCGGCTCGGGATGACAATGCTTTTTGAGAGCGCTAGGTTTGTTCCTCCGTGCGCTACTTCGTCAAAGCTCGCGTAAGACCGGGACAAGAAAAGCCGCTGCTCGACGCGATCGCTCACGATACCCTCGGCCAGGGCTCGATCGCTGGCGGCGAATATCAGCACAATATGAAACAGGCGCGGGTCGATCACTGTGGCGTGGCCACGTGGGTCGAGACTTGTTTTTGCGATCCCCCGCTCGAGGAAGAGCGGCCGTATTGGGAAGAATACTTCGAGCTGCTCGCGATCAAGGATGCGCACTCGCGCCGGAATTGCCGGCACGAAAACGGCACGGAAGCCTGGGCCTGCTGCGATTGCGATTGCACGGCGAAGCTGGAGGAGAAGCTGCAAGGGCTGGGTGAATCGTTTCTGGCCAACCTGCGATCGACTGCATCGTAATCGTGCTCGTGCTCGTGCTCGTGCTCGTTCTTTGATTCGTGGCGGGTGGTTCGATTACGATCACGAGCACGAGCACGAGCACGAGTTTGAACACATCTACGCATCATGATGCGTCAATTTGTTCCTTGCCGCATGGGGGAACTGCGGCTTAGTTCTCCCCCAACATGCCGGACGAAACTCTCCATCCTCTCGAAGCGCTCATGCGCGAGCGCATCGTCATTCTCGACGGCGCCATGGGGACGATGGTGCAGCAATTCCGGCTGACCGAATCCGATTATCGCGGTGACAGGTTCAAGGATTGGAAAGGCAAAGACCTTAAGGGCGGCCTCGAACTGCTCTTGCTGACCAAACCAGCGGTGATCGACGAAATTCACACGCGTTATCTCGAAGCCGGTGCGGACATCATCGAGACAAACACGTTCAGCGCCACCACCATCGGCCTGCATGATTTTCTCTTTCAGGGCGAACCGGAAAGCGGCCGCAAAGATCCGGAGTTCTTTCAACGCGTGGTGGACGACGCTGACTTCCGCGGCCTCGTGCATGAGATCAATCTCTCCGCTGCCCGGATCGCTCGTTACGCGGCTGACACGGTCGCAAATGCGACGGGCCTGCGCCGCTTCGTCGCGGGCTCGCTCGGTCCGTTGCCGGTGACCGCGTCGCTTTCCCCAGACGTTAACGATCCCAGTTTTCGCGCTGTGACCTTCGATCAGATCCGCCAGGCCTACGCGGAACAGGCCGCGGCACTCATGGAAGGCGGAGTGGATCTCCTGATGGTGGAAACCATTTTCGACACGCTCAATGCCAAAGCCGCGATTGCTGCCATCACTGAGCTTTTCGAGAAATCCGGGAAGTCTGTTCCGCTGATTATTTCCGGCACGGTCACCGATCGTTCCGGACGAATCCTGAGTGGTCAGACGGTGGAAGCATTTCTCACCTCGATCGCGCACGGAAACCCACTCGTCGTGGGCTTGAACTGCGCGCTCGGGCCGGGCGAGATGGAGCCTTACATCGAAGAGTTGGCGCACGGTCCTTCGGGCTACACCAGCGCGTACCCGAACGCTGGTTTGCCTGATCCCCTTTCCCCGACCGGTTTTCCCGAAACGCCGGAGAGCCTCGCACCTCAGCTGCAAAAGTGGGCGCGGAACGGATGGCTCAACATCGTGGGTGGATGCTGCGGGACGACGCCGGATCACATCCGCTTGATTGCAGAATCGGTGCGCGATTGTCCGCCGAGGAAAATGTGGGAGGCGCCTCTGCGCCGCGACAGTCAGGTCCCTCCGACATTGCAATTGTCCGGGCTCGAACCGCTCAACATCACGCCCGAGATGGGGTTCGTCATCGTCGGAGAGCGGACCAACATCACCGGCTCACCGCGCTTTTCGAAACTGATTCTCGCCGGTGATTTCGAAGCGGCGCTCGCGGTTGCGCGTCAGCAGGTCAAGGGCGGCGCCAACATTCTCGACGTCAACATGGACGAAGGAATGATTGATTCGGAAGCGTCCATGACGCGCTTCCTCCACCTGATCGGAAGCGAGCCGGAAATTTCGCGCGTGCCGATGATGATCGACAGCTCGAAGTGGAGCGTGATCGAAGCAGGCTTGAAATGCGTTCAGGGCAAAGCGGTTGTGAATTCGATCAGCCTGAAGAACGGTGAGGAGGAATTTTTGCGCCAGGCGTCGCTCGTCCGGCAATACGGCGCGGCGATGATCGTGATGGCGTTCGACGAAACCGGGCAGGCGGACAGTTTGCAGCGCCGGATCGACGTGTGCGCGCGCGCCTACAAGCTGTTGACCGAACGCGCCGGCGTCGCGCCTAACGACATCATTTTCGATCCGAACGTTCTGACCGTCGCAACCGGTCTGGAAGAACATCGCAACTACGCGGTCGATTTCATCGAGGCGGTGCGCTGGATCAAGGCGAATCTTCCAGGCGCACGCACGAGTGGCGGGCTCAGCAACGTTTCGTTTTCATTTCGCGGAAACAACGCGGTGCGCGAGGCGATGCATGCCGCGTTTCTCTATCACGCCATCCAGGCCGGTCTCGACATGGCCATCGTCAACGCGGGACAGCTCGCGGTTTACGAAGAGATCGAGCCCGAGCTGAAAACTCGCGTGGAGGACGTGCTCCTCAACCGGCGCGACGATGCGACGGAACGCCTGGTCGATTTCGCCGAGAGCGTGAAAGCGAGCGAGAAAACGCCAATCGAAAAAGAAGCCTGGCGGCATGCCTCGGTCGAGGAGCGTCTCTCCCACGCGCTCGTCAAAGGCATCGTCGACTTCATCGACGCCGATACCGAAGAGGCACGCGCCCAAAGCAAACGGCCGCTCGACGTGATCGAAGGTCCGCTCATGGCGGGCATGAGCGTGGTCGGCGATTTGTTCGGCGCCGGGAAAATGTTTTTGCCGCAGGTGGTCAAGAGCGCGCGCGTGATGAAAAAGGCGGTCGCTTATCTGCTGCCGTTCATGGAGGCGGAGAAGGACGCCGATTCCAAGCCACAGGCCCGCATCGTCATGGCCACGGTAAAAGGCGACGTGCACGATATCGGGAAGAACATCGTGGGCGTGGTGCTCCAGTGTAATAACTACGAGGTCATCGATCTCGGCGTGATGGTCCCGGCCGCGAAGATTTTGCAGACAGCCCGCGATCTGAAAGCGGACGTAATTGGATTGAGCGGCCTGATCACGCCCTCCCTGGATGAGATGGTGCACGTGGCGCAGGAAATGGAACGCGAAGGCTTTTCCTTGCCGCTTCTCATCGGCGGCGCGACCACGAGCCGCGCGCATACCGCGGTCAAGATCGCGCAGCATTATCGCTCCAGCACCGTGCATGTTCTCGATGCTTCGCGCGCCGTTGGTGTCGTCAGCCAACTCTTGAGCGACGAATTGAAAGGCGAGTTCGATAAAACGACGCGCGCGGATTACGCGCGGCTTCGGGAAGAGCACGCCTCGAAATCGCGCGAGAAGAAACTGATTTCGCTGGAAGAAGCGCGCACGAACCGAACTCCGATTGAATGGGCGGGTTACATTCCGCCGCAGCCGGAATTTCTCGGCTCGCGCGTCTACTCAACTACTCCTGTCATCCCGAGCGCAGTCGAGGGATCTCACACTCAGCCTGACACTGGGCGAGCAGAAGACAGAGTTAGAGATCTTTCGACTCCGCTTCGCTCCGCTCAAGATGACAACAATGGTGGGACGCGCAGTATCTCTCTCGATGATCTAATCCCGTTCATCGATTGGTCGCCCTTCTTTCACACCTGGGAATTGCGCGGACGTTATCCCGCCATCTTCGATGACCCGACAGTCGGCCAACAGGCGCGCGAGTTATTCGACGACGCGCAGAAACTGCTGAAACGAATTTCATCGGAGAAGCTGCTGACCGCGCGTGGTGTTTTCGCGTTCTGGCCCGCAAAAGCGATCGGAGACGACGTGGAGGTTTACACCGACGCTTCGCGCGCGGAACGTCTCGCGACTTTTCATTTCCTGCGGCAGCAGATGAAAAAACCGGCAGCTCAATTCAATCACAGCCTCGCGGATTTCATTGCGCCGGAGGCAAACGATTACCTCGGCGGCTTTGCCGTCACCGCAGGAATCGGCGCGGACGAACTGGCCAAGGTTTTTGCGGCGGACCATGACGACTACAATGCGATCCTGACCAAGGCACTGGCCGACCGTCTGGCCGAGGCCTTCGCGGAATTTCTCCACCATGAAGCGAGGGTGGCTTGGGGCTTTGGGCGGGACGAAAAACTTTCGCAGGAAGAATTGCTTCGGGAAAAATACCGCGGAATTCGCCCGGCGGCGGGTTACCCGGCATCACCCGATCACACGGAAAAGAGCACGCTCTTCCGTTTGCTCGACGCAGAGAAAACCACCGGCATTGCCTTAACGGAATCGTTCGCGATGCACCCGGGCGCGAGTGTAAGCGGGCTCTATTTTTCTCATCCCGATTCGAAATACTTCGGCGTCGGGAAGATCGGGGACGACCAGGTGCGCGACTACGCCGCGCGAAAAGCAGTAAGCGCCGAGTTCGTCGCGAAGTGGCTCGCGCCTAATCTGGATTAGCCGCGACGACGCGATCGGCTTGCTCGCCTTGGGCGTCGAGCTGGGGATCCTTGATTTGCGCGCCGAACAGGAGCAGCGCGCCCGCCTGATCCGCCGAGACCGGATCGACCGCATTTTGATCCTCCGGCTTCGGCCAGACGACGTTCCAGGCCAAACCGCACTTCTCGAGTGTCCAGATGATGTATCGGGTCAAATCGAACTCCCACCATTTCAGACCATGCGCCGCACATCGTGGCTTGGCGTGGTGATTGTTGTGGTAACCCTCACCGAAAGCGCCGAGGCCGATCCAGAAATTATTTTTGCTGTGATCGGTCGTTTCAAAACTGCGATAGCCGAGTGACGGCATGTGGCAGATTGAGTTGACCGCCCAGGTGAAATTGTAAACCACCGCCATCGGAACGTAGAGACACCAAAGCAGCCCAACGCCGCCCAGGGTGAAATACAAAAGCGCCGCCACCGCGAGGTGCGGCAAGACGTACAGGTAGGGACGCTGCCAAAGCCGGCAGTACCAAATTTTGTAAACATCCGCGGCGTAACGCCTCGACCGGTCGCGAAATCCCTTTGGTTTTCGAACGAGCCACATCATGTGGGCATAAGGAAATCCGTGAAGCGGACTGTGAATGTCTTCGTCCGTATCCGATTTCAGGTGATGATAACGATGGTCACCCACCCACGTCACCGGATCGCCGGAGAGCGCGACGGCCGAGCCCGTTGCGAAGAAAAATTTCAGCCAACCCGGCATTTCGAATCCGCGATGAGTCAGATAGCGATGGAGATAGAGCGTCGTGCTGATGCCCGCCCAGAAATAAACGAACACCATGATCGGCAGGTAGATCCATTGGAAGCGGGTCCAGAGCGCGACGAGTCCCAGGACCTGCAAGCCGACCAAGACAACCAGGAGGAAGAGATTGAGCTTGTCGTTTTTAAACATGAGGCGAGGCAGGACGCAGCGCGCGTTCCGTAGAGGCGAAATCGAGTCCTAGCTTTCCTTCGGATGCGCGGGCGCGCAAGGCCGTATTTAAACGGATAACGCCGTTTGCGGAATATTCCGCATGCGTTTCGACCGCGGGCGTGTTAAGTCACGCCGATTGGCGGGGTGTAGCTTAGCTTGGTAGAGCGCCTGGTTTGGGACCAGGAGGTCGCAGGTTCGAATCCTGTCACCCCGACCATCCTCCCCGGACATCCACTCATTCTGTGTATGTTTACGCATATGTTCCGAGGAGCGCGAATCATCGCGCGGTCGCCGCTGCGGTTAGTCGCATCTTTGAATCCCGTCCCCCCGACCACCGTCAAATTCCCCGGATGAAATTTCTTTTGGCGATCGGCGCGGTCGCCCTGTCCCTCAGTTCGGTCCGTGCACAGGAACCGCCGCTCCCGGCCAAGACTGAATCGCCCTCGCCGAGCCCCGCGGGAACGCGTCCCGAATTGAACATCCCGGATATTCCCATGTCGGTCGAGCCGCCGAAGCTCGTCCCGGACGCCTCGGATGCGACGCCGCGGCCATCGAGTTCCCCCGCCCTCGCGAAAAAAGCGGCGGCATTGTCCGAGCTGGATGCTGCTTTCCAGCGCTCACCCCTCGCCCAGGCGGCGGAAGAACAACGGCTCCACCTAGAATGGCGCCAGCTCCAAAACCGGGTCACTCACGATCCGGAAGTGGTCGAAGCGAGGGAAGCCGCGGCCCGGGCGAACACGGATCTCGAAAAAAGAAAACGGCTGCGCGCGTACTACAACATCTACTACGCTCACATGCAGGCCATCGCCTCAACGCCAGAAATAAAAAGATACCTGGATAGCCAGAAGGCGACCGCCCTGGGAGGCCTGAACCAACCTCGAGTCCGTCCCACCCCCACGCCCCGCCCAAAGCCGGCATCCGGATAGGCGACTCGGCCTAACGACTCCCCATTCCTCCTCGCGCTTGCCGAACACTTGAATTGCCGCTAGGATTTTCCCGCACACGGCGCATTCGTCTAGTGGCTAGGACACAGCCCTCTCAAGGCTGGTGCACGGGTTCGATCCCCGTATGCGCTGCCAATTTTCGCGCTGCCCACCCCGACGCTGAAGCCGGTGGCTGCAGGAATTCGTCAGGGCGCCGGCTGTTCGTTTTTCGGCTGCGCCTTGCGCGAGCGGATGAGCACCGCGCGCAGGCCGAAATAAACGATTAGTCCTGCGGGGAGCGCGAAGAAAAGGGAGCCCACCAGGAGCGGCCGGCCTACGGTCAGGAACGTGGTCCATTCCATGAAATCGCGGAGCGCGACATGGCGGAAGCCCGGCCGCTGGGGCAGGCGCCGGTACAAGAACCACATGCCCATTTTGTATTGCCAGAGGAACATTGCGGGAACGAAGGGCAGGAGAAGATCGTGCAGGGTGACCGTGATAATGGCCGCGATCTTATTGCTCCGACACAGCCACGCCACCGTGATCGATAACAATGTTTTCATCCCGAAGAGCGGCGTGAACCCGAAGAACATCCCAATGGCCGAACCGAGCGCGATCGAGTGGGGCGTGTCTGGCAGCGTCATCAGCGTCATGTGATGCGATTGCAGCCAGCGCTTGAGGCGCGTCCATGGGCCGGGCCGCGGCAGCACGGAATCGGGCGCGATTTTCTGGGGCTCGTCGAGACGCGGATCCGGCATCTCGCTAGAATAACTCGGATTGGCGCGGGATGTCCGCAACGATTTGACCAAGGGCCGCGCGCATTCGGGAAGCGGCATGCGGGGCATAGTCGAGCGCGTTGTTATTGAACACGACGTGCACCTCTTTCGCCTGTCGCGCCAGCTGCCGCGAGCGCTCCGCGACCTCTGCGATCTCCTCGTCGTTGTAGTCGTAATTAAAACGCGATGCCACCGTCTTCCCTGTCGTGTAGGCGCGCGCGTCGCGGCCGTGCAGACGCAGATAAGCCAGCTCGGGATTTGTCACTTCATTCAGTTCGGGCGGCATGATGGTGAAATGTTTTTCCGCGGGCGCGTCCACCGAAACGAAAGCCGCGGAATGCGCGCGGAGAAACTGGAGGGTCTCCGGCCAGCGGTCGCCTTCCGCCCAATTTCGATTGCGAAGTTCGATGGCGATTCGAAATCCGGCCAGCGCCGAGAGCAATGGCTCCAATTCCGTGAGCTGATGCATTTTCGGAGAAAACGCCGGCGACAATTGCAGGAGCAACGCGCCCAATTTTCCTGAGGCGCGCAGGATCTCGAGCGACCCGCGGAATTGCTCGATCATGGCCCCTTCGATCTTCCGCGTCAGTTTCACTTTGCCTTTCGCATCTGTCTCCGCGGCACGCTGCAAGGCTGGCGGCAGGAGCTTCACGTTTGTGGAATGTCTCGAGAGCAATTGATGAAGCTTCACATCAAAGATGAACTCATCGGGCGTGGTGCGAGACCAGCGCTCGACCATGCGCGGGTCTGGCGCGGAGTAGAAAGTCGAGTTCACTTCCACCATCTCGAAGTGTTGCGCGTACCAGGCGAGCCGTTCGCCCGCCGGCATTTTTTTCGGGTACCAATGCTCGACAAATCCCGGGTCAGACCAGCTCGCTGTCCCCACGAGAATTTTCGATTCCTTTTTCGCCTTCGCCACGGGATGATTCGATTCGTTTTCGCGGACAATGTAAACCGTTGAGAATCCTGATCGGAATCCCTGCGACTCGTCCGAACAGACTTTCCCGAATCCTTGATGCGTCCTCCGCGTGCTTCGGATTGGACTAAGGTCCTATTCCAGACAGCGATCGGCAAAGCCGCCAGGTGGCTTCGGGTTCCAAAGGAAATGCTGGCGTTGGATCCAACGGCTCCATAACGCCGGCTCCGAGACGAAGGATTCTTAGTGGGTCGACATCGGGCGGGCCAAATGGCTCCAGAGGTAGGACTCGAACCTACGACCAATCGGTTAACAGCCGACCGCTCTACCACTGAGCTACTCTGGATTGTTTTCGCCGCGAACCGACGGGCGTATATCTTGCCCACACAGGATTCTGCGGCAAGTGCTCTTTTGCTGGGCCACCCCTCGAGAGATTCGAAGAAATCGATTTTACATTTGCGTTCCGTTTTGCGCGTTCCATACTACGCCCCTAGACGCGGGGTGGAGCAGCCTGGTAGCTCGTCAGGCTCATAACCTGAAGGCCGCGGGTTCAAATCCCGCCCCCGCA
This sequence comes from Verrucomicrobiota bacterium, assembly GCA_041167585.1. Taxonomy (GTDB): domain Bacteria; phylum Verrucomicrobiota; class Verrucomicrobiia; order Chthoniobacterales; family UBA10450; genus AV80. The sequence continues at coordinate 134,725 of JBEEHV010000011.1, forward strand.
ACCACATCAAGCGCGCGCGCGCAACCAGCGGATGGGACGTTCGCAATCTTACCCAGGCTCTAACGACGTCGAATTCGATCCGCGCGCGTGCGGAGCATCCGGATGCCATTTCCAAACCGCGAGCATGACGAAGAATCCGACAACGTAAGCGACGGGAATGAGCCAGCCCTGGCGCAACCATTGCCCGACTGATCTGGATTCGGGATACATGCTGGAAAGCGCTACGCCCGCGGACGATCCGAACCAGATCATCGAGCCACCGAAGCCGACCGCGTAGGCGAGAAAGCCCCAGTCGTATCCGCCCTGCTTCAACGCGAGAGCGGTAAGCGGAATGTTGTCGAAAACAGCGGACAGAAAGCCCAGCCCGAACGCGGTCGGCCATGAAGCTGCCGGCAATTTTTCCACCGGGATCATCGAGGCGCATAAGACGAGCGCGATTAGGAAAAGGGAGCCTTTGGCCGCGGCGGGCACGACTTCCCAATCTGGCCGGCGAGCGGCCGTCGAAAGCAGGAGGGCAGCCCACACCGCGACGCCCAGAAATGGAAAATGATCGGCATACTCGATAAACCTCATGTTCACGATCAAGCTTGTTCCGAGCGCAAACCCAAGAATCAGCCCGACAATCCCGACGCGAGTCCAATCAATGTGCGTGTGCTCATGAGCGCTGCGCAGGATGGGCGAATAACGGTGTTGTTTAATCGCTGCCGGAATTCCGAAGATGAGCAACGCGACCGTGGAAGCGATGATCGCTTGGAAGACCCGGCTCGGCGCGACTCCGGCAATCCACATCATCGTGGTGGTGGTGTCGCCCAGGACACTCCAGGCGCCGCCGGCATTGGAGGCGGCAACAATGGCCGCCAAATAACCAAGATGAACGCGGGCCCGGAAAAGTTGATGCGCCATGGCGCCACCGATCAAGGCGCCGGCAATGTTATCGAGAAAGCTCGACAGAATCCAGACGATGACGAGAAGAACGAAACCGCCCTTCCAGTCATCTGGAAGATATTTCGGCAGGATGACCGGCACGCGGCTCTTTTCGAAATGGCGCGACAACAAGGCGAAGCCCACTAGGAGAAGAAGCAGGTTCGCGAGCAGGACCCATTCGTGCCCGAGATGAGCGGCGAATCCGGTCAGTCCCGGGCCAGTCTTGAAGCCGGCCAGCGCAATTTTATACAGCGCAAGCGCCGCCAGGCCGATGAGCGATACGCCCAGGGTGTGGCGATGAAACAGGGCGACGCCCAGCAGGGTGAAGGCGAAAAGAATGAATTCCAGCGGGACACCGAACATCGGACGAGAGCCTCATCCGATACGCCCGGCTTTTGAAGCGCAATCGCGCTCCGATCGATTGGCGGCGAGGCTCGCTCAAAGCTGGCGCATTTGGCATCGGGGACGCTACCTTTTCCCTCGTGCAGCCCTTTCTCGAAAAACAATGAGTCTCTTCGAACCGGTGACGAGGCCGTTCCTGGACGAAAAGACGACGCCGGTCATCCGGCGGGCGCTGCAACGCGCGCGGATGGTGGGCAACTTCGCTTTCGTGCAAGGGATGGTGCAACTCGTTGGTTTCGCCAGCGGGATTCTGCTCGTGCGCTGGCTGGACCAAACTCAGTACGCCTATTTCACCATCGCCAACACGATGCAGGGCACGATGAACGTGCTGGCCGACATGGGCATCAGCATCGGGCTCATCTCGATCGGTGGCCGCGTCTGGCAGGATCGCCATCGCTTTGGCCAACTCATCACCACCGGGAATAATTTCCGCCGCCGGCTCGGCGTCGGAGCGATCGTCGTGGTCGCGCCTATTCTGTATTGGATGCTGACGCGGAACGGCGCGTCGAGCCTCTACGCGGCCATTCTGATCGGCGCCATTCTGCTCGGACTCTTCGCGCAATTTTCCCTCGGAGTTCTCGGAGTGGTGCCGCGTTTGCGTTCAGACGTCTCGCAAATTCAAAGAATCGATCTCACCGGCGCGATCGCACGCCTTATCGTGCTCGTCGGCTGCGCTTTCGTGTTTCTCAATGCGAGCGTAGCCGTTCTGGTCGGTTCGCTCGCGCTATTCCTGCAATATTGGCTGCTCAGGCGGTATGCGATGAGTGTGATCGATCTCAACGCGCGCGAGAACGCCGATGACCGTACGGCGATGATCGGTTTCATCAAAAGCCAGGCGGCGAACGCGATCTTCTTTTGTCTCCAGGGTCAGATCACGATTTTCCTGATCAGCTTCTTCGGAAGCAAGGCCACGTCGGTGGCCGAAGTCGGCGCGCTGGGACGATTGGCCATGATCTTCGCGGTCATTGGTCAACTGCTCATGAACATTTTCATGCCGGCCTTCGCCCGCTGTCAGAGCGCGAGAAAATTGCGCTGGCAATACTTCATCATCGTCGGCGCAGTCGCCGCGTTTTGCGCTGCGGTGATCGGCGCGGCGGCTTTTCTCCCAAACCAATTTCTGTATGTCCTCGGCGGGAAGTACGCGCACCTTCAGCGCGAGCTTCTCCTCATGGTCGCGGGCACGGTCATGAACGTGCTCATCGGCACGCTCTGGGTCTTGAACGCATCGAAAGCCTGGATCGCCGGTTCATGGCTCTACATTCCACTTACGCTGGTGACCCAGATTGCGCTTATTCCCTACACTGATTTCTCGAACGTGAGCCAGGTGCTGATCTTCAACCTGATCTCCACGGTGCCGAACCTTTTCCTCAATATGGTCCTGAGCTATCGAGGATTCCGTAGCTTCCAACCGGAGACGTGATCGTGGAAATGTCTGTTCCCGTCCCCTCGCCCATCGAGCCACCCTTGTCGCCGCCACGGCCATCTGTCATGATCTGGAATGCACAAAGATAAACCGCCGGGCCTGTTTGATTTCGCCGAGCGCGGAGTCCGTTATCTGGCCGGCTTCTGGTTTGTCACTGGCCTTGTGCTCAGCATGCTGGTGCGAACTGCGATTCTGATCATGGGCGATACCTCGAGCGACGCCAACAGCCGAAGCCCTGATCGTCTCGAAGCCGAGGCCCAGGAGCGGAAGCCGGCCGCTGCCGCCACGGAGGCGCCTCCGTCCTCGGTCCGGTATTAGCGTGGACTAGCGCTGACTCTCGATCAGTGTCCGGCTGGTTGCGATCGCGCTCTCATCCGGATTCGGGCTCGCCTTCAGGATCTCGATCGATTTTTCCGCGGAGGCAATCGCTTCCTTCTTATTGCCCATCTTCGCCAAAATCTGCGCCTTTTTATAATGCATGAAGTAGGCGGTCGGATTTTTTTCCAGGGCCTGGTCCACCCACTTCAACGCCTGCGGCAGATCCTTGTTCTGATCCAGGTAAAAGCTCGCGGCGCTGTAATAGAATCCCGGCTCCTGCGGCTTGCCGCCCTTCACCGCGGCCTCGATTCCCTTCGTCACTTTCTCGATGTCGTGCGTCATCAATTTCATCGGCACGCGCGTCTTGTCCCATTCGAGATACATCGTCGCTGAATCTGCGCGCAAATCCTCGAACCCGATGGTGAAGGTCTCGGCCGGCACAGCGAGGCTCAAGGGCTTGGCGGTCACACGCGCAACATCGGATTCCTGCTTGTACTCTGCCGCACTCTGCGCGTTCAGGTCCTTCGAGAAGATGATCGTCCATTCGCCCGCTGCGGGGATCGTGTAGAGAAGGTATTCGCCCACGGGAATTTCTTTGTCCCCGAGTTTTACGGCGGCGCTGAACTTGATCTTGGTCGGTTTGTTTGCGCCGGTGCGCCAGATTTTGTCGAAGGGCACCAGCCCGCCGAAGATGTCTCGATTGTTCTTATTCGGCCGCGAGTAATCTACCTCCACGTCCGTCAGGCCCACCCGCTGTTTCACGACAGCGTGCTGGCTGGCTTGGGGGAACTCCACCTTTTCTTCCGCTGCGAACAAGGTTGCGCCAATCACTATGGAGGCAGCGACCCCAGCCATGACTTTTGCAATGGAGCGGGAAAATCGATAGATCGTTAGGTTGTCAGGCATAATCAGGCTTTCTTTTTTTTGGCCTCGGCAGCCGCGGCGAGATTGGCATCGACCTCGGCAGCTTCGAGCGGATGAATAGTGTGGTAGTAGGTGTTGGACTTGGCCAGCTCGTCCTTCTTCATGAGCAAGGCATCGAACCGCTCGCGCCGGCTGAGCTCGAAGACCTTGTCCATCTTGATCGCTTCAAACGGGCAAACCTCGACGCAAATCTGGCAGCTCATACAGACCGAGATGTCGATATCGAAGACGCGGGGATAGAACTGCGGCTTACCCATGTAATCCGGCTTCTTGTCTTCGCTCTTAACTATATAGATGCACTGCGGCGGGCATTCCTTCTCGCAAATTTTGCACGCCACACAGCGCAAGCCGGCCTGCGCGTCATCCGTGTCGAAGACGAGGAATGGAAAGTTCCGATAGTTCTCCGGCAGCGTCTCGCGTTCCTCGGGATACTGCACCGTGATCATGCGTTCCTTCACGAAGTAACTCCCGATGAAGTTCCGCAGCGTCACCGCCATGCCATTGAGGACGCCCAGGCCGATCATCGATCCACCTCTCCCATGACAATGTCGATGCTCCCGAGGATCACCATGACGTCGGCAACCGTGTGTCCCAAGCACATATCTTCTAGCACGGTCAGGTTGATGAAACTGGGCGGGCGCACGCGATAACGATACGGATTCGCGCTGCCATCGCTGATCAAATAAAAGCCGAGTTCTCCTTTCGGTCCCTCGATTCTCCCGTACGCTTCGCCGGCCGGCGGCTTGAATGCACGAATCTTCACTTTCGGATTCATGATCGGGCCCGCGGGAATCTGATCCATCGCCTGCTTCAAAATCTCGATGCTCTCGCGCAACTCGAGGACGCGCATCATCAGGCGATCGTAGCAGTCGCCGTGTTCGCCGAGCGGCACGCGAAATTTGAATCGGGGATAGAAGCCGTAGCCGTCCACTTTCCGTAGATCATAATTCACTCCGCAGGCCCGAAGCATCGGTCCCGTGATGCCCGCATTGATCGCCAGTTGGGCGGAGAGTTTCCCGACATTCTGCGTGCGGGCGATCAGGATTTCATTCGAAACGATCAGCTTTTCGAACTCATCGAGGAAACGCGGGAAGCCATCGACCAGCTTGCGCGCGCGCTCCAGCCAGCCTGGCGGCAGATCGCAACGGCAGCCGCCGAAACGCATGTAGTCGCACATCATGCGCGAGCCGGAGAGCGATTCGAACAGATCGAGAATTTTTTCCCGCTCGCGGAACGCATACATCAGCGGTGTGCCCCAGGCTCCCATGTCGCTGAGAAGAAATCCCAGCAGCGACGCGTGATTCTGCAGTCGTGTCAGTTCCGCCAGGATCACGCGAAGATATTCCGCGCGTTCCGGCACTTCGATGCCCGCCAGCTTCTCGACGCTGAGCGCGTAGGCCCAGTTGTTGGTCATCGAGCAAAAATAATCGAGCCGGTCGGTATACGGCATCGAGCCGAGGTAGCTCGTGTTCTCGCCGATCTTCTCGTGGTTGCGATGCAGGTAACCGAAGACCGGCTTGAGCTTAACCACGATCTCGCCATCGAGCGCGACGTTCATCCGGAAAACGCCATGGGTCGATGGATGCTGCGGCCCCATCGAGACTTCCAGCAACTCGCCCTCGAGCCGCGAGGTCATCGGAGGGGGCGCCTCTTCGAGTTCGTGAAAGCCGGTCGCGCTCATCGCCGTTGGCAACTTTCCCTTTCCAGACCTGTCATCCTGAGTCGCGAAGACGACGAAGGATCTCTGACTATTTCTGATTCCCAGCGCTGAGTGCCGGAAATAGTCAGAGATCCTTCGCTCCGCTCAGAATGACAGTTCATTGCGGGGTAAGGGTTTCGTTTACTGCCGGTCGTGCCGCATAATGGTCTTTCGCTCTCTCGAGCACCTCATCGTGCGGTGTCGGCTCGTATTCGTAATCGTCGGGCTCCCGATAATCTTTCCGCATCGGCGAATCCTCGAACTCGTCCCACATCAGGATGCGTCGCAGATCCGGGTGCCCGTCGAAATGCACGCCGTAGAGATCGAAAATTTCGCGCTCCTGAAATTCGGCGCTTCGATAGACGGAAGTGAGCGACGGCAACCGAGCGCCGATCGCGCGGTCTCCTGTCCGCGTTCGAATGATCACGGGCCCGTGCTTGTGAGTCATGGAGTAAAGGTGATAAACGGCTTCGAGGTAGCCTGGGAAAAACTCCTCCTGCGTCTCCTCCACTTCCTTTTCCTCTCCCTCCACGACCTTTTTCACCTTCACCTTCTTCGACACCTTCCGATCGAGCCAATCGACTCCGGTCACATTCGAGCAATGGTCAAGATGGAGCGCTGGATCCACCCGCAGAAATTGTGCGACCGCGATCGCGTGTTCGCGATCGAGCAGAAGCGACGGCTGATTCGCCGGGCCCGGATTGGGAACGATCGTGATTCGGGCTTCGGGCAAGGCCTGCTCCACGCGGGCCTTTATTTCTTCGAGCGATTCCATCGCTAGCTGCGCTCGACCGCGGGCGGCCGAAACAAATCCGGATTGGCGGGCGGCTCCAAATCGTGAGCGCCAAAAGAGGGCACGGGAAACTCACTCGGCTGCTTCGAATCGAGAAACGCCGCCTTGTTTTCACCGGTCAATTTCTGGCCATCTATTTTCCGCTGTAATTCCATAAAAGCATGCAGAAGTGCCTCCGGTCGTGGTGGACATCCAGGGATGTAGACGTCGACGGGAATGTAACGATCAATTCCTTTCAAGACGTTGTAGCCCTGCTTGAACGGGCCGCCGGAAATCGCGCACGCCCCCATCGAAATCACATATTTCGGATCGGGCATCTGGTTGTAGAGCCGCACGATCTGGGGCGCCATTTTCTTGGTGACGGTCCCAGCCACAATCATCAGGTCCGCTTGCCGCGGCGATGGCCGGAAGACCTCGCCGCCGAACCGCGCGAGGTCGTAACGGGACGCCGCCGTCGCGATCATCTCAATCGCGCAGCAGGCCAGCCCGAATTGAAGCGGCCAGATCGAATTGCGCCGGCCCCAGTTGTAGAGCTCCTGGGTCGAGGTCACCCAAATCCCCTGCTTTTGCAGTTCGCTACGCAGACCTTCGTCGACTTGTCCGCTCATGGTGCTCGCGCCCAATCCAAACAACCTTTGCTCCAGGCCCAAACCAGGCCTTCGATCAGCAGCAGCAGGAAAATCAGGATCGCAATGAAGGCGCCCATCGGCAAACCCGTGAACGCCACCGCGAACGGCACCAGGAAAATCGCTTCCACGTCGAAGATCAGGAAAATGATGCAGTACAAATAATACTGCGATTGAAATTGCACCCGTGCTTCGCCCAGCGATTCGACGCCGCACTCGTAGGTCGCATTTTTGGCGGGGCCGGGTTTCGGCGGCTGGAGAAATCGGCGCCAGACCCAGGCCAACGCCAGCGGCATCAACGGAAAGACTACCGCCACGCCACAGAAAATGATCAGGAAAAAATAAGGATCAGGAGTCATGCGGAGCAGATCGAATCATCCACTGGGGTTTGTTAACCGAGAGTCGTTTCACCCGCCAGTGGATTCTGCCTTGATTAAAAAGTAGAGCACCGCTCTTCTTCATCGCAGATGACCGGCGAGCGTGTGGACCAGATCTTCGTTACCGCAAAGCACGGGCTCCTCTCGTTCCTCTCGGGTGCTCCCGAGTGGGCGATCCAGATTGCTTCAAGTCTTCTGAACATTGCCGCCCTGCTCGGCGTGTTCATGACGCTCTTCGCGCTCATCTCGGTGCTCGAGCGAAAAATTCTTGCTCGCATCCAGAACCGTTACGGTCCCAACCGCGTCGGACCATTCGGGCTTCTCCAGCCGCTGGCCGATGGCCTCAAACTCCTGATCAAGGAAGACATCGTGCCACTCCGCGCCGATAAGGTCGTGCATTTCATCGCGCCGATCATGATCGCGGCGACCGCGATCCTCGCCCTCGGCATTATTCCTTACGGGCGCAACATGACGCCGTTTTCGATCGACGGCGGGATCCTCTTTTTCTTCGCGGTCGGTTCCACGACTGAGCTCGGAGTCTTCATGGCCGGCTGGGGCAGCAATAATAAATTTTCCATGCTCGGCGCGATGCGCGCCATTGCGCAGATGGTGAGCTACGAGTTGCCGCTGATCATCACCGTGCTGCCGGTGATCATGATCGCGGGTTCGCTCGCGGCCGACGCGATCGTCGCGGCGCAGGATGGCTACACGCTGGCGGGGATAGTGCCTCGCTGGTTTGTCTTCACCCCATGGGGCGCGGCTGCGTTCATTCTGTTCTTTGTTTCCGGGCTGGTGGAATCCAACCGCACGCCATTCGACGTGCCGGAAGGCGAATCGGAAATCGTCGCAGGGCATATGACGGAATATTCCGGGTTCAAGTACGCCACCTTTTTCCTGGCGGAATATTTTGGCATGTTCGCCATTAGCGGACTCGCCGTGACGCTGTTCCTGGGTGGCTGGCACGCGCCGCTCAGCGTCCTTCAATTCATTCCATCCTACGTTTGGTTCTTCGTCAAACTGGCCATGCTCTTGTTTGTCTTCATCTGGATTCGCGGCACGCTGCCGCGCATGCGCATCGATCACGTGATGCGCTTCGCCTGGACGTTCATGCTGCCGATGGCGTTCACCTGCGTTCTTGCCGCCGCGGTCTGGCATTATCAACGAGGCCTCGCCGGCTGGCTTATTTCGTTAGGCGTGATCGCGCTGGTTTATCTGGGCCTCTCGTTTTTCCTCGAGACGAAAAAGCAATTCGCTCCCCGCACCTATCGCTTTGCTGAATGAGCACCGCCGCTTTCATCGTAATTGCGATTCTCACCCTGGCCGGCGCGCTCGCGGCCGCTTCGTTGCCAAAGCTTATTCACGCCGCACTCTGCCTGGTCGTGGCGTTTGTCGGACTCGCCGCTTTCTACTTTCTGCTCGGAGCGGAATTCGTGGGCTTGGTCCAAATTTTTGTCTATGTCGGCGCGGTCGCGGTGCTGATCGTGTTCACGATCCTGCTGACCCGGCGCACTGAGGAACAAACGGGCGGGTTCAACTGGGCCGGCGTCGTGATTGCAGTCGCGGTCTTTGCTGGGTTGGCCTGGGCGATTCTCCGCACGGGCACGCTCGCGGTGGGGGCGCCGAAAATTGAAGCTCTCACCGTGAAACGAATCGGCGAGGTTTTGATGACCGATTACATCTGGCCGCTGCAATGCATCGGTCTGCTGCTCACCGCCGCCCTGATCGGCGGCTTGATTTTGGTTATGGAGGAAAAGCGATGACCCCGACGCTCCAACTTTTTCTCCTTATTTCCTCGGCGTTATTCTCTATCGGACTGCTGGCCGCCTTGAGCCGGCGGCACGCGATCTTCATTCTGATCGGGATCGAAATGATGCTCGCCGCCGCGAACGTGAATTTCGTGGCGTTCTGGCGGTTCGGTCCTCAACCGCAACCGCCCACCGGCGTGATGGTCGCCATCTTTTCCATCGCAATCGCTGCCGCGGAAGCAGCCGTCGGACTCGCGCTCGTCATCGCCGTTTACCGCCATTTCCGAACGACCAACGTGACCAAGCTCGACCAGCTCAAAGGATGATTGAATCATGAGAATCCTCTTTTTCGCGATGGCACTTATCGCCGCGGCGATCGCTCCGTCCTTCTCGAGGGCGGACGACGTCCAAGCGTTCGAGAAACTGGCCCACGAATTCGAGTACGACGTGAAAGCCCCGCTGAACGTTCGCGAAGAACACCGCGAGGAGCGCGATGGCGCGATCGTGATCGAGCTTTCCTACGACAGTCCGCGCGGCGGGCGCGTCCCTGCGTCTCTCGTTCTCCCGGCGGGCCGCGGTCCTTTCGCCGGAGTTCTGTTCGGGCATTGGATGATGCCGCGCTCCGCCGTGCGCAGTCGGAAGGAATTTCTTGAGGAAGCTCTCTTGCTCGCGCGGTCTGGCGCCGCCTCGCTCTTGCTCGATGCCCCGCTCGTTCGTCCCGGTTTCCTCCCGGAGAAACAAGGACTGAAAGCTCAGATCCAAAACGCGGAAGCCTCCCGCCAGCAAGTGATCGATTTCCGGCGCGGCGTTGATCTCCTCATCTCGCGCGGTGATGTCGATCCCGCGCGACTCGCTTACATCGGCCACAGTTACAACGCGCACACAGGCGCGATCCTGGCGGCGGTGGAAAAGCGGATCGGTTCGTTTGTGCTGATGGCCGGCGAGTTGTCCGACGAGGAATACATTTTCGACTCCAAGGAGCCAGCGATCGTCCAATTCCGCCAGACAAACGGCGAGAAGGCGCTGCGCGATTTCTTCCAGCAGTATGCTTTCGACGATCCCATCCACTTCATGGACCACAGCGCACCCGCCTCGATCTTTTTGCAATATGGGCGAGACGACACCTCCATTCCGGAAAAAACGGCGCGCCATTATTTGGAGCGATTCGCCGAACCGAAACGTATTTCGTTTTATAAGGCCGGACATGCCCTGAATGCAGAGGCGCGCGCCGATCGCCTGCGCTGGCTGGTTGAGCGATTGAAGCTGAAGCCGATCGACGCGGAGACGCTCACGCGCGTTCCGGAGCTGGAAAAGGAAGAGCGGGATTAACTGCTCGATTACCGCTTATGATTTCCTGGATCACCGCAAATCTCTGGTTGATTCCGATCGTTCCTCTCGGCGCGTCCTTGCTCATCCTCGGTTTGGCCAAATCTCGCGAGAAAACGGCCGTCGCTCTCGCCGTGACGGGCCAGGCCGCCGCGCTGCTCCTGTCGATCGCGGTCTTCTTGCCCACCTTGCAAGTTCCCGGGTTTCGCGCGGTCCAAAATTTTACCTGGTTCACCTTTGGCGAACATGCGCTTCGGCTTGGGTGGGTGCTCGACCCGCTCACGGCCGCGATGCTGATCATGATCACATTCGTCGGCCTCTGGATTTTTGTTTTCAGCAAAGGCTACATGGCCGGCGACAAAAATTTCTCCCGCTTCTTCGCTTATCTCTCGTTCTTCTCCGCGGCCATGCTCGGCGTGGTCATCGCCAATAGCCTGCTCCTCCTTTTTGTCTGCTGGGAACTCGTCGGGCTCGCGTCTTATCTGCTGATCGGTTTCTGGATTCACAAGCCGAGTGCTGCTGCTGCCGCGAAAAAAGCGTTCATCACCACGCGTATCGGCGATCTCGGATTGTTTCTCGGCCTTCTCTGGCTCTACAGCGGGAGCGGCACCCTTCTTTTTTATGATGATGGAAATGGTTGTTTGGAAAAGACCGGCCTACTCGCCCTGGGTGCCACCGCCACCTTCGTGGCGCTTTTGATGTTTAGCGGCGCCGTCGGTAAGTCCGGACAATTTCCGCTCCACGTCTGGCTGCCCGATGCCATGGAAGGCCCGACGCCCGTCAGCGCGCTGATCCATGCCGCCACCATGGTGGCCGCTGGAGTCTTTCTCGTCGCGCGCGTCTATCCGCTCTTCTCGTTAGGTGCGATTAATGGCGTGACGCCATCGCTCACGGTCGTCGTTTGGACCGGGGTCGTCACGGCACTGATGGCCGCGCTGATTGCGCTCGCGCAATCAGACATCAAACGGATCCTCGCTTACTCCACCGTCTCGCAGCTCGGCCTGATGATGGTGTCGTTAGGCGTCGGCGGGGTCGCCGCCGGGATCATGCATTTGCTCGCGCACGGTTTTTTCAAAGCGCTCCTGTTCCTCGGCTCGGGTTCGGTCATTCACGGCTGCCACGAGGAGCAGGACATTCGCAGGATGGGCGGCCTGCGGCGGATCATGCCGGTCACATTTATCACTTACGCCATCGGCATGATGACGCTCAGCGGTGTTCCGCTCTTCTTTTCCGGCGCCTGGACGAAAGAGGAAATTTTACACAGCACCGCGCACTGGCCGCGATCGACCGTCCCGCATTACCTGATGATGGCGGGTGTTGTTTTGACCGCGCTCTACATGACGCGCCAGATGATCTACGTCTTTTTCGGCAATAAAGGCGCGGCCGCGGAACATGCGCACGAGAGCCCATCGGTCATGACTGTTCCGCTCATCGTGCTCGCGGCCTGTTCGATTCTCCTCAGCGTTTTCCTTACGCCCGCGTGGCCATGGCTGCACGACTATCTCCTGGGCGAGACGCCACATTTCGATTTGGGGCGGCTGATCCAGCCGATGCTTTTCGTTTCGCTCGCGCTCGTGGCCGGCGGCATCGGACTCGGCCTTCTCATCTACCGAAAAGCCGGCGCCAGGGATCCCGTCGCCGAAGCGCAGCCCGCGTTGTTTAGCTTCCTGGAAAACAAAATGTGGCTCGATGAACTTTACGCTCGAACGGTCATCGCCTTCGCCCGAATGGCATCGCGCACCTCCGATTTCATGGATCGCTATGTCTGGGATGGGCTCGTCCGCGGCGTTGGCGGACTCGGGCAGGCCTTAGGAATGTTTAGCACCGGCTTCGACGAGCGCGCGATTAACGCGCGAGTCGATGGAGGCGCCAGCGCCACCCGCGGCCTCGGACGTTTCGTGTCCCGTCGACATTCGGGACAAATTCAAAACTACCTCAGCGCCGTCGCGATCGGAATGCTCGCGCTGCTGCTTCTCTACGCATGGCTGGGCTGATCACAGCGCTGATCCTCCTTCCGCTCGTCGGCGCGCTCGTCCTGAGCGTCGTTCGCGACAATTTCGCCCGCGCCGTCGCTCTCCTCTTCAACGTGCTCACGGCGGCCCTGGCGTTTTGGTCCTGGCGAACTTTCGATACCGCTTCCGGCGGCCTTCAATTAATCGAACGTCACGCCTGGGTTCCCACAATTGGAGCCGAGTACCTCGTCGGCCTTGATGGCCTGAGCCTGCTTCTCGTCCTGCTGACCTCGCTCATTTTCCCGTTCGCATTTCTCGCACAACGCAGCGGCCGCGGTTTCTGCGCGCTGATGCTGGTCATGCAATCTGCGCTCTACGGCACCTTCACCGCGCAAAATTTCATGCTCTGGTTTTTGTTTTACGAGATGAGCCTGATCCCCGCGTTCCTGCTCATCAAAATCTGGGGCGGCGCGAATCGCGATCGCGCGGCGACGAAGTTTTTCGTTTACACCTTCCTGGGTAGCGTCGCGATGTTGCTCTCGTTTCTCGGCATTTATCTCGCGAAAGGAACTTTCGATTTCGCCACACTAACGGCTCTCGGAAAAACCGGCCTGCTCACGGGCAACATGGCGTGGCTCGCCTTCGCCGGAATCTTTCTCGGGCTCGCGGTGAAAGTGCCGCTCTTTCCATTTCACACCTGGCTTCCCGACGCCTATGAGACTGCGCCGGTCGGCGTCTCCATGGTGCTCACCGGGGTGCTCTCGAAAATGGGTGTTTACGGCTTCATCCGGTTGCTCCTCCCGCTCTTTCCGCAGCAACTCCAAATCCTCAGTCCGTGGCTGCTCGCCCTTGCGGTTTGCTCCATCGTCTTCGCTTCGCTCTCGGCCTGGGCCCAGTCGGATTTGAAACGGATGGTCGCATACCTTTCCATCAACCATCTCGGCTATTGCATGCTGGGGCTCTTCGCGGTGACGGCGCCGGTCACACGACCGCCACTGGAAATGCAGGCCGCCCTGAGTGGCGTATTCATGCAGATCTTCAACCACGGCCTCACCGCCGCTGCGTTGTTTTATTTCGTAGGACTACTCGAGCAACGCCGCGGAGCCCGCGGCCTGAACGACTTCGGCGGGCTCATGCAGCGCACTCCCCTCCTTTGCGGCTGGATGAGCGTGGCAATGTTCTCCTCGTTAGGCCTGCCAGGCCTGAACGGATTCATCGGCGAGTTCCTCATCTTCAAGGGCTCTTTCCCGCTTGCGCCCTGGCCGGCAGCGATCGCGACGCTTGGTTTGCTCTTCACCGCGATCGTTTTCCTGCGCGCAATGCAGGCGCTTTTTAGCGGCCCGCTCGCGGAGAGTTGCAGCACTCTTCCCGATCTCACGCGCCCCGAGAAATGGATCGTCGTTCCGGCCACGCTGCTGATGTTCGCTCTTGGCATCGCGCCCCAGTTCCTCCTCAACATTTTAAACAGCACCGTCATTCAAATGGCGAGGCTGTTTGCCTGACGACTGGTAAAATGAAACGCCAAATTATCACCGTAACCAGGATCGCACCGTCCATCCACCTGTTGCGTGGGCAGAAGGTGATGCTCAGCCAGGATCTGGCCGCGCTTTACGACGTTCCGGTGAAGGCGCTCAACCAGGCGGTTAAACGTCATGCCGCGCGATTCCCAACTGATTTCGTATTTCAGCTCACGGTCAAAGAGTTCGAAAACTTGAAGTCACAATTTGTGACTTCAAGTTGGGGCGGGCTGCGGCGCGCGCGTCCATTCGCATTCACCGAACAAGGCGTGGCCATGCTCTCGAGCGTGTTGAACAGCCCTCGCGCCGTGAGGGTCAACATCGCGATCATGAGGGCGTTTGTGAAGTTGCGCGAGGCGCTCGAAACCAATCGCGAACTTGCTCGCCGGTTTTCCCAACTCGAGAAGCGCGTCGGTCGGCATGATGAACAACTGGGTGCCATCATCGATGCGATTAGGCAACTGATGGCACCTCCGCCGAAGCCGCGGCGCGAAATCGGATTCCATGTGCGAGAGAAGCGGGCGCGCTATGGGGCGCGCAAACGTTCCAGCCCGAACCAACGATGATCGCCTGGACCATCTACCTTACGTTTGCCGGCGCGCTTCTACTTATTTCCCTGCCGCGTGCCTTCGCGCGCTGGATTGCGTTAGCCACTGCGGCAGCCGGGTTTGCCGTCAGTCTTGCGTCTTTCTTTTGTGAAGAGATCGGTTTCGCCCCTTTCGCGACAATCGTTCGCCTCCCCTGGGTGCCTGCTCTCGGCCTGGAATATCACCTCGCCGCTGACGGGATCAGTCTCACCATGGCGCTGGTCACGGGACTGACCGCGGTCAGCGCCGTTCTCTTCTCCTGGGATGTGGAGCACCGGCCTAACGAGTTCTTCTTCTGGCTCCTGCTCGTAGTCGGCGGGTCGTACGGCGTCTTCCTCAGCGCCGATTTATTTTTGCTCTTCGTCTTCTACGAGCTCGTGATCGTGCCGAAGTATTTCCTCATCGCGATCTGGGGATCGACCCGGAAGGAGTACGGCGCCATGAAACTGACGCTCTATTCTTTCCTGGGCGGCGCCCTTGTGTTTCTTGGGATCGTCGCGGCTTACGTGACCGCTGGCTCCCTCGATCTACACGAGCTCTCGCAGTATCAATTCCCGACCCAGTTTCAGGCATGGGCGTTTCCGGTTCTCTTCCTTGGTTTCGCTGTGCTGGCGGGCATTTGGCCGCTCCATACCTGGGCGCCCACCGGTCACGTCGCCGCGCCGACTGCCGGTTCGATGCTGCTCGCCGGCATCGTGATGAAACTCGGCGCCTATGGCGCGTTGCGTGTGGCCATGAATTTGTTCCCGGACGGATTCCATCTCTGGAGCAAATGGATCGCGGTGCTCGGTGTCATCGGAATCGTTTACGCCGCAGCGGTGGCGTTGCGGCAGCGTGATCTGAAATTCGTCATCGGCTATTCCAGTGTCAGCCACATGGGTTTCGTTCTCCTTGGGCTCGCCACGGCAAACGCGCTTGGCTTCGGTGGCGCCATCCTCCAGATGTTTTCGCACGGCGTCATCGCAGCCCTGCTCTTCGCCGTGGCCGGCCGCATGATTTATCGCCGCACCCACACGCGCGACTTTGACGATCTCGCGCGCCTCAATCTGACCCGCGCGCTGCCTTTCGCGGCCTTCGCCTTCGTGATTGCGTCCGCAGCGTCGATGGGGATCCCGGGTTTCAGCGGGTTTGCGGCGGAAATCATAATCCTCATGGGCGTTTGGAAAACTTATCCGGTCGCGGTTTTGATTACGGGCGCCGGCATGGTCCTGGTGGCCGCGTTCACGCTCCGCGCTTTGAAGATCACATTTTTTAGCGACACCTCTCTCACTTCTGGAGGGACAACCGCCGTGTCGTCCAATGAGCCCCTGTCGCCAATCACCATCGCCGAGAAACTGGGCGCCGGTCTCCTTATCTTCGCGACGCTCGCGGTTGGCCTTTATCCCAAGTTGCTGCTCGATCGAATCATGCCCGCGGTTGAAGCGATGCGGTTCCTGAAACCATGAACTACCTGGAGCTGCTCAAACTGGCTTCGCCTGAAGTGGTCGTCGTCGTCACTGCGCTGGCGGTTCTTGCCCTCGGTCTGGTCAGCGCGCGCGCAGCCGGCATCTGTTCGGCGGTGGCTGCTGCGGGGCTTCTCTTCGCGGCCGCGACAGTGCTCATGCTGCCGCCCCAGGCAACGCTCTTCGGCGGCATGCTCGTCATCTCGCCTCTCACTTCACTTTTCAAAATCATCTCTCTTGCGCTGGCTTTTTTCACCGTGATCCTCGCGCGCGGCACGGCTACTCCACATCATCGCGGCGAATATCTCGCGCTGCTTTTGCTCGCCACGATCGGTCTCATGCTCCTCGTGGGCAGTGAGGAATTGCTCATGATCTTCATCGGGCTCGAGCTCACGGGCTTGTCGCTTTACGTGCTCGCTGGGTTCAATAAGAACGATCCCCAATCAGCGGAAGCTGGGCTCAAGTATTTCCTCTTCGGCAGCACCGCGAGCGCGTTCACGCTTTTTGGACTGAGTTTTGTCTATGGCATGTGCGGCAGCACGGGCCTCGCTGCCATCGGCCAGAAGTTGACGACCGGTCACGTGTCCCCACTGCTCGCCGCTGGCATCGTGATGACGCTGATTGGCTTCGCCTTCAAAATTGCCGCCGCGCCTTTCCACCTTTGGGCGCCCGATGCGTATCAGGGCGCTCCCATTCCTTCCGCCGCATTCATCGCTTCCGGATCGAAAGTAGCTTCGTTTGTTGTGCTGGGGAAAATCGTCCTGCTCGGTTTCGGTCCGCTCCACGGCAGTGCCGCGTGGCACGGCCTGATCGCCGGCTGGTCACCGGTCCTCGCCCTGTTGGCTGCGTTGTCGATCGTGATCGGGAACCTGGTCGCGCTCGCTCAAACCAATGTCCGCCGCCTGCTCGCCTACTCCGCCGTCGCCCACGCGGGGTATACCTTGCTGGGCCTGGTCGCGGGCGGACGCGAAGGTTTTGGCGCAACCTTATTCTACACTACCGTCTATGCTTTCACCCTCGTCGGCGCGTTTGGGGTCGTCGCGCTAGTGCGGCGCGAAACCGGGGGCGACGATCTGACCAATTTTTCCGGGCTGCGCGCGCGTTCGCCTTTACTCGCCGCGTGCATGGCGATCTTCATGCTTTCCCTGGCCGGGTTGCCGCCCCTCGCCGGATTTTTTGGAAAGTTTTACCTTTTTAGCGCCGCGATGCGCGCAGGCGGGAACCACGGACTCCTCTGGCTGGTTGCGCTCGCTCTTCTGGGCAGTTTCGTCTCGCTCTATTATTACCTCGCTGTCCTCAAAGCGATCTTCGTTGCCGAAACTGAACCCGGAACTCTGAATCGTGAGTTCTCCGGTTCCATCAAACTCGATTTCCTCCAGGAAACGTCGCTGAGTTTCCTCGCCGCCATTGTCCTGCTTCTTGGGATTTGGCCCACGCCGCTGGTCTCTCGCATCGTTTCCTCCCTTTTCTAGCTCGTCCCTCTCTCAAAGCTTGACCCTGTGGGCCATGCGTTGCCAGACTCGCCCGATGAATAACCTAACGACACTCCTGAGATCGTCCTGCGTCCTTCTGGGCGCCGTCTCGATCTCATTCGCGCAAAGTCCCACTCCGCCGCCCACCAGCTCCACGGCGACAAGCCCTGCTTCCACGTCGAAGACCACGGCCACGACGACCACCACTTCGAACCAGCCTAGCGCCGACGAAATGAAGCAGATGATGGATCTGGCGAAGTTAAACGAGAACCACAAGCTTCTCGCCAGCATGGCCGGCACCTGGAGTTACACCGTCAAAATGTACATGGATCCCAGCGGCAAGCCGACTGAGTCCACCGGTAGCGTCGTCCGGACAGCCGTCATGGAGGGCCGCTACGTCACCGGCGATTACACAGGCAAATTCAAAATGCCCGGCGCCGACGGCAAGATGATGGAAATGAATTTCAAAGGCATGTCCATGGACGGCTACGACAACGTGAAAAAGAAGTTCGTTTCCGGTTGGGTCGATAACATGGGCACCGGCATCATGCTCTCCGAGGGCACCTACGACGCCGCGACCAAGACCTTCACTTACACTGGCGAATACGAAATGATGCCGGGCATGAAATCCAAAGTCCGCGAAGTCGTGAAGACGCCGGACAGCAGTCACATGAGCATGGAGTACTTCGAGGATCGCGGTCAGGGCGAAACCAAGACGATGGAGATCGACTACACCCGCAAGAAGTAGCAGCTCTCACTTCGAAACAATTCTGCCCGCTGCTGGTCGTACCCACGACTCGCAGCGGGCTTTTTGTTCCCTCGGCCGACAGATTTCCAATTCCACTCAAGAACCGAATTTGTGAAATCTGCGCCAATCAGCGGATACTACCGCAGATGGCGCGATGATCGGGTCATCCAGAATCCGCCGTGGACCCACGAACGCAATTCCAAGTCATTCTCCAAAGCGATGCGCCCATTCTCGCGCTCGCGCCGATGCAGGACGTCACGGACCTGCGCTTCATGCGTTTGATCAGCGGCTACGGCAACGCGGACGTTTACTTCACCGAATACTTTCGCGTCCTGCCGGACTCGCGGCTCGACCCGCAAATCCTCGCCTCCATCACGCAAAACCCGACCGGCCGTCCCGTCATCGCGCAAATGATCGGCAACGACATCGCGGCCCTCGTCCGCACCGCGCGCGAGCTGGCGTTGCATCCAGTCGCCGCCATCGATCTGAATCTCGGCTGCCCCGTGCCGATCGTGTATCGCAAATGCGCCGGCGGCGGATTGCTCCGTGATCCCGCGCGCATCGATCGGATACTGGGGGCATTGCGCGAAGCCATAGCGATTCCTTTCACTGTGAAAACGCGCATCGGCTTCGACGACGCCGCGGTCTTCGATGAGCTCCTTCCGATCTTCTCCCGGCATTCCCTCGACCTGCTCACCGTTCACGCGCGCACGGTAAAGGAAATGTATCGGAGCGCACCACGCTACGACTTCATAGCGCGCGCGGTCGCCGTGATGCCCTGCCCGGTGCTGGCAAACGGCAACATCTATTCCGCCGGCAAAGCCGATGAAGTCCTCGCGCTGACCGGCGCGCGCGGACTTATGATCGGTCGCGCCGTCATCCGCAATCCCTGGCTCTTTCGCCAGATCCGCGAGCAGCGCCAGGGCCAGCCCGTCTTCCGGCCAATCGGCCGTGACGTGCTCGAATATGTGCATGCGCTTTACGAAGCCGTGAGCACGCCCGGCATCCGGGAATCGGCCCAGATCAATAACATGAAGAAGTATCTCAACTTCATCGGTCTCGGCGTAGAACCGACCGGTGAGTTTCTCCATGGAATCCGGCGCGCCACCACCCGCGCCGAATTCTTCGCGCTCTGCCGCGCGTTCCTCGATCACGACGAGCCGATGCCGCTCGAACCGTTCGCGATCGCATTGAGTCCGACCGACGTCATGGCCGGCGCCATGCGCTGACGTTCGCGGAAGCGCCCAAACTTCCTCGGCACCAGCAACACTCTCGCCGCCACTACGATCACCGGCGATGCGGTCTGCGGCTCAAATCGGCGACTAGTCTTCGATCTCCTTGTCCGGCACTCGCTCGGTTTTGACGATCTTCGAGTTCCCTTCCGCGTCGAACTTCAGAGTAAAAACAAACGCTGCTTTCGTATCGTGCGAACCGCCTCCCTCCCAGCGAGAATACGCATAGAGGGTCGCGCTACTGGCATCGATCCAACCACGCACCTTCAGGATATCTCGAATTGGCTCGGCCCCGCGCGGGACAGCGTTTTTAGGAAAGTGCGCTCCAGCCAGTTGCACTAACTGCGCGCGCTCGGAGGCCTTATCGACGGGCAAATGCGACTTCACCCACTTGTCGCCGCGCAGTTGATAGAGCGCGATCGTGTCATAGCTGGAGTGGGGCCGATGCGGCGGGCTGTAATTGAAGGCAAACCGTTTAGAATCCGGCGCCCAGAGTACCTCTGCGTCGCCCGCATGGGGCGCACTTTGGTCTTCCAGGAGATTCAACACGCGTTCGTTCGTGCCCGCCTTCACGATTTCCGGCCACTGCCCCTCCGCGCACCGGTATTCCCATTGTTTGTCCGGTGAGATCCAGTCCGACGCGAAGGTGCTGGGAGTTCCACTCGGATCGAATTTCAAGATCGCGTGCTCGCTCGCGAGATAGACATTGCCGGAGCTATCAACCGCGAGACCCGATCCCCGCGCCGCACCGGCCGCGGAGGTAAACGTGCTCTTGGTCCCATCGGGGCTGAATTTGAGGATCGCGTGAGTGCTGGCGTCGGGTGCCGTCACGTCCGTGACATAAAAGTTGCCACCTTTGTCCGTGGCCACGTCGCTCGGATTATCCAGTCCGCTGGCGAAGGTGCTCTTCGTTCCGTCCGGACTGAATTTGAGGATCGAGCGACCCTTGGCGTTACCTACGATCGCCTGTTCCACGACGAAGAGATTGCCGGCTTCGTCAAAGGCCAGGTCAATCGCGTTACCCAGCCCCGAAACGAACGTGCTCTTCTTTCCTGCGGGCGTGAATTTGAAAATGGAATTTTCGTGGGAGACAAAGAGATTACCCGACGAGTCGCAGGCCATGCCAAAGGAATGGATGCCGGGGGCGAACGTACTCTTCTTTCCGTCCGGTGCGAACTTGTAGATCGAATCGGTTTCAATGTCTGAGACAAAAAGGTTGCCCTTAGCGTCAAAGGTCAGACCTAACGGATTCTTCAGGCCGGCCGGCAAAGTGCTCTTTGTTCCATCGGTCGTGAACTTGGAGACCGAGGATCTTTCCGCCACGAAGAGATTACCTGCTGCGTCCAGGGCCACGCCACCAGCGTGGACGGCGCTTCCGCCCGCCGCCAGAACGATGGTCGCCGCGAAAAGCGCGAAAGCTGCGAACGAGCTATTCTTCGACTTCATCGATTTGGCGCAGCGATTCACTGCCGGTCATACGTAGCGAAGCGGTAGTTGTTTTGCAACCGAACGCGCCGCCACGATTGCCGCCCTCCGCCGAGCGTCACTCCCGGCGTTCCACTTCCTACTTTATCCTTTCTACTTTCTAATTGCCGCCCATGACCGCTACCGCTGAACCCGAAGATGCCGCGCCGCTCGCGGGCCCAGACCACACGCCGGATTTCTTCGGCCATCCGCGCGGCCTTTGGTATCTCGCCTTCAGCGAAGCATGGGAGCGCTTCTCCTATTACGGGATGCAATCGCTCCTCGTCCTCTACATGATTAAGTATCTCCTGCTGCCCGGACACGTCGAACACGTGGCCGCGTTCGACAGCTTCCGCCATCTCTACGGCGGTCGTGAGGGACAGGCCCTCGCTTCGGCCATCTACGGCACCTACGCCGCCAGCGTTTATCTCACTCCGATCTTCGGCGGCTTCCTGGCCGACCGCGTCCTCGGCCGGCGCCGGACCGTTCTGCTGGGCGCACTCACCATGGCCGCGGGCCATTTTCTCATGGCCTTTGAGGTCGCATTTCTCTTCGCGCTTCTTTGCCTCGTGCTCGGCTGCGGCATGTTCAAGGGCAACCTCGCCAGCCAGGTCGGCTCGCTTTACAAACCCGATGATCTCCGCCGCGCCGACGCCTTCCAGATCTACTACCTCGGAATCAACGCTGGTGTCATCGCCTCGCCGCTCATCGTCGGCACCCTCGGCGAAGTTTACGGCTGGCATTACGGCTTCGCCGCTGCTGGAGTCGGCATGCTCCTCGCCACAGGCATCTATCTCTCTGGCCAGAAATATCTGCGGTCGAGTGATAACGACCCGCGCAAGGTTGTAAGGGATAACAGAAGCGCTCCGGCAAAGGCGAAGCTCACCCGCCGCGATTGGGGCGCCGTCATCGCCCTCCTGATCCTCATCCCGGTGCTCGCGGTCGCGCTCGTGCCGAACAACCAGATCTTCAACGCCTATATCGTCTGGGGCGATCAACAGTTCGACCTCGTGTTCCTCGGCAAGAAGGTGCCGACCACCTGGCTCGTCACCCTCGACGCCATCGTCAGCTTCAGCTTCCTCGCGCTCGTCGCCCTCTTCTATCGTTGGTATGGCAAGCGCTGGCGCGAACCGAACGAGATCACGAAGATCATCATCGGCTCCGGCTTTTCCATCGCCGGCGTTCTCTGTCTCTACATCGCCGCCGCGACGCAGGGGGCGGGACAAAAAATCGGCCTCTTCTGGCCGGTCGCTTTCCACTTTATCAACAGCATCGCTTTCGCTCACCTCCTGCCGATCAGTCTCGCGCTCTTCGCCAAGGTCGCGCCCAAGTCGATCAATGCCACCGTCATTGGCCTCTATTACCTCGCCTTCTTTTTGGCCAACACGATGGTCGGATGGGTCGGCGGCTTATACCAAACGATGCCGACCCCGTCCTTCTGGTTGCTTCACGCCGGCTTCGCGGCCGGCTCGGGCCTTTGCTTTGTGATCTTCAAACTCGTCGCCACGCATCACCTCGAAGCCGAAGCCGATCGAAATCCTGCGATGCCTTAGTTTGTAGGGCAGGCGCATCGCCTGCCTTCTTTCCGTGTAGCGGCGGGTGTCCCCACCCGCAGAGTACCGCAGCACCGCAGCGCATCGTCGATGAGCGCGTGAGGACACGCGCCACTACACCGCCTGGAAGCCAGACAATGTAGCGGCGGGTGTCCCCACCCGCAGAGCATCGCAGCACGGCACCGCATCGTCGATGAGCGCGTGAGGACACGCGCCACTACACCGTCGCCAGCTAGACAATGTAGCGGCGGGTCCCCACCCGCAGAGTACCGCAGCACCGCAGAGCATCGTCGACGAGCGTGTGAGGACACGCGCCACTACACCATCCGCATAGGCGCTGCCTATCGCAGCCAGAGGTACTAAGTATTACAAACCGCATGCCACCTGCTTTTTCGTTAGGCATGCAAACATTATCTCTAAGCAGCAATGGTAGAAACGGTCAGCTGCTTGATTCGAAAACCTCCAAACGCCTGCGGGCCTTTCGCTTCCTGAGCGATCGCTTCGCGCAACGTGAGCGGCCAACTGTCGCCGCCGAGTTTATTCTTTTCGCACTGATCGTCGCAACGTCCTGGTGGTCAATCCTCTCCCTCGCCCAGGCGATGCGAGTGAACCTCTGAGAAAGTAGAAAGTAGAAATTAGGAAACAAACGCGGCCGCGGCTTCCTCACGGAACGCCTCGGCCGCTTTGCTTTCGGCTCGTAACGGGTTGCGCAATAAAGTCAGTTCCCTCATCGGCACCGGCCTGCCAAACGGCACCGCAACACAGCCTTTCACGAACTCAGTCTCAGCCATCATTTGCGGGATCACCGTCACGCCCATTCCGGCTGCGACCATTCTCGCGATCGTGACCAATTGGGCCCCGCGCAGGACCAGCTCCGGTTTCAGATGATTCGCCGCCAGGTGCTGGCGAACGCTGATCGACATCGAGTGCTCGTCATGCAGAAGAAGAAATTTCTCATGCGCCAGTTCACTCCATTTGACGCTCTTCCGCCGCGCGAGCCGATGCTTCTCCGGCACCAGTAACAGGAGCGCTTCCCGACCGAGCGAATAGCGCGCCAGGTTCGGGCTGTCGTCCGTTCCCGAAGCGATCACCAGATCGAGCGTCCCGTCCTCGAGGCGTTGGGCCAGCTTTTCCGTCGTGTCTTCGAACAGCTCAAACGTCACCTTCGGATACGCGTGCTGAAATCTTCCAATCAATCGCGGCAGGATATAAAGCGCGATCGAAGGAATCGCGCCGACTGCCAGCCGGCCCGCGACCTCCGCTTCCAGTGCCGTCACGGCACGTCCTGCGTCAGCGAGCGCCGTCAGGATTACTCTCGCGTAGGGCAACAAACACGTGCCGGCAGCGGTCAGAACCACCGAGCGCGGCAGCCTGTCGAACAACTGCTGGTTCAGCTCCTCCTCCAGCTTATGGATCTGCTGGCTAAGCGACGGCTGCGACACATGCTCCCGCTGCGCCGCCTGCGAAAAGCTGCTCTCCTCCGCCACAGCAACAAAATACCGCAGCTGATGTATCTCCATGCCGTTACAAGCTCCTATCCGTTTCTCGATCTCGACGCCCGGCCTTCGTTGGTGAATGGAGCGAGACGGGCGGCCGCGACATAGATCGGACAACCCGAGGGGCGAGGGTGAGAGAGCGGGATGCGAACGAATCAATCTCCATTCGTCGGACACTGCGACGAGAAGCACCTTTTGTCTAAGCTGCTGTAGCCACGACGCAGAACGCGGGTGACTTGGGAATCAGGGCGGGGAGTTCGTCGCTCTGTCGCCGTGACTTCTTCGTAATCGTGCTCGTGCTCCTGCTCGTGATCGTCCGACGCCCGCGCGACACTACCGTCCGTCAGGATTCTTTCGAGCGCAGAGAGGCCAGGTTTTGGACGACCGCAATGAGCTCCGCGGAATCGACCGGTTTGGCCACGTGAAGCTGAAACCCGGCGCGCAGGGCGCGGGTGCGGTCTTCGGTCCGCGCCAGTGCTGTCAACGCCACCGCCGGGACGTTGCGTCCACCCGGGAGCGCCCGGAGGCGGGCGATCAGCTCGTAGCCGTCATGGCCGGGCATGCCGATATCGCTCAGCACGACATGAGGAGCGAACCGCGCAAATTCAATGAGCGCTTCCTCCATCGAACCTGCGGTCCGAGCCTCGGCTCCGGTGCGTTCGAGAATGCGCTGGACGATCCCAGCGGAGTCCGCTTCATCATCCACCACGAGGACTTTCACGCCCTTCAGGTCGGCAGTGTTCGCTGCTTCATCCACTTCCCCGTTGCGTTGGACTTTCGCGAACTCCTTAGGCTCGTGACGCACCGATTGCAACGGAAGGCTGATCGTAAACGTGGCGCCGAGACCAATGCCGCCGCTCCGGACGCGCACGGTCCCGCCGTGTAATTCCGTGAGATGTTTCACGATCGACAACCCCAGTCCGAGCCCCGCGTGCGGCCGCGTGGTTGAGGAATCGGCCTGGCGAAAACGATCGAAGACCTCGCCGAGAAACTCCGGTGCGATTCCCTGCCCGCTATCGGTGACAGAGAGGTCGACATGGGAGTTGCTCCGCTCGATGACGACGTGAACCCGGCCACCCTTGGGCGTGAATTTCACGGCATTAGTTAAGAGGTTCCAAAGGATTTGCTGGAGCCGATTTTTGTCGCCGACGACGATGCCGCCGATGCTGGAAAAGGCCGAGGTGAGCCGGATTTCTTTCCCCTGAGCCGCCGGGCGCAAGGTTTCGATGCTCGTATTTACGATCTCGGTCAGGTCGACCGGTTGAATATCGAGGCTGACCTTGCCGGCTTCGATCCGGCTCATGTCGAGCAGGTCCTCGATCAACTGCGCCTGGGCGCGGACGTTGCGCTCGATGATGGGCACCCCTTGCGCGAGGTCGTCGGGCGTGGCGCCGTTCTTCAAGATTTGCACCCACCCGAGGATGGCGTTCAACGGCGTGCGCAGCTCGTGGGAGAGCGTCGCGAGAAACTCCGCCTTCATCGTGTCGGCCCGCTTAAGCTGCTCGTGGACCTCGGCCAATTTGCGGAGCGCCTCCTTTTGTTCGGTGATATCCCGGGCAATCTTTGAAGCGCCCACGATCACGCCCGTGGCATCCCGCACCGGCGAGATCGTGAGAGAAACATCGATCAACCGGCCATCCTTGCGACGGCGAACGGTTTCAAAATGCTCCACCCGCTCTCCCCGATGGAGCCGCGCCAGGATGTGCACTTCCTCGTCCAATCGGTCAGGCGGAAGCAACTTGGTGATCGATTGGCCGATCATCTCTTCCGCCGTGTACCCGAATATCCGCTCCGCGCCTTTGTTCCAGCTCATCACAATGGCGTGCAGGTTTTTGCTGACGATGGCGTCCTCGGACGAATCGACGATCGCCCTAAAGAGCAGCTCGGTTGAGATAAAGGCAGGTTTTTCGTTCACGGCTACGCTTCTATTCGGCTTGGGCAGCGCTTGCGGCTGTTCCCGCGGCGCCGACACGCGATGACGGCATTACGAAAATGGTAGGGACGGCGCGCCGCGCCGTCCGCTGACCCTGGCGGTTTTATCTTCCCCGGAAATCGATCTCGGCGCTCAGTCGCCGGGTTTCCTCATTCATTCCCGAGCTCGCAGGTCGAGCGCGGGGACCGTCTTCGGAAAAAATGCCGTCGCAGGTATGCGCCGTCTTTCATTGGCCCGCCTATGTAGCCGAAAACCAGTCCCATCCCCTCGCGCGCTCTGACCCGGTAATCGACCGAAGAGCGATCGTCGGTCGAGAGTTGCCTCCAATACGGCAGGCCCGTAATCTCCTGACGGCGGAGGAACGCATGCGGCGCATAATCTATTTCGCAATTTTCGGATTGCTCGTTTCGAGCGAAGCGGCCTTTTCGCAAGTGCGGCATTGGGTTCGACCACACCGAACAATGCACGTCATCGGGCCGCGGAATCGATGGCACCCGGCTTTGTTCCACCGACACCACTACTTCGATCCCTTTCGCTATTTCGTTCTGGATTTCACCACGGCATACTCCGCCCCCGAGCCGATAGTCCCATTCGCGCCAACCTACTTTTTCCTCGCCAGCGAGTCAGCCCGCCGTCCGCAGCTGATCCTCAAGGACGACACGATCTATACGGTCGCCGACTACTGGCGCGTCGACGATCAGCTCCATTTCATTACAGTCGAAGAAGGCGGAACCAAGTCTGTGCCGCACACGGTCCCGTTCGGGGAGCTTGATGTGGAACAGACCACTGCAGCAGCTGTCGCCCAGGGATTTCGCTTTGTACTAAGAGATGAACCGATCGAGCAATGGCTGGGGCACCATGCTCAGAAGAAGACGTCGCCAACGAAAGAGAGAAGAAAGAAAAAGTAACTGTAGCGCACGTTTTCGGCAGCGCGTGGATACACGCGCCACTACAACTCGCATAGCCCAGGCCGTTACGGTGCGTCGTTCCGTGCCGGCAGATTTGTGTACCTGATCGTGTAGCTCAACTTGCGTTCTTCGCCAGGCTTTACCGGAACATTGAACTCCAGCTTGTTCCCTTCCTTCTTCGTGAAGGGATCTGACTTCTCTGTCACTTCCCACGAATGCCATCGCGACGCGGGCTCGGTCACCCGAATTTCAACCGGCTCCTTTTTGTGGTTGCGCAGCTTGATCTCGAACGACTCAGTCGCGGTGTGCTTCGCCGGGTCGACCTCAAAGCTCGTCCTCGTGCGCTCGGCGACCAGATCGAAGGCGGAGCCGGTCGTCGCCTCTACTTTTTCGTCGACTGGCGTGCCGCCGGAATCCGACTCCCCGATAAATTCCAGTTGCTGATCCGCGGAGCGCTTAAAAAACCGCATCCGTCCGCGGGGCAACGGGACGCCCAGATGATTAGCCGCGCTGTTCCGGAACTCACGCACAACGCTGACAGTCGTGACCGACTGCGCGTTGGCATCTAACGTCAGGTCTGCGTTGTTGCCACTCGCGCGTGCGTCGTTCGCAGATCCGTAGTAGCTGAAAATCTTTTTTGCCTGCACACTTTCCGCCCGGAGGAATTGGACCTGTTTCTGTTCGCGATCGTGGATCGAGATCGGCGAAGGGTGCGTGTAGATATAGTATTCATCCAGGTCCTTTGCCTCGATCGGAATATAGGAACCGGTGACGATTACTCGTTCCGTTGTGGCCTCCGAAGGCGCATGGGGCGCAGCCTTCGCCCGCGGGTCGAGTTTCGACATCATGCCCGCGACAAACTTTACCTTCGCGTTTTCGAAGTTCTTGCCGGTCTCGTTATCGATCGTAATCCAGCCAAGCACCTGCACGGTGTCGGCCTCTTCCGACGCGATAATGTTGTAGTCCGCGACCCAGTTGATCGCGTAAGTGGTGTAAGCGACCTCCGCCTGCACCTCGGTAGCGTTTTGACTTGCGACTGTCCAGGTGAACTCAGGTTTGATTGCGCGTTCCTGTCCCGGCGAAGGAAAAAGCGGCGTGCCCGGCAGCTCAAACTGCACCTTGCCATTCACCTCGATCATCGGCTGGACGGGCGGAATCTTTTGGTCGCTGGAGCTGCTGCTCTCGCTTCTGGCACGACCGGCGCGAATGATCTTGCCCTGGATCACGTGCGATTTGCCTTCGTCGTAGCGCAGAAAGTCGATCGACTGCCCCTCGAACCACGCCAGCATTGTTTCCTGGTTAACTGCCCCGCCGCGGAACGACTGTTCCTGAATCTGCAGCTCCGCCTTACCGCTAAGGTCGCGCAAGATGACGGAGGTCGGCTCCGCGTACAACGCGACATCGGAATAGCGGACCTGATTAGGCCCAGCTTTCAGGTCGAGTTTTAGGGTGTCGCGCACAACGGCGAAATCACCGTTGTAGATGGTGAGCGAAGTTTCTGCTGCCGCACTGCCGAGGCTCGCAGCAATGATAAGCGACAGGGGGACGAGGGAGATTCGCATTTCTATTTTCCTTAGCGGAAGCTGGACCGCTTCCCGCAAGCTCCATTCACGACTCTGTTCGATCTAGAGAAAGTCGTGAACGGCATGGTGACGAGATGTTACTTCATTCTATCAAAGGTTTTTTGAAGCAGCGCTAGATCGCTCGGGTTACCAAGTTTCTCGCGGGTGGTGTCGATCCATTTTTTCTCGAGTGCGTTCTTCGTTGGACGATCGCTCTCATAGAAGACGCCGAAGACGCCGGGGAAAGGTAATTGCGCCAGCTTATACGCGGCGAGCTCGTCGGTGACGTCGTGGCGAAGTTCGTCCTCGGGGGTGTTGTCGTATTTTTTCTCGTCGATCAACGAGAAGGCGCCGCCTTTGCGGGGATTGGCGGGGTCGAAGGCGCCGGGGAAAAACTCGACGCATTCACTCAGGCATTCGATGACGCTGAAGCCCTGGTGATCCATGGCGCGCTCGATCATCTGGATCATGTGGTTGACCTGCGTGGCGTGCGTCCGCGCGACGAAGGTGGCTCCGGCGCAGATGAGTTGTTTCATCGGGTTGACCGGCTGGTCGATCGCGCCGGTCGGGTCGGTCTTGGATTTGAAACCGATCGGGGAGGTGGGCGAGGTCTGCTTCTTGGTCAGGCCATAGACGAAGTTGTCCATGATGAAGTAGACCATGTTGATGTTCTTGCGCGCTCCGTGATTGAGATGGTTGCCGCCGATGGAGAAGCCGTCGCCGTCGCCGCCGAAGAGGAAGACGTGCAGGTCGGGCCGGGCCAGGCTGATGCCGGACGCGAGCGGGACGGCGCGGCCGTGAATGAAATGCGCGCCGTAGCCGTTCACGAAATACGGGAAGCGCGAGGAACAACCGATCCCGGCCAGGGTAACGATCTTCTCGTGATCGAGCTGCCGTTTCTCGAGGACTTTGTAATAGGAAGCGAGCACCGCGAAGTCGCCGCAGCCGGGACACCAGGTGGGGTGGTCTGCGGTGATCGCCTTCTTCGTTAGCTTTTCCCTGGGGGCTTCGATGGTGGTGGTTTCTTCGCTCATAAAAATTAGGGGATCACCGCCGAAAGCTCCAAATCCCAAGCACCAAGCTCCAGGGAAGCTCCAATGTCGAAGCTCCAAACGATGTTGCTGTGTGCCGGGTCATTCGCAGGTGGTGTCTGAAGTTTGGGATTTCTTTGGGGGTTCCGCGCATCATGCCGAAGCGTGGCGCTCATTTTTGTTGATTGTCCTTCGTGCCGGAGATGGCGACGGCAGCGTCTTCGGCGCGTTCGCTGGGAGGATGCTTCGTGTGATCGGCGATGCCGGAGGAAGCTTTGGAGGCTTCGGCGCCCGGCATGGTCGGGGTATTGTCGCCGGCAAGGTCGACTTCGGTTGTTGTGGCGGGTGTCACGCCCGAAGTTTCTCTGGAACCGTTGGAATTCGCGGTTGAGACACCCGCCGCTACACCGGCGCCGTTCGATGAAGCTTTGAACACGCCCTCCAGGATTTCTTTGACGCGATAGGTCAGGCCGTCGGTCTTGGTAAGGCTTTCGATCTTCGGTTCGCAGAAACGTGCGCGCAAAAGGGTGGCGAGCTGGCCGAAGCCGTAGACGCCTTGGTCGTTCATTTCCACGACGACGACGCGCTGGAAGTTTGCGAAGATCTTTTCGAGCCCGTTCGGCAATGGATGGACATGACGCAAATGCAGGGCGCCGAATTTCTGCCCGTTTTCGCGCGCCATTTTTACCGCGTCGTGGATCGGGCCATAAGTCGAGCCCCAGCCGACCAGGAGAACTTCGCCTTCGGTATCGCCGTAAATTTCCGGGATCGGGATTTCCTCGGCGAGCTTTTGCAATTTGACCCGGCGCTTGGCCGTCATGGCCATGTGCATTTTCGGGCTGCCGGTCGGGTGACCCATCTCGTCGTGCTCGAGACCGGTGACGAGCGGATATTTCCCGTCGGCCATTCGCGTGCCGGGCGTCGCATGTTGCGTGATCTGATCGACCGCGTAGGGCTTGAAGCCAGCCCCGCGCGGCGAAAGATCGAGCTTCGGGTCGACCATCAAATCTTTCAGATGCGGTTCGTCGAAGGCTTCGATGCGCGTGGCGAGCGAGGTGTCGCTCAAGATGAAAACGGGAGTGCTGTATTTGCGAGCGATGCGCGCCGCTTCGATCGCGATGTAGAAACAATCTTCGACGGTTGCGGCCGCGAGAACGACGCGCGGGCTGTCGCCGTGTCCGCCGTAGATGGCCTGGAACAAATCGCTTTGCTCGACGTTGGTGGGCAGGCCGGTGCTCGGTCCGCCGCGCTGCACATTGATAATGATGATCGGCATCTCCGCCATCGAGGCCCAGCCGATCGCTTCGGTCTTGAGCGAAATGCCCGGACCTGCGCTGCCGGTGACCGCGAGATATCCCGCGAACGAAAATCCGAGCGTCATCGAGACGGCGCCAAGCTCGTCCTCCGCCTGGACAAACATGCCGCCGTATTTCGGCAGTTCGCTGCGCAAAATTTCCATGACGGACGACCAGGGCGTGATGGGATAACCGGATCCGTAACGCACGCCGGCAGCGATCAGGCCGTAGGCGAGCGCCTGGTTGCCATCCATCGTGATCTGGGCGCGATCGCCTTCCCTGGGAATATAAGGCTCAAATTTGTACTGCTTCGTCAGGACATTGCCGACGGGATAACGGTACCCGGCGGTGAACGCCATGATGGCGGTGTTGACGATGCTCTCGTCCTTGCCGGCGAATTTTTCTTTGATCAGCGCGGTCAACTTCTCGACGTCGAGATGGAAGATTTTCGCGATCAATCCGAGGATGAAAATGTTTTTGCCCTTGTCTTTCGCGGTGCCGCCGAGGGCTTCGACAGTCAGGCCGGTGATCGGAACGCCGACGTAAACGAAGCGCTTGTCGTCGAGGTCGGGCTCGACGTTATCGGAATCGTAGAGGAGCACGCCGCCCTCTTTCAAGAAGCCGATATGGTCCTGATAGCTGTGCTGATAAAACGCGACGAGGAAATCGGCTTCGTCCCCGGCGGAGAGAACCTCGCCGGTGCCCATGCGGACCTGGAAAATGGAGGGACCGCCGGAGATGGTGGCGGGAATCGTCATGTAGGTCATGACGTCCTGCGCGCTGCGACCTGCGAGGCGCGCTAGAAAAGCGCCGGCGCTTTGGATGCCGTCCTGCGAATTTCCCGCGAGACGAATGACGGCGTCGTTGATTTTTTCCGGACGAAGATCAGCGCGATCCGATTGCGGCGCCCCGGAAGACGAGGCGGTCAGCGATCCGCGTGCCCCGGTGAGATCTTCGACGCTATTTGGAACGCTGGTGCCTGATGTGGTGGAGATATCGTTCACTCGAAAACATTCTAACCAAAGCGCGGTACGATGCCACCGGCAATTCAGAGGCCAGAAGTCAGAGGGCAGACCTCGGAGGGACATGCTTCGGCATGTCCGCCTCTAAGATGGGACGTGCGGAAGCACGTCCCTCCGTTATCGACGCAGCGCGGAATCCTCCGGAAGATCGCCGTTACTCAGCAATCAGTGTCGTGAGTTTCAGATTGACCGCGTCCACCAAACCCTGGTCGGTCAACTTCAAAGCGGGAATGGGCGAGAGGCTGAGGAAGGAAAGCGACATGAACGGCGCGTCGAGCGTGCAGCCGAGTCGCGCCGCTGCGGCTTTCAGCTCAACGATATTATCGATCACGACTTCGAGCGGTTGATCGGAAACGAGGCCGGCGATCGGTAACGGCAACGCCGCTTCGACTTTTCCATCGGCCACTGCGACCTGGCCGCCGCGCATCGTTTCGAGCGCTTGAATCGCAGCGACGATATCGGCATCGGTGACGCCTACCACGACGACATTGTGGGCGTCGTGCGCCACGGTGGAACCAAGCGCGCCCTGCTTCAATCCAAAGCCGCGCACGAAACCTACTCCAACATTTCCGGTAGCGCGGTGGCGCTCGACCACGACGAGCTTCAGGATGTCGCGCTCGGTGTCGGAAACAATTTGTCCATCGCGCGTCGCGGGCGTTTCGAGAACTTCCTTCGTGACGATTTGATGTGGGACTATCTCGATCACTCGAATTTTCTTGGCGTCGTTCGCACCAACTTCAAAACCGGCCGCCGCCTCATAACGAAGGTTCATCGTGCTGCGCGGCTGCTCCGTGGCCTGCCCTTTTCCACGAAGATATTTTCCGTTCTCCGCCACGAGCGCGCCCTTCTTGTAGACACGCTTGATCTCAAATTTCGCGAGATCGTCGAAGACGACGAAGTCCGCCCAATAACGCGGCGCGATCGCCCCGTGATTCTTGAGCCGGTAATACCGCGCCGTATTGATCGTCCCCATCTGGATCGCCGTGATCGGGGACAGGCCGTGCGCGATGGCTTTTCGGATGGAATGATCGATGTGGCCTTCGTTCACCAGGTCACCCGGCAGTTTGTCGTCGGTCGCGAACGAGCAATTAGCGGAGTTCTGCGGAGTGACCAGCGCGATGATGTGCTCGAGGTTTCGCTCCGTGCTGCCTTCGCGCACGAGCAGATGCATCCCGAGACGCAACTTTTCCCGCGCTTCCTCGAGCTCGGTGCTCTCATGATCCGAGCGAACGCCGGCAAGCGCGTAGGCATTCAGATTCTTTCCGCGCAGGCCGGGCGCGTGTCCGTCGATCACCTTTCCCCTGCCCGCTTCGATTTTTGCCAGCTCGCTTTCGTGGCCAAGGTAGACGCCGGGATAATTCATTAACTCGGCTACGCCCGCGATGCGGTCGTCCGACATCATGAACGCGAGGTCATCCGCGGTGAAGCGCGCGCCGGCCGTTTCCAGATGAGTCGCCGGCACGCAGGAAGGCAGCATGATGAAGAAATCGATCGGCAAGTTCTTGCTCGATTCGAGCACGTAACGAATTCCATCCATGCCGAGGACGTTGGCGTATTCGTGTGGATCCATCACCATCGCGCCCGTGCCATGAGGGACGACCGCGCGGGCAAACTCGGGGATCGTCACCATCGTGCTTTCGACATGGAAATGGCCGTCGATCAAACTCGGCGCGAGAAAGGCGCCTTGCAGATCGATGACCTCGCGCGCGGCATAATCGCCGAAGCCGATGACGCGGCCATCGTCCACGGCCACGTCGGCTGCATGAATTTCGCCGCTGAGGACGTTGACCAGCTGCGCGTTTTTGAAGAGCAGCTCAGCCGGTTTCTCGCCCCGGGCGACGCTGAGCTTGTGTTGAAGATCTCTCATCGGTCAAAGCGCACCTCTAAAGCATTCTCATCCTGAGCCGCGCAGACGGCGAAGGATCTCTGACTATTTCTGAGGCGGAGCGCTGAGTATCGGAAATAGTCAGAGATGTTTCGCTTCGCTCAACATGACAGCGGGAGTGGTTCACTTCAGAACCCGGTCGGAGCTGCGCGTTTTTGAAGAGCAGCTCAGCCAGTCTCTCGCCCCGGGCGACGCTAAGCTTGTGTTGAAGATCTCTCATCGGTCAAAGCCTCGAGCGCGGCTCTAAAGCATTGTCATCCTGAGCCGCGCAGACGGCGAAGGATCTCTGATCATTTCTGAGGAGGGAGCGCGGCGTACCGGAAATAGTCAGAGATGTTTCGCTTCGCTCAACATGACAGGGGGAGTGGTTCACTTCAGGACCCGGTCGGCCATGGCGTGCTCGGGCGTAGCTTCAGCCGATGCGGACGAAACGCGCCCGTGAATCGCGGCGAAAATTGCCTCACACGTCGCGGGCGAAGCGAGCGGCACCTGGCCTCCCGGATTCCCGAAAGCCGCCACGGCGTCGCGAATCGCTTCGCGCACGGAGAGCGCCAGCATGAGCGGCGGCTCGCCCACCGCTTTGCTTCCGTGAATGACATTCGACTGCGTAGCCTCCGAAAGAAAAGCCACATTGAAAATGTCCGGCGTATCCCCGATGGCCGGTATTTTATAAGTGTCGGGCGAGTGCGTGAGCAACCGCCCTTGGGAATCCCAGACCAGCTCCTCGTTCGTGAGCCAGCCGGCCCCTTGCACGAAACCGCCTTCGACCTGGCCAAGGGTGACGCCTGCATTAATGGCGTCGCCCGTATCGTGCAGAATGTCTACCCGCCGGATGCGCGTCATCCCGGTGAATCCGTCCACTTCAACTTCGCTCACGGCCGCACCGACGGCGAAGTAGTGGAACGGTTTTCCGCGACCCGCCTCGCGATCGTAATTGATGTCGGGCGTCTTGTAGAACCCGGTGGCGCTCAGACTGGTCCGCGCGAAGTAGGCGCGCTGAAGCAACTCCGCGAACGGAATCCCCGTCTGCGGGTCCTCCGCGTCGAGGACCATGTTGTCATTGAAAATGATTCGATCGGTTGGAACCGTGCCGCCATTTTTCGCCGAGAGCATTTCGGCGGCGAAGGGCAGGAGCCGCGCGCGCAAGGTGTCGCACGCGTTCTTGACTGCGGCGCCGTTCAAATCCGTGCCGCACGACGCCGCGGTGGCGGAAGTATTGGGAACCTTGTCGGTGCGCGTGGCCATGACGCGGATGCGATCGGTCGTTAGGCCGAGCTCGCGGGCCGCGATCAGCGCGATGTTGGTGTAAACCCCCTGCCCCATCTCAATGCCACCATGATTCACCTGCACCGTGCCGTCCTGATAGAGAAGCACCAGCGCGCCGGCCTGATTCAGGTGCGTGGTCGTGAAGGAAATTCCGAATTTCACCGGCGTGACGGCGAGGCCGCGCTTCTGTTGCGCGTGTTCGCTGTTCCATTGCCGCAATTCCTCCCGGCGCGACGCGAGCTGACTCGACTCCGTCACTCCATCCCAGACGCGCTGAATGCGGTTGTCCTCGATCTCCTGGCCGTAATGCGTGGTATTGGTCTCGCCGCTGCCGCGATAAAGGTTTCGCGCGCGCACCACCTCCGGCGCGAGGCCTGTTTCGCGGGCGATCCGGTCGAGAATCTCTTCGATAACGATCATGCCCTGCGGCCCGCCGAACCCGCGGAAGGCGGTATTGGAAGCGAGGTTCGTTTTCGCCACGCGACCGCTGAACTCGACGTTCGGAATGTAGTAGGCGTTATCAAGGTGAAACAACGCCCGGTCGGTGATGGCGCGCGACAGATCGAGCGACCAACCGCCATTCGAAAACAGATCGACTTTCGCCGCCAACAATAATCCGCTCTCGTCAAAGCCGGCGCGGAATTTTCCGAGAAACGGATGGCGCTTGCCGGTGATCATCATGTCCTGATCGCGGTTGAAACGGATGCGGACTTTCCGGCCGGTCCTGGTGGCGGCGAGCGCAGCCAGCGCCGCAAGCATCGCGGCCTGAGTTTCCTTTCCGCCGAACCCGCCGCCCATGCGCGGGCATTCGACCACTACGCTATGCATCGGCACGCCGAGCAAATGCGCGACGATGTGCTGCACTTCCGATGGATGCTGCGTCGAAGAACTGATGAAGACTGTGCCGTCCTCACCGGTCTCGGCCCACGCGGCATTCGTCTCCAGATAAAAATGATCCTGGCCGCCGAATGAAAATTCGCCGTCGAAAGTTAGGGGTGCGGCTGCGAGCGCGGAGGCGGCGTCCCCGCGCCGGATGAAATTAGGATCGGTGTGAAAACTGCCGGCCTCGATTGCTTCCTCGATCGTGAAGATCGGAGGGAGCGGTTCGTATTCGACGATCACCTTCTCCGCCGCCGCGCGACAAAGTTCCGGCGTGGCGCCGACGACAAGTGCAACAATGTGCCCGTGATAAAGGACCTCCTCCTTCGCGAGGAGAATTTCGTCGTGGCGAACCGCGCCGACATCATTCAGACCAGGCACATCTTCGGCGAGCAAAACGGCGCTAATGCCGGGCATGAGTCGCGCGGCGGATGCGTCGCGCTCGAGGATTTTTGCGTGCGCGTGGGGCGAACAAACCGGCCAAACCTCGAGCATAGTTTCCTGCTGGGCGTGGTCGTCCACATAGATGGCTTCGCCGGTCACGTGTTTGTGGGCGCTCTCGTGCGGGGACGCCGCGGCGGGACGCGGCATCAAATAGCGCGCGATCTTTCGATCGACCACTTCGGTCTGCTCGTCTGTAAAGAATTTCCGGAGCAGGTTGGCGATCAACTGCTGCCTGTATTTCGCGCTGCCGCGCACATCGGAGATCGGAGTGAATTCTCGCGCGAGGATCGGTAGCACTTCTTCGCAGGTCGATTCGCTCCAGCGTTTGCCGATCAACGCCGCTTCCGTCGCTTTCGCGCGGACCGGCAGGGCGGCGACGCCTCCATAGGCGAGCCGGACTTTCGTGATTCTCCCGTCACCAGCTGACTCGACTGCGAAACATGCCGCGACGGTGCTGATGTCCATCTCGCGACGCTTCGAAACCTTGTAGAATTTTCGGCGCGATTGGACGCCGGCGTTCGGCCGCGGGACGATGACGGCCTTCAAAATCTCACCGGGCTGCAACGCCGTCTTGCGGTAGGCGACGAAGAATTCGTCGAGCGGCAGCACCCGTTCTCCCTCCGCTGAGGCGAGAACGACTTTGGCTTCGAGCGCGAGCAGCACCGGCGGCGAATCGCCGATCGGCGAAGCGGTCACGAGATTTCCGCCCAGCGTCGCGCGGTTACGGATCTGGCGCGAGCCGAACACGGAAAGCATCTCGCGAATCACTGGAAATTCCGCGCCGAGCAGATCGTCGAGTTTGGTCAGAGTCGTAGCCGCGCCGATCCGCCATTCGGTTTCGGTGGAACTGATCTCGTTAAGCTCAGCGACGGCTTCGAGTGAGATGAGAGCGGGAAATTTTTGAAAACGTTTGGAGATTTCGAGCCCGAGATCGGTGGCGCCGGCGATCAGGCGCACGGCGGGATTTTCGGCCAGGGCGCGGAATAATTTCTCGAGCGAACTGGGACGCAGGAAAGTTTCGCCGTCGAAATTGTATTTCGTCGCCTTGAGCTTCGCCTTCGCGCTTTTCAACTGCGCATCAAACGCGTCGGGCCCGTTCCGTTGCGCGAGCGCGTCTGCCGCCGCGTCGCGGATCGGCCGGTAGCCGGTGCAGCGGCACAAATTGCCGCAGAGTTGTTCGTCGAGTTGCGCGGCGGTCTTGAGGTCCTTGCGGTAGTACCCCTCGAAGAGAGACATGATGAAACCCGGTGTGCAGTAGCCGCATTGCGATCCGAAGTTTTTCACCATCGACTCCTGCACGGGATGCATTTCTTCGCCCGCGACGCCTTCGACTGAGATGATGTCGCGCCCACTCATGAGCGGCAGCGGCACGAGACAGCTGTTGATGGCGCGGTAACACCGTTTTCCCCGCGCGTCGCGGTCCACCATGGCCACCGAACAAGCGCCGCAATCGCCCTCCGCGCACCCCTCTTTTGAGCCGGTCAAACCACTGTTCCGAAGCCACTCCAGCAACGTGATGTTAGCCGAAACGGAATCGACGCGGACCGACTGGCCGTTCAGTCGAAACTCGATTGCGCCGCTCATTCGTAGACGCCTTTCACCATTAGAAATCGACTCCTCCTAAACTGTCATGTTGAGCGGAGCGAAACATCTCTGACCATTTCCCGCGTTTTGAGCGCGGAGAAATAGTCAGAGATTCTTCGCCGTCTGCGCGGCTCAGAATGACAAAGCTACAAAAGCAGGCAGTCATGAGCGTCGCCGGCCCTGGAGAATCTTCAGGAACGACCGGGAACGGATTTCATCGAGCGTGAGTCCAGTCGCGAGCGCTTCGCTTTCTGTGATCGCCCCACAGGCAATACCGCGCAGGAAAAAATTGAGCAGGCCCTGCCCGGTCGCGGCGTCGTCGAAGACATCGCCGAAAAGCGAAGCCAGCGCGGCTTTCTCGACAAACGCTTTCAGCCGGCCCGAAGCGCTCGTTAGGCCATCGAGAAAGAAGGTGTAGACCGCGGCATAACGAGTGACGAACTGCGCCGGGTGCAGGTCCCAGCCCTGGTAAAACCCGTTACGCAACGAATGCATGTTGTCGTTGAAACCGAGACGCCACGCGCCGTGGACACTCTCGCGATTCTGCCGCAGCTGCTCCTCCGTCAGCGGTTTGCCTTCACTCGCGCGATGCGGACCGGCCGGCAGAATGTTAGTGGCGCCGTCCGAAAGATGAATCCCGGTGCCGGCCAGGGAGACCAGCATCATTTGCCGCGCGAAATCGCACGTAGGGTGGCTCATGGTTTGATAGGCGGCCGTAATCCCCGTGGAAGCGGTGTAATCGTAAACGCCAAAGTGCACGCTGCGACAGCGTCCGTTCGCGGCGTCGACCAATGAACCGAGCGCGATCTCGCCGCGTTGATTGATGATGGCCTGCGGCGTTTCGATCATCGGCTCGATCAGGAGCGCGCCAGCCGGCAGCCCGTTTCGTTGCTCGAGCAATTCGAAAAAGCGAACGGCGGCTTCGACCTGTTCCGGCAGTTGCACCTTTGGCACGGTGATGACGAAATTTTCCGGAAGCTTGCCGCCCGTCTCGGCCAGAAGTGCGGTGATGAAAATGTCGAGTGTGCGGACACTGCGGACACGCAGATCTTCGCTGAGCGGTTTGATGCGAATGCCGATGAAAGGAGGAAGCGAATTCTCCTTCAGGCCACGCGCCACTTCGGCGGCGCTGGACGCAGCGTGGCCATCCTCTTCCGCATCGGCGCGGTTGCCGTAACCGTCTTCAAAATCGAGCCGGAAATCTTCGACCGGTTCGCGCCGGAGTTTTTCCACGACGCGGTCATAGACTTTCTGCGCCAGCGCTTCATCGCCGCTGGTGCCGAGGGCCGCCGCGAGCGTCTTCGCATCCGGCGCGTATTCCTGCAGCGAGCGCAATGCGACCGCCCCGAGTTTTGGCGCAGAGTCGGCCTTAAACAAATGCGCACCCCCATAAACGGTGTGCACGGCCTGACGCCGGTTAGACTCGCCCGGGTAATGGCGCATGAACGTCTTGTTCGCGTCGCTCAAAGCGGCGCTCATCTTCTCGATCTCGTTAGGCGCGAAACTCGTTGTCGGCTTGTTAGATGTCATGGGCTTCTTAAAAACAGCTGTCATTCTGAGCGCAGCGAAAAATCTCTGACCATTTCTTCGACGCGTGGCCAGCCATTATCGATCCGGGGTTCCTGTCCCCAGTCAGCGCTAAGATCGAACCAACGAGGATTCTCCTTCTCGATTAAAGCGATTTTTTTCAAGCGAAGCCAGCCTTTGAGCCTCTTTTCGCACGCGATCGCTTCATTCACCCCGCGAAAGTCTTCAAACCAGACGAGGGGATTGAATTGGTAGCGCTGAGTGAATCCCACTATTTCGCCGTTCTTGTGCTCGACGATTCGGCGCGAGAGGTCATTCGTCATTCCAATGTAGAGCGTGCTGCGATGTTTGTTCGTGACGATGTAGACGTAGTAGTTGTGGTCGCGCATCGACTGCAGAAATAGTCAGAGATCCTTCGCTACGCTCAGGATGACAAAGCAGAGGAAGGAGTGCCAGCCGTTTCAGCATGCGAAGCGTGCCTCGTAGTCAGCGATCGTTCGCCCGGCTCCGGATGACCAATTAAAGGAGAGGACGCGAGCCCGTAATCACCTTCATTCCTAAGCTGTCATTCTGAGCGCAGCGAAGAATCTCTGATTATTTCCCATCACCGTGCGGCCGCACGAATTTTCCCATTGGCTGACCAGCGAACCTGCCATCCTCATAAATCATTTGTCCGCGCAAAAATGTCCGACGGACACGGTTGCGGAGGCGGCGACCGACATAGGGGCTTTGCTGGTGTCGGTAACGGAGCGATTCCGCGGTGACGAGTTCCTCCGCCTTCAAATCAACTAGCGTGAAGTCCGCGTCCTTTCCCACAGCGAGGGATCCTTTCGCGCGGAGCCGAAATCGCGACGCCACATCTTCGCTGGTCAAACGTCGGATCTCATCCAGCGGAATTTCCGCATCGATCAGCAACGGCAGGAGATGCTGACAACCCGAGATCCCGCCCCAGACCTCAAAGAAATTCTCACGCTCTTTCATTTCCGGCGGCGAAGGCGAATGATCGGAGCCAATCGTGGTGATATCGCGAAGCCGCTCCTGAAGCTCGCGCTGATGGTCGAAGGAGCGAAGCGGCGGCGCGCATTTCGCGACGGCTCCAAGCTGTTCCATGTCCTCGTCCCTCAGCACGAGATAGTGCGGACAGGCTTCGCAGGTCACGTCGATCCCGCGCGCTCGGGCTTCGGCGACGAGCGCGACGCCGCTCCCGCAACTTACGTGCACGACGTGTAACGGGCAGCCGGTCTCCGCGGCGAAATCGATGGCCACGCGGATCGCCTCAAGTTCAGCGGCGATAGGTCGCGACTCGAGAAAGTCGCGAACCCCCTTTTTATCCGCCGCACGCGCTGCTCCGGTTAATGCGCTGGTCATTTCTTCCGACTCGGCGTGAACCGCCACCAGAAGGTCGAGTTCCGCTGCCCGCTGCATTCCGGCGCGCAACGTTGCGGCGTCGACCGCCGCAAAGTCGCCAATGCCGCTGTTGCACATGAAAGCCTTCAATCCGACGACTCCACAATCGCGCAGCGTTTCCAGATCCGAGAGATTGCCGGGGACGAGGCCGCCCCAGAGGCCAAAATCGACCAGCGAACTCGCCTCGGCCGCGGCCCGCTTCAGTTCAAAGCTGGATCGATCGATCGTGGGCGGATGCGAATTCAGCGGCATGTCGAATACGGTCGTGGTCCCACCGGCCGCCGCTGCGCGCGAGCCGGTGGCGAAGCCTTCCCAATCGGTCCGGCCGGGTTCGTTGAAATGAACGTGCGCGTCGATGACCCCGGGGAAGATCGCCAGATCACGCGCATTAACTTCCGACAAAGCTGAACCGGCCAGGTGCTGCGCCAGCGCGACAATTTTTCCTTCGCTGACCCCGATGTCCTGCTCGCGACAGCGCACGAGCAAATCGAAATCACTCATGATGAGAATGACGAAGCGGCGAATGACGAATGACGAATTAAGTCCGAATGACAAAGCTCGAATGAGAGCGACTTTTCGTCATTTGGGTTTCGACATTCCTTCGACATTCGTCATTCGTGCTTCGTCATTGTTTCGCCGGTCACAGTTCCCCAAACCCGCAGCCTGCTTACTCCGCCATCCGGGAAAATGTTTAATCGCAAATGCGTGCAATTCTCAACCGGCGCGAGTTCCTCCTCGAAGAAATGGCGCGTATGGGCCTGCAATTTGGTCATGGGCAGGATCTCGCGCCAGCGCGCACCCGTGAGTTCGTCGGTCGAAGCACCTGGCGCATTGCATCCTTCGATCGAACAGGTGTCGGGATAGTTTCCTTTGAAGTGGTTGGTGTCGACTTCGATTTTTCGAATCGCGCCCGGCAATCCGAGCTGAAGAATGATCCAATCGTAGCCGGGACCGCGTCGGCGTTTTGTTTCCCAGCCGTCCCCCATGTTTTCGGAGCGGCCCGGCATGATCAGATTGTTCATCGAACTAAAAAACATGTCGCTGCAAGCCAGCGGCACTCCGCCGTTCTCGATCGCGGCCAGGTCGACCAGTTCGCCCGGTTTCAGCTTGCTCCAGTCGGGGACAACAATTCCGTAAACGCGGAGGCGGGCCACGCCGCCGTCCGGGAAAATATTCAACCGGACGTGCGACCAGGTCTGCTCGCCCGTTATCTCGAAGAGGTTTTGTGAGCCCGGGTTCAAAGGAGATTTCGCAAGGATCGGGCTCCAGGAAAGAGCATCGACTGCGCCGGCGTCGGCCGGAAAACCATTCGTTAGG
Source organism: Verrucomicrobiota bacterium (assembly GCA_041167585.1). Classification (GTDB taxonomy): domain Bacteria; phylum Verrucomicrobiota; class Verrucomicrobiia; order Chthoniobacterales; family UBA10450; genus AV80. The sequence continues at coordinate 176,805 of JBEEHV010000011.1, forward strand.
TCAAGCGCATCGAGGGAAGCGAAGGGCGGATGATTCCCGAGGAAATGATTCGTGTCGATATCGACCTGCCTGATCATGCCGCGCAGTCCCAGCTGCACGACACACCAATCATGGCCGGGCGTGCGCCGGCGGCGCGACTCCCAGCCGTCCATCCATTTGCCGCGATCGGTGTACTTATCTGGAATGAAAATGCCCCGGCCGGGTTTAAGGAGGTTTTCTTTCTCCGCGAAGAACTCGTCGTTGGCGACAAGCGCGACGCCGCCGACGCGCGCAGCGGCCAGATCGACGAGACCGGGCGGCGGAGCTGGTGAATCGGGCACGCTCATGTGTCCGTGCTCAAGCTCCAAATTCCAAGCTCCAAGCTCCAGAGAAATTTCAAGCTCCAAGCTCCAAGTGCGCATCGCTTCGGCTTGGCGTTTGGATAGTGGTGCTTCATTGGACGTTGGTGCTTCAGCTTCCGCGATACGTGCTGTACGCCCAGGGGGAAGTGAGCAGCGGAACGTGATACTTCGCGCCAGGGTCGGAGATGACGAAACGAACGGGGACGCGGTCGAGAAAGCGGCGTTCGCCAAAATAATCGCCAACGTGGAAGACGAGTTCGTAGTTTCCCGCCGTCATCTCATCCCCCGCGAGCAACGGCGCTTCCGTCCGGCCATCGGAATTTGTTTCGACCGTTTTGAGCAGACTCGCTCGATCGATGGACCAGAGCTCGATCTTCATGGAAGAGGCGGGACAGCCGCGCATCGTGTCGAGGACATGAGTGGTCAGGACGTTCATTGAACAAGGTCCTTTAAGCGCAGCTCGGCAATTTTTGCGATTTCCTGCAAAGCGGTTTCCATTTCCTGCTCGCGCGAATTCCGGAGACGAACCGGAAACGCAGCGGCAATGGTTTCTTTCTTATTCAATCGCGCGCAGATAACGAAGGGAAATCCGAAGCGCTCCCGATATTGCCGATTGTAGTCGCGAAACTGTTTCGTCTCCTCCGCGGAAGCGTGAGCGAGACCGGCGCTCGCCTGTTCCGCCTGTGATGCGGCGGTGAGGTCGGCTTCGCCGATCAAATCGGGGTGCGCGCGGATGAGAGAAAGTTTCTCGTCGTCGCTGGCTTTCCTGACCGTGGCGACAAGCGCCGCGTGCAAGGCTTCGCGTGATGAAAATGGGCGCTGCGCCTCCGTCCGCGCCGCCACCCAGGGCGAATGCTCAAAAACAGGTCCGACCAGGCGCGTGAACTCCGCGCGATCGAGGGCATTCAACTCGGCGAGCTTTGGCATCGCGTTATCGCACTAATTGAATTAATCGTAAGGCGCAATGGCCAAACTAACCGGCTTTCATTACGGCAAGGCCCGGGTGCGGGTGATGAAGATCCTGCGCGACGGCCCCACTCACACGCTCAAGGACCTCAATGTGGCCGCTTATCTCAAAGGCGATTTCGCGTCGTCCTACACGAGCGGCGACAACAGCAAGGTCGTGGCGACCGACACGATCAAGAATACGATCAACGTATTCGCCCGCCAACATCTCGGAGAGGAAATCGAGCGCTTCGGCCTCAGCCTCGGCGAGCATTTCGTGACGCGTTACCCGCAGGTGGCGTCTTCGGAAATCCAGATCTCGGAGCGGCGCTGGGAACGCCTGACGGTCGATGGCCGGCCGCATCGGCATTCATTCGCGGCCGGTGGCGAAGGCCGAATGTTTACAACGGTCACGTCAAGCGCCGACACAAAAACCGTTTGCTCGGGAATTCGCGACCTGGTGATTTTGAAATCGACCGGCTCCGGTTTCGAGAATTATCCGAAGGATGAATACACCACGCTGCCGGAAACGGCGGATAGGATCCTGGCCACCTCCTTCAGCGCGACGTGGACGTTCACAGACCAGCCGGAGCATTACGGGCGCGCGAACGAAGCGATCTTGAGCGCGATGCTGAAAGAGTTTGCGAACAATTACAGCCCTTCCGCGCAGACGACGCTGTTCCAGATGGGCGAAGCCGCGCTGGCTGTTTGTCCCGAGATCTCGAAACTCGATCTCGCGATGCCAAACAAACATTGCCTGCTGATCAATCTGGAGCCGTTCGGCCTCGACAATAAGAACGAGGTCTTCGTTCCGACAGACGAACCGCACGGCGATATCGTAGCCACCGTCGCGCGCGATGACTGATGCGCTCGTTACCGAACTAATCGCGGCTCGAGAGGCGCGGAAGCCGTTCGTCCTGGTGACCGTGGCCGCCACGGCCGGTTCCGTACCGCGGGCTGCGGGATCGAAGATGCTCGTGTACGGAGACGGGAAGACCAGTGGCACAATTGGGGGAGGCAAATTCGAGTCGCTGGTGATCGAGGACGCTCTGGCGAACATTCGCAATACCGTGCCCCTGCTCAAAAGTTACCCGCTGCGGGAGGGCGAGCCCGATTCGTTCGGCGCGATCTGCGGCGGCGAAGTGACGGTGTTCTTCGAGCCGCAATCGGTAAGCGAAGCCCTGTATCTGATCGGCGCGGGACACTGCGCACACGCCATCGCGAAACTGGCGACGGAGTGCGGATTGTTTGTCGGCGTGGTTGACGATCGAGTGGAATTGCTGGCCGATCTTCCGCCAGTAGTGGCCCGCTTTTCCGATTTATCTCCGGCGGAATTTATCGCCTCGCATCCATGGCAAAGCGATGAAGCACTCGTCATCGTGAGCCGCAATCACGAAATCGATCGGGAAGCGTTGGCCGTAGCCGTAGAGCAAGCGGGGGCGGGTTACATCGGCATGATCGGGAGCCGGCGAAAAGTCCGGCGCGTTTTCGATCTGCTGCGGGAACGCGGCGTGGCCGAAGAAAAGCTCTGCCGCATTTACGCTCCGCTCGGACTCGACATCGGCGCGGACTCTCCAGCGGAAATTGCCGTCAGCACCATCGCGGAGATCCTCGCCGTCCTGCGCCGGCGGAGTGCGGCGCATCTGCGCCACGAGTAAGGCGAAGCGAAATCGCGCTACGGTTTCGCGGGAGCGCTTGTGGGGGCAACGAAACGCTCGGGCACGTCCCCGGCACCACTGGTCGTGACCATGTGCAGCTGCCCGCTTACCCGATCCATTCGAGTAACGGTCCCATCAGTCCCGACGTGCATTTCATAGCGGACAAATGGAGGCTCGGTCCTTTTGGTTAGTTCGTTCCAACGCGCGCCGGCAAGAAATGCCGCCACAACCAGAAACGCGCCGATCATGCCGCCACCAATTGCTTTCACAAACAAAGCTTATCGCCGGCGGCTGAGCCGCCACAAGCCAAATGAAACCGCGAATTTATTTCTACTCCATCTCATAATAATCTTTGCACCGATTCCCTCCTCCTTCTACCGTCACGACCTTCGTTGGGTCGCGAAAAGCGATCCCCCCACCCGCGAATTCTCGCTCGGCTTCGATTCCTTTTGAAAAATCAACTATGAAAAGAAACGCACTCTATCTTGTTCTCGCCTCAAGCCTCGCCCTGATCGCCTCCCGGGTTAACGCGGAGCCGCCGGCGAAAACCACCCAGCACAGCAACTCGGTCTCGTCCAAAAAAAGTGGCGACCAGAAAACGGTGCCCGCTGCGCCCAAGCCAACGGCCGTCGGCTGGACTTTCACCAAGGGAGAATGGGTCCATTCCGATGGGTATAAGTTTACCAACGGCAAAGTCGTCCGGACCACGGCCAAAACGGGGACTGCTCCCAAGCCACCCAGCAAGCTCATGCTGGAAAATGCTCAGAAGCTAAATGAAACGACGATGACCGACGCCGAGAAAAAGGCAGAGCAACGCCGGAAAAATCTCGCGCCGAGTCGGACCCACCAAACTGGGTCGAACCTGTAGAGCGGTTCGGGTGCGGGGCGGGGTGCCTCACCCTTTCCTTGGTAAATCCGAGTTCGCCTCACCGGAATAAAGCGACGCGGTGAGCATTGACTCCATCGCGCGCAATCCCTACATCATCGCCGGGTGAGCTCAGGAACCGCATTCCAAGGGACAAAATCCATTTCACCGCTCACGGCCACGTGCATCGTCGTGGCCAACATGATTGGCACCGGTATTTTCACGAGCCTCGGATTCCAGGTAGGAGATTTGCCGAGTGGTTTCGCGATTATGGTGCTCTGGGCCGTCGGAGGTCTCTGCGCTCTCTGCGGCGCGCTCTCCTATGCGGAACTGGGAGCCGCCCTGCCACGATCGGGCGGCGAATATCATTTCCTGGGCGAAATCTATCACCCGTCGATCGGTTTCCTAGCGGGTTGGATTTCGGCCACGGTCGGGTTCGCGGCGCCGGTCGCCATCGCCGCCATGGCGTTCGGAACGTATTTTACCGGGGTCGTAGCCGGGATGAATCCACTGATTTTGTCCCTGGTGGTTGTGACCATCTGCACGCTCGTTCTGTTGCGCGATTTGCAATTGGGCAGCGCGTTTCAAAACGCGTCAACCATTCTCAAGGTCGTGCTCGTGCTGGTAATCATCGGCGCGGGATTATTCATCAAGGCGTCGCAACCAATCTCCTTTCTACCGGTCAAAGGCGATAGCGCGCTGATCATCAGTGCTCCATTTGCGGTGAGCCTTTTTTGGGTCATGTACGCCTATTCCGGATGGAACGCGTCCACTTACATTGTGGGTGAATTGCGGAACCCATCCCGCACCATTCCGATTTCGGTAGGTTTGGGAACCGTGCTGGTAATGGCGCTTTACCTCGCAACCAATGCCGCGTTCCTCCGCACCTCGCCCACGGCCGAGATGCTGGGAAAACAGCAGATCGCGATCATTGCGGGTAGCCACATTTTCGGTCCGCAGGGCGCAAAAGTTATGGCTGTCTTCATTTGCCTGGGCCTGATTTCAACCGTCAGCGCGATGATGTGGATCGGCCCGCGCATCACCGCGGCGATGGGCGAAGACCTTGGGGTCCTGGCTCCGTTGGCCCGCCGGAACGCGCGCGGCATTCCCACTGCCGCCATCCTGACGCAATACGCGATTGTGATTTTACTTTTACTGACCGCGACGTTTGAAACGGCGGTGAACTACATCCAATTCAGTCTCACGCTTTGCTCGACGCTCACGGTGCTGGGCGTTTTCGTCCTGCGCTGGCGCCGGCCCGAGTTACCGCGGCCTTATCGGACGTGGGGCTATCCGATTACGCCCCTGATTTTTCTGGCCATCAGCAGTTGGATGCTCGTGCACATGCTGGCCGAAACTTCCACCCGCCGGCCATCGCTCTGGGGTCTCGCCACCATGGCCCTGGGGCTCGTGGTTTATTTCCTCTCTGCAAAGAAGAGCCGTGCATCCGTCTGATTTCCGTTCATGAAACGCTACGCCCTTGTTTTCTCGCTCCTTTTCGCTGCTTCCGTTCCTGCGCCGGCGGCGCCGACCCTCGATCAGACCGCGCGCTTTCTCGCGGGGCTGCCCGTGGAAGGAGCTTTGCAGCCGCTGACGCTGAGCGAGCCCTGGATAGATCACGCTAACGCCATGGAAAAGGCGTGGTACAAAAAGGAGTATTTCCAGCTCGGCCCGATTCGCGCGTGGATGGCGGCTAACGCGCTCGAATATTACAACAGCACGAGCCCGATGTATTACATGTTCAGCGGCCCGGACTTTCTTTACGCCCACGCTTTTTTTCCGAACGCGAACACTTACATCCTGGCCGGTCTCGAACCGGTGGGGCAGGTGCCCGATCTTTCCCGGTTCACTCCGGAGGTGGTGGGAAGCGAGCTGGGCACGTTGCGCGCATCGATGAAGACCGTTCTTCAAACCCATTACTTCATTACCAAAGACATGAGGACGGATCTGGGTCGCCAAGGCCTGGGCGGCACGCTCCCTATTCTCTACGTGTTCCTGGCGCGCCGCGGCTGCACCATCCTGGACACCACTTTCGTCAATAGCCCCGCGCCGGGAGTGAAGATTACGTTCGTTTCTCGCGGCCCCAAGCAGACCCTGTATTACTTCAAGACCGACCTTTCCGGAGGGAAAAGCCCCTTCCTCGACTGGTGTGCCACGCACGGGCCGGGGCTGAGCCTGCTGAAAGCGGCGTCCTATCTCATGCACACCGAGGGATTCGCCGGCGTGCGGAACTTTCTCCTCAACCGCAGCCAGGTCATTATCCAGGACGACTCCGGAATCCCGCTCCGTGCCTTTCCGAAAAACTGGAAGGTCGATTGTTACGGACGCTACGTGCCGCATGCCGAGATGTTCGGAAAATATCACCAGCCTGAGCTGGCGGCGATCTACGCCCGGGTCCCGCCCCCGCCGGAGTTGGGATTTGCGTTCGGATATCACTGGCAAATCGAACGCGGTCTTTTAATGATGGCCACGCATAAATGAAACGCCTCTTCTTCCTCCTCGCCTCGCTCGCTTTTTGCGCGCGCGCCTTCGCCGTCGATCCGATCGCCGACGCAACTGCGAAATTTCTCGCGGGCTTGCCGGTGCGAGGCACGCCTCTGGAAAAGTATGGCGCCGATTCCCCCTGGGCCGCACACGCTGCCGATCTTGATCGCGCCTGGACCCGGCTGGAAACGCAGCAGCTCTCGAAGATTCGCTCATGGGCGCCCATGGCTTTGGGCGCGGCCTACGAAGACACCGGCCCCATGTTTTACATGTTCAGCGGCCCGGATTTTCTCTATGCCAACGCCTTCTTTCCAAACGCGAGCACTTACATCCTCTGTGGGATCGAACCGGTCGGCCCGATCCCGGACATCGAGAAAATTCCACGGCAGGTTCTGCCCTCGGCGCTGGCCAATCTCCGGAAGTCGCTCGATTCCGTCCTGAGCTGGAGCTTCTTCATTACGAAAAACATGAAGGTGGACCTGAGACAGGTGCAACTCAGTGGAACCCTCCCCGTTCTGTATGTGTTTCTCGCGCGCGCCGGGTGCACGATCGATTCCGTCACGCCGGTCGCGCTGGATCGCGCGGGCAGTTTCGTCCCGGAAGCCAAAGGGACTACACCCGGTGTGAAGATCGTCTTCACCAACAGCAAGGGACGCGAACAGACGCTTTACTACTTCACCAGCGACCTCGCCGATTGGGCTGTGAAAGCGGTTCCGAACTTCGGCAAATTCTGCGAGCAACAAGGCACTGGCGTCACGCTGCTGAAGGCCGCGTCGTACCTGATGCATTCCAACAACTTCTCCATGGTGCGTGGCTTCCTGCTCACTCACAGCAAAGTGATTCTCCAGGACGATTCCGGAATCCCGTTGCGTTTCTTTGATCGCGCGAAATGGGACCTTCGCCTCTACGGGCGCTATCACGGACCGATCAACCGCTTCAAGGATCATCCGCAACCCGATCTCGTGAAAGAGGACGCGGCAGCCAAGGCGGGCCCACTGGAATTCAGCTTCGGCTATCAGTGGCAACCGAGCCGCTCGTCGCTCATGGTCGCGACGCCGAAGTAGTTGTTACTTCCCGAACAGCAACCGCAGGAAACGCGCGTCGGAAAAGCGGCCGCCGGAACTCTGGCGCACCACCACGAGATTCAGCGACGGAATTACGTACAGGCGCTGGTAACCGGAACCGACGCACGCGATGAGGTCGTTAGGCGCGTCCCGGCAAAGAACCGCGCCGCTCCAATTTTGCCGCGGCCATTTCGGCACCAGCATGTCCTCGAAATCGAACTCGCGTCCGCCCGGCGCGCTCCGGTTGTTCCACCAGCCCAGTGAAAAAGCGCGGTTGGCGGACGACCCGCGCGAGCATTGCGCGAACGAACCGGGACCAATCACGGGCGCTCCGCCGGCCAGCGCCAGCTGCCCCAGTCTCGCCCACTCTCGGGCGCTCAGGAGCCAGCCGGCCGCGAGCAAAGGGTTGCCTGCGCTATCGGTAAGGTAACGCTGCGAGCCGAGCCCGAGGCGATGAAGGACGCGTCTCTCGAGATAATGCGTCGGCGATTCCCCACCCAGCTTCTGTTTCAAAACCTGATGGAAAACCTGGAGCGCGCTCGGTCCATAAATAAACGACGACCCAGGATTGGCGACCATCGGCGCGGCCACGGCGATCTGGTCGCGATCGCCGGGATTGTCGTTGTGCAGGGAGAAGACCGGAGCCAGCCCGCACGAGAAATCGAGCAGCTGCCGGATCGTTACGCGCGCTTTGCGTGCATCGTTAGCCCAGGCCGGAATGGTAGCGGCCACCCGCTCGTCCAGATTCAGGAGCCCGTCCTCCGCGGCCGCGAGCGCGGCCAGACCCCAAAAGGCTTTCGTGCCGCTGTAGATTTTGTGCGGCTCTCCGGCGTTTTGTTCGAAAATGGTTTGCCCGTTCTGAAGGGCGATAAACGATTTGCCACCAGCGCTGGAGGAATAAGCCGCCGCGTTGCGCACACTCGCGGGAGTGACTCCAGCCGCCATCGTTTGCGTCGCCACCGCAATCGAAAAACAAAGGACGAACCATTTCTTCACCTGCGCATTTTTGCCTGTCGCGTGAGTGATTGCCAGCAGAACCGTGACCTATGCTAGATTCTGAAATTCCCCTCGCGACCTCCTGATTTCTCTCAATGCCCGGCCTGATTCTTCACACGAGCAACCAGCTCGATATCATCGCGAGACGACTGGCCCGCGTGGTCTCGGCCCCGCTCCCCTCGCCTTTTCTGCCGGAAATTGTGGTGGTGCAGAGTCTGGCCACGCGGCGGTGGCTTTCTTTCCAACTGGCTCAACTTCACGGCATTTGCGCTAATTATGCTTTTCCTTTCCTGGGAGATTTCGTCGGGAAACTGGTCGAGCAAGCGTGCGGAGAGGGACGGGCGGAGCCGGTCGAGCTCGTTACCTGGAAGATTGATGCGCTTCTGCGCCGTAGCCTCGAGCAAAAGGAGTTTGCGCCCGTGGCCAAGTATCTTCGCGACGGCGATCCGCTGAAACGATTTCAACTCGCGACCCGGCTGGCCCATCTTTTCGACCAGTATCGCGTTTATCGGCCGGAAATGGTTTCTGGTTGGTTGGACTCGTCCAAGCCCCGGACCGGCCATGGAGCATGGCAGGCTTGCCTGTGGCAGGAATTAAGCGAGGCGCCGGGTTTCGACCAGGCCCTCGATCGGCTCCGCACCCGCGGATTTGCAGATGCTCATTCGCTCGAGCTCCCACCGCGTGTCTCGGTCTTCGCCCCGGCGAGCCTGCCCCCATCCTATCTGGAGCTCCTTTTCCAACTGGCGCGGGTCAGGGAAGTGCACCTCTTCCTCCTGACGCCGTCCCGGGAATATCGAGGAAACGATCCCACCGCCAAACAACGCGCACGTCTCGGCCTCGGTGCTTCGAATTCAGCGGCCGGTAACCCGTTGGTGACCTCCTGGGGCAAAGTAGATGCGGATCTGACCGACTTGCTTCTGGAGACAGAGGAGCGGTTAGGTGTGCCGGTCACTACAGGTAGCGAAGAGTTTGAGGAATTTGCATCCACCAATCTGCTCGGTTGCCTTAAGTCAGATATCCTGCTCGCACAAAACCGAGGCCCCGAAGGAGCCGAGGGCGACGACACGGTAGCGCGCGTTGCCGTTAGTCCAGGCGATCGATCCATTGCGCTGCACTCCTGTCACTCACCCATGCGTGAAGTGGAGGTCTTATACGACCAGCTCATCGATTGCTTCCAGACCATGCCCGATCTGCGGCCGCGGGACATTCTTGTCCTGACACCTGAGATCGAGAAATACGCGCCCCTCATTCGCGGGGTTTTTGGTTACCCGGAAAAGGATTCAATGCGCATCCCTTACTCTTTGGCGGACCGCCATCCGCGCAGTGAGAGCCTGCCCATCGATACCTTCCTTACTCTACTGGATCTTCCCGGCAGCCGTTATACCGCGCCGCAAATCTTTGCCTTGCTTGGGTCACGCGCTCTGCGCCGCCGTTTTCATTTCAGCGATGAAGACCTTTCGCTCATCCGCGACTGGATCGAAGACACGGCGATCCGCTGGGGCGTCGACGCTTCCGATCGGACCAAGATAGGTCTGCCCGCGCTAGATGCTAATACCTGGCGGCATGGATTAAATCGCCTACTCCTGGGCTATGCCATGGAAGGCGGAAACAAGCGTCTCTTCGAAGGTATCCTGCCTCATGACGAAGTAGAAGGCGACGGCGCCGAGGTCCTGGGACGACTTATCTCCGCCGCCGAAGCTTTGTTCCAACTCACGGAGGCTTTCGAACACCCGCGCCTCCTGACGGGTTGGGGCGAGCCGTTGCGCAAGGTTATCGAAACGTTTCTTGATCCCGCCGGCGAAGAGGAGCTGAGAGATGTCCGTTTCTTGCGCATGACGGTTGATCGTCTTCACACTCTGGGCGAGACCCTGGGGCCGGAGTCCGAAGTAGAGTTCCGCCTCGTCCGGCACCATCTCACGGAACAACTCGCTACCATGGAGCAGCGGGGCAACTTTTTCCAAGGCGGCGTGACCTTCTGCGCCTTGAAACCAGTCCGCAGTATTCCGGCCCGGGTCGTTTGTCTCCTCGGAATTAATGATCAAGTATTCCCGCGGCGGCCCCAGGCCAATCAGTTCGACCTGATGGCGGGCGCGCCACGCATCGGCGACCCCTCCGCTCGTCAGGACGATCGCTATTCATTTCTCGAAACCATCCTGTCCGCGCGGGAGAAGCTATTGATCAGCTATGTCGGTCGTTCGGCCATCCACAATAAGGAGATCCCGCCTTCGGTTGTCGTAAGCGAGCTACTCGACTACCTGAACCAGGCCTTCGTTTTTCCGAAAGGCCGAACCGCGCAAGAGTTGGTCCTCACGGAGCACCCACTCCACGCCTTTAGCCCGCGCTACTTTGGGGGCTCCGGTCCGGGTGACAGGACCTTTAGTTACTCGGAGGCCAACGCGGAAGCCAGCCGCAGCATCTCCACCAAACAAGCGCGTGAGTTCCCTCCATTTGTCACAGATCCTTTGCCCGAGATCGAGGAACAAAGTCATAGCCTTGAGTTACGCGAACTGATCGACTTTTGGGGAAACCCTGCCCGATATTTTATGAAGCGGCGCCTCGGTCTGACGCTGTGGGAAACAAGTTATTGTTTGGACGAGAACGAGCCGTTCCAGCTCAGTGCTCTGGAGAGGTATCCCATTAAACAGGAACTTCTCGCGGAGGAGTTGGAAGCGAACCCACCGTTACCGGCGGAAGTTTTCGAAGCCCGTGGCCTTCTGCCGCCCGGCACCATCGGCGAGTTGCAATTGCGTTCCATGCGGACTGAGATCCGAAAGCTCGCGGCCGTTGTCGAGAGTCATATTGGCGGAGGCCGGAAGGACCAGCCGATCAGTGTCGATCTCGCGTTAGAAACGTTTGGCCTCAGCGGCAAGATCAATTCGATGTATGGCGGAGTAAGCGTCCATTTCCGCACGGCTAATCTTAATCCAAAGGATTACTTTCGCGCCTGGATCGAACACCTTGCGTTGTGCGCAGTGGGTCACCAGAAGGAGCCGCGCACTGTTCTAATTGGCAGGAACGGTGCAGTTACCTTCAAACCTGTCGCTCATGCGGGAAACGAGCTGCAAACGCTTTGCCAACTTTACTGGGAAGGATTAACGCAGCCACTGCCATTTTTTCCCGGCAGCGCCATCGCCCTAATCGAGGCCGAGTTGACCGGAGCAAAAGATCCTTTCGCCAAGGCGCGCGCGAAATGGATGGGTCCGTGGCGCCAGCGCGGCGAGCGAGACGATCCCTTTTTCGCCCGCTGTTTCAACGTGCCCAACCCGCTGGACGATCGCTTTGCCGAACTCGCCCGCATGGTTGCCACGCCGATGCTCCAGCATGCCAGCAAGGAGGAGCTATGACTCCTTTCGACGTTGTAACCGTATCGTTAGAGCCGGGCGTGACCTTGATCGAAGCGAGCGCCGGGACAGGAAAGACCTATTCCATCACCGGCCTGATTCTGCGCCTTATTCTGGAGAAGCACCTTCCTCTTCGCGACATCCTCGCCGTCACTTTCACCGAGGCGGCCACCCAGGAGTTACGCGACCGGGTGCGCCGGCGTCTGCAAGCGGCGCTGATAGATCTAAGCCGTGGAGAATCGGAAGATCCGATTATCGCTGCCTTTCTCGTTAAAGGAGACGTCGCCGTGGGTCTTCGGGAATTGGACCTTGCGCTCCAGAGTTTCGATGAGGCGCAGATCTTTACCATCCACGGTTTCTGCCAGCGCATGCTCAATGACTACGCGTTCGAAAGCGGGGCGCGCTTCGACACCACTTTAGTCACAGACCCGAAGCCGCTCTTCCAGGAAGTAGCGCGCGATTTCTGGCGGCTGAGGTTTTATGGAGCCCAGCCGCTCCTCCCTACTCTGGCCATGGCATGGAACAGGTCGCCTGATGATTGGGTCAAACTGCTAGAACAAACCCGGAGCCATCCCGACCTCGTCATTTTGCCCCCGCCGGAGAGTAAGACATGCGACGAGTTACTAGGCGACGTCGAGCGGGCGTTCACGGCGGTCAAAGAGGAATGGAAGAGTCATCACACTGAGATTGAAAGACTTCTCCGGGATCATGGCGGGCTCTCGCGCGCGGAGAAGAACTTTAGCCCATCGCGGGTCACGGAACTCATCGCCACTGTGGACGACGCTTGCGGGCAGTTTGAATTCGGCGCGCCGGAAAGTATAGGTGTCTTCTCGGAGATCTGTTCGGAAGCTATCGCGGAGGGAACCAAGGCCAGCGGCACCGCCCCGGTTCACCGCTTCTTTGAACTGAGCACAGACTTCTGCCAGGCAGTTGCCGCGCTGTTCAACCAGCTCACACATGAGTTCCTTGATTTCGCCAGCGAGGAGCTGCCCAAACGGAAGGCGCTGACCAACACCGTTACCTACGACGATCTTATTACCGGCTTGCGTGACGCTCTCAGGCAGGAAGGAGGCAAAGCCCTGGCTCGAGCCATCGGCGAAAAACACAGAACCGCCCTGATCGACGAGTTTCAGGATACCGATCCGGCACAAGCCGAGATCTTTCGAACCATCTTTACTCCGGAGGAACATCGGCTGTTCCTGATTGGCGATCCGAAACAAGCAATCTATGGGTTCCGCGGCGCGGACGTGTTTACCTACTTCGACGCAGCACGGGGAGCGGACCGGAAGTTTACCCTGGTTACGAACTGGCGTTCCGAAGCTTCGTTACTGTCGGCCATCAACGGTCTTTTCACGCAGGCCCGCCGGCCTTTCATCTTTGAAGAAATCCAATACCACGAGGTGGCTGCGCCGAAGCGGCCCCTGGTCACCTACCTAACGAGTGAGAGCGAGGTTAGCGCTGCCTCCATGACCTTCCGCCTTGTTACCCCAGCCCCGGAAAGAGGCAAGCTCAGGCAGGACCAGCTTACCGACCTGGTCAGCGAATACGTGAGCCGGGACATTTCGGATTTGCAGAACGCGGTAGCGACCCTGGGTGAGCGGGCCTTGCGTTATGGCGACATGGCCGTGCTCGTGCGCAAGCATAGCCAGGCGGAAAGAGTCCAGGCAGCCCTCCGTGTTCGGGGCATCCGGAGCATCGTCCAAAGCGACCAGAACGTTTTCGCTTCGCCCGAGGCGCACGAATTGCAGACCTTTCTGGAAGGCGTGATCGATCCCCGGCGCGATCCGCTCCTGAAAGCTGCCCTGGCCACGTCCCTGCTCGGGTTCGACGCTAAACGGCTTTTTGCCCTGGATCGCGACGACCAGAAACGCCAGGCCTGGCTCGACCGTTTCTCGGAGTGGCGGCAACTTTGGACCAACGGTTGCTTCACCGCGATGTTCCGGCATCTCCTTGTTTCGCAGCAGGTCCGGGCGCGCCTGGTTCAGTTACCGGCCGGCGAACGCCGCCTGACTAACTACCTCCATCTCGCGGAACTCCTGCACGAAGCGGAAAGCACGCGCGGTCTCACCCCTGATGGAATCTGCTCCTGGATACGGGAGCAGCGGCAAAGTGAGCGCGTCTCAGAAGATCGTTTTCAGCTTCGGCTCGAGAGTGACGAGGACGCCGTCCAAATCGTAACCATTCATAAGTGTAAAGGGCTCGAGTATCCCGTGGTCTTTTGTCCGTTCCTCTGGGTCTCAGCCGAATCTTCCACCCATAAGGAGTTACAATTTCACGACGGCGACAACCCGGCCAGGCCGCTTACGCTCGATCTGCGCGGGAAGAGTGGCGGCGCTGACAAGCACAAGGAATGGCAGAGCGAGGAAGTGCAGGCCGAAGAGCTACGACTACTTTACGTCGCAGTAACCCGAGCCATGAACCGGTGCTACATCTACGTGCCCGATCAAAAATCGGAGAAGTCGCCCTTGGCCCAGTTGTTTCAATCGCCGGAGAAAGGGTCGCTCATCGATCCCGTAGTTGAGTTTGCTGCATCATCGAAAGGCGCGGTGGTAGCTCGTAAGGACGCGCTTTCGGCCGCCAAAAGGCACGCAGAAGCAGGTCCCTCCCGGGAAGAAACATTGGTCACGCTCGAAGCCCGTCCTTTTACCGGATCCATTTCGAGAACCGCAATGAGCGCAAGCTTTAGTGGCCTCAATGTGGCTGCAACCGAGTCCGAAGAGGTCGATTCCGATTCGGATGACGTTCCTATTGTCGAACCCGCACCCGATGGGTCCGATCTTTCCATCTTCACTTTCGATCGTGGTCGTCGCACGGGTGATTTCTTCCACGATGTCCTCGAGCATTTGGACTTTCGGGACCTAAGTGACCTGCCTGAGATAGTGGAGCAGAAGCTGTGGGCTCACGGATTCGCGCTAACTCAGCACCGCCCGGCTATTGGTCAGGTTTTAAGTCAACTCATGGAAGTGGAACTGGCGCCTGGGATGCGTCTCCGGGACATTTCCAAGCAGGAGCGACTCTCGGAGCTAGAGTTCTCTTACCCGCTGCAACAACTGACCTCCCCGAATCTGGCCAAAGTCATTGGGAAGCTCGGCCTCGGCGCCGATATTCGCACGCGGATGGGAAACCTGCGTTTCGAGCCGGTAGAAGGATTTATGCGCGGCTTTATCGATCTCCTTTTCCGCTTCAAAGATCGCTACTACCTGCTGGACTGGAAATCGAACTGGCTGGGAAACCGGTCCGCCGACTATGGGCCTGAGGGAATGAAGCGGGCTATGTTAGAACACAACTACTACCTGCAATACCATCTCTATACCGTCGCAGTAGATTTGTATCTGGAAAGGCGTCTGCCGGGTTACCATTACGAGACCCACTTTGGAGGCGTTTACTACCTCTTCCTAAGAGGAATTGATGGGAAGGATGATCCTTCGAACGGCGTTTTTCGGGACAGGCCGGCGGCGAAGACCATCCGGTCGCTCCGGACCAGCCTGATAGGAAAGATAGATTCATGAGTGTGCCAGCTCTCCCGTCGCTCACGGAATTCGCCGAGTTGGACCGGCATTTCGCCGAGTTTATCGGGCGTTTCGGCGGAGACGGAACGCTGATACCTGTGCTGGCAGCGATGCTGAGTCGGGCTACTCGCGAAGGGAACATTTGCCTTCCGTTGGAAATGGCGCTGCCGAAGCAAGCGAACGGTAAGTGGCGATCCATGTTGACCGGCTCAAAAGCGATAGGCGGACCGGAGGAGCAAACGCCCTTAGTGCTCGATGAGTGGAATCGTTTGTATCTGCGCCGCTACTGGAACTACCAGCAACAACTTGCTGTTGCGTTAAGAGAACGAGCCGCACGGGGAAGCAGGGAGCGACATGGTGATAGAGGCAGTCAGGCCGAAGCCATCGCAACCGCGGTAGAAAACGAACTTACTATTATCTGCGGCGGGCCAGGCACAGGTAAGACTACTACAGTCCTGCCTATCCTGGCGGTTCTGCTTCAGAAAGCTGGAAACGAACGCCTGCGCGTAGCCCTGGCGGCACCGACCGGGAAAGCAGCCGCGCGATTGGAAGAAACGCTCCGGCTGGGATTGGAGGAACTCGATTGTCCGCAGCAAGTAAAAGAGCGCATGCCGGGGAACGCTTCAACGATTCATCGACTCCTCGGAGTGAGAGGTAACTCGATCTACTTCCGGCACGACCGCCAGCATCCGCTTCCGCTCGATCTTCTGGTTATCGACGAGGCTTCGATGGTGGCGCTACCTCTCCTGGCCAAGCTCCTCGAGGCGCTGCCGGAACGTTGTCGCGTAATTCTGCTTGGCGATCGCGATCAACTGGCTTCGGTGGAACCGGGTGCGGTGCTGGCCGATATGGTGGACGCCGCCGCCTCACCGGAAAGTCCGCTGCGTCACTCAGTGGTTACCTTGGAAAAGAACTACCGCTTCAGCGAGAAGAGCGGTATTCAACACTTATGCGGAGCGGTGCGGCAAGGGGAGACTGAAAAAGCCGTCCACTTGTTGCGCGACCAGCCGCACCCGGACCTCGTCTCGATGGAATTGTCCGAACAACCAGCCCTCGTCCCAAATTTTGCCAAGGTTATCCTGGCCGGGTTCTCCAACTTAATGCGCGAGAAAGAGCCATTGGCAGCTCTAACTGAGTTAAAGAGCTTTCGAGTGTTAGCAGCTCTTCGGCGGGGTCCGTTCGGCGTGGAAGGCTTAAATCAGCAGATCGAAAAGATCTTAACGATGGCAGGGCTTATTCCGGACACGGTGACCTCGAGTTACGCGGGAAAGCCGCTTCTGATCACGCAGAACGACTATCAACTGCAATTGTATAACGGGGACGTTGGCGTGCTGTTACCCGATCCCGCGGCCACCGAGAGCCCGGACCAGCTTTGGGCCTGGTTTATGGGCAAGGAGAACGCTCTCCGTCGCTTCGCTCCCGCGCGCTTACCGCAACACGAAGCGGCCTACGCCATGACCGTGCATAAGAGCCAGGGCTCCGAGTTCGATCAAGTCCTGTTCGTCCTCCCTGACCGCGACGCGCCCGTCCTGACCCGGGAACTGATCTACACCGGGTTGACCCGGGCCCGCAACCAGGTAGAGCTGTGGTGGAATGAAGCGGTGCTCACTGCCGCCGTGGCAAGGCGGGCGGAACGCCATTCCGGATTGCGCGAGCTGCTCGCGCCCCGAAGTTCAATCCGGCGATCACAGCCCGCGGAACAGTTGCAACTGTTCCCCGAGCAGCGATGAGCCGCTGCCATCGCGCATTTCCAACGCTTGACAGCGGTCCGAGACGCCCTCATAAACTGCCCAACATGAAATTCAAATTCCTTTTGGTGGCGGTGACTGGACTGATGTTGGCGAGCGCCCCTGTTTATGGCGCAGAAGACGATACGGCAATCTTGAACACGCTCGGGTATACCACCGGACAGGCCGTGCTCCTTACTCACATGGCTGTCGGAACGCTGGCGGATGCCTTTGTCGCCAAGACCTACAAATCGGGCGATGCCACAACTTACGTTACGACCTACATCAAGATCACCCAGGGAATGAAAGAGCAGATGGGCAAACTCTCGGACGCCGAGGTTCTGAGTAAGAACGATGCGCAGTTTGTTCGCAATACCATGGAAGTCCTCGATCTCGTCCTGGAAGAGGCGAAGGCTCTGAAGGCTTTCGTCCAGAGCGGTGCCGATGCCGATGCTAAAACCTACGACACGGCTCGTAAAAAAGCGCTGAAAGAGATCCAGACTCTGTTAGGCATGAAGGATTGATCGGAGGGACGCTGACTCCGGCCTGAACGAATGCCAAGTCTTCACACGCCTGAGGGCGCGAGCTACCTCATCCAGCTTCTGGTCTCGGCCTTTCTGGCGATCCTTTTCCTCCAATCGGGCCTCGACAAGATCCTGGATCGCCGGGGTAACCTGGAATGGTTAAAGGGACATTTCGCTAAGAGTCCCCTCGCGGGAAGTGTGACTCCGATGGTGACCGTGATCACCATCCTGGAGCTTCTCGCCGGCGCTTTAAGTGCGGCCGGTTGCGTGATGATAGCTCTTAGGCGCGATACCACACTGGCCTTTTACGGGGCGGTCCTATCCGCCGTCTCACTGATAGCGCTCTTCTTCGGTCAGCGGATGGCGAAGGAGTATGCCGGGGCTGCCGTGCTCGTCCCCTATTTTCTGCTGGCCTTAAGCGCGATCTACCTGCTCGCGCGTTAAAGAGAATCCAGTAGCTCTATCCTAACCCCCATCGGGCGTGTCATCCTGAGCGGACGCGAAGGATCTCTGACTATTTCCATCAGCAACGCGACGCCACTGGCAGAAATAATCAGAGATGGAAAGCCCGGCCTCGCGCGCTCCGCGCGCTGCGTTACGGCTTCGCTTCGCTCAGAATGACAGATCATGGGTGGTCGCCTGCGTTGAATTTCAGCGGTCAGACAGAATCCGACAGCTTCCTCACGCGAAACCCTGCCTTCTGGATCAGGCGGGGAATGTTGTGGATGGTATCGCGGTCTTTCTGTTTCTCTACTTCTGAAAGCTTATCCCAGGGAACCAGGAGAGGGTTAAGCTTCCTGAGATTGTCGCGCACTGGAGCGTAGGTCCAGCCATGACGGATCCGGTCCTTCATCCAGCGATCGTGCTCGCGAATGGATAACTCCTCCACTTGTGCGTCAGTCTTCTTTATCTCGGAGGCAGGGAGGCCATCGCCAGGCGCGAGGTCGTATCCTAGTTGGCGGAGTTTGTTCGGGATGTCCGCTACTTGCGCGCGGTTAGCATCCTTAAGGTCTTCCGGCAGCTCCGCCCAGGAACGAATCGCGGTATTAGTCTGTGGCGTCTCGCCCCGCGCGCGGGCTTCTACCAGATAAAGTTCATGAGCCGCTTCCGCCAGCTCTTCGATAGCGAAGACGCGATTGGGCAAGACCCGATAGATGCGATACCTCCCCGGATATCCTTTGGCTAGCTGCATGCTTCCTGCATAATCGCAAAGGAAGCGTGCGTTGCTGGCGGAGCCATCCCCCGCATTACGACGATCGATCTCTGCATCCAACTCAGCCAAAGCGGCAAACTCTTCGCTGGTGAAAACCTCACCGGCCTTGGTCACCGGCTCAATGCGTGCCGCCCGACTCACGTGCGAACCGGTGAACCCAAGCTGCCGCAGGACCGGGTTGTAATGCATAAAGACCGGCCCGGTATGGAGTGCGATGCGAATGCTTAAGGGGCGCTTAACCGGCTCGCTGTTGCCGATCGCAGGTTCCTCCCAGTAGAGTCCCTTTTGCAACCAGTCGCGCTCACCTTCCTTGATCATCTGGGTTAGCTCGAGGCCGAATGAGCCAGCGTCACTGGCGAAATCGAAGACGGCGTAGATCGCGTCGCCCCAGGTGTTGACGTGAAGCGGCGCATACTTGCTATCGGAGGCCAATTGCGAGAGCCGGGCCAGAAATGTTCCCACGAATTCCGGGATGACGTGCTCGGTCAGTTTGCTGTAACCGACGATATCGGCGAAGAGCATCGTCTTAACTTCCTGGTGCATGATCGATCGCTCGGAGCGCTCTTCGCGGCGATTCGAGTTAGCCCTGGTTCGAGTGTCGCTGGGCCGCGGCAGGTCGAGAATGATTGGCGGCTGTTGAAGCTGGTCGCGCCAGAAGGAAAGGAACGACTCTGTGCCGCCGGCGCCACGGCCCGGCTCACCATCCCAAAGGACCATCGGCTGAACATCCAGGCGGGAAGCGCGTGCAGTGTTGAGAGCAATCCCGGCAGTTACCTCCATTAAGTATTCCCAACCGACCGAGCTTCCCGGCTCATAGACTTGCCCTATCGTGCGCACCGTAGCGGCTTCGCTCATGGCCCGATCGAACAAGGGTTGCCACAGCGGAGCTTGGCCAGCGACGTCGAACGGTTCTACGCTGGTACGTCGAAATTCAGCCTGAGACCACGGCAGGATAATATGCACCTCCCCCGCCCGCTCCCGAAGTGCTTCGATGAACAGCAGGTCCGCTCCGGCTGAGGCACTGACTAGTCCGACCCGCGCATCGAGTTCCGCCAGCTTCTCCTTCAGCTGCCCGCGCACTCGCTCGATCGATTCCGGAGGAAAACGCTTCGAGGCGTTTGCGCCATCAGGCGGATCGGGCAAATGACCGGAGAAGACAATTAACTGGAGCGGCGGAAAGGCGCTCTTGAAAAAATCGCGTGACTTACCCATCGCCTCGGCCAGGAACTGCGCATGGTAGCGTGCGTCCGTCAGGTCGTTGGTGGTGACGCCATCCAGGTCTTTGAGTTGGCTGTAGCTCTGGGCGGCTGCCTCCGTGTCGCCCAGGATGGAGTGAGCGGTAGCTTTCGCCCGGGTTGTTCGCACCCGCGGACCATCCGTGTCTTCAAGCTTAGTCGTAAGATTCAGGATCTGGCGCGCCTTCTCCTCTGCCTGCGCGCGCGCGGGGGTATCTTCCCCACCGATGATGAAGGAGGCAGCCGCAGTGGAGACCAATGCGTCCAGACGCTCGGGATCAAGCTGGAGCGCGCGTTGATAGAAGCCCAATGCCTCCTCCGCCATTTGCAGGCGGGCCGCCCGGGCTGTGGCGTGATGGGATTCTTCGCGCACGATATGGCCTAGCCGCAGAAGGATGTCCACCTTCAAGGAGCGTCCCAGTTTCGGCTGAAAGCTATCGCTTGCGCAAGGTTCCAGCTCATGGCGAGCGTCCAGCGTGAAACCAAGGCACATAAGCGCCCGGGCATAGTTCAGTCGTAAACGGACTAGCTCCGTGCGCTCATCTTCATTTGCATTGGGCCAGAGGCGAAGCGCCTCTCGCGCGACGTCGCAGACAAGTAGAAGCTCCTCCTTTTCCAAGGCCCGTTCCGTGAAACGGCGCGCCAGCGAAAGGTCGTTCTGCATCCAGGCGATATGGGGAGCCGCGCGTGGTCCCTCTGCTCCTTTGGCGCGAGCAGGGTCGGCCACCGGCTGACGCTGGTCCCAAATGGAGTAAAGCTCGCGCACACTGATCCCGCCCGAGCGCAGAGCTGTTTCGATATCATCAACATTTTGAAAGCTCATTGGGATCGCTGCATCAGGCCGCCCGATCATTGTCTGCGGCTGAACGTGGACAGCTAAGCAATGCGAGCTCGCAGCGTCCAGTCATTTTAGGAGAACGCCGCGCCACTACTAAGTTCTCGGTGCCGCACGCGTCCGCTACGCAGACTGCCGATTGATCGTGTTTACTTCTTGCCCGGGCGCTTCCTGCCCTTCGCCGATTTGCGCGCCCGCGAGGGACGCTTGACGCGGGCTCCGGCCCCTGCGCCTATTTCCTGCCGTTTGGCGATGCGAGTAAGGACGGCGGCGCGAGTATCGGGGTCGTCATCAAACCCGCCATGGCTGGTCGAGTTACTGCGGAAGGAAGGATTAGTCGGGCTGGTAGGTGAAGCAATGAAATCCCAAATAGCTGCCTTGGCCGGCTTTTCCGCGACGATAGGAGCAACAAATTTCTGCATGCCAAGTATTGGAGTCTCGCGCTTGTGCTCGAAAGCGTTGGAGACAAGGTAGAGCAGCGATTGCTTGTAGATCGTGCCGCAGTTATCGCGCCGTTCTACTTCGTCGGTCATGTGGAACTGGGTATAGCTCGCGATCTTTCCCTTGTCATAAAGTGGCAGCACGTTACCTCGGAAGAGCTCGGACCGGCAGGCAGGGGCGAGGAAGTAAACGCCATCCACCGCCAGGTTCGCCTGCACCAGTGCGGGGGCGAGGTAAGAGTGGACAATGGAACCAGCACTGTGTCCGATCAGGTGGAACCTGAGCCGGCGGCGAACTGCCGCATACTCGGGCTTCTCCAGCTCGCGGGCGAGCAGGCTCAATCCGCCATCCTTATTCGCAATGGCCGCGCGCGCGTTGTCCTTCATCTCGTCCCACTCCGCGGTACCGGGCTTGGAAGCCATGTTCTCGAGGCGTTCGTTCCAGAAGTTCTTGAGCTTCGTGCCCAGCTTATCCCAGAAGGCGCCGGCCGCGCCTGATCGTGCCTGGTCGCCAAAGGCATCGGCAATGATATCTCCCAGGATGTCCCAAAAGCCGGTCTCCCACATGAGGAAGATCGGAAAGACGCGCTGGTTAAAGAGAGAAGGAACCCACCAGCGGGCCGTGTTGGCGGCAGTGTTTTCGTCGGTGAGTCCACCATGAGCGTAGATGGCCACGTCGATCGGTTGCTGGTCCTTGATCTCCCACGCCTTCAGCGCGTTCGGTAGGTAGAAGGAGAGAAGGTCCCGGAGATCTTCGGGTTTCGAGGCGAATTGGCCGCTGTCGGAGAGATTCCCATTGTTCGTTAGGTTAATGATGTAAGGGTTGATCTGCTGGGCGCTGAGGCTCGCATTGGAGGAGAGATTTGGGGCTGGTTCGCTGGCGCTTTCGCTCTTCCGGGCGCCGCTGGGAGTAAATGGTAGTCCACAGGCCAGGCTCTCAGCTCTCACACTGACGTGCACCCCAAGCTGGGCCACCCAGCTATCCATGCAGTTCGCAGTCCAGTCCCGATAGCTCAATCGGGCGAACCCTTCCTTCCCCCACTCTCGCCCCCACGAATTCTGGATCCAGAATCCTTCTTCATCGTAGCCTACGAGAAGGAAGGCATGCCCTCCTTGCTGAGGCAGGGTGTTGTCGAACACAATGTTTCCCATTGGGTCGGGCTCATCCCATCCCGCGTGCGTTTGCGCGGTGACATAAACAAAACCGGTTTCATTGATGGCGGCGTGTATGTCCGGAATGCTGGTGTGATCGACGCGATAGTAGGCGCCAAGCGGGGTCCTGAAGGCGTCCGCGATCCATTCCGCCCTCTGGTCGTCCCTGATACTGACGTCCAATTTGGGCCATAGCTCCAATTTGCACGCGCCATGCTTATGCCAGGCCTTCATGGCCCCGCGTGCGGTGGAACCGGCGCCAGCATCAGTACCCGGGATCTCATCATAACGCCGGGCGAAGTAGTAGAGCATATACGGCGAAATAACCGATGGCGGGGCGCTTTGCTGAACGTTCTTGTTCCAGGTGTGGTAAACCAAACCCTCGATCATCTCGGAGAGCGCGAAGCCGGTGCACGCAGAAGTTTCGCCCTGGTCCTTGATCCGCGCCTGGCAGGCGGGATCGGCGAACGGCTGTGAGTTATAGGTGGTCTCCAGTCCGATCAGCGTGGGGTTATAAATCCGGTCCCGGAGATCGGGGATATCGGGCTGAACGTTGAGCTTGCGATCTTTCTCTTTCATAAGGGAGGTTGCTTGGGGTTAGGCTGCTTGCCGTGCGATTCCGCCGATGACGCTGGTTGTCTTCCGACTCCAGCAGCGCCGGCATAGGGGTAGCACGCTGAGCATCGATCGTGTCAAATCTTCGATTACCTGTAAAGACATACCACCGTTTGCTCGCCCACGGTTGCCGGCCAACTTCTTCTACCGGAATACGTGAACGGAAGTTCCCTGCAATCGACCGAGGCCGATATGTTTTGCAGCTGCCTTCAACCCACACGTGTCCGAATTTGAAATGGAATGAGGAGGTTCGCGCGGTGCTGGATTTCGTCAGGCATCATGGTTGTTATCGGATAACCTGATTGACGCCGTCGCCGCGCAATAATGGCGTCTTCTTATACTCCGGTTGAATAGACACAATAGGTTCGTCGAGCTTTACCTCGGTGCGCCGGCCCACCACGCGGACGTAGCCCAGGTAACGACCCTTATCTCTTTCCACTGTCTCTAGCTCAACGGCGTTGTCTGGCGAAATCAGCCGCAGCCATTCCAGCCACAACTTCCATCCCTCCGGCATGGCGTCAGCCTGCTCGATCGCCACGAGGCCCGTTCGCTCCCAGTGCCGGCGCCACCATTCCGGCGAATGCAAAGCCCACAGGCTCGGCTCCCACCACGCTTGAAGGTGCTCGGGAACAGCGCCCTCGATCTCCTGCATCAATCCGGCCCCGGCGATCCCTATTTGACCACCAGGCCTAACAAGCCTCGCCAGGTAGCTAAGGTATAGGTCGTGGGTGCCGTAGTACGGAAATGAATCGATGCTGACCGCCGCATCGAAAAACTCAGCCGCGAACGGCAACGACCGGGCGTCGGCGTGGAGCGGGAAGACGCCATCTTCCACACCGGCATCCCGAATCCGCCGCAAGTTTCCGGATGCACCGAACCACAAGTCGGTCGCCCAGACCTGCACGCCAAATTCCCGGTGCAAAAAAATTGACGACGAGGCCTGCCCGCAGCCCAAGTCGAGGACGCGCATGCCGGCGCGAAGCTCCAGCGCTTCGGCCAGCCATTCCGTCATCCACAAGGCATTAGCCGCACCGCTCACGCCGGCTTGCACCCAATCCGGGTGATATCGTGAAGAGCGCGGAAAGCGTTCCGAAAGTAACCGGTCGTCTGGCGTCATCTTGTTTCCGGCCAAACGTCACCACGATTAGCTTCAGCGCGCGAGATTTAACTCAGCCATCATCGAACTTTTCGTGCCTGGATTTGCCGGAGTAACCGGACAGACCGGCGACGAGCGCCCGGCTAGGCGACTGCATCAGCGATGGCCGCAAAGAAAGCCTCGAGCTTGGCGCGGTCGAGTGCCCCATCCGTGCGGATGCCACTGCAAACGTCCAGGCCGAAGGGCTGAACTGTCGCGAGCGCTTCGGCCACGTTGCCCGGGTGAAGACCACCTGCGAGAAAAACCGGGATGGAAATGGAATCGCGGATGCGGCGGCTGATCATCCAATCATGGCGACGGCCGGTGCCGCCCAGTTCCTTCACTGGGAGCCCCAGGTTGCCGGAATCGAGAAGTAACGCGTCCACTTGGGCGGCGGCGGTAATGGCATAGTCCACGCACTCCGGCCCGGAGACGTGGACCACCTGGACCAGAGCGATGCCGGGTAACTCGGCTCGAAGCTGCCCATAGACCTCGGAGGGCAGGTGGTCGCAAAGCTGGAGCGTATTGGTCCGGCATCGGCGCTGCTGAGCCACGATGGCGCCTGCCTCACGTTCCGAGGTGAGCAGAAAAGTTGCGATCGGCGGAGGGATGGTTGCTGCGATGCTGGCAATGGTCGCCTCAGGAATGACGCCGGGTCCGCTCGGCATGGCTGCCACCAGACCCAGGGCGGAAGCACCGCAGCTAATCGCCAGCGCCGCCTCTTCCGCGGACTGAATGCAACAAATCTTCACTCTCGGTCTGGCTCTCATTCGGCGGCAGCGGCTCCTCTCATTTGCGTAGTTCCTCGAATCTGTTCGACAGACATCCCCGTTTCACGCTCTTATCTCAGACCTTCCAACAATGTTTCACCAATTACTTAATCCCGGATGACAAAGCGACCAGCCCTTTTCACGACACTGTTTCTGGTTCTTACCTTCCTGGCCGCGGCAAGCAATATGTCCGCCGCTGGTTTTAGTTTCGCCGGCGTTCCAATCGTTCCGGGCGGGACTTCGCGAGCCGACGTCCCCTTGAACCCAAGGGAGCAGAAATATGTAACCGAAGGTGGGAACCCGGTCCCGTCCCATGCCGTCGCCGTCATCGCGGTGCCACATGGCTTTGATCCGCAGCGGCCCTGGCCTGTGCTGGTCTGTCTTTCCACGAGCGATTTCCGGCGCAAAAATCGCGATGATTTGGTGGCGTTCTATAGGCAGGCCGCGCTGGCAGAAGGTTGGGTTCTTCTGGCCGGCGACGGTGAAGAAAATCCCAGGCAGGATAGCACCGGATGGCGCGCCGGCATGACCCTGGCCGCGCTCGATGCGTTGCATCGCAGTTTCCCCGGCTCCCAGCACTGGCCGGTCGCGGTGGCCGGGTATTCTGGCGGTGGGAAACGGGCTAGTTCGATTGCCCCTCTTCTGGTGCTGGCGGGCAATCGCCTCATCGGCATCTTCCTTACGGGGGTGAATGAAGATCGATTGAGCCCGGCCTATCGAACGTTCCAGCCCGGACCGGCCTTTTTGCGCACGCCTATCTACATCAGCGCCGGCCAGCTGGACGAGATAGCGCGAATGGGACAGCAGGCGGAACTGAAGCGCACGATTGAACAAACTGGTTTCACGCGGGTGCGCCTGGTTCCCATGCAATGGGGTCACAATGTAAGCCGTGGTGCCATCCGCGAAGCGTTACGCTGGTTTCGGGCGCCCTAAACGCTTATTACCTAGAGATTAGTAGCCATCCCCGCCGCGCGGCTTGGCTCGATTCTGATTGCTCGTCCGTTTTCACGCGGGTTACCTTCTGGGCATGAAATCTCGACTCCTTTGTTCCATTTCTTTGCTCGCCGGACTCTTAGCCGCGGACGCGGCCCAGGCGGAACCGGAGAAGACGGAAACCGCGCCCGCAGGTAAACCGCAATATGGGACCTGGGGATTCGATAGCGCTGGCGCGGACATGGCGAAAAAGGCGGGCGACGATTTCTTCCGTTTCGCGAACGGTGCGTGGCTGGATCGAGTGCAGATTCCGGCAGACAAACCGGCTTACAGTCTGCGACTGGCGATGACGGATCTGACCGAGCAGCGGCTGCACGAACTAATCGAGGAGGCCGCGAAAAAAGCGGAGCAGAAGCCGGCCACGACTGAGGGTAAGGTCGGGGCCTTTTATAAATCGTTCATGGATGAAGCGCGCATCGAGAAGGCTGGCTCGGCCGCGCTCAAGGACAAGCTGGCGGAGGTGCGGTCGGCGAAAACGCGCGAAGCGTTGGCGGCGCTGATGGGAAGGCAGAACTCGGACTTTCACGGCGCGATCTTCGCGGTGGGCATCGATGTGGATCTGAAAGAGCCAAAGCGCTATGGTTTATCTAGGTCAATCGGGACTTGGTCTGCCCGATCGCGATTACTACCTCAAGCCGGACTTCGCGGCGCAGAAAACTAAGTATCAGGCTTATATCGCGCAGCTGCTGCATCTGCTCGATTGGCCCGAGGCGGACAAGAGAGCGGCCGAAGTTGTCGGGTTCGAAACGAAAGTCGCGGAAGCGAGCTGGAGCAAAACGCAGCAGCGCGATCCGATCGCGAGCTATAATCCGATGACGATCGCGGAATTGGAGGCGCTGGCTCCCAGCTTTGCCTGGCGGCAATTCCTGGCCACTGCAGGATTGGAGAAACTGGAGCGCGTGGTGGTCGCGGAGAAATCGGCCTTCCCGAAACTCGCGTCGATTTACGCGGAGACGCCGGTGGAAACATTGCAGGCCTGGCAGGCGTTCAACATCGCGGACCATGCGGCGCCTTATCTCTCGAAGGCCTTTGGCGACGCCTTATTCGAGATGCGAAACAAGACGCTTTCCGGGCAAAAGGAGCAACAGGTGCGCTGGAAGCGCGGGGTGCACGCAGTGAGCGGAGGCGATTATGGCGCGGGCGATCGCTACGACCGGTTCGGCAATCTCGGCTGGGCGGTTGGTCAGCTATATAGCGCGAAGCATTTTCCTCCGGCGGCGAAGGCGAAGATCGAGGAACTGGTCGCGAACCTGAAGGTAGCCATGCACGAGCGGATCAAAGGCCTCGATTGGATGGGTGAAGCTACCAAAAAAGAAGCACTCAGGAAGCTCGACACCTACAACATCAAGGTTGGTTACCCGGACAAGGCACGCGATTATTCGAAGGTCGAGATAAGGGCCGACGATCTCGTGGGCAATGTCTGTCGAGCCGCGGCCGCGGACTGGGAGTTCTACGTCCAACGTTTGTCTGGAGCGGTCGACATGACCGACTGGGGCATGACTCCGCAGACGAACGACGCTTACAATGGCTCGTTGCGCGACATCGTTTTCCCGGCCGGCATCCTGCAACCGCCGATGTTCGATGCGAACGCTGATCCAGCGATCAATTACGGAGCGATCGGCGGCGTTATCGGACATGAGCTAACTCATGGGTTCGACGATCAGGGCCGTAAGTTCGATGCGGAAGGCAAGCTGCATGACTGGTGGACGGCCGAGGACGCCAAAACCTTTGAGACGCGCGCGGCGGTGCTCGGTGCGCAATATTCGAAATTTGAGCCGCTGCCCGGCGCGAAGGTCAATGGTGAGCTGACCATGGGCGAGAACATCGCTGACCTGGGAGGACTCACTATTGCGCTCGATGCCTATCGCGCGTCACTCAAGGGGAAGCCCGCGCCAGTGATCGATGGGCTCACGGGCGAACAGCGCGTGTTCCTGGGCTGGGCGCAGGCCTGGCGCGGGAAGCTGCGCGATGACGCCATTCGACGCCAGGTCGTAAGCGATCCTCATTCGCCCAGGCAATATCGAGTCAACGGCGTGGTCCGGAATATCGATGCCTGGTATGAGGCGTTCGGAGTGAAGCCGGACGAGAAGCTCTTCGTTGACCCTAAGGAACGGGTAAGGATTTGGTAGGGAAGAGATCTCGCACATAGGGCACATAGGGCACATAGGGCACATAGGACACATGGGTCCTTGTTTCTCTGATCGTGTGGAGGCGCCGCGGTGAGCGCCTCTACATCTTTCCATTAAGTTTCCGCGGCCTTCGCGTGTCTTACTCATGGTTCGAGTTTGGAAAGGATTTGATTATGGCCGGAGCTTTACTATATCAGCCGAGACAAAGCTGGCGTTTTGGAGTGGCCTTGGGCGCTGCGGTCCTGATTCACTGCGCGGCGGTAGCGATCGCAGCCCTTCACCCGGATAGCTTCGATGAAGTCGCGGGCCGGGAGGGATTGCCGTTCGTCGAGCTTATCCCAGCTCCGGCCATCGCCGATCCGACTCCGCCACCAGACGAGGTAACCGCTCCCGCGCCTGTTCCCCATCCGACCGAGCAGCCAATATTCCATGACCCGTCAAGTACGCCTCCGGTTCGCCCGCGGATCAATAAGCCGACTTCGGCAATAACGACGCCGCGCCAAGGCGCAAGTTCCAGTTCGGTAAGTCTGTCGTCGGCCAGGGTATTCGCGCTGAGCGCACCGCGGCCGGAGTACCCTTATGAAGCGAGGCGATCCAGGATCACGGGAAGCGGCGTCGCTGTTATCTTCGTCGATGTCGCCAGCGGAGGCGTGAGCAATGTCATGATGGAAGCAAGCACCGGGAGCCCCGTTCTGGATAACGCCGCGGCTACGGCTTTCCGGCGATGGCGTTTCAAGCCGGGAACTGTCTCCAGGCTGAGGGCTCCCATCACCTTTACGCTGACCGGGGCGCAATACTAACGCTCGAATTGCGCTGACCCGGCCGGCGCAACCCTCTCTCCAGGGGTTCCCCAGCGCGCATATTTGCGATTGACTCGGTGGGATGGAATGTAACAATCGTTACATGTTATCATCCCGAGAGCAATTGCTTGAGAAATGTCTCCGCTATCTTCTTCAACGCGGCGTAGCCAATCTTTCCCTGCGCCCGCTGGCCCAGGCCGCCGGGACCAGCGCCCGCATGCTCGTCCATCATTTCGGCTCGAAGGAAGGCTTGATCACTGCGGTCATGGAGCAGGTCCGCGCCCGGCTTCAGTTACTCTTCGAGCCACTGATAACCGGCGAAACCGGCCAGCTTCAGCCGACCAAGGCGATGGTCGCTTTTTGGAAGCTGATGACGAGCTCGAAGAACCTTCCCTACATGCGCCTTCTCTTCGAGGTGCAGGTCCTGGCCATGCAAAACCCAGGCCGATATCGACGTTACCTTTTAGAAACATCGAGCAGCTGGATGGGCCTGGTCGAGCGTGCGCTCTCCCGAGGGAAAAATACCGCCGCCATGGCCACTCTCTGCACCGCGGTGATTGACGGCCTGATGCTTGAGTTCTTATCGACCGGTGATCTGCGCCGGACGTCTCATGCCGTCGATCTTTTTCTTAAACAGATGCGCAACCAGCCAGCGCAGCGAACGAGGAAAGGTTCCGGGCGTGAACGCTGATAAGACCAGCGAGTCCTTTCCAGGAGCTTCCCGCGGTTTCGGCGACCCTAGCCCTCCCCTGCTCGCCTCACGCCGCCATACCATTCGCTTCGTGGTGATCGTCTGCGGGATCGCGATCGCGGGTTTCCTGCAATCGCACTCGGCCGCGCCCCTGTCTCCGGGGAGTTCGCGCGTGCCGCTTTACGTTTCCATCGTCTTTCTGCAATTGCTTTTCGTTTGGTTTGTCCACAAGGGAACCCGAACGCGCGGTGGTTCCCTGCGTGATCTTTTTGGAAAAGGCTGGCGCTCAGCTTTCGACGGAGTCAGAGATGTCGTCCTCGCGCTTCTTTTCGTTGCCGCGCTTCGCGCTTGTTCGCTCGTTCTGCAATACCTGCTTGGACAATCGTTGGCCAACACTGCGTTCCTTCTTCCCCATGGTCCGGTCGAGCTATTTCTCTGGGTTGGGGTGGCGATCGTCGCAGGCTTTTGCGAGGAGATCGTTTATCGCGGATACCTGCAACCGCAGCTTTGGGCGCTTTGCGGGAAGCTTCCCTGGGCGATTGTGCTGCAAGCCCTCGTCTTCGGAATAGCTCATGTTTACCAGGGATGGCGGCCGGCCCTGATCACTGCCGTTTATGGCCTCGCGTTTGGGCTGCTGGCCGCGTGTCGCAGAAGCATCATTCCCGGCGCCATCTCCCATTCCCTGATCGATCTGATCGCCGGATTTTACCAGCGCTAGCTCCTGCCTGGGCTATATTCGCAAAACCTCTGCAACCAAACGAGAAAGGCACCTTGATGAAAGCAACCTGGAATGGAGCCACCCTGGCTGAAAGCGACAACACGGTGATGGTGGAAGGAAATCATTACTTTCCAGTCGCGTCCTTAAATCAGTCTTACTTCGATAAGAGTGATACCCAGACCCATTGCCCTTGGAAGGGCGAGGCCAGCTACTATCACATCAGGGTGGATGGGAAGGAGAACAAGGATGCCGCCTGGTATTATCCCAACCCGAAAGAAGCGGCCGCCACGATCAAGGATCGGGTGGCCTTTTGGAAAGGGGTCGTCGTAGCCTGAAACGGGCACGACGGTGGGGCGGCGGACTCAGCTAACGAATCAGCAACTAGTTTGCGGAACGGAAACTAAAACCCCGGGCGGCCGGAGCATAAGCCTGGTCCTGTGCCGCCTTAACCAGAAAAGCAGGATAACTTCGGTCCTTCTGCAAAACCTCCGGCTCGCTCGGCCCTGCTATGAACTGCTTGT
The DNA here is from genome assembly GCA_041167585.1 of Verrucomicrobiota bacterium. GTDB lineage: Bacteria > Verrucomicrobiota > Verrucomicrobiia > Chthoniobacterales > UBA10450 > AV80. Next base: position 207,506 of record JBEEHV010000011.1, read on the forward strand.
GTTCCAGACAAACATAATTGATTCGAATGGCGTCGCCCGACTTCAACCCCGAAGCCGAGCGAACGACTTTCTCGACTCTTGCCTCCGCCGTAATCGTCAGACGCTTGAGGGTCGATTCGTCGGAGGTCACAATCGACACCGATTCGACTTTGATGGTCAGCGCCTCGGGGCTCTTAGCTTGCAGCTCTTGGTAAACATAAGGCGGTAACTCACCGCGAGTCGATAGCATGGTTGCTACGACCACCAGGAAAGTGCTGAGAAGCCATCTCATAAATGATTCTGTCATTCTGAGCGGAGCGAAGATTCTCTGATCATTTCCGGTTCGCAGCGTGCGATTGGGAGAAGAGCCAGAGATCCTTCGCTTCGCTCAGGATGACATGTCTTTTTGTTTGTGGGACGGCTTGAAGGCTCAATGCTCATCGCATAACTGCACCACGTTATCCGCGTGCAGATCAAGGCGCGAATCTCCGCAGTGAGAGAAAGTCAATTCCGTGACGTGAGCCACCGTCCAGCGCAAGCGCCGCCCCGATCTCCCCTACTACCGGCGCAAACTTAAAGCCATGGCCGGAGAAGCCGCCACACAGGACTAGGTTCGGGTGCTCAGGATGACGGTCGATCACGAAGTTTTCATCCGGCGTCAGGGTATACATGCACGGTCTGGCATCGCGCAGGGTCTGGGAGGCGCCTGGCATCCACTGCTCCAGCGCGTGCGCAATTGGCTCCACATCCTTAGCGTAGTCCACCTCGCGGTTGATGTGCGTGGCGTCGGTTAAGTCACCGAAGCCGTGAAAGGCGACCTTGACGCCATCCCCGAAATCCGGAAAGCCATAAAGCGGGGCGGGCAGTCCCGCCCGGTCAAGGAGGAACCCGGGGAAACCTGGCGCGTTATAAGCACGAGTCTCGGCCGAAAACCATGCCTGGACATTGCGTTGCACGCGGATGGTAACGCCAAGGGACTCGAGTATCTCCTTGAACCATGGCCCGAGCGCCAGCACGAGCTTGCCCGCGGAAAGCCGCGTTCCATCGGAGAGCTGTAGGTCAAAGCCCTTATCGGTGGCATGCCAGCTTTCCATCGTTGCTCCGAAGCGCATCTCCGCGCCCTGCGACCTGGCTATCTTAAGGTGGGCCCGGACCGCTAGCTCCGGGTTCAGCACACCTCCGTCTGTTTCCATGAGCGCTACTTCATCCATCCGTAGCTTAAGGCTGGCATAACGTTCGCTTACTTCTGCCTTACTAACCGAGTTGATCCGAAGGTCGTGTTCAATTGCCGCGCGACGGGTTCCCCGAATGATCTCGCTATTTTCCGGGCCCACTGAGAGCACCCCGGTAATCCGCAGGATTTGCTCGCCGGTCGCGCGCTCGAGCTCGGGCCACAGCTCATAAGCCCGCAGCACCAAAGGCACGTAAGCCGGATCCTCGAAGTAAGCCTTACGGATCATTCGGGTCTTCCCATGCGACGAACCCAAATCGTGTCCGGGGCTGAATTGCTCTACGCCGACTACGGATGCACCGCGCGCCGCGCAATGCGCCAGGATCGCGCTTCCCATCCCGCCCAGACCTATCACCGCGACGTCGTAGTTCATGGAAACCCCTGGAACCCGGCTAGTCGATCTGAGGCGTGGCAAGCCGCCGAGAAAGGGAAGAATTCCAACGCATCACCGGAAGAAGAGACGGTGGAAAACTTTTTCGTCAAGCCGGGTGATTTTTCCGCGAGAAGCGAATTTCTGACCTGGGAAACGACGACAAAATTTTTCTGGAAAGGGCTTGTCGCGACTGCAGCAACTCGATAGGACACCGATTTCCGATGCTCTTCAACTCACTCACCTTCATCGTCTTCTTCGTGGTGGTGGTCACCGCCTACTGGACGATGCGGTCCTGGCAGACCCGGAAGAATCTGCTGCTGGTCGCGAGTTACATTTTCTACGGCGCCTGGAATCCGCCTTTTGCGGCGCTGCTCTTTGCCACCACCGCGATGGATTTTTACCTGGGCCGCCGAATCGCGCAGGAGAAACGGCCGGGACCGCGCAAGCTCTGGCTGGTGATCAGTGTGGCGGTGAATCTGAGCATGCTCGGGTTCTTCAAGTACGGAAATTTCCTGCTCGAGAATTTCCAATGGGTGCTGGCGCGCGGCGGGATCACTTATCAACCGCCGCATCTCGACGTCTTCCTGCCCATCGGCATCTCGTTCTACACCTTTCATTCTCTCTCGTACACGCTCGACATTTATCGTGGCGTCATGAATCCGACGCGATCGCTGCGTGACTTCGCCCTGGCGGTGTCGTTCTTCCCTCAGCTCGTCGCGGGACCGATTGTGCGCGCGGGTGATTTCCTTCCGCAACTAGGAGCCGCGCCCAAACCGGAGAAAGGCCGCTTCTTCTGGGGACTACTCCTGATGACGCTGGGTCTCTTCGAAAAGGTAGTCCTGGCCGACACCATGTTGAGCGGCTCGGCCGATCGTGTTTTTGGTCACGGCGGACCACTCATTGCCATCGATTCCTGGCTCGGGGTGATGGCTTTCGCCGGCCAGATCTTTTTCGATTTCGCCGGTTACTCGATCTGTGCTATCGGCGCCGCGTTGTGCCTTGGTTTCCATCTCAAGGACAACTTCCGGTTCCCCTACGCCGCCATCGGCTTCTCCGATTTCTGGCGGCGTTGGCATATCTCGCTCTCCACGTTTTTGCGGGACTACCTCTACATTCCGCTCGGCGGAAATCGTTCCGGCGCGGCGCGCGCGATGGTGAACCTGATCATAACGATGTTCATCGGCGGCCTCTGGCACGGCGCGGCCTGGACGTTTGTTATCTGGGGTTTGCTGCACGGCTCCTATCTCGTGATCGAGCGACTGGTGAGAGCGTCCATCAAACCAGCCGCGTGGAATCAAGGTGTCGCCTTGCAGTTACTCATCGGTCTTGTGACCTACGCCGCCGTTTGTTTCGCCTGGGTGTTCTTTCGTGCCGCCAATTTCACCGTCGCCGCGCGCCTGCTGAGCGGCATGTTCGGGGGACATCCGAATGGCGATGCCATTCTCTCCACGCGCGAGATGCTTCAGATCGGCATCGTGACTCTGTGCATGCTCGCGGTGCATTGGACGCTGCGCGATACCTCAATCGAGCGCGCGGTCGAGCGCCTGCCACGCTGGTTAGTTACCGCTGCCTGGGCAGCGATGGCTTGTGCCATTATTCTTAATCAAGGGAGCAGCAATGCCTTCATCTACTTTCAATTCTGAGACCTTTACTCGCCCGATCCCAGCGGTCCCCTGGCGCGGGATCACTGTTAGCGTGGCGCTGATTGTCCTGGTCGCGACCGCAACCTGGGAGGTGTATGTGCGTGCGGTCGGCTATGCGCCCACGCTGAACGACACGGAGGACCTTTGGACGCAAACACGAAGGCGCGTGGGACCGGAGTCCGTGGTTATCATCGGCGAATCGCGACCCTTGTTCGATCTCGATTTGGATGAGCTGGAAAAGGGCCTGGGCAAGCGCCCCGTCCAGCTCGCGATCGCAGGTAGTTGTGCTTATCCCATGCTGGCCGATCTCGCGAACGACACCAGCTTCCATGGCACCGTTATTTGTAGCATCGTCCCGGGAATGTTTTTCGCACCGGGAGGCCCGCTGCTGGAGACCTCCGAAAAAGCGCTGAAACGTTATCGTGGCCAGACTCTCGCGCAAAGGGCCAGCCATCATCTGGGCATGTTCCTGGAAGAACGTATCGCCTTCCTGAAACAGGAGGATCTTACTCTCGATATCCTGCTCAAGAAAATACCTATCCCGGACCGGCCTTATGCCCAGGTTCCCCCTAGCTTCCCTCCTTACTTCCAAACGGTGGATCACGAACGCCGGACGCGCATGATCGAGCAATGCGCGCAGCCCGGAAAATTGCAGAGCCGGATCCAGCAGATCTGGTTGCCGCTCTTTACGCCTCCGCCTCCTCCCAGTTATGTGCCGAAGGAAGCCTTCTTCGCCGAGATGGGCAAGGCGATCGAAGGTCGCTTTCGCGATACCACCACTGCCGTGGAGAAGCTTCGCGCCCGTGGCGGGAAGATAGTTTTCGTTCGCTTTCCCCACAATGGGGCACTCAAAGCGCTCGAAGATCAACTCAATCCACGCGCGCGGGATTGGGAACGTCTCTTAAGGGACACCAAGGTCCCTGGCATCTACTACGAAGACTTTCCCGAGCTATCGAGCTTTACCTGTCCGGAATGGTCGCATCTTTCCGCGGGCGACTCCGTCGAGTTCAGCAAACGTCTCGTCCCTCACCTGCGCACTGCGCTCCAACTATAGGGCACTTGCACCCTTCATCCTTTCAAGCTCTTACTAGGGAGTGAGGAAGGTCTTACCGGAGTAAGGATCCTTCACCTCGGTGCCGCTGGGAAAACCGCGGACATCAACGTAACCCGACTTCGACGAGAAAGGACTCGTGACGAACCCAGGCTTGCCGGGGACGGGAATCCCGTAAGGCAGATCGCGCTTCGACTTTGAAGGAGCCGCCGTGTCCGCGACGCGCGCGGTAACGGGCGTTGGCGTTTGCACCGGTGACGGTGCCGGCGCGACCACTGGAGTGATGGGCGGCGTGGGCGGCGCGCTCGGCTGGTTCGGGTTCGGTTGGGCCGGGACGCTGTTCTTTCGCGATGGCTTTGGGGTTGGCGTCTGGCGAGGATGCGCGATCGAGTTGCCCAGCCTCTTGAAAAAATCTCCGACCGGGTTGCCGCCCAGGGCGAAATCGCCGGCGGCAATAAATCCTGCGGCCGTCACCACTAAAATCGTCTTCTTAAAACAGAGAGGCATCGCGAGTGAGCATTGTGCACTACTGCGGCCGGTGTTCAACGTCCAACGCTCTCAAGAACAAAACCAGGGAATGACAAGAGCGACCAGCCGCGCGAAACTTCGCCGCTTCTTTCTATGATTGAGACCGCCGCCCCACCCAGCGCAACCTTCGCTTCCCTCGAGGAAATTCGGCGATGCTTTCCCGCGCTGGAACGCCGGCAAAACAACCGACCCGTCGCCTACTTCGATGGCCCTGGCGGAACACAGGTCCCGCGCGCTGTGGTCGAGGCCATGACCGATTACCTTTTCCATCACAACGCCAATACCCACTGGGCCTACCCTTCGAGCGCGGAGACCGACGCCATTATCGAAAACGCCCGGCAGGCGCTCGCGGATTTTCTCGGTGCGTCACCGGACGAGATCGCCTTCGGCGCGAATATGACTACGCTCACGTTTCATCTCGGGCGCGCTCTCGGACGCCGTTATCATCCCGGCGACGAGATCGTCATCACGGAGCTGGATCATCACGCTAATGTTGCGCCCTGGCGTGCGCTCGAACAGGAGCGCGGCGTTGTCGTCCGTCTCGCGCGAATGATTCCCGCGACCGGCCAGCTCGATTGGGACCACTTCGCTCAACAAGTGAATGCGCGAACCCGGCTGGTGGCTATCGGCGCGGCGTCGAACGCGCTGGGAACGATCACTGATGTGCGGCGCGCGGCGGCGATGGCTCACGCGGTCGGCGCGCAGATCTTCGTCGATGCGGTGCACTATGCGCCGCACGCGTTGATCGACGTGCGCGAGATGGATTGCGATTTCCTTAGTTGCTCTGCCTACAAATTCTACGGGCCGCACATCGGCGTCCTTTATGGCAAACGAGATTTGCTCTCGGCCCTGGATTTTCCCAAGCTCCTTCCCGCGCCGGATAACGCGCCGGAAAGAGCTGAGACTGGAACTCAGAATCACGAAGGGATCGCGGGCGCCGGCGCGGCTGTCGATTTCCTGGCCTCGCTCGCAGGGAACGGCGGCGCCCGTCGCGAACGGTTGCGCAAGACCTTCGCGGCACTGCACGAGCGAGGTCGCGAACTGCTCACACAGCTGTGGGACGGTTTATCGCGAATCGATGGCGTGTCGCTTTACGGCCCGACACCCGACCAGCCGCGCACACCTACGCTTGCCTTCAACGTGGACGGTGTGTCGTCCACTGACGTCTCCATTAAACTGGCCGATCTTGGCGTGTTCACGTCGAATGGCGATTTCTACGCCACGACGATTATCGAACGCCTCGGTCACGCAACGGATGGCGTCGTGCGCGCGGGTTGCTCCTGCTACACTACCAGTGTGGAAGTAGAGCGATTGATTGAAGCAGTGAGGGCGGTCGCTAACTCTCATTGGGCTACGTAATCCGCGTTAAAGCCATCTCATAATTCGAAAGGTTGTCATCCTGAGCGAACGCGAAGGACCTCTGACTATTTCTCCGCTCCGTATCGCACGAAACCCGATGACCAGAGATTCTTCGCTCGCTCGGAATTGACACCGCTATTTGTGCGATGCCTGGCTTCTGAGAGTCTTTCCCAGTCGGAAAATAACCAAAGTTAGTGGTTGAGGCTCGCGAGGGCTTTTGTTACACCTGCGGCACCGCGTTTCCCCAAACCAACCCCAACCCCTACTCCACCCCTATGGCAACATCACGATTCCGGATCCCTTTTATCGCAGGCCAACATCCGGCAAGCACCAAGGATAACACCTACCCGTTCCCTCATACTTCCGGCACTGGCGTGATGACGCTGGCCGACATCGTCGGACCGACGGCGGCGACGGAGATCGAGAAAACGGGGGAGCTTCAGTTCCACACTTTGGGTGACAGCGGCAAAGGACAGCACACGGCGCAACAGGATGTGGCCGAGGCGATGGCGCGCGACATCAATCCTAAAGCTCACCAAAAATGTCCCGCGTTCCTGATGCACCTGGGCGACGTCATCTATGGCGACGGCAAGGAGAACTTGTATGACGACGAGTTCTATCGGCCTTATGCCGACTACCCGAACAAGATCGTCGCCATTCCCGGAAATCATGACGGCGAAGAAGGCGTCACCATGGACAAGGTCTCGCTCAAGGCGTTCCTGGAAAACTTCTGCGCGAAGGCTGGGACCGAACCGCCTCTGGCGAAGACTTTCCAAAACGAAATGGTGAAGCAACCTGGTGTCTACTGGATGCTGGAGAGCAAACTGCTAAACCTGGTCGCGCTCTATTCCAATGCGGGAGAGAATTCTGGAACTCTGGGCGACAACAAAAAGCTCGGCACCCATCAACTGGATTGGCTGGACAAAACGCTGAAGGGAATCGCCAAGCAGCGCGCTGCCGGGACCCGAAAGGGATTGATCGTGGCGATGCATCACCCGCCCTACGCCCGGGGACTTTCCAGCAAGGGGTTCGGACACGGGGGGAGCGCCGCCATGCTCATTCAACTGGATCGCGCGTTCAAAGCGGCGGGAGTCTGGCCGGACGCGGTGCTCTCCGGTCATTCGCATAACTACCAGCGCTACTCGCGGAACAAGACCCTGAACGGAAAAGTCAAGGCGATCGCATACCTCGTCGTTGGCACAGGCGGCTTCGCCATTCAACCCGCGCCGTCGGGAATTGGGAACACGGTGGGAGATGTGACCTACATGAACGGCTCGCCGCCGAAAGGTCTGGTCGAACCGCATCAGCCTCGCACTGGCTATGGCTATATGACGGCGAGGGTGCGAAAGACGCTAATGGAATTCACCTTCATTATCGTCCAGGGGAACCATCGCCAGCCGTTCGAGACAGTTACTGTTCCCCTTAACTAGAATTCATCCTATAAATCCCCAGAAGCCTGTCATCCTGAGGGAATGCGAAGGATCTCTGACTATTCACGCAGCGCAACCCGAACAGAAATGATCAGAGATTCTTCGCTATGCTCAGAATGACAGATCTATTCATGAGATGATTGGTAGAGTTCCCGCAATGTTTAATATTTTACCCGATAGGAAACGGAGACACAGCCATTCTTGAAGCGCTGGCAATCGAGCAGCTCCAGGTCGATCTGTCGCTTCATCGGGAGGAAAAGCGGGATACCCTCGCCGAGGAGGATGGGCTGAATGGTAAAGCCGATTTCATCGATCAGTTTTGCTTCGAAGAGTGAGTGCGCCAGCTCGCCTCCGCCCATGACGCAAATGTCTTTGCCCGATTGCTCCTTGAGCTTTCGGACGAACTTGACGGCATCGGTGGGAACGATTTCGACCTGGTCGCCTTTGCGTGGCTTAAGGGTGCGCGAAAAAACATAGCATTTCATCTTACCATACGGGTTGCCTTTACCCTTGGTGAGCTTGAGCCCAGCAATGTAGGTCTTCCGTCCCATCACGATGGTATCGATCGTCTTCCAATACTTCGCCATGATCGCACCCGCTTCGTCCGACCACTTCAGCCAGTCTACCGCGTCGTTTTTGCGGGCGAAGTAGTTATCGAGACTGTTTGCGCCGCCAAAGGTCACTTTTCTCATATTAACTTCCCGGTTCTTTCGCAACTTTCAGCACCATCTTGCCCCGGGTGTGATGCGTCTCCGCCTGTTGCAAGGCCTTTGCCGCGTCACTCAGCGGCAGCACCCGGGTTACCACCGGCTTGATCTTCTTCGCCTCGATCAACTTCGTTATTTCCGCCAGCTCATCGGCATTCGGTCTTACTGCGATCGAAGCTCCATGGATCCCATGCTTGTCCAGTTCCGCCTGATCGAGCCGTGAAACCAGGGTAGCGATGAAACCGCCCTTCTTTACCACCGCATAAGAACGCGCCAGGGTGTCTCGTCCCACTGGGTCGAGCACGACATCCACCTCTTTCGCTATCTCCTCGAACTTCGTCGTGGTGTAATCGATCGCCACATCGGTACCGAGTTCCTTCAACAGATCCTGGTTTTGAGTTGAGGCCGTGGCGATGACCTTCGCCCCTCGCGCCTTTGCTACCTGGATCGCCATGCTGCCTACTCCACCAGAACCTCCATGGATAAGAACAGTCTGACCTGCTCTTAGCTTTGCGGCATCAATTAGGGCCTGCCAGGCGGTGAGCACAACCAGAGGCACGGACGCTGCCTCTGTGTAGCTGAGCGATTTCGGCTTGGCGGTCACTTCTCCTTCTGTCGCGACCGCATGCTCAGCCCAGCCGCCTCCCCAAAGCACATAACCGTAAACCGCGTCGCCGACTTTCAGTTTCGTGACCTTGCCACCCGCCTTCTCCACGATCCCGGCAATGTCGTAACCGGGAATAAGTGGAAGATGCGTGCCAAACTCCTTTGCGTATCGGCCCGAGACAATGAGCGGATCAGCGGGATTCACTCCCGCCGCGATTACCTTCACCAGGACCTCGTTCTCCTTCGGTTCCGGTCGCGGCACCTCTTCCAACTTCAAGACCTCCGCGCCTCCGTACTCGTGAATGATCGCCGCTCTCATCATTGGCTGAGCCGAAACCAGGCTAGCAAAACCGTTCAGGAATCCCACTACGGTTAGGATGGCCGTGGTTCCTCTCCGTGTTGTTATGGGCACTCGGCCAGCGTGACAGGATGAAGCAATAGAAGCGAGCCGAAACCGACGAGCGCGCTATCGCTATCAGTTCTGCTTTCCCGTCATTCGACATTCGCCCTTCGACATTCGACATTCCCGCGATGGAGTTCACAATTCACCGCCATGGGCGCAACCTCGGTCCCTACTCCGAGCTCGAAGTGCGCAGCCGTCTCCTCTCCGGCGCGGTCACTCTCGCCGATTTCGCCTGGCATGAAGGTGCCTCCGACTGGAAGCCCCTCTCCTCCTTTGCCCAGTTCGCCAGCAGCGCACCACCTACGCCGCCTCCCCCGCCAGCCGCTGAGCCCGCCAGGCCGATGGAGCCGGCGACAACGGTCTCCCTACCGCGGGATTCCCACTCTTTCGGCTCCTATACGCGCATCACCTTGCAACCAAATGAGCAACCCCAGCACAAGACTACCATTCATTGGATGGCGCTCATGGTCCCGTTCCTGGGTGCTTTGTTTTCCCTTATTCTCATTGTCCCTATTGCCCTGTTTGCTACCTGGAAAGACTACCACTTCGTCTGGTTCTTGTTGGTCATCCCACTGCTCATCCTCGCCTCCGCCTATGTCACCTTGAGGACAAGCGAGCTAGTCATTACGGATCGTCGCGTCCTGATCAAAGTGGGGTTCATGCAACGCCGGACTTTCGAGATGTTCATCTCCAAGATCGAATCCGTCGCCGTCACCCAAAGTGTCATCGGCAAGATGCTCGATTACGGTACCGTAGAAATCCGTGGCACCGGCGGCTCCTCCGAATCCTTCGCCACCATTGTCGCTCCCTTGCGTTTCCGCGATGCGATCCAGTTAGCGCAGAGCGATTCCGAGAAAAAGTGAGACGCTGATCGTGGAGGCGGGCCGCGCCGATTCGCAGAGTGCGACCTTACTCATCATCCGCCTTGGCCAAGGGCGGACTAGCCTTTGTCTCATCGGCCGGTGTATCTCGATCCACAGTGGGATACTTGTCGGAAGGATTTACGATCACCCTTGGGGATACTACATTCGGCTCGCTATCCTTAGTGTCGCCACTGACTCTGGATACCGTTCTCAAGACGAGTTTCTCGCTGAAGCCCGCGGCAAATCCCATCACCAATGCGGTTGCGAATGTCATCTTCGATACATCAATCAGACTGATGACGTTCGAGAGCAGGGCCGCGTAAAGGAAGAGAGCGCAAGCAGCGCCGACTAGCGGGCGGCCTGAGGTGATCAGCCCGTGCATGAGGGCATCAGGTATCCTAGCTTCTCCCACGCGGCTAAGCTGGAACATCGCGCTGATGACACCACCCAGGGCGCCCGCCAAGGCCACGGGACCGAGACAACCGATGCGGAAAGGACTATCTGGACCGGCCAGCCAAAAAGAGAAACCCAGCACAGCAGTCAGGAGGATGGCAGACGCGCCGACAAGGAACTGAAGCTGCTCGCTCACCAGTCTGAGTCGATGATACCTATTATCGCTTTCCTCGTGCAACACGGCAAGCGCTTGCACCACTACCTGCTGCAGGAGGTCGTGCTCGTTAACCTTAAGGCTATAAGGCGGCTTAACCCAATCGGCGAGAGCGACAGATGCAAACAAGCGAGCGGTCGCCGATGCTCTCCAGCCTTTTAGCTTGGCCCGGGTTTCCTCTCGCAGCGTGGCGGCACGAGCCAGTAACTCTGCATTAGACATGCCGAAAACTATCAGCCGTTCGGCATCGTGCAGAGCGCCCCACCCACTATCGCGGTCACCCCGCAGCAACGCTGTTTCCGCGACTTCGAGCGAATGGCGGGCGCTGTCAAACCACCACGCACCGGAATCTTGTGGCATGCGCTGGTGAAGACCGTTCAATCGCTTTTGGACCGATTGAAGGGCCACAGCCAGGCGTTGTAATTGAGGTTTACAGGAGCCGCTCAAGATGGGGGCTTGGGGGGCTTGGTAGCCAGGCCCCGATAGGTGACCGGCTAGGAAATCCTTTTCGCTGCTATGACTTAGCCGGTTGAGCGCGTCCCCCGGAGGCAACCAGGCTACTTCCGTTACCTCCTCCCTCGTCGCGGGATTGGCATAGGGGTCGGACAAATAATGCATGTGCCACATCAGGACCGTCTTCGCCAGTTCGTTCTTGCGATAACTATAAGCGCCGGCGAATTCCCGCACTACGGCCACAGACCCAGTCTCTTCCATGGCTTCGCGGACGGCGGTATCTCGAAGATTTTCCCCTTTCTCCCGGCGCCCTTTCGGCAAGGTCCAGTCTACGTGCTCTCCTCGGTGAACTACGGCAAGCAGAAGACCCCTACTATCGTGGCGCCACACCAGACCGCCCGCGGCCAGTTCCACACCGCTGCTCTCATTCTCGTTCGATGACTTGGGATCCATTGCTGAGGGTGAAGGTCGCAGCTCTCTCACGCGTGGAACATGCGATCCTCGTAAACCCATCCTATTCTCCCGCCAGCCAGGACGTCGAGCATCGAATTACCGTAGTGCCACATGCAGGACTACTGCTGGTCTCGCGCAAACTTGGAGCTCTGCAGAAATCCTCATCACATCTCTTTCAAAAACTCGTGGACGAACTGGACGGACATGGAGCCTTCTCCGACCGCGGAGGCGACGCGTTTGACCGAACCAGAGCGGACATCGCCGGCGGCGAAGACGCCGGGACGACTGGTCTCGAGCAGGAAAGGCTGGCGCTTCAGCTTCCAGTGAGGCGATTCGGACAGCGTGATCCCAGTCCGGACGAAGTTCTTGTCGTCCTTCTCGATCTCGGGCGGGAGCCAATCCGTCCGCGGTGTAGCCCCGATGAAGCTGAAGACGGCCGAGATTTCCAGGGTCTCCTTTTCGCCGGTCTGGTTATTGACGATTTCGACGTTCCTAAGGGAATCGTCGCCGCACATGCGCAGGACGGTGGTATTACGACGGAGCTCGATATTCGGAGTGTTGAGGATTCGGTGCGCCAGATAGGCGGACATGCTCTTGCACAGATCGTCGCCACGAATGAGCAGGTAGACCTTGTTTGCGTTCTGCGAGAGGTACACGGCGGCCTGGCCAGCGGAGTTACCACCACCTACCAAAACGACATCTGCGTTGCGGCACATCTGGGCCTCGTTAGGTGTAGCGGCATAGTAAACGCCGTTACCCTCAAAACGCTCGCAGCCTTCGACCCCCAGCTTGCGATACTCGGCGCCCGTGGCGATGAGGAGGCATTTCGCCAGGACGGTTTCTCCTCCTTCCAACCCAAGACGTGAATAGGTCTGCTCGAAGGTCAACGTGATCGCGGAGGTAGGTATCGAAATTCGCGCGCCGAACTTGTCGGCTTGCAGAACCGCGCGATCGGCCAGCTCGCTGCCGGAAATGCCGGTGGGAAATCCCAGGTAATTCTCGATCCGCATGCTGCTGCCGGCCTGGCCACCCGGGCCCGTGCTTTCGAGAACGATCGTATTCAAACCTTCGGATGCGGCGTAAACCGCGGCGGCGAGTCCGGCCGGGCCGGACCCGACGATGGCGAGATCATAGACGGCGTGGTCGACCGGCCGACGAATGCCGATCTCCTCGGCTAGCTCGCGATTGGAAGGATTACGCAGAAGGAGCATTTGCCGGCAGGCCACGAAAGGAGTGTCGGCTTCGGTTACTCCAAATTGCGCGAGTAACTGAGCTACCGCAGGATCGCCCTCCAGGTCGAGCCAGGTAAAAAGCACCCGGTTCTTGGTCAGAAAATCGCGGATGCGAAAGGTGTCCTTCGAATAACGAGAGCCGATGACGCGCAGGCCGGTGAAGTCGCCGGATTCGCGCAGGAGTTGGCGGCGCGCGATGAAAGCTTGCAGGATGATGTCGCTCAGGCGCGGGTCCTGATTCAAAATCCCACGCAAAGCCTTGTCGGATACTTCGTAGACTTCGCAATCCGTCCGCGCGATCCCGCTGACCACGGCGGGATTGCCAGTAAGATGATTGACATCGCCGGTGAAGCTTCCCGGCTGGTGGACGACAACAACCCTCGGTTTGTCGCCGCTCTCGTCCAGGATCTCGACTTCGCCGGACTTGATGACGAAGAAACGGAAATCGCGGTCGCCGACGCGAAAGAGGGTCTCTCCCGTCCGAAACTTCTTCGGCCCCGCGCCGGCCACGCGCGCAATCTGCGCCATCTGCTCTTCGCTAAGCTTCGGGAACGCTACTGATTCCAATCCCTGTTCCGCCATGGAAACCCTCCTGCCCTCTGCGAGTTGCTAAGTCAAATCCTGCCTGGAGCAGTGGACGCTTACTTCTTCGACGGAGTAGTGCCCGGAGACCAGTGGTTGTCGTCATCCGGCTCACTCTTGGCGAACGCCTGGGCGAAACCCACGTTTTCCAGGTTCACCCAGATCGACATATCGGGAGCAGCCAGGACCGCCGGAAGAGCCGCGCGAAGCCGGACGCGGTCGCGGGCTCGAAAAGCAAAGTGCGCGTAGACATTCCTTAAGTAAGCCGAGTCCGGATATTGCCGGATCAGTGTCTCGAATCCGCTTGCCATGGTTTCCCAAGAGACCGCGCTCTCGCGAAAGATGTTCCCGTAAACCGGACTGAGCGCCCAGGCGATGCGCGCGTAAAGAATATCGCCTTCCGGCCCACCGCGCTTTTGCCTTTGTTCTTCCGCGAAGCGCTCCCATGCGCCTTTCGTCCGGAGCAGGTATTCCGCGGCGGAAAAATAAAAGGTATAGTAATCGCGCTCGCGCCCGACGGCTTCCGCAAAGAGACGGAAGTATTCCTCCTTCGGCCAGCGCTGATGTAACGCCACGCTTTGCATCTTCACATAATAATCAGGTGAAGCCTTCGCCCAGCTGTGGCCCTCCAGGATCCGGCGCGCGGTAGCGAGCTCCTCTTTCCAATGGGCCTTGGTTTCCTTTGTGATCTTCCTGGCCGATCCCCCATTTGCCCACCTCGAGGCCAGCTGAAGGTGAAGGCCTGCTTTGATCAAAATGGCAGCGTTCGAGTTTGGATAAAGTGTGGTCCAGCGCGCGAGTTTCTGCGCCATCTTCTCGCCTGCCTCGTCCGTTGCCGTGCTGGTAAGGTGAAAGGCGTCGAAGTACGCGGGGAGAATCCAGGTGCCATCAGAGAAACGTTCATGACTCCGATGCAGTTCCTGAGACAGGGATTCCAAGGTCTCGAAATCTTCGCGCTCGAAGTCCTGCCAGACCGCGGTCATGAAATGGTTGCGATCGGTTTTCCCATCGAGGTGAAGCTTGGTCAGAATAGTCTCATCGAGCGGCAGCAATTGGTATTGCTCGGGAGATTCCAGGTCCACCATCGGACCCGTGGGACTGGCATGAAGCAAACCCGCAATGCGCACGGTGCGCCCGATCAAAGGTGGCGCGGACAGCTTTTCGAATACGTTCATCGGGACCCAAACCGAAAGGATCTGCTGGGGGAAAGGCGCGCCAAAGCTAAAATAGACACCGTTATGCGTCCGCGATTTCGAGACCGCCTTGATCGAGTCTTCGAAAACCACCTGCTGGCCGATTTGGGTGGCGACATCTCCGGCCTCAGGCAGCTTCTCCGGTGGCGCGCTTTGCCCGAAAGATGGAGCAAGGGAAAAGAAGATTACCGCGAGAACGAGCGAAAGACTCCGCGTCTTAAAAGCGAGCCTCGCCCTCGCCGATTTTGTCAGTGCCGGCACAAAGCCTAGCATAAAGCGGTAAAGCTCCCTCGTCCAACCTTACTCCCGAAATTGGGTTCGTTACTTAACGGGAGCGATGCTCTTCATGATCGCGGTGATCTCTTCCTGGTGGGCCGCCTGGCCTGCGCCGCGAAGGATCACCAGGATACCTTTGTCCTTGGTTACTTCAACGCCGGTCAGGACGAGCTTGACTGTTCCCTTATCATCCTTCGCGTCCAGAGTGTGGGTGACGATGTTCATGCCATTCAACGTGCTCTTGGCATCCTTCCAGGTATCGGCGTCCGGCTTGGCCTTTAGCATTGCAAAAGCTTTGTCGATAGAAGCGCCGAGCACGGCTGGGTTAGTGGTGATGATGTTGATCAGAACGCCGTCATCCCCGGAGCTAGCCGCGATTCCATCGGCCGTAGCAGTCGCAGTCCAGTCTTCCGGGAAGGTGATGGAAGCGACAGGTTTGTCTTCTGGGATTTTCAGCGTATCCGCGAGAACCGGACCTACGAGTGAAAAAGCGAGCAGCAGGCAGACGATAGATTTCTTCATAGTGTTGCGACAGGAGTTATCGGGAGCCGACGAGGATTGCAAGACAACCAAGCGCACTCATTCACCTTCGATTGAATTTCACCCGGACAGGGTGAACGACACGATTTCGTCTGCTTCGCGGTGGTTGGTCCAAAACTGTGCGCCATCGTAGGCAAGGGAACGACATTGGAACGGCACGCGGGCTAGCTCTTCGACAAGCGGAGTTTCTTCCTGCGGATCGAGTCGTGCGATGCGCCAATCCCCTTCGCCCTGCTCAGTCCCACGTAGAACGTAGATCAGACCATCGACAAAGACATGGCCGCAGATCTCGGCATCGATCGCGATCTCGCGCAGAATGTTTCCTTCCGAATCCAGTTTAAGAATCCTGTGCTTATACCATTGGCTTAAGTAAAGATGCTTACCATCATAACTCAGGTAGGAGCCCGTGAACTCTGGGCAAGGAACGCGTTCGTTTCCCGAAAAACCTTGTCCGGGCAGATATCGACGAAGGTATCGGTCATCCTCAGCACCTTCGCCGGAAGTAACGTAAAGACCTTCTCTCGTAGCCACGGCGGCCCACGGAATACCAGGAGCCTCGCGTTCTTCGAACACGGTCCAGCTCTTGACCTCGATTCCATAAATACGCCGCAGGTCGCGCGACCCCATCCAGAGCGCGCTCCCATCCCAGGTCAGCGCCTGAGGGGTCGGCGCGGGCGAAGCGAGTCGCCGGTGTTCAATTATGTTTGTCAGGGTGTTTATTTTCATCGCGTCTGCAATTGCTCACAAGCCATCTCATATTCCCAAAGGTTGTCATCATCCTGAGCGGGTTGTCATCCTGAGCGAACGCGAAGGATCTCTGGCTATTTCTCCGCGGCATCAAACCGGAAATAGTCAGAGATTCTTCGCTGGGCTCAGAATGACAGTGTTATTAATGAAATAGTCTCTTAGCTCTTCGGGTAGTTCGGGTCGGCCTTTACTTCGAGGATTTGTGCGGTGTGGCGCTTGCAGTGCGCGGCATTGAGAAGCAGCCATTGATAGGCGTCCATCGTCTTGAGGAGAGGATGGTCCCCGAAATGGCTCCGGAGATCATCCTTAGTCTCACCCAGATAGGCGATCTCCCGGGCGCGACTGCTCTCAAAGTCTTTCACCAGCGCCGCTCGCGTCGCCCATCTCCCAGTAGGCTTGAGAATCTCCGGGGCCTGCGCCTTCTTCGAACGGTCAGGAATCATTTTCATGATCGTCTCATCCTTGCCTTTCACGTCAGCTCGTTTCTCGGGAGCAGCGGGCGATTTCATGATCTTCCCGGTCACCAATTCCCAGATCGTTTGTTCCGCGACCGCGATGTGCTCGGATGTTTCCGCGATCGACCAGCGGTCGGGGCCCGCCTTGAATTTCCATTGCGCATCAGAAAGACCTTCCGTCGCCGCGAGAAAATCTTTCTGGGTCTGTTTGAGGTAGTCGATGGCGAGATCGCGTTCTTCTTTCGTTAGTGTGCTGGATTCCGCGGTTGAGGTCTTAGGGGCTGGCGGCGCGGGGGAGGTCTGACCGCAAATCGAAGAGGCTGCCAGGAGAACGGCGAGCACGGTGCAAAAGATAGTTCTCATGCTCCGAGCCTAGCCGCCGCTTTGCGCATAAGGAAGCACTTCCTGACCGACGATTGCCCGTTATTACGGTGTAAAAATTCGGCTTTCCTCGATTCGCCAGACCTGCTATCCCCTCGCCCATGGCCAACCTAATCACTGAAGTAACCAGCGAATCCATCTTTGGCAGAATCGGCCGATCGTTTGGAGGAGTGCTTGTCGGCATCGCTCTCATCATTGGCTCGGTTATCCTGCTTTTTTGGAACGAAGGTCGCGCCGTGGGGACCGCGAAAAGCCTGAAGGAAGGCGCGGCCAGCGTGATCGATGTGCCGAGTGACAGCATTAATCCGGCAAACGATTCCAAGCTCGTTCACGTCACGGGCGATACCGCCGTCACGGCACCCATCGAAGACCCGCTCTTCAATATCTCCGAGAGCGCTATCCGGCTGCGCCGCAATATCGAGGTCTACCAGTGGAAGGAAAAGAAGGAATCGAAGACAAAGGACAAGCTCGGCGGCGGAAAGGAAACGACCACGACTTATAGCTATGAAAAAGTGTGGGCGTCCGACCTGGTCAAGAGTAGCTCGTTCAAAAGCCCCGAGGATCATCGCAACCCGGAACGACTCCAGGTTCCCAAGAAAGAGTTCGTCGCCAAAGGCGCCACCCTGGGCAAGTTCCAGCTGACACCGGAGATCATCAGCAAGATCCCCGGCGACGAATCAATTCCCGCCACCAAAACCCAGTTGGAAAAAGTCTCCGAGGATCTCCAGGAGAAGCTTAAAGTCGATGGCGACGTCTATTATTTGGGCGCCGATCCGGCCACTCCGGCGATCGGCGATGAGAAGATTTCCTTCACGGTCCTGCGTCCCGGCACGGTCAGCGTGGTCGCGGCACAGTCCAAACAAAGCTTCGCGCCTTTCACGACCACGAACGAGCGCGAGATTGAGCTGGTGGAGACGGGCAGCGTCCCGGCGGCGCAGATGTTCGCGCACGCCCAGGCCGCGAATCGCACCATGACCTGGATCCTGCGCGGAGCCGGTTTCGTGGCGATGTTCATCGGCATGCTGATGCTGCTGGGACCCATCTCGGCCTTGGCGCATATCGTTCCATTCCTCGGGTCGCTGGTGGAAATCGGTTTCGCCATCGTGGCGTTTTTCGTTTCGCTGATCGTCTCCATTCTGATCATCGCGGTGGCGTGGATCGTTTACCGGCCAGTGATGGGAGTAATCCTCATCGTGGTGGCGGTCGGCTGCATCGTGTTCCTGAAGCGGCTGCACAGCCGGCGCGCGCCAGCCGCCGTAACTGCGACGACTGCGCCGGCCTAACGACGGCGGAGCCCAGAGGCCACTGCTAGACCCGTCCGTCAGATGCGGTGACGAAGGAACTGATTTGGTCGAGCGGTTTGCGCGAGATATCGGGAACGACCGCGCCTTCCGCGGGGTGACCCACCACCAGAATTAGAAACCACCTTGATTTCTGTGCGCCAGCGAATCGGGATGCCACGAAGGCGAAGCTGATAGTCGATCAACGTCCCGGCGCGCAGGGACGATCGGTTGAGAGGTGGTGGTGTGAAACTTCAGCCAGGCAGGCGTGAGGCGGTCAAGGTTGGCGGCATCCGCGGAAAAAGCGAAAACCTCTTCACGCGGTCGCGGCAGCCAAAGCTGTGATTCGAAGTTCCGGATTCGCATTGAATGTTCCTCTGAAGTCATCCGTAAATGCTTTTTCACTCTGAGCGGAGCAAAGGATCTCCGATCATTTCCCGATCGCGCCGGCTGAAGAAATAGTTAGAAATCCCTTCGCTTCGCTCACGATGACAGCTTTTGGTTTTATGAGATGGCTGTTACACGCATTCCATTCCTCCTGGTGGCTCACGACTGTTACGACGCAAGGCCCGTTGTGGTTGCAAGGCGAGGCTTGGCGATCGCAAAATGCGCTGCTTAACCTGCAAAGAACACCGTTGAAGCCGACTCGACTTTTCCTCCTGACTTTCCTGGCCCTTATCGCATTCGCCAGCAATTCCCTTCTCTGCCGGCTGGCGCTGAAACAAACTACGATCGACGCGGCCAGCTTTACCTTCATCCGAATCTTCTCCGGCGCGGCGGTCCTTTGGCTGATCAGCCGGCTTCGCGGAACGTCGCTCCGACACGCGGGTAACTGGCCTTCCGCGCTGGCACTCTTCACCTACGCAGCCGCATTCTCGTTCGCCTACCTCAGCCTCTCCGCGGGAACTGGAGCGTTGCTCCTATTTGGCGCTGTGCAGGCGACGATGATCTGCTGGGGTTTGCGACGAGGCGAGCGGCTCCGTGCCCTTCAGCTGGGCGGCCTTATCCTCGCTCTGAGCGGCCTGGTCACACTCTTGTTCCCGGGGCTTTCCGCTCCGCCGCTGACCGGTTCGGTCCTTATGCTCAGCGCGGGAGCCGCCTGGGGCGTCTACTCGCTTCGGGGAAAGGCTGCGGGCGATCCCGTGAGCGCGACCGCGGGAAACTTTCTGCGCGCAGTTCCGTTCGCTGCCGTCCTCGCCGTCACGCTCGTGCCCTCGGCCCGTCTTGATCGGGCCGGCATTGCCTACGCGATTCTATCGGGAGCGATCGCGTCCGGTCTTGGTTATGTGATCTGGTATACCGCCCTGCCACGCTTGAAAGCAGCCAGCGCTGCCACGGTTCAGCTTAGCGTGCCGGTCCTTACCGCCGCGGGCGGAATCCTTCTGCTGGGCGAGCCGCTAACTCTGCGGTTTCTCATCGCGTCCGTCGCAGTCCTGGGCGGGATCACGCTGGTAGTGATTACGCCCTGCCAATCCAAGTCTGGGTAGCGCACTGGTTTCGCGTGTTCGTGTCGGCGCCTCGCCGAAAACTATTGCGCGTTTGGGCGGTCTGAGCCGGTCTTCGAGTGGCATATCTACTGCTAATCTTACGCGCGCTACCGGTTTACGTTTCTCCACCCCATTCTTCCAAGTGCGCTCTTCCAGCTTCCGCCACAAATGCCTGATCGCTGCGGTCGTAATCGGGCCTTTCGTCTTCGCCGCAGAAGTCACGCGCGCCGCCACTTTTACCTGGGATGGCGGGGGTGCGGACGACCGGTTCGACACCGGACTGAACTGGAGCGGCGGCATCGCGCCCTTGCCTGACAGCAGCACCGACCTCCACTTCGCCGGAACTGTCCGCCTCACCCCATCGAACACGTTCGCTGACGGCAGCGCTATCGGAAGCATCATCTTCGACTCCGGCGCGGGCGCGTTCAACGTCAGCGGGAACTCCGTCAATCTTTTCGGATCGATCGAGAATAACAGCACGATAGCTCAGAACGTCAGCCTCACGTCAATCTCGCTGGCCAGCGCGAGCGCCGTGCGGCTAACAGGCGGCGACCTGACCTTCGGACTGACCGGCGCCGGCGAAAACCTCCTCAATAACGGCAACACCATGCACGTTTACGGCGGCAGCACTCCCAACGGTAATCTGCTCACCTTTTCCGCCGGCACGGTCATGGCCGGATCTGGCGGGTTTGAGATGCACACCAATAGCACCGTGCAGTTCCTCTCCGCTCAGAACTACACCGGCGCGACCCAGATCGACGAAGGCCGTCTCTTCATCTCCGGCACGATCGGCAACAACACCGGCGCGATTTTCCTCGGCAACTCCACCCCGGCTTACGCGAATGCGGTGGTCGCGAACCTGTTCATCGCCAGCAGCGGACTCAACATGGCGAACGAGATCACGGTGAACAAATCCGACACCGGCACGGCCAAAGGCTTTACCGGCCATCTGATCGACGGCACCTTCACCTCCGGCACCACAATCCTGAGCGGTGGCATCGTGCTAAACGGCGATCTCGGTATCTCGCAGTCGGCGGGAGGGACGTTAAAAATCACCGGCGTGATCCGCGACGGCACCGACACCGGATTTACCTCTCACGCGGTCAGCATTAACTCGACGGGCCGGAAAGGGAACGTAGTCTTCACCGCGAATAACACCTACACCGGCACGACCACCACCGGGAACGGCGGCACGCTCGAGCTAAACAACGACGGCGTTACTACGAACGGCAGGATCGGCGGGAGCAGCCTCATTTCCATCGGCCGCGACACCACCTTGCTGCTAAGCGGCAGCGCATCGGTCCGCGACCGCCTGAACAATTCCGGCACCCTGCTACTCGGCGCCGGCACAACCACCAACGCCGGCGGCCTGCTCAATACTGGTGGCCTCAGCGAAGGCACTGCGCCGACCGGTCCCGGCGGGAGTGGCGGCGTAGTGGGGATGGGCGCGCTCACCATGAAGGCGAAAGCGACGATCGATTTCACAAGCGCGAATGGCGGCAGCGAGTTGGTCTTCCAGAGTTTGAACTTCGTCTCCGGCACGGTCGCGAACATCGCCCATTGGACCGGGACCGCCGGCAGTGACGGGCTCGACCGGTTACTCTTCGTCACCAACCCGAACCTCACGACGAACGACCTGCGCTTTGTCCAATTCACGAACGACGCCGGCGTGAACTTCGCGACCGGCGGAATGATCATCCCGTTCAACGGTTACTACGAGATGGTGCCGGTTCCAGAACCAGGCACCTGGGCCGCGGCAGCTCTGGCTCTCGCTGCTGTTGCCTTTAATCAGCGACAACGCGTGCGAATAGCTCTCGTGCGCCGGCGTTGATTCCAGCGCTTAATCATTCTCACTAATATCGGTGAGCCGGTACTCACCGTTCACTTTTTCGAAAACGAAAATGTCCGAACCGCAAAAGACGCTATAGCTGTCCCGTTTGTCGTCCTTCACCGGCTTGGCGTTCCGGAAACATTTTTGCGTCTTCTCGTTGAAGATGGTCCCGTATTTTTTGATGAAGTCGGCTTTCGTTAGCTGTTCACTCCCGTTGACAAAAGGAAATTTCGTCATGGATGCGACCTTTTCCTTGTCGCCTTTCGCCACTGCCGTCTTGAACTCAGTCCAGTAAGCGGCAAAGGATCGGGTCTCCGCTGCCCATCCCGTGGTCAGAACCAGAAACGTCAACGCCGTCGCGAGCAGGATTCTCATGGTGCTTACTTAGGCGCTTCCGCCTCGATTTTCGAGATCTTTTGCACCGACGCGTGATGCTTGCCATCGATGCTAATCGTAATCTCATGGACAACCGACCATTTTTTCTGGTCGGTTTCCTCGCCGGTGGGGCTGAAAATGTTGCACAGGCATTCGCGCTTAAGGACCAGCGTATTCGCGTCGATCCATCGCGCTGGCAGGATAAATTCACGGCCACGCGCCGCCTTCCGGCCCTTCTTACCCGGCCACTCGTCCGGTGCGAGCGCGCAATTTGGCAGCTTAACCGGCCGAAATGATGCTCCCTCGCGCTCGTACATTTTCGGCTCGTAGAACTGGACACCGTCCTCGAACGCACCCTCAACCGCTGTTAAGCGCCGCGAGTCCGGTGCCCAGGTCACCTCTATCTCGCCGTACAGATCGAGTTTCAGCACCCTCTTGCGCGACGGCAGCGCCACCAGCTCGACCCGTCCATCTTCAAAGTTTCGAATCCCAAAGCGGGCGTCCGGCGATTCGAAAGTGATTTCGCTTTCCGCCCCGTTTAATTTGGCAACGATCAAAAACGCGAAGAACGCCGGGATCGCCAGTGCCAGGGTAATGGACCTTGAAGAATATTTTAGATTCATCTGGAATGTGCGAAGACGTATATCTGTCGTGATAAAGGTGATCAATCGCGAACTCGCTTGCGCCTTCATCCCTCTTCCTTTCTTCTTTGCCACCTGACAGATGAGCCTCATTGGAACGATCGAAAGCCTCTGGCGTTATCCGGTGAAGAGCATGCGCGGCGAAGAAATGGAAGAGATGTTCGCCGGATACGCGGGCGTCTATGGCGACAGGCTTTTCGCTTTTCGCAGCTCTGCCAGCCCTGTCGGGTTTCCCTGGCTGACGGCAAGGAACCAGCGGACGATGATTACCTTCCGGCCGCGCTTCCGGCATCCGGATAAGGCGGCGCGTCCAGTTAACCTGTTCGAAGCGCAGGGTCCTGGCGCCAACCCGCTCTCTGCCACGCCGGCCGAGTTGATGCTCGATGTTGAAACACCCAGCGGCGAGCTCCTCGCCATCGACGACCCTGCCCTGATCGATCGCCTTCGCGCGGGCCTCGATGAGGAGCATCAGCTCACGCTGCTGCGCTCGGACCGGGCCATGACTGATGCCCGTCCGCTGTCTCTTTTCTCGATGCAAACCGCGAGGGCGCTTGGACACGAAACCGGTCTTTCCCTGGATAAGCGGCGCTTTCGGGCCAACGTCTACCTCGACCTAACGAACCGTGAAGGCTTCGCTGAAAATGAATTCGTCGGCCGGTCGTTACGCCTGGGCTCGGATGTGGTCGTGGCCGTGCGCGCTCGGGATCACCGGTGTGTCATGATCAACCTCGATCCCGATACCGCGGAAATGAACCCCGCGGTTTTGAAGCAGGTCGCGCAGCGGCACGAGGGTGCGGCGGGAGTTTACGGCGCCGTGCTCGAAGAAGGCCTCTTACGCAAAGGCGATCCCGTCGAGCTGATCGACTGAAAGTCCTCTTAGGAAATCCTAAACTGGCTTGTCATCCTGAGCGGGGCGGGTCTCTGACTCAGATTCCTAAGCTGCCTGTCATCCTGAGCGGAGCGAAGGATCTCTGACTATTTCCCCGGCACCGCGCTGTGAACCAGGAATGATCAGAGCTTCTTCGCTCCGCTCAGAATGACAGAATCGTTCATGAACAAACGCGCGCCGCGACGAGCGCGCATCAACAATTTCGGGCCTGCTTCCGCTGTTACAAATTGCCGCCGAGGGCGGACTACTTCTTCGCCTTCTTCGGGGTGGCCTTCGTTTTGGCCAGCGCAAGACGCTCGGTTTTCCTGCGGCGCGCGGCGCGTTTTCTCACGTTGTCTCTGCCTTGGCTGTTTCCCATAAGACCGCTACTCTCCCCCTTTCGTCACGGGTTCCAAGTGATTTCGCTGGATCCCAAGGGAGCGACCGGTAATTGTCGCCCGGGGCGGGCTCGCGACTGGAGGTCCTTCTTTTATTGCCTCCGCCCGGCAAACGATCAATTCTCCCCTCATGAATTCGATCTTCCAACGGGATCCGATTCTGCACCTCCTCTCCCGATGAAGGACGACAAAGACAACATCCAGCTCAGTGCGGTGGAAGATCATGACGGCATCCTGACCATTCGCGGCGGCGGCGACCGGCGGGACTGGAACGGCATCCACTATAAGCAGGGCATGTCCGCCAAAAATGTCGGCACGACCCGGCTCTCGGCCAATATCGCGACGATACCTCCCGGCGGCGTCGCCTATGCCCACATCCACGTCGGCTTCGAACTGATTCTCTACATCGTGGAAGGGAAAGTGCGCCACGAATTCGGACCGGGACTGAAGCAGGTCCTGGAGAACCAGGCCGGCGACTTCATCTACATAAAGCCCGATGTCCCTCACGAAGTCTTCAACATGAGCGACACCGAACCGGTCGTGGCTTTTGTCGCCCGTTCGTCCGCCGAAGAATGGGACAATATTATCCCTTACGATCGCAACCAGCCAGGCGTCCTATGAAACTCTCCCACCTTATCGTCCCGCTGATCGTTCTCGGCGGATTCCTTCCTTGCCCGGCCTTAGGACAAACCAATCGGCAACTGGCCGATGGTGCGTATGTCGAGTTTGAAGCCGCCGACAAAAAGATGAACGCCGCTTACCAAAAGCTGCTTGCAGTTCTGGACGACGAAGGAAAATCGACTTTGCGCGAGGCCCAGCGGGCCTGGATCGCCTGGCGCGATGCACAAGCTGAGTTCGATTCTCACCAGTTCGGTAGTGGAAAACTCCGGCCGCTCGAGCGAAATGGAAGCCTCAGGGTCTCCACTGAAGCCCGCACCGCGCGCCTGCTCGAGGACTACAAGCGTTTCAAGTAAGCGCGAAGTCGGGTCTCGCCTTCGAAGGCGCAGACACGGCTTGTGATTCCCGCCACGTCCGGCATAATCGTCGCGATCAGGCTAACGCCGCTCCGCAGAAATTATGGATTACGTGATTCACCCACTCACCAAAGCCGATGAACCGATCCTGTGGGAGATGCTATATCAAGCGTTGCGCAATTCGCAGGATTCGCCGTCGCCAGACATTGTGCGCGAGCCTGAATACGCGCGACACGTCGAAGGCTGGGGCCGCGCCGGCGACACCGGCTTTGTCGCTTACGATGCCAGACAGAAGGACGATTTACTCGGCGCGGTCTGGTTCCGTTTGCCGCCCGGCGAACAAGCAGATCCGGCAACGCCAGAACTGGCCTTCGCCGTCAAATCAGGTCATCGCAAACGGGGCATTGGCGCCGCGTTGCTTACGCAACTGGTCAAGGCCAACCCGCAATACAACGCCGTTACGATGAACGCCACAGCGAACAATCCGGCGGTGCGACTTTACGAACGGTTCGGCTTCAAAATCGTAGAGCAAACCGACCGGGCGCTGACGATGCGACGCGAGATCTAAGGCCCTGCGCCTTCTAGTTCTGCCATGTCCATCCGAATCCTCGTCACCGGCGGCACCTTCGATAAGGAATACAACGAACGCACGGGCCAGCTCTTTTTTAAGGACACCCACATCGCGGAGATGCTTCGGCTGGGGCGCTCGCGGGTGGAGGTGACTATCCGCACAGTGATGATGATCGACAGCCTCGATATGACCGACGCCGATCGCGCGCTCATCGTGCAAAACTGTCTGCAGTGCGACGACGATCGCATCGTCATTACCCACGGCACCGACACCATGACGGAAACCGCCGCCGCGGTGGCCGCGGCTGTTACAGGCAAAAGCGTTGTGCTGACCGGCGCGATGATCCCCTACGCCTTTGGCAGTTCCGACGGCCTCTTCAATCTCGGCAGCGCCCTGTCGTTCGTGCAAATCCTGCCGCCTGGTGTTTATCTTGCCATGAACGGCAAATGCTTTCCTTGGGATCGCGTTCGGAAAAACCGCGAGCGCGGAGAGTTCGAGGAGATCTAGTCGACCTAAACGGCCGCTAACGGCCCAATTCCCACCTGTCGCAGCGCCTTTCGGGCAGGTTGAGTTGCCCCCCACGGCCTGAGGGCCGGCCGTCTCCAGTTTTTTCGCCGCTACGCAGTGAAATTTGACTTGTTACTCGCCGGGCCTTCGCCGCGCGAATTAACGCCCACCACCCACACCATGTAAGTCACCCCTGGCGTGAGCGGGGCAAGACCCACCACCGAGACTATGGTCGTGGTGGAGACACCGGCGTCGGTCTCGGGCCCGCCGGCCGGTTGACGCTTGGCGCGAAGGAAAGTGGCGTGCGCGGGCATCGCGGGAATGGTCAGCTCGCGCGTCCCGGCATTGAAGGCTGCGGCGCCAGGCGCATCGGGCAGCGGCTGCGGTTGCGCGTCGCCGGGGGCGCGTTTCGGCTGCATATTGATCTTGGCCAGTTCCAGGGTCTTCTCGCCGTCGTCGCTCGCGCTGCAGTAAAAAAGGCGCACCCGCGAGTTGGCGTCTTCCAGTTTCTCGCGCGAATCGTCCCGAGCCTGGATGAGCGTCTGTCGACTTCCTCCGGTGGCCAGCAGCGAGGCGGCATCGAATATGGCCAGCCAGTTCGCGATCCGCCCGGCCAATGAGGCCGGATACTTGCCGGCAGTGGGAACACTCGGGTCGGCCGTCGCGCTGGCGGCGAGATTCGCGAGCGATTCCGTGCGGGTAATATCGAGATCGCCGATCTTGCCGCCCGTCCAGCCGTAAGCCGTGTAAGCCTGAAGGCGCTCGGCGTCGGAGATATCGTCGCTGGCCACCGCGCCGATGGCGTTGAACCCGTTGCGGAGGAGCTCGCCCAGCCGCTCGAGCGCTTGCTTGCGTTGCTCCGACGCGCCCACGGTAGCGCCCTCCATGATAGTCGCGGCCGCGTTTTTGCCTTTGGTATCGGCTAGCCGGGTCGTGACCAGCGGGTTGAGGGTGGCGCTGAGTTTGAAGGGATCGGCGGCCGTGCGGGCCGTGTCTACCTGGAGGATGAGTTCTGCCGTTTCGATAGCATCGAGGGTTCTGCGATCTGCCATGTGAAAATCCTTTCCGGGATTGTGTGGGGTTAGGGGCGTGAGTGGGGGCTCTACTGGTAACTACGATGTCTGCCCGGCGAAGTTGGAAAATTTTTTCGCGGCCACTCCTGAGCCCCACGGATGCTGACGCGATCGGCCCGGCTCCTGGAATAGTATGGCAGCAGCTTTGTCCCGCATCCGCTGCTGCTGGAAAAAGAGAAAACCTGGCGTGAACCCTTCCTCGTTCTGCTCCCGCCAGCCCCGCGCTGCGGTGCTACGTTCGGCGCGTTCCTGGAACGATCAGCGCGCTCCAGTTGCGCCCGATGCTCTTTCCTGCGCCGAGAGCAGGGGTCGCGCAGGGAGTCGTCCACGCTCCTGCAATCACGTCCCAGCTTCGTCAAGACGCGCGGGTTGCTGCACTCCAGACATCCGGGAACGCGTCGGACGATTTACCGCGCCAATTCTGGATGTCCCGAAAGGAGCAAAACCTTTTCCCTGGCCGATTCTGGACGTCCGGAAACCGGCCGGGAAACTTCCCGCGGCGACTCCAGGCGTCCGGGCAGGAGCACCGGATTTCCCCTTTCCCGTTCCTGATATCCCCACAGGAGCAAAACTTTCCCCCGAGCCGGTCTCGGACGTCAGTGCAGGAGCGCGGGACGTTGTCTGACGGTGGCCTACGAGGGGAAAAGCGGATTTTTACCGCATAAAAATAAATCTGGACAGCGAATCCGCGTTTTTGGTAACAACGCGGCATTCCCTGAATTTTCGGCCGGACTGAGTTCCCCTGCGGCTCGAGCTTTTTGGAACCGATTTTAACGGTACCGCTTCTGCTCAGTCACAGCCCCTTGCAAATCCAGCGCAAACCAATTCATCACCTGACTGCTGCCCCACTTAAGGCATTCCTTCACAGCTTCCTCTTCGCCGTTCTTCTTTTCGGCGGCGGAAGCCTGTCGGCGGCTCCCGACATAAAGGCCACGCAGACCGATGCGTTTCCCACCTATCCGGATGGTCGCGCGCGGGAAGGCGACACGATCACTTACTCTACCGTGATCTCGAATGCCACGGGGACTAGCGACGCTACCGGCGTCCAGTTCACGAATCCAACCCCAGGCAACACGACGGACATCGCGGGCTCGGTGACGATCTCGCCCCTCGCTTTTCCCGACACCTACACCACCGGCATAAACTCGTCGACGGTCGTTG
>JBEEHV010000012.1:0-49757 GCA_041167585.1 Verrucomicrobiota bacterium
AGGATGCTCTTTCGCTTTATTGTCTCGCAGCTTACGTTCTACGCACCTTCCCCAGCACCACCCAAATGAGACCTAACCAGGCGATGCAGCGAACCGCTGGCCGCTCCGCATTCCCGCTTTTGATGACGTCCACACTTCCACCCCGATCGACGCGCGCTTTCGTCCGCCGTCGCTCATCTTGATCTCGTTAGACCTTAAAGCCACACGCCATGGACTATCCCAAAGAAGGCTCCAAATCACTCTACGATTATACCGATAAGAGCATCCCTCAGGCTGGCTACGCTGCGATCGTTTACGCAGTTATCTCCACGCTGAGCGTTGGTCTGGCGTGGTTTCGCGCCCCCACAACACCGTGGATTGCCATTGCGATCGTCGCACTTGTCATTGGCGCTTTCTTTGGCGGACTCGCGTTCGGCATCTACCGCAAGAGCAGGATAGCCGTTGTCGTCATGCTTGTGCTCGTCGTGGGGCTTCAGCTTTACACATGGTTCGTCGCGCATTCATCATCCGGCACGCTGTTGTCTATTATCGTCACGGGCTTTCTTCTGCGCGGCGCTAGACGTATCTTCCAAGATCATGCGGAGCAGCGAGAGGACGCCTCAAAGCTCTAACCATGAACGGCTGGCAGCCATGGAAAGTAAGATTTAAGAATTATGAAGGATGAAGCCGCAGCCACGCGCTTTCCCGCCAGCCGTCGCTCATCTTATTCTCGTTAGATCATGACACCACGAAAACCGCCCGCCGGGGGAGCGCTGTTCGGTGCGGCACTCTTCGGTTTTGTCGCGCTCGTGGTCCTTCTTCGCGCGCGTCAGGCCGATGTAGCGCACAATGACATTCATTACTGGCTTAAGCCTGGCTTCATGACCCCTTTTCAGGGATACGCTCTAGCGGCACTACTGCTTGGCTTAGCAGCGTATTGCGGGATGAGCGGCATCAAACTTCGGAGAGGGTCGAAACAAATTGAGAAATAACCCCCAGCGACCTAACCATGCGATGGAGCGAACTCCGAAAGCGTTCGCGAGCAGGCTGGCGGACCGCTGTGCGCGCCACTTTTGAGATGACTTCCACACTTCCACTCCGAGCGACGTGAGCCCTCGTCCGCCAGCCTGCTCGCGAACACTTTCGGAGTCGCTCATCTTATTCTCGTTAGACCGATGCGCTTTCTCGCAGTTCTAACCACAAGTCTGATCTCTCTTCACGCGGTAGCACATGCCGCGGAGAAAAAACCGCCTCTGGAAGCCTACGTGCAGCGACTTGGCACGATCGTGAATGGGTTGGTCGATGCCGAGATTACGAAGCATCCAGAGCTGCTGAATCCTGCTGGTTTCGCCGTTAAGCTTCGTTACCACGTTGGCCGAGACGGTCGCGTGCAGGCCGTGGAAATCATATCCGCCAATCCGGATCGCTTCGCCGCCGATAGGCTCGCATCTCTTATTAGGCGCACCGTATTTCCTCCCTACCCGAAGGCAGTTTTGCAGCAAGGAATTCACTCCATTGCGGGCGACTTGGATTGGAAATGGCTCCCGGATAAACAAAAAAATGGCCCACCACAGGCATTTATCCGCGTGGCGATCCATTCGGAACCGCACTCATGCGTTCTTGCGATAGTCGCGATCGACGGCAAGTCGCTTCCATCGCCAATAAAGCAAGCGAGCTTTTCGCCCGGTCGGCACCAACTCTCAATTAGAGTGTGGACCGGGGATGACCAGAACCGAGTGGTTCATGCTGACGCGCCACTGGAACAATCATTCAAACCCCATCATTACTGGCTCGATGGAGAAATGAGTAAGAGTGGCCTTTTCAAGCTTCTCGTCGAAGACGAAGATGAGCGACCGCCCAATATCAAGCACCATCCGCAGACGAAATGACCGATTCGTCTAACCAGGCGATGCAGCGAACGGCGGACCGCTGTGAGTCCACTTTTGAAATGACGTCCACACATTCACCGCAAGCCACGCGCAGTCTCATCCGCCGTCGCTCATCTTGTTCTCGTTAGATGACTCGAACCCAGAGCACCAAAGCTGGTCTGAGCTCACTCAACGATGCCGAGAAGCAGACCGTGTTCGAGTGTCTGCGCGCTGCGAGCGATGGACCCTTCTTTCCGGATTGGGAGTTTCACACTCTGTTCGGCCTCCACCGCGATCAGGTCACGCGTATTGTCGCATCTATTTCCGACATCGACGATTCCTCCGAAGACACCGCGCTGGCGATAAACAACGCGATGAACAACCTTATCGGCTATCCACACCGCCAAGAAGCCGCATGGTCGCAATTCATTTCTGTTTCCAGAGAGGAAGTCAGCCGTGTGTTCACCAAGTGGCGCGGCGACGCCGTCATCTAACCATGCGATGGAGCGAACGGCTGGCAGCTTTGGTCGCTCACCTTCCATGAAATCCCACGCTCAACCCGAAGCGACGCGCCACCCCGCCAGCCGTCGCTCATCTTATTCTCGTTAGGCGTAACGCGTATGCGCTGGAACATCGTCATCGGAGTCTCTGCTGCCACACTTGCGGTGGTTCAGCTTGCGATCACCGCATTTAGCTACTTCGATCCGGATCGGCATTTCTTCGGCTTCAGCGAGATGCTGTTCACGCCTGTGGCCGCCATCACGTTTCTTCTCAGCTATCCGCTACTGCGGGGCCGTAATTGGGCGCGAGTGTCTTTAGTTGTTCTTCTAGTTGTTTCCGAACTCGGCATTGCGCTGCTAGTCCCTTTGTCGTTCGTCGCCAACCACTGGATTTACACACGTCTGTTGATCGCGTTTTCTGGGCTTTTCAGCATTGCTGTCATCGCGGTATTCATTGTAGTGCTTCTTCATCCCGATGTTCGTCGTGACTTCACCGTCTCACCACGTCCATACGCCTAACCAGGCGATGGAGCGAACGACTGGCAGCTTAGGCTCCTCACCCTCATGAAGTTCCACCCTCAAGCCGCAGCCACGCGCCCTCCCGCCAGCCGTCGCTCATCTTGTTCTCGTTAGATGATATGAACACGCTCTATTTTGTCCTCTTCCTCGTGCTTACGGTCAGCTGCATCGGCGGCCTCGTTTCGCAGCAGGTGTTTCTCTCTCGTCTTCGTAGATTACACCATTCTACGTGGGAGCATTTAGGACGGCCCGTTATCTTCCTCAATAGCGGCATGCTCAACACGGCTGGATTCTTGCGCTTCATGTGGAGAAGAGAGTATGAGTCTCTACCCGATGCTGGCACTGTGGCATTCGCTCGCTTCCTCCGTGCATTTCTGATCTTCTATTTCGTCCTCTTTGGACTCACGATTCTTGTTTTCTTCTCCACCATGCGCAGCGTGAAATGACGCAAACCATCTAACCATGCGATGGAGCGAACTCCGAAAGCTTTCGGAGTCGCTCATCTTATTCTCGTTAGATGAACGTCGCGGTCGCGATCCTCAGGTATGTTGGCGGTATGCTCATCTTAGCGTGGCTCGGGTCGCAGCTTGTTAAAGCGGCGATGTGGCTTTTCCCCGCGTTGCCGCTTCCGCGCCTCTGGAGCGAGCACAGAACCATTATCCTGGTTTTTGCCGCCTACATCTTCCTTGGCGGTTTGGCGTACGTTATTCGTGATGCTATTTACAAAGGCAGGCTCGAGACCGATTTGCAGAACAGGCCGCAAGACATCGATGTTCGCTGAAAATCCATCTAACCATGCGATGGAGCGAACTCCGAAAGCGTTCGGAGTCGCTCATCTTGTGTCTCGTTAGGCCCATGCGGCGCATTGTCCCTTATCTCCTTCTGCTGTCGCTCGCCGCAGCTGCTGCAACGGCGACGACGCCGGAAGACGACGCAAAGGCCTTGTTCGATCATTGGAAGGCCGCGTGGAAAGCGAGGGATGCTGACGCAATGGCGCGATTGCTCGCGCCGGACTGCGTCATCATCATGACGGAGCCTCTTGCGGGCGCGAAGCGCGCCCGCTTCTTCACATCTGAGTCGTACATGACTCTAGTTCGAGAACGATTTGCTGCCATGAGCACCGACAGTGGCAGGCAAACTCTTCACGCCGTTTCCGCCGCAGAGACTGGCGACGTTTTTGTCATCGGCGAGGCTACCGAGCAGGCACGGGTCGGCTCGCGTACAGAGTTTATTCGAGAGAGTTTCTACGCGGTTACACATCCTATCGACGGCAAGATGCTTTTTCGTTTTATTGTTTCCCAGCTTACGACATACACGCCCGATCAGCCGAAACCCAAGTGAGGCCTAACCATGCGATGGCGGTGAAGAAAGTAGAAAGGCTAAAACGTGAAAGTCGAACGTGGGAAGTCGAAAGTAGAAAGCTGAATCGACAGCTGGCCTCCCGCGGCGCCCTGCCACCTTCCGCACCGGAAATGAAACAATTTCAGAAAGCGTCTTGCGTGATTTTGCTGTCTATGGGGTTGACGCTTTTGGTCTTCGGCATGTCGCGTTATAACCTCCCTTACGAAGATGGCCGTTACTTCGATCCTCGGACGGAGACGGTTTACCATCTCCAGACTGCCGAGTTCCTGACCCTGGCCGGTGCGACTTTGAGTTTGGGTGGTCTTCTTTTGGCCTTCGCGTCTTTCCTTGGCTCTCGCCGAATTCGATCCTCCCCGGCCGGGAGCAGTTCACCCTGAGACCCATTTCGCTCTTATGCCCAAACGACTGACCTCGACTATACCGATAGCCAAACGCGCCTCCCACTCTTTCGACCGCTGTGGGACTACATGATGCATAGTATAGCGCTGGCCGAGAAGTAGGACGACGCATGGATGCATCCAGTGAGAGGCGACGGCGGCCATGGCTTATTAATGAACTCGCGCGACTCGTTCAACCTACGGTCTTAAGTCTATGTCACGGTTTGCCAGTCCGTTCCATTCCTGCGTAACAATTCATATGGCGTCGAGCCTCGACGGCTTTATCGCGCGAAAAGACGGGAGCGTGGACTGGCTCGAGACCTCAGACGAATTCGCCGGCGGGGAAACCTTGGAGCCGGGCTTCGTGGAAGCGTTCCTCAAGACGATCGACTGCTATGTCATGGGCTCGCGAACCTATGAGACGGCGCTGGGTTTTGACACCAAAGGGCTGGGATGGCCCTATGGCGACAGGCCTACCTTTGTCCTCACGAGCCGCGAATTGCCGCGAACGCGGGAGACCGTGGAGTTCTACTCCGGCGATCTGGCTGAGTTTGTGAATGGGCGACTGCGGCCGGCGTTCCGTAATATCTGGTTTGTGGGGGGTGGTGTCGTTTCCGGCGATTGCCTTCGTCTTGGGCTGGCCGACGAGATTCGTTATTCGATCGTGCCGATCCTGATTGGCGATGGGATACGGTTCTTCGAGAAGCTCGACCGGGACGTCGCTCTACACCTGGCGGAAGTGAAAGCGTATAAGAGCGGGACGGTGGAGCTTCGGTACGACGTGCGCGGTGCGAGGGAAAAGTGGAAGGTGGAAAATGGAAATTAGGGATAGGGCTATTGGCATCGTTTGACGCCGGGTGCGATCGAAAAAGGCAGGACCTCGCCGAGGGAGGCGACAACGTCTCGAACTTGCTGTGTGCGATCGGCGCGTGTGATAACGAGGACGCATCCGCCGCCCGAGGCGCCCAGCGCTTTCGCGCCGATGGCGCCGGCTTCCTGTGCCCGCGCGATGATTTCGTCGATGGCCGGCGTCGGAATCGCGGGATGGAGCGAGCGCTGATGCTGCCAGTGTTCCGCAACGAGCGCGCCGAGAGTATCGAGGTCTCCGGCCAGGAGCGTGTCGGCCATCTCCTGGGCGAGCTGCCGCATCCGCTCGAGGGCGGCGAGCGTTTCGGGCTGGCGATCCCGGTAGGCGTCGAGCACAGCGGTGATGGTGTCGC
The DNA here is from genome assembly GCA_041167585.1 of Verrucomicrobiota bacterium. Lineage (GTDB taxonomy): Bacteria > Verrucomicrobiota > Verrucomicrobiia > Chthoniobacterales > UBA10450 > AV80. Next base: position 5,826 of record JBEEHV010000012.1, read on the forward strand.
CCGAGTTTCTACTCTGCCCGGTATAGATGATTAGGCCGCGCTGCTCGATCGCCGTTCGCGTCTGGGGCGAGAGCGGAAGCGGCCGAACGTCGACGCGCCCAGCCGAGAAGCGAAGTCCGAGCGCGCCGCCATACGCGGCGGCGTAGTGGTCCTGACGACCGCCCGGAATTTCCATGTCCGCGATCTCGATCTCCCGGCTGAGCTCGGCCATCGCGTCAGGGGCCATCGTTTCGCCTCGTGCCGCGGCGCAAGCGGCCACAGCCGCGACGCCGACGGCAGAAGAACCGCCAAGTCCTGCGCCGACGGGGAACTCGCTCCGCACGGTGATCGAGGCGTGGTCCAGGCCAAAGCGTCGCGCTGCCGCGTGAGCGATGGAGCGATCGGCCAGGGGGAGGGGACTGTCCGCGAAACGATGGGGGCCGGAACTTACCGTCACCGTGGCGAAGCGCGAGATGGCGAGGTTACAAACGTAGCCGCCCATTTCGTCGGAGTAGGGAGGGACATCCGTCCATCCGCCTCCGAAATCGATCCGCGTGGGGGCGCGAGTGACGATGGCGTTCTCCATTTGCGCAGTGTGGGGAAGGCTTGCGAATCCGCAAGGGTTACAGAGTCGCTCGTATTTTTAGGAGATGAAAATAAAAGGCGTCGTTCCGGTTTTGCTTTGGGCGGTCGCAGGCGCGTTCACTTCTTTCGCCGAAGCGCCAACGTCCGATCCAGACATCTGCGAAAGGCACCACCTGAAGATGACCCGGCAGGAAGTGGCGATACGCTACGGTTTCCCGGGAGCGCGGAACATGGCGTTTCTCAACGCGGCCTATGCGCAGTTCCCTCATTCGGGCATGCCGGTGGAGGGCGGTTGTGTCGTCGGTGATAATTCACCCAAAACAAGAGAGGTGTTCGTTTGTTCGCGCTGCCATGCTGAAGCGGTGGCCTGGCTTAAACAATACAAGGAGCCGGAATCGAAAGTAGAAAGTAGAACTACTGCGCGAAGCCAAGGGTCTGTCGCTGTTGGCGCCAACTGAATGGGAAATAGTCGGAGATTCTTCGCTCCGCTCAGAATGACAGATGCCAAGTAAGGGTGATGAGAAATTCATCGCTCGGCTCAGAATGGACAGTGTGCCAGGTAGTGGTGATCGGATTCTTCGCTCCGCTCAGATTGACAGAGCACTGTATTTGTAGTCGGAGATCCTTCGGCGCTGCTTAAATGGCAGGAGCGTTTATGAAATGGATTCTGATTGTGGCAGCGGTGATCTGCGAAGGGTTCGCTTACTGGGGTCTCGAGACCAGGGCGGGCCGTGCCGCTTTCGATGAAATGGCGGGAATGATTCCCCTGGCGGCGGCACCGATCGGCTTGTGCTTCGCGGCGGCTGCACTCCTCTTATGGTGGCGCGGCACGAGGGCGGGACAAACGCCCTAGCCCTTTTGCGCTGAAGTCGCGCGCGTTTTGAAACGCTGGGTTAGCATTGCGCGCGAGCAGCCGGTGCGGGTATCATTAACCGTGCAGCGCTCGGTCTTCTTTCTCGTCGGCGGCATCCTCATCGGCGTTTTGATTGGGTATACGCTCGCGCCGACCTCGAAAAAGGTGACGACCACCGCGGTCGATGGAAAAAGCGCGTCGGTCGCAGGGGAATCTCCCGCAGCAAAAAGTGAAACCACTTCTGCCACGCAAAAATACAGCGCGACGGAAAACAAGGTCCTGCTCGGTAACATCACGACTGTTCCATTCCAGGAGCTTTACGGTTTGCTCTCCTCGCAATCGCGGGAAGAGGTGATGAAATTGGCGCAACAGCTCAGGGAGTTGCCTCCGGGCCGGGAGACCAATGCGAAGATCGCGGTCTTTTTCAAGGCGTGGGCGCATTTGGACCCCAAGGCGGCCTTCACCGTGGCAGCTTCGTTCAAAACCAGTGAGACGAAGGGCGCTGCCATTGGCGCGATCATCGACGGCGCTGATTCGGTCGCGGCCAGTTCACTGGCGCAGTCGATCAACGAGTTGCCGGCCGACGCCCTGCCTTCCGGGCAGCGATCAAATTTTCTCGGCAGAGCCTTAATGAAATGGAGCCAGGTCGATGCGGTGGCGGCTGCAAAATTTCTCGATGCCTCTGCCGGTGGCGCGCGGGGTTTGATGGGAGCGCGGGTGACTATCGCGGAGAACTGGGCCGCGTCCGATCCGCAGGCCGCCCTCGCCTGGGCGCAAACCCCGAGCGACGATCCGTCCGCGAAATATGCGGTCTCGGGAGCGATCGCGGGGTGGTGGCACACCGATCCGCGCGCAGCGGAAGACTATGTCGCTTCGCACCTGGACTCCGTCGGCGCGGAAACAGTGATGGCCCTGACCCGGCAAATATTTGGCCAGGATCCGCAAAGGGCGAAGGAGTGGGCGACTCAATTGTCCACCGTGGAGGCGCGCCGAAGCGCGACGACTTTTATTGCGATGCAACTGGCCCAGAGCGATCCGAAAAGCGCGGGCGAATGGGTGGTGACGCTTCCGGACGATGTGCGCGAGAGGGCGATGTACAGCGTGATGAATTCCTGGGCCCGGCGGGAGCCTGAGGCGGTGGCCGGATGGATCAATGCGTTAAGCGGGAACCGGCGCGATGAAGCGATTGGCGCCTACAGCTCCACGTTGTCGGTTCGGAACCCGACGGTGGCACTGACCTGGGCGACGAGCATCTCCGATGAAAAGCTGCGAGACACTTCGGTGCACCGAATCGTGACCACCTGGATGTATCGAAGCCCGCGCGAAGCAACGGCCTGGATTCAGAGCAGCACCTTGCCCGAGGCCGAGAAAACGCGGCTGTTAGCCACGCCGCCCGCCAGATAGTTCGCGTTCGTCGAACTCATTGGAAGAATTTAACGAGTGGACCTTCAAACTTAAAGACCAGTGGAGCCAGAAGCTCCAGTAGTTGCTTCAACTCCAGGAGCGGCGGTCTTTGAAACCGCCGACCCACTCAGCCGGCCATCTTTAACTTGCCGCTCCCTTGGCTTTCGCGCGATTCGTGCGCAACTCGCTCTTCTCCGTCGCCGACAGAAACGCCGTCTCCAAGGCGTGGATCTGTGCCTGGTGGATCTGTTCGCGCGTTAATCCCGCCGCGGGCGCGGCGACTTCGTATTCGTGCCGAAGATCGATCGCGCTGATTCCGGGATCGTCCGTGTTGATGGAACAGATCAACCCGCGCGCGAGCATCTCGCGCAACGGATGGCTAGCGAGATCCGCGACAGTGCTGGTGTGAACGTTACTCGTTAGGTTCGCTTCGATTGGGACCCGATTCTCCGCGAGGTAATCCGCCAGTTTCGGATCTTCCAACGCGCGCACCCCGTGCCCGATCCGTTCCGCGCCCAGAAGTCGAATTGCGTCCCAGACACTTTGCGGCCCGCCCGCTTCGCCTGCGTGAACTGTGATGCGCCAGCCGGCGTCGCGGCCTTTTTTGAAATGATCCACGAAGAGCGGCGCCGGATAATTCGCTTCGTCACCCGCCAGATCGAGCGCAACGAAATGCTCGCGATGCGCGAGCAACGCCTCCAGTTCCTTGCGACAAATCTCGGCGCCGTACGTCCGGCTAAGGATCCCGATCAACTTCACGCGCACGCCCGTTGCTGCTGCGCCTTCCGCGATCCCGGCCAGGACGCCTTCGATCACTTCCGCCAGATCGAGCTGGTGCGGCTCCGCCATGAAATACGGGCTGAAGCGCAGCTCCAGGTAATCGATCCCTTCGCGTTTCGCGTCCTCCACATTCTCGCGCGCCACCCGCCGGCAGGCCTCGCCATTCGCAAGCATCCGCGTCGCCCAATTCAATTTTGCGATGAACTCCATCAACCCGGGCTGCGGTTCCATCACCTGCACGTGCGGCTTGATCTCTTCCACCGTGGTCCCCGGCAACTCGATGTTATGCTGCCTCGCCAGGTCCACGATCGTCTCCAGCCGGACGCTTCCGTCGAGATGCCGGTGCAGGTCTATCAAAGGCAGGTTCGGATCGATCGCTGAAGGGCCGCTCATGCCACAGTGAATGACAATTGCGCCGTTCGCCTGCAACCATAAATCATAGGCGCTCGTGTATCCGGTGCCGAATACGTGCTAAATTAAACCGAGAGGTTTATCTGATATGAAAAAAATGAATCTGTCGGTTGTCCTCAGCTTAGCTGCCTGCGCGTTGTGGTTCGCAAGCGCGAATCCGACAAACGCAGGCGAATCGTATTCACGTTCCCGCCGCGAAGATGGGCGTCTCGTGATGAAGCATTCGCCGACGCTCGGAATCAATATCCCGATCGCGGTTTGGATCGATGGGGTTCAGGCGGGCGCATTCGCCCGGGGGCACATTTATTCGCGCTACCTTACGCCGGGCCCGCATGATGTGTATGCCAGTCGTCCTGGCCGGCTTTACGATTCGTGGTATGGCACGCTCGATATGCGGCCAGGGGAAACCTATTCCTTCCTGGTGAAGTGCACGGTGAACCACATAATTCTGCAGCCGGTGGGCCGGATCGATTAGGGCGCGCTGCCGGCCGGTAATTTTTTCGCTGTTTCTTCGCTCCGTTTGGCCTGCAAACGGAGTTGGCCACAGGCGGCATCGATGTCGTGGCCCTTTTCCCGCCGCAGCGTTGCGACGGTCCCGTGTCCGCGCAGAATGGAGAGGAAACGCTCCTGCCGTTCGCGGGATGGGCGCGACCATTCCAAGCCTTCTACGCTATTGTACGGAATCAGGTTCACTTTGGCGCCGAGGCGGCGCGCGTGACGGGCGAGAAGGTGGGCCTGCTCTTCGGCGTCGTTGATTCCAGCGATCAGGATGTACTCGAAATAGATGCGCTGTTTCTTCCGGCTGGCGTAATAGTCGCAGGCACTGAGCAGACTCGTTAGGTCATACTTGCGGTTCACCGGCATGATCTGGTTCCGCACCGCATCGGTCGCGCCATGGAGCGAGATCGCGAGCCGGCTCTGGAGAGGTTCGTCGGCCAGCTTGCGGATTTGCGGCGCGAGGCCGCTGGTCGAAACGGTGATGTGACGCGCCCCAATCTCCAGGCCCCAGGTCGCGTTGATGATCCGGATGGCGCGAATGACGTGGTCGAAATTAGCCAGGGGCTCGCCCATGCCCATGAAGACAACGTTGTCGATCCGCTCGCCGCTCGCTTTTTCCACTTCGAGCAGTTGCTGCACGATTTCGCTCGTGTCGAGATTGCGCGAAAATCCGTCAAGACCGCTCGCGCAGAACTTGCACCCGTAGGCACAGCCGACCTGCGTCGAGACGCAAATGGTCCGGCGATCCGAAGTGGCGCCGTAAAGGGAAGGGGAAGCTGGGATCAGGACCGATTCAATGAGATTGCCGTCCGCGAGCCGGAACAAAAATTTGCGGGTCGTGTCCTTCGAGCCGAGGACGCGAACGGTCTCGAGCTGGCGAAAGTCGAAGGTGTCGGCGAGTCGGTTCCGCAGCTCCAGAGGCAGATCGCTCATGGCTTCGAACGAGGCGACCCGCTTCCGGTAGATCCAATCGATGATCTGTCTGGCCCGGTACGGGCGCTCATTCCGCCCGGTCAGATCCGCGGTGATCTCGTCCAGGGAAAGAGATTGGATCGATGGTTTGCCGGCCGTTTGCACGTCCTCATCTTACGATACGGCGTCAAGAATGGTAGGGACGGCGCGCTGCGGTGTCCGGCGGTCGCGGAGCTTGATCATTTCGGACGGCGCAGCGCGCCGTCCCTACCGGAGAAGGAGCTTGCTCGCTCGGTTCCAAGCGGCAGCTTGCGTCGAATGTCCATCGTTTCGGCCAAATCGGATCGCACTTCGCTGGCCCTGGGATGGGAGGCAGCAAAGGCGAATGCCGTTCCGGCCTTCATCCTGCAAGGCGCGATGCTGGTCATCCTGGTTTCGTATTATTGGAGCCCGGCGTGCGCCGAGTTTCTCAATCGCCTGGCGCACTACAAGGAACAGCATGGCCTCGTCTTTGTCGTCATCGCCGCCGCCGTGGCCGGAGCTCTGGTGCCGGAACTGTTCGTGATCGTTTTTTTCCAACGCTGTCGCCCGCGTGTGCAAAATCTCCGGAACCTGGCTTACACAATTCCGACGTGGGCGATTGACGGAATCTTGGTGGACTTCATGTACCGGGTTAACGCGATCTGGTTCGGTGAGGTCGTGACCGTAGGGGTCGTGATTGCAAAAATTCTCGTAGACCAGCTCGGCTATAATCCCGTGTTCTTTGCGCCGGCCGAAGTGCTGATCTACGAATGGAAAAACGAGGGATTCTCCTGGAAATCGATTCGCCGCGCCCTGACCTGGGGCCATTATCGCGACAAGATCGTTCCAACGCTGCTCGCCACCTGGGCGGTGTGGGGTCCGCTCATGGCCATCATCTATTCGCTGCCGTCCGCGTTGCAATTCCCGCTCTTCAGCATCGCGCTCACGTTTTGGGTGCTGCTTCTGACTTACATGACCAATCGCTTCGCGGGGAAGATCGAAGCCGACGCGCCGCCCGCCCTTGCTGTGGCAGATTTGTAGGGCAGGCGCATCGCCTGCCAGGTTTGAAGGTGGCAAGCGGAGCGCTTGCCCTACAATTTCGGGCGAACGTGCTGGCGCTTGGTGGACGAAAGCCCGGAAGCTGTCATCGTGTGCGCCGACGATGAGATCGCACGAAATTTTCCAACGAATGTCGCCTGGACTGGCGGCGCAGATTTTCACTTTCATGCAAACGGAACAGAAGCCGGTTTACAAGGCGGCGATCCAGGGCCTTGCGAATCAGCGGAATCTCCGAGGTGTTTTCATCGAGCGGAAACCGCCGGCGGAGCGCTTCCCGTGGATGAAAGCGGCGCTCAGCCGCAATGTGAGCGATGCGCTGGCCAGCCATCTTCTCCAGGCTTGGTTGCTCGGCGCGAACAAGTCCCTGCTTTGCGATTTTCTCGATGGGATGGAGATCAAGCATGAGGACGACGGAACGGTGGAAGAACTTCCGCCCGCGCCGCCGAAGGAAAAGATCGCAACGGCTGTAGGGCAGCTCCTGGAAAAGTATTCCGCGGAAACTGTGGCCGTTTATCTGCACGCTTTTCGCGACATGGACAGCGCGGTGCAGTGGCCCGCGCTCGACGAAATCCTCGCCGAGCGCAGCGAGCTCAAACTCGGAGACGTCCCGCCCTCGAGCTGAAATTTGGAGACGGCCCGCCTTCGGGCCGTTAGCGGCGTCGTCTTGCCTCAGCCGCGCGAGGGCGCGCCGGCTCCAGTGAAATGCGCGAGCGCTTCGTGCACGCCCGCGCCGCACGCTTGCGACGCAACGTATCCGCCCGCCGATTTCACGGCCTCTTTGACTTCCGCGATCGCATTCGACGGGCAGGCCGGATATTGCGCGAAACGGCCGTCCAGCATCGAAACGTCATTGTGATGATCGCCCGCGGCAAAAATTTCCTCGCGCGGGATTTCCAGCAGGCGCGATAACTCCGCCAGGGCGGCGCCCTTGTGGTAATCGGCATGACAAAACCGCAGGTAAACGGTGTTCCGCTGGTAATGGAACTTCGGCTGGTTCGCGCGAGCCTGATCGATGAATTTGGTAACGTGCTCCAACTCTTCTTCGCTCTCGGCGATCAATCCTTCCAGTCCCGCGGTGTGATAGATCAAACGCGCCCTGGTCTTCTGGCTCACGAAATCGACCACTTCCGCCAGGACCGATTTTGCCGAATGGAAAAGCTCCGCATGCTCGCGCGCCACCCGCTCGTTCCAGTCTCCATACGGCTCCCATTTGCCCCCGTTGGCAGAGGGGCGGAAGACATCGCGTTCGCTGGTGAGGATGAAATCGGGCTGGATCGGGAATTCCAGATCGGTCAAACCCGATTCCAACAGGTCCACTGACCGTCCCGTATTAATTGCCCAAAGGACGCCCTCTTTTTGGAGTTGCTCGATAAATTCCATGCAGCCGCGATCGAGAACGGGATCGCACCCGTGCGCCACGAGCGTGCCATCGAAATCGGTGCTGAGGAGTCGGATTTTCGCGGGCATCGGGGCGCTAACTTAGGGTCTCATTTCACAACCGCAATTCACAACAGATCGTGTTAGGGTCAGGGACATGATTAAAATCAGGAGCAGGAGGGAGAAATGAAATCGGCTTACGAACTCGCGATGGAACGGCTGGAAAAAAAGGCACCGAGCGTTTCATTAACTGACGAGCAGAAACAGCAGATCGCCGAAATCGATTCTACTTTCAAAGCCCGCATCGCGGAGAAGGAGCTGTTTCTCACGGACCAGATCGCAAAGGCCCGGGCTTCGGGGAACGCCGAAGAACTGGCGTCGCTCCAGAAACAACTGACCATCGATCTCCGGCGTCTTCGAGAGGACGCCGAAGAGAAGAAGGAAAAGCTGCGCGCAAGCTTCGCGGCCAAAAATAAATTGTAGGGCAAGCGCTCCGCTTGCCGTTTATTGGCGCCTGCCGCCAACAACCGCTAGGTCGCCGCCTGCGTCGAAGGAGCCGCCGTGTCCTTCCGCGGCGGGAGATTGGGATCGAGAAAGCCGAGCATGTGAGCGCGCTCAATCACCCGAACGCCCTCCCGTGTTTGCAGATCGGCAATCTGCTGATGGAACGATTCGATTTTCGTCCAGTGCACTTTGGGACGGAAATGATGTTCGGCGTGGTAGCCGTTGTAAAAAAAGAGCCAGTTGTAGAGTTTTCCGTAGCTGCTGACGCCCCACGCGATCGGCTTATCGGGGTTCGCGCCGTAGTGCCGGTAGTAGCCGTTCAAATAACTGAAGCAATGGCCAAGATAGAAAAACGGCAGGAAGTAGAAAATCACGTAACGCCAGTTAAACAGGAACATCACCAGCAGCGTGCTCGCGAAAGCCGCCAGCTCGATATTGCCCCAAAACAGATCGCCGTTGTTCCGTTTGCGTAATTCGCGACGGATCGCACCGATGTCATCGCGGAAAAAGCTAAGAAAAACGTAGCTCCAGGGGTTTTCCGCCTCGCCGTCGTGCCCGTGTTTATAGATCGAGAGCCAGTCGATCGTCGCCCCCTGTTCGTCTTGCCGGTCGCTGTTCCCCTTGTGATGCTGCATGTGAACGGCGTCGTAATAGGTCTGCGAAAAACAGCAGGCGATCGATTGCGCCACTCCGAAAAGCCGGTTTAAGAGCCGTGCACGGAAGAACGGGTTGTGGATGAAGTTGTGCCCGACGCCATTGATGTTCGCGTTCACCATCAACGCGTAAAGAAACCCCATGACCAGCATCAGCCAGAGAGGGGATCTGGGATACAGGAAGAAAAGCGCGAAAAAGTAAGCCAGGTGAAACAAACTGGCCGAGACCGGAATGGCATCCCAGCGTGTGTGGGCGAAAAGTTTGGAGTCCGTGGTGACTCGTTCGACTCGGATTTGATCTGGCTCCATGAGAAGGGCGATGCTGGGCTGCGCGGTTCTTCACAAATCGCGGGAATAGGGGCGATTGGCAAGTCAGGGGCTGTCGTATCTCCAGCCTCCTTGGTGGCCGCCCGTGGGAGTTCGGACCGGGGAGAGATTCAAATTTTCTATTCTCTGATGGGCAGACGGTTGATTCCAAGCCGTGTTAATACGCGCTTCGCGAACGAGGGAAAGTTACGCCGTCGGCAGATTTCGCTCTCCATGGCACGCCATTCTTCAACGTCGGGTCATTTCGGAGATCGACTGGTTAGCAAAAAAAGAACAATTTTATTCTGAGAAAAGCGAATTTTTCCTTGCGCCCTACGGTGGTGCTGCCGTAGAACAGGCAATCGAAAGCCAAAATAAATTCTTTAGGGCATAAGAATTGTTATTGACGTTGAGAATCAATTATGACAAATATGGGAAACATAAGAGATGCCCGTGACTGCAAAGGTTGTGGAAACGGACTCGACGAAAACAGTAACAAACAGGAAATCAGGAGAAAAAACAAAATGATCAAACGTAACTTCACCGCGGCCCTCATCGCCGCCGGCATGTTGGCAATCGCGGGCGCGGCTCAGGCAACTGTGGTCGACCTCATCAATGGAGACAGCGGCACCGTCACTAATCAGTATGGCACCGCCATCTTCCAGTTCACCCAACCGCAGCCAACCGGGACCGGCGTTATCGATCCCTTCCTGCGCATCCAAAACAACGGCACCGAGCAGGGATACAACACCTCGGGCGGAACTCCGTTTGACGACAAGGGCGGTATCTGGACGCACAACATCACCTTTTCCGATCTCCAGTCGACGGCCGTCACCCTCAACGGGACGACCTACTACAAGATTCTCCTCGACGTGAATGAGCCGAACGGCGCCAAATCGACCGTCTCGCTCGATCGTCTCCAGTTCTACACTGGTGCAACCGGCAGCATGACCACCACCACCCTCTCCCAGCTCGGAACGCTTCGTTACGATCTTGACGGTGGCGGTGACAACCAGATCCTGTTCGACGCGTCGCGTAACCACGGCAGTGGCTCCGGTGACGCCTACCTTTACATCCCGGCCACCGCGTTCGCGGGCACCAAATCAACCGACTACGTTTATATGTATGCGGCGTTCGGTGCGGCTGACACGATGACGAATCCTGACGGTTCCCTGGGTGGCTTCGAAGAGTTCGCTCTCGTTCGCAACCTCCAGCCGGTTCCTGAAATGAGTGCGTTCTTCCCGATCATCGGCCTGCTCGTGGCGGTCGGATCCACTCACGCTCTCCGCCGCCGGCGGATGGCTCGTGTTTCTTCGTAAGCTGTAGTTTCTTATCTCCATTGTTTGGCGGAGGCGACAGGGTTCCTGTCGCCTCCGTTTTTTGTACGTGGATCATTCCTAATCGGCGATTGCCAACGCTGCCTCGCCACGCCTAAGTTAGCGCCCCTCCGAAATTATGTTCGCGCTCCAACCCGAAATGAAGGTCTTCAGCGGCTCCGCTAATCGGGAGCTGGCCCAGCGTATCTGTGACGGCATTGGTGTCCCTCTGGGGGACGCCACCATCAGCTCTTTCCCCGACGGGGAAACTTACGTCAAGATCGAGGAGAACATTCGCGGCCGCGACGTTTTCATCATTCAGCCAACCTGCCCGCCGACCAACCAACACCTGATGGAACTGCTCATCATGGTGGACGCAGCGCGGCGCGCCAGCGCCGATCGCATCACGGCCGTGATTCCGTTTTTCGGATATGCGCGGCAGGATCGGAAAGATCAGCCCCGGGTGCCGATCACCGCGAAGCTGGTGGCAAATCTTCTCCATGCGGCCGGGGTTAGCCGTGTCCTCACCATGGATCTGCACGCGCAACAGGTGCAGGGTTTTTTCGATATCCCGGTGGACCATCTTTATTCCATGCCCGTGCTGCTGAAATACGTGCGCACTCGGCTTACTCGCAAGACCGTGGTCGTCTCGCCCGATGTGGGTGGGTTGAAAATGGCGTCAGCCTATTCCCAGGCGCTTGGCACCAATCTCGCGATCGTGGCCAAACAACGGAAGAGCGCGACCGAGACGAAAGCTCTTTATGTCATTGGCGAAGTAGAAGATTGCGACGTGCTTCTGGTGGACGATCTGACCGAGACCGCCGGGACCATTACTTCCGCCGCCACCATCCTGAAAGAGCGCGGCGCGCTGAACATTTATGCTGGCATCGCCCACGCCGTTCTGGTCGATGCCGCGATTCCCCGGTTGCAAAATTCCCAGATCGAGGAATTAATAACCACGAACAGCACGCCCGTGCGCGAGGTGGACGGATTTAAGACCACCGTGCTTTGCGTCTCCGAGCTTCTCGGGGAAGGCATGAAACGCATTCACAATGACGAATCCGTTTCGTCGCTGTTCAAGATCGATAACGAAGGCAAATAGAAAAACATGGCTAAGCAGGCAGCAAAACTCACGGCGGAACCGCGGACGGCCACAGGGCGTTCCGCAGTGCGAAAACTCAAGGCGGCGGGCTCGGTCCCGGCCGTAATTTACGGAGCGAAGGATAAGCCGGAGACGTTGCAAGTTTCCCGGAAAGATATCAACGCGCTGCTCAGCCACGCCGCCGGTGAAAATATTCTGGTGGAACTGGATGTCGCCGGAAAAAGCCGCATGGCCCTGGTCCAGGAGGTCCAGCACGCGCCGCTCGGCGGTGCCGTTTTGCACATCGATTTCCACGCAGTTTCCATGGACGAAGTCATTGAGGCGGACGTTCCGCTTTCGCCTTCTGGAATCGCGAACGGCGTGAAGAACATGGGCGGCCTGCTCGAACAAAGCCTGCGTTCCCTCGCGATCGAATGTCTGCCGCGCGACCTGCCCGATGTGATCATGGTTGACGTCTCGGCGCTAAATATCGGCGACGGCATCCACGTGCGCGAGATTCAGTTGCCTCCAGGCGTCACCACGCGCGTTCAGCCTGACCTCACCGCCTTCTCCGTTCTCGCGCCTACCGTCGAAGAAGAGCCAGTTGCCGCAACGGCCGAAGCTCCGACGGGTCCCGAGGTTATCCGCGAGAAGAAGGAAGAGCCCGAAGCGGCTGCGGGCGGCTCCCCGAAGGACAAGGACAAAGACGCGAAGAAATAATCCATTTTGGATTTTGGATTTGGGATTTCAGGTTGACCGGATGTGGTCGAAGCAGCTCCACAGATTCGGCTGATCGCCGGGCTGGGTAATCCGGGCTCGGAATACGAGCGGACGCGACATAACGTCGGGTTCAACGTCGTCGATTTCCTCGCCAAGGAGTGGGGGCTCACCTGGCAGCACTCAAAAAGCTGGCACGCGCTTTGGGCAAAAGGCGAGCACGCCGTCCTGGTCAAGCCAACCAGCTATATGAATAGGAGCGGCGAGCCGGTCGCCGCGGTCGCCAATTTCTACAAAATCGAGCCGGCGCAAATTCTCGTCGTCCTGGATGATCTGGCACTTGAGCTGGGCCGGTTGCGCGTCCGATTGGAAGGCGGCACCGGTGGCCATAACGGACTGGAATCGATCATCCTGCACTTCGGCACGGAGGCAATTCCGCGGCTGCGGGTCGGGATCGGAGCTGCTCCCAGCGCGGTCGCGGTCGATTATGTCCTCGGCCGTTTCTTCGAAGAAGAGCGTCCGGTAGTCGAAAAAGCAGTCGCCCGCGCAGCGGACGCGGTGAAATGCGCGATTGACAAAGGCGCGCTTTCCGCGATGAACCTTTTCAACAAAATTCCAGAATCATGAAGAACCGTTACGAAGCGTTGCTCGTGCTCGATACGCAGGGCAGGGATGATACAGTGAAAGACGTCGTCGATCGTCTCGAGGCCGAATTTCAAAAAGAAGGCGCGGAGATCGAGCAGGTCCAGAAGATGGACCGCCGTCCGTTTTCCTACGTCGCCGGAAAGCTCGATGCCGGCTATTACGTGAACTTTATTTTTCACGCGGACGCGCAGCTCATCACCAAGCTCCGCTCGAAGTTCAAACTCGATCCGGAAGTTTATCGTCAGAGCTATCTGCGTCTTCGTCCCAAGACCGAGCGGCCCGCGAAAAAGTTGGCCGAGGCCAAGTAATTCCGCTACAAGGGCGGCATGGCCAGTTTCAATAAAGTCATCCTGCTCGGAAATCTCACGCGCGACCCCGAGGTGCGCTATACCCCAAAGGGAACCGCAGTCACGGAATTGGGGATGGCTGTGAACCGCGTTTACACCGCCGAGAACGGCGAGAAGCGCGAAGAGACCACTTTCGTCGACGTCACGCTGTGGGGCCGCACGGCCGAGATCGCCGGCGAATATCTCAAGAAAGGGCGTCCCGTTTTTATCGAGGGTCGCCTTCAACTCGACACGTGGGACGACAAAACCTCGGGCCAAAAGCGGAGCAAACTTAAAGTGGTGGGTGAAGGACTTCAGCTCATCGGTGGTCGCCCGGGTGGCGGCGGCGGAGGTGGGGGGGAAGATGAAGGCCCCAGCGCGCCGCGCTCGACTCGCTCTGCTCCACCCCCGAGATCCGCTCCGTCAGCGCCCGACGACGACGAGATTCCTTTCTAATAAGTTAACGCTCGGCCGATGCGGCGTTGGCCACGTGCGTCCGTCGAGCCGAGGATTTTGATCGATGACCCCCACCGAAGCGTGCATCGCGCTGAACATGCTGCCCACGATGGGGCCCGTTCGGCTGCGCAAATTGCTCGAAGTTTTTGAAGCCCCCGAACGCATTCTCGCCGCGCGCCGGGACGCGCTCCGCGCAGTCGATGGAATCGGGAACGACGTCGCGGATCAGATCGTTCGTTGGGGAGACATCGTCGATCTGTCTGGCGAGCTCGAACGCATTCGCCAATTCGGCGCGAACGTCATCACGGCCGCCTCGCCGCTCTATCCGCGCCAACTTCGCGAGATCCACGCGCCGCCGATTGTCCTTTATGTTTGGGGCGAATTGGCCGAGCGCGACCAGCACGCCATTGCGATCATTGGTTCCCGGCGCACCACGCATTATGGATTGGAATCCGCCAAGAAGCTTTCGTATCAACTCGCGTACGCAGGTCTCACCGTGATCAGCGGGCTGGCGCGCGGGATCGACACCGCGGCGCACCAGGGCGCGCTTGCGGCCAAGGGCCGCACCGTGGCCGTCATCGGTTCGGGGTTGTCGAAACTTTATCCGCCGGAAAACGCCGCTCTCGCCGATAAAATCCGGAGCGGGAATGGCGCGATCGTTTCTGAATTCTCGATGGAGATCGAACCCGACCGCCAGACATTTCCGATGCGCAACCGCATCATCAGCGGCTGGAGCCACGGCCTCCTGGTCGTGGAAGCCGGCCTCAACAGCGGCGCGCTCATCACCGTCGCTCAAGCGCTCGAACAAGGCCGCTCGGTCTACGCTGTTCCGGGTCATATCAATGCCCCGAGCGCGATGGGATCGAATCGGCTGATTCAACAGGGCGCCAAGCTCGTCATGGACGCGAACGATCTGCTGGATGACATGCAGATTCTGCTTCCGGAAACAAAGCCATCGCCGGAAGCCTGTGTGCGCGCGTTGCCGGAACTGACTGACGATGAGCGCCGCGTTTACGATGCGATTCAGGCGACGGAAACGTCGATCGACGACATCGCCACGAAATCGGGATTACCCAGCGCGACCGTCTCTTCCAGTCTGCTGCGCCTGGAGTTGAAGCGCCTGGTCAAACAGTTGCCCGGAAAATATTTCGTGAAGTTGGCGTAGCCCCCTTCTCAATTTGTCATGTTGAGCGGAGCGAAGCGAAGTCGAAACATCTCTCGCTGTCCTTCGGATTTTCGCGACTGATCCCCTCTATGAAAGCCATTCGCCTCGTCAAACCCGGATCCCCTCTTGAGGAAGAGGAAATTCAAATTCCGTCCGTCGGGCCGCGCGATGTTTTGATTCGCGTGAAAGGGGCGGGGATTTGCCACTCCGATGCGCATTACCGCGCGGGCATTTCGCCGGTTAGCCCGTTGCCGCTCACGCTCGGGCACGAGGTCGCCGGCGTGGTGGAAGAAATCGGCGCTGAGGTTTCGGGTTTCGCGAAAGGCGATCGCGTCTGCGTGCATTACCTCGCGACGTGTGGCGACTGCTCATTTTGTCATAACGGCACCGAACAATTTTGCCCGACCGCGCAGATGATTGGAAAACATCGCGACGGTGGATACGCCGAATTCATCGTCGTCCCCGCCCGCAGCGTCTTTGCCCTGCCGGACGAAATTCCGTTTGAAGAAGGCGCGATCCTGATGTGTTCCTCCGCCACGTCGCTACATGCGTTGGACAAAGCCCGGCTGCGTGCGGGTGAGACGGTCGCGATCTTCGGCGTGGGCGGCCTCGGGATTTCGGCCGTGCAACTGGCGAGACATTTCGGGGCCGCGGAAATATTCGCGGTCGACCTCAACCCACGCAAGCTCGAGCTCGCCGAACGATTCGGCGCCCTTCCCGTGAATGCCGCGGCCGCCGACGCCGTCGAGCAGATTCGAGAACTTACGCGCGGTCGAGGAGTGGATGTCGCCCTGGAGCTGATCGGTTTGCCGCTCACGATGAGTCAGGCTGTGCGTTCGCTGGCCATTCTCGGCCGGGCTGCGCTCGTCGGGCTGACCCGAGAGACATTCGAGGTCGCGCCTTACTTGGATATCTTGAACAAGGAAGCCGAGATCATCGGCGTGTCGGATCATCTGGCGAGCGAGATCCCGTTGCTGCTTGATTTGGCGCGCACGCGAAAGCTCGATCTTTCGCACGGCATCATTCGCACGATTCCGCTTGAAGCGGACGCCGTGAATGGCGTCCTCGATCGCCTCGCAGAATTCGGCAACGACGTCCGCGTGGTAATCGCGGTAGGGACGCCGCGCTGCGGCGTCCGATAGCGTGGCAGCGAGAAAGCCCAAGGTAAGGTCCTCGCCCGGCTGAACTATCACCCCTTTCGGACGGCGCAGCGCGCCGTCCCTACCCAGGTTTGCGGCTGAGCTTGAACGAAATGCGATTTGCCAAGCGCCGAGGTCTCTTCTACCCTCCTCCGCCCTTGAGCTAAAGCGGCCGGTGAGACGGCCGCCCGGAAAATACTTCGTGAGACTGGAGGAGGCGCCTCCTTAACGCCCCGCTGGTTTTTTCAAGGGCACCCGCTTTTCCTCACCGCAAAAAATGTCTAAATCGCTCATCATCGCCGAGAAACCCAGCGTCGCGACCGATCTCGCGCGCGTCCTCGGCAAGTTCAAGAAGGAGAAAGACTTCTTCGAAAACGAGCAATACGTCATCTCGTGGGCGGTCGGTCACGTGGTCGAACTCCAGATGCCGGAAGACATCGACAAAAAGAAGTACGGTTTCTGGCGTCTCGAAACGCTCCCGATTATTCCCGACAAGTTCGAGCTCAAGCCGAGCGAGAGTTCCAAGGACCGATTCAACGTCCTGAAAAAGCTCATCGCCCGGAAAGACTTCGACTGGCTCATTAACGCCTGCGACGCCGGACGCGAAGGCGAGCTGATCTTCACGAATCTCTGCCGGCTCGCTAAAAACAAGCACCCGGTCAAACGCCTCTGGTTGCAGTCGATGACGCCGCAAGCCATTCGCGATGGGTTTGCCCATTTGCGCGACGGCTCCGAAATGGCGGGCCTGGCCGATGCCGCGCGTTCCCGAAGCGAGAGCGACTGGCTCATCGGCATCAACGGAACCCGCGCCATCACCAAGCGCATGTTCGGTTCGCGCGCGGGTAACGTTGCCTCCGTCGGCCGCGTTCAGACGCCGACGCTGGCGATCGTTTACGCGCGCGAGTTGGAGATCCGGAATTTCAAGCCCCGCGGTTACTGGCGGGTCATCGCAAAGTTCGGCATCGCCAAAGGCGAATACGAAGGAACTTACCAGCGCCCCGATTTTAAGAAGAACGATGACGAGCACGATCGGATCGATCGCCTTTGGGACCAGGCGAAGGCCGAAGCGATCGTCGCCGCGTGCCAGGGCCATCCGCCTGCTAGCGTTTCCGAAGAAAAGAAAGCCAGTTCGCAGATCGCGCCGCGCCTTTACGACCTGACCACGTTGCAACGCGAGGCAAACGGCCGTTACGGTTTCTCGGCCAAACGCACTCTCCAGATCGCGCAGGCCCTCTACGAGCGCCATAAGATGCTGACCTATCCTCGAACCGATTCCCGCGCGCTCCCGGAAGATTATCTCCCGGTGGTAAAACAAACCCTGGCCAATCTTTCCGGCACTCTCCAAACCCACGCCGAGAAAGCGCTCGCGCAAAACTGGGTCCGGCCTAACAAGCGCATTTTTAACAACGCGCAGATCAGCGATCACTTCGCCATTATTCCGACCACGTCGGAGGCAAAACACCTGGATGAGGCCGAAGCGAAAATTTACGACCTGGTCGCGCGGCGTTTCGTTGCCGTCTTTTTTCCCGCGGCGGAGTACGATATCACCACGCGCCTGAGCCAGATCGGCGCGCACAAGTTCAAGACCGAAGGAAAAGTGCTGAACTCCGCCGGCTGGCTGGAAGTTTACGGCAAGAACACGGTCGACGACGATTCGGCCAAGGCCCTGCCGCCGTTGAGCGCGGAGGACAAGCAGCAGGCGAAAACGCTCGAAGCCGCTTTGCAGGCAGAGACGACCAAGCCGCCGCCGCGTTACACGGAAGCGACTTTGCTCTCCGCCATGGAGACGGCCGGGAAACTGGTCGAGGACGAAGAATCGGCCGAGGCGATGAAGGAGCGCGGCCTGGGCACCCCCGCCACCCGCGCCGACACGATCGATGGCTTGATCTACCAGAAGTACATGGATCGCCAGCAGCGCGAACTCGTTCCGACCGCGAAGGCCGAGCAGCTCATTCAATTTCTCGAAGCCGTGAAGGCGTCCGACCTAACGAGTCCGGCCATGACCGGGGAATGGGAACATCAACTGCGATTGATGCAGCACGGCAAATTTTCCCGCGAGAAATTCATGGCCGCGATCGTCGAGGAGACGAAAGGCATCGTGGAACGCGTGAAAGGTTTCGAGGAAGACGATTCCATCGCGCGCGAAACCGACATCATTTCTCCCACCGACGGCAAGCCGCTCCGCGAAACGTTGCGCGGCTACAAATCGCAGGACGGCGAGTTCATGCTCTACAAGGTCATCGGCGGCCGCAAAATGGAGGAGAGCGAAATCCGCGAGCTGGTCGAGAAAGGCGTGGTCGGGCCGCTGGACGGATTCATCTCGAACAAAACCCGCGCGATCTTTGCGGCGACGCTCAAGCTCGTGAAAGACGAGGAGAAGGGGAAATGGAAAGCCGAATACGATTTCGGCGACAAGGTCGATCTCGGCTCGGTCGAATCATTCTGGACCGATCCCGCGACGGGCGCGGAACTATGCGAAGTCGGCTCGAGCTATGTCTTGCGCGAGAAGGAAAACGGCGAGTGGAAACAAGTCTTTCGAATCCCGCGTCTCATGTGCAAACGCGAAGTCACGCGCGAGCAGGTCGTGCACCTGATCGAGCAAGGCAAGACCCCTCTCATTCAAGGGTTCATTTCGAAAAAAGGCCGCCCGTTCGATGCCTTCCTCGTCCGCAACGACGCCCGGGTGCGCTGGGAATTTCCGCCGCGCGCGCCGAAGAAAGACAAGGACGGCAAGCCAGTCGAGCGCAAGGCCCGGGCGAAAGTCGATCTTTCAAAGGCAGCGGTCATCGGCGAGAGCAAAGTGCACAAAGGCGGCGAGCTGGTCGAAATGGAAGACGCCTACTACGTCCGCAAACCCGACCAGGACAACCGCGCGCTCTTCAAGCTCACGAAAAAGCTTTGCGAGCACGACATCACTCCGGACGAAGTGAAGGAATTGCTGGTGGAAGGAAAGTCACCGCTGATCGAGAATTTCGTGTCGAAACGCGGCAACAAATTCGCCGCCTACCTGGTCCTCTCAGCGAAGAAAGACAAAGCCGACTTCGAGTTCCCCCCGCGCTAGAACCTCAAGGAGGGCGCTGTCCACACCGCCCGCTGTAGCGGCGGGTGTGGCACCCGCAGCTCCCAAGGCATTCGCAAGGACCGCGCTGTAGAGGCGGGTGTCCCACCCGCAGCTCGTAACGCATTCGCAAGGAGCGCGCTGTAGAGGCGGGTGTCCCCATCCGCAGCTCCCAAGGCGTAGCTGTAGTTCTGGCTCTCACCAGCCGAGAACTTATCCTTCCGGTGAGACACCGACCCTACACCGACATTCGGCATGACACGCTCCGAAATCGTTCGCGAGCCCGCTCGCCGTGCAGAACACCAGGAAAAGCTTCAGCATAGAGGCGGCAGGATTGTTGTAGCCGGGATCGTTGGTCCTGGTCCCGGCATCGGAGGTGTCACTCCCGACGAATATTGGTGACAGCTCCGACCGGAGAACGGAGACTCGGGAGCATATGAGAATACGAGCGCTGATCCTTGTCACCGTTTTGGCTCTGTCTAGCGCGTTTGCAGCCGGAACACCCACCGGTTTGGAAGGCGAATACATCGATACGGACATGGACGGCTCCGTTCTTTCGGTTACGGCCGATCACTGGCATATCAAAATCGGCGACATTGACGTGGACAACACTTACACCGCGAAAAAGACCGGCGATAACACCTATGCCGTCACCATTACGCCGGTCGATCCCGCGCTGAAAACCTTTGTCTCGACCAGCGTGGTCCGAAAAGAAGGGGACATGCTTTTCGTCAAGAACGAAGGCGTCACGACCGAGTCAAAGTACAAGAAAAAGTAACTCTCCCTTGCGCTCGACAGTATGGGTTTGCGCTTCTTGCGAGAATCTTCTCTCTCCGGTGAGACACCGGACCCTGCAACAGCTCGATTCCGGCGGTGACCCGCCGCCGCTACAGAAGATTTCACGCCCCGCCGAAGCAGCTAGCGTAGCTGTATTGCCGGCTGCTCCAGCCAAATTTTCTCTCCCTCCGGTCAGGCATCGGACCTTACAACGACCTCGGCCACTGGTTCAGCCTGGCTTTCGTCCCTGTGGCAACGATTTTTCTTGGCCCGATCACTTCCGCCGTAGAGCATGCGCGGCATGAGCATCAAGATGTCCCGGAAAGCAACTGCACTGATCGCGATTCTACTAAGTCTCGGGCTCACCGCGAAAGTAGTCGCCGACCCGAAGCAACCTGTCCCCAGGCCGAAGCCCACCCCCAAACTTGATCTAGGCGGGGTTAAGGGCGAGTCGACCGACGACAAGCATAAGGACACGATCTCAAGGCAGTCCAACTCACCTACGCCAAAGCCATCGACGCCACCGAAATCGAAATCGCTCGATTCACACTCGGAGTTGTCAGCCGACCCTCACTTCAAGGAGGCGATCCACCTGAGTATGCAGCTTCGTGATGGAGCGAACCTGGTTCAATCCCGCGACGGCGTGAAACTGACCGCACTATCCCGCAGCAACAGCGTCACCGGGTGGACGGCCACGGATGAAGCAGGTCACAAGCTTCCGACCAAAGTGCAGGAACGATCCACCTCGGCTGGACCAGAACAAGTCATAACCATCGAGGACAAGGCTCATCACAGGGTATTGGAGACCGTCGTAACAACGGAAGATCGAAGCGCGCGTAAAATTCGATTCAAACCTTTCGTAATAACCAAGAAGATCGACAAGGCCTCCCCTTAGTTTGTTTGAAGCCTTCCCTTGCCTCCGACCTCAGATCCCACTTGACCACGGCGCCCATCGCCAGAGCATTTGTCTCCCAACCTATGAACCACCATCCCTCGCTTAAACATTCCGTTGTTCTTCTTTTCCTTTCCGCGCTCGCCGTCCTAACTTTCGCGTCCACCACATGCGCGGCCATTCCGGAGAACGAGCTCAAGCGCGCCGGCGCAATTCCCCTGACCACGGAACTCCTCGAGAAGATGGAAAAGTTCCTCACGAATTTAAAGAGCGACGCGGCGGCGAAGTCCGAGCTCGCGGCGGTCACCAAGGAGAACAGGGACAATCCGCCCGAAACGGGCGAGGCCTGGGGCAGCCTTATCACCGCGAAATGTCCGAAGACGGTAGCCGTTTTCGAAGCCGCAGGCGTGACCCCCGCTGAATTCGGCAAAGCAGCGAAAGCGATCGAGTCCATTATTTTGGGGGAGGTGATGGCGCCTCCTGGAAACCCGGACAACATGGCGAAATCCGACGACAAAACCGTCGCCGCCAACGCCGCGTTTGTTGCCGCCAACCGAGCGCGCGCCGAAGCCGTCTACGGGAGCTTCTCTACTTTCGGACTTCAGTAACTCCCGGCGTTACGTTACTCGATCGTTGCAGTAGCACCGTCTACCCCCGCCATCGCTGCCTTTCGCGCTTCAACATTTTTCCTTTCAAATTTTTACCTTTTGATTCAGAAAAAGGGAATGCGCTTCGCGAAGATTCCCCCGGCTCTGATCGTTAGTTTGCTCCTCGCCAGCTTGCTTTCGGCAAAGGAATCCTCAGACACCGGACTGCATTCGTTTTTTGGAGAGGTGGTACTCGTCGATCCGGCCAAAAAGATACTCGAACTCAAGAAGGGCAAGCAGCTCTTCGTTTTTCATTACACCGACCAGACCAGGATCAGCAGCACGCTCGGTCAGGTAAGGATGGATAAGATCTTGCGCGGCACCGGCGCCGTCGTCGTCATGCGCGTGGGTGAAGGCAATGTCGGGATTGCGACGGAGATCCGTTTCGTTCCCAGTCCCAGCGGAGTACAAATACTATCCCTGATTTCCGGCAGGACGGTGCACGGTGAAACCATCAACGGAATCGCCGTGTACAAACTTGCGGAGTACCGGCCTCCGCCGGACTCGTGGCTGGGTGGGGTGCCGTTGGCACGAAAAAACAATGCCGGTCTGTTCCTCTTATCGGTGGCGCCTGACGGGACGGTTGCGAGCGTCGCCGTCCGGCAATCGAGCGGTTATCCAGAGTTGGATGGCCGGGCCCAGAGATGGATGAAGAGGTGGCGTTTTCGTCCGAACACCGTGACCGAAGTCCAGTTCCCCATGTTTTTTTCCCAGTACCCCTACTAAGACAGTCGTTCGAAAGTACGAAATCACAGGCGTGTAAGGAAGCCGGGACAGTTCTCGCTCGTTTCTGCACAAACTCGTGCTGCATCCTTTGCCTACGCGACCCATAGCGGGGCCGACACGGTTCGTTAATCAGCGGTGACACACTCCGAAAGCGTTCGCGAGCCGGCTCGCCGCTACAGAAGATGTTTCTCTACGGAATCAGCGAGGGCTTGAGTAGGTATTGGCTGATTTCGTTCGAAACCAGCTTGCGAACCTCGTCCGATTTCGTCGCGGTAACCGGGATCCGAACTGTCATGGTGCTCTGGGTGGCGCCCGGCATACTTGTAGCCCCAGCGAGATAGGTGGCAGTGGCAGCGACGCGTACCGTAGCACTGCCTGGCAGCGTTCCCATTAGAAAGACCAGATTCAACACGTCCGGTTGACCAGATTCATAAGTGGCTTCCTTAAGTCCAAGGTTAAAACCGCGCCACTTAAAGGCACCTTCACCTGCTACGATGCCTTCCGCAGTAACAATGATTTCGGATAATGCCCGGTCCCTGGCATCTTTCAGCTCCTTCTCCATTTGGACGCGCCACAGAACAAAAACCAAAGCAAAGAAGCCTCCGATCGTCGCGTAAAACAATAGAAACGAACCGAGCTCGAAGTTACCGGACTGAAGCCAGGCGATCCCGACGCCGATGACGATAAGAAAGATCGCAAAATACAAGTTCATCCGCCGCGGAATTTTCAGCCGTGCCGCCTCGGAATCTATAAATCGCCTGGCCTCCTGCGGCGTACACTGCCAGCGCAGCAACACATCGCTGTCGGTCGTCTTACTGATCCGGCGATACAGGTTGTCCTGTGCCCTGACGATGAACATGGTGATGGCAGCCGCCACCAGAAGAACGAATCCGAACGCAACGCAATACATGGGGGCCAGACTGGCCCCTTTCAGTGAGCCATGAGCTTTGAGGGCGAGTATGCCCCAAATGATCGCGGCCAGCGAAAGCACGATCACCAACCAACAGATCCTAAATATCAGGGCGTAACGCTTTTGGACTTTCATATTTTCGTCATCGAAACAACCCTAACGCGCGCCAGAAAATGAAAACCCACCGAAGGTGTCAATCCCATTTTGTTTGATTAGCCATTCACCTCAGCTTCCCTTCATTGTCGCAGTGTCGCTGTAGCTTGGATCGCTGATCCAGGTATTCGAGATGTCACCACCCGAAACCGGAATCCTTCGCTACGACAGCTCCGCTAGCACCAGCGAGAAGCGCACTGTAGAGGCGGGTGTCCCCACCCGCAGATCTCATGGCATAGCTGTAGGGGCGGGTGTCCCACCCGCAGATTCCATGGCATTCGCGAGGAGCGCGCTGTAGAGGCGGGTGTCCCCACCCGCAGCTCGTAAGGCATAGCTTTAGTGTCGCCTGCCCCCAGCCGGGAACTTATCCTTGCGGTGAGACACCGGACCCTACACCGAGAACTCGGGAGTGGTGCAGTTTGACTACTCGCGGGTGACGAGCCACCGCCCACGCACGCGCTGAACGAGCAGCGATGTGTGTTTGGCAAAATCTCCGTAGAAAGCGCGAACCCTCGTGCGACTAAGCACCGCGATTCGATAGAACCGGCCCTGCGGAGGGGTAATCGACCCTAAAGGGTCGGGGGTTGCCGCGTTTTCGTAAACTGTCATGTCATAGTGTCGCACGCTTCGGTGGAAACACTTCCTATTATTCTGTCGCGTCAGTCGAGCACCCCCCTGCGTGTCAAAAGTGAAGGGACTGACCTCGGTGACCACAATCCTGAACACCGCAGACATCGGCGGCGACCGCAGCGGCGGTACTCGCCTTGCTCTAGCCGATCCCACCTATGGCAGAGTTCCTCGACACAACGGCGATTAGTTATCATCTCGAACGGCTCCTGAAGACAGCAAAGCGGCGGATCGTCTTGATCAGCCCGTATCTAAAGCTCCGACCGCGGGTCCGACAATTGATCGAAGATGCGGCTCGCCTCGGCGTGCAAATCCAGATTGTCTACGGCAAGAAAGAGCAGTGCGACGAGGTCGCCCTCTTGAAGGCCATGACTCGCGTCTCCGTAACCTTCTGCAGGAACGTCCACGCCAAATGTTACCTAAACGAAGACTTCGGCATGGTGACGAGTCTGAATCTTTACGATTTCAGCCAGGCGAACAACCAGGAGATGGGAATTCTGTTCGGCAAATTAACAGAACCGGACCTTTATCAATCGGTTTCACAGGAAGCGCTTCGCATTATTCGGATAAGCGGGGGCGACGCGGTGGAACGGGTAGCGATTCCATTGACTTCTTCCCGCGTGCAGGAAATGCCGGACGTTGCAGGCAAGTTAACGACAGCCAAGCTTGCGGAAAGGCTCGGACTGCAAACCACCGCTCTCTTCAACAAATTGATCGGCCGCGGTTACCTGGAACTGCGCGATGGGGACAAACGCTACATCACTCCCAAGGGAAAAACCGCAGGCGGCGAATTCCGGATGGGCAAAGGTCCCTATTTTCTTTGGCCTGCCGATCTACAGGTCTAGGACGCACCGAAGGGCATGCTGGCTGCAACTGAAGGCTGGTCAGTGTCGGTGGTTAGCTCTTAGCCTTTGCTTTCGCTCGCTATCTGGGAGGTCGGGCCGACTGCGCGGGCGCAGTCGTTAGGGTCGCGCTCTTCATCTCTGCGATCACAGGCACCATTGATCAGCGCGGTACACCCTGCCTTTCTTGGAATCATGGTCCTGCAACTCCCCGAATAGCTAGCGCCGGCTGTCCCAAGCCGAGATCTTATCCCTCCGGTGAGACACCGGACCCTACGCCGACATTCAGCGGTAACAGACTCCGATAGCGTTGGCTAGCTGGCAGGGGGCTACAGAAGACTAGGAAGAGCCTCCGCATAGGAGGCGGCGGCGGTTCGGTTCTCTACTCCTAGTTTCTGGCAGATTCCGAACATGTATGTCTTCACTGTGGCTTCCTTGAGGCCCATGATCTCAGCGATATCCTGGTTCGTTTTCCCGCGCGCGGCCCATAGAATCACCGCGGCTTCGCGGGCCGTAAGGCACTTCTCCCAGTTAGTGTGTTCCTCGAGCAGGAAGAATCTCGCTCCCTTGCGGCTGCGATCGAGCCAGGTCACAAAAAGCATCCGATCTTCTTTCACCAGGCAGAAAGGAATTTCCGGCCGATCCTGCGCCCATTGCGCGAGGGCTTCCGGAAGAAAAAGATTGTTCGGGCGCGGCCCAAAGAACTTCTTCAAACAGCGCACAGCCATCTCGGACTGAAACCGAATTTCGCCGCATGGCGCTACGACTAGCGCTCCGCGGGCCGTTCCTCGGCGAGTTCGGGAGTTCTTCTTCAGGGGGGATCCTGTGCTTTTGCCCAGTCACCTACTCGCAGCGCGAGGCGAAGTCGGCAAAAATCTTTGATCCTTCCGTGATGCAGGCGCGCGAATCATACGATTCGCGAAGGGGAAAACTGCGGTTTCCTGGTTCGAAAAGAAGCGGTTCACGAGGGGGGAAGTGGGGATTGGTCTCCTTCGGCGGCACTCTACTACTTTAGTCAGTGGCGGCGATCCGCTCTGTTTTGGCAGACTAGCTTTTGTGGACCCCCGCCCCTGGGATAGTGAATTTACGCCGCGCAGTCTCTTCGTCGCGCCATCACCGGCCCGAAAGCCTGCCTCCTTTTCCGAAAACGATGCCGGTTTTCGGCGAGAAGCTTCCAGCTTTCGACAGGTCACTTCCAGTTTTCAGCAGTTCCCTGCCAGCTTTCGAAAAAACGCTTCCAGCTTTCGCCGATTCGCTGCCGATTTTCGAGAAAGCGCTTCCAGTTCCTACCGATCCCCTGGCAGCTCGCGAGGAAACACTTCCAGCTTTCGCCGATTTCCTGCCAGCTCTCAGGAAGACCCTTCCCGGTCCGGCCGCGCACCCACCCATTACGCCAGGACCCTTCCAGCTTTTCAGCACTTGCTGACGCTTCGCGCCGAAAGCCTTCCCCGATTTCCCCTTCCTACCCAGCAAACCACCCATAACGACGGCCCCGCCGGTGCGGGATCGCCTTAACTCCAAAACCCACCACCATGACAAAAGCCATTATCGACTTCAGCGGTTACACAGGCCCGGACCTCTTTCCGGTCGCGCAAAAGATCCACGACGACACGACCACGAATGGCGCCACCTTCACCGCGCCACCCACGACGATGCCCGCGCTGCAAACCCTGATCGACATCTTCGAGGACAAGCTGCAAAAGAAAGCCAGCAAAGCCGAGGCCGATCTCATCGCGTTCAACGTGGCTCGGAACGACCTGGAAACGGCGCTGGGCAACCTCGGGAATTACGTCAACATCGTGGCCGATGGCGATCCCGCCATTGTGGTAAAGAGCGGCTTTCCTTCCTACGAAACAACCCACGTGCCCGACACCAACCCGCCGGCGGCGCCGCAAAATCTCGTGGTGCGCCAGGGGGACCTGAGCGGCACGATCGTCGCGCGGTATCGGCCTGATCGCCAACGGAGCATTAACGAGGTCCAGATTAACACCGGCGACGCGAACAAGGAGAGCGATTGGAAACCGGCCGGCATGTTCAGCGGGGGCAAAGCGAATCTGAGCGGGTTCACCCCCGGCACGGTCATTTGGGTGCGCGTGCGGACGGTCGGCCTGAAAGGCGTCATGGGCGCCTGGAGCGACCCGGCGAAGATCATGGTGGTGTAAAGCGCTGCTCTAACAGTCAAACGCCAAAGGAGAACCAGACGAATGGCCCTATTCAAATACAACCACTACTTCACCCAAACGAGCCACGGGAATTTCGATAACCTGCACGGACCGGGAGCAGCGGTGCCGGACTCGGGTATTTATCGGTGTGAAGGTTGCGGGCACGAGATTGCTCACACGAAAAACAACATTCTGCCGCCGCAGAACCACCATCAACACACCCAAAGCCAAGGCACGGTCCGCTGGCGTTTGATTGCAGCTTCACAAACAAGCTAATAAGGCCTCGCCGGGTGCGCAAGATCGGCACCGGCCGCGAAGTCGGTGGCTGGAGCGACCCCGCCCAAGTCCGCGTCGGCTGATTCTTAAACCTAATGAACGAGGACGGCGGGAGGCGTATTCCCGCTCGTTTCCTTGGCTAGGTTTGAGCAGAGCGCATTACCGGAACCGCTCTAGTCCATCCCAACTGGACCGGACGGGTTCACGCAGACGCGGATCTGCGAGACCCAATTCTTCTAAAGTGTAATCACCACGGCCGAAATTACACGGCCCGCAGGTGATTATCATATTCTCCGGGCTGTTGTCGCCTCCTCTGGCGTGCGCCAGAATGTGGTCGTACTGCACCCAAAGCGCTTGAAAGGCGGCATGCTGGCTCAAGTTGGTTCGCCCCCATGGCAATGCATCAGGGTAAAGTTGCTTCATCCGGCTCCGCACCGTTTCGCGGATCACGGGGATGCCGCAGAAACGACAATGGTATCCATCACGTTCCAATAACACTCGCTTCTCGGCCACATTTGGCATGCGCAGGTTTAAGCGCATCGCGCGTGGGATGCTAACAGGAGCGCCGGGCACTTCTCGACGTTGATGATGCTCACTCCATCCGCCCCACAACGATTCCGACCATTCGCGGATTGCAGGCAGATCGGCTCGCCGGATCAATTCATCTGAAAGAGCATGGTCGCCCGCGAGGTGAGCTGAAACTGCATCATCGAGATACCGTGCGGCTTCGAAGATCTCCGGGATCGGAGCGCGAAGACACGTTCTATTTTGATCCATTGGCTTCGGGGGTGTCATTACTCATGCAACATCCGCTTGAACGAATGTCTCGAAGACGTGTTCGAAAACAGCCGAGCACTTTTGCTCATACAACTCGGATGAAAAGACTCTTGGTAATCCCTCATCGAGTTCGTCTTCGATCGCGAGTCGTACTTGTGCGCGAGCCTGAGCCTTCTGCCGCCAGTTAATTACTAACGCGCCTTTCACTCGCTTCAAGAGCAGACGTGCGACTTTCTTCACCTCTTCACGTTCCTCATCGCTGAGGTCGGGTCCTGGACGGGTGAGAAGATCGAACACGGTTAACTCCGCTTCGTTGAGTTGCTCTCGTACGTGGCGCTGCTCTTCCTGATTGAGACCGCGGCTGAATGTGAGCAGCTCTTCAAATAGTTCCTGAATTGTTCGACTCCCGGAATTGTACGATTCGATCAGCTCTTCGAATTTTGTGAGGTAATCGGCGCGCGTTTTGTTTAGTCGAATGAGCTTTTCCAACTGCGCACGGATAGCAGCCTTCAGTTGCTCTAAGTCGATGTTCTTTTTCTTCGATTGCTTGAACCTTTTCGCGAGCTTCTCGAAGTCGATCTTTGCCAGATCAATGATCGCGCGTCCGTCCGCATCAGCACGGATGTTGAAGCCATCCGCTTCAATCGATTCATCCAGCAGTTCCTTCACTTTCGCCATTACGGCGGTGATGTCCGCTGGTTGACTTCCGCTGGTCCGCAAGCGGATTTCGTCTGCAATGATCCCAAGGCAGTAGACGCGAGAGACAAACTTCAGCACGGCCGGATCAGGCTTGATCGCCCGAAACAGAGTTCGAACCAATCGCTCATGTGCGAGGAACTCTTTCCGTAGTGGATCGGGCGAGATGAGCGCGTCCACCGCGTCACCGATTAGCTGCACCTTATCCAATCCCGACGCACTTTCGGTCTTGGCGATGTCCACTCCGTGCTCAGTGCAGAAAGCGACGGCTCCTTTGACAGCTTTCCCGAGTTCTTTGATGAGCTCCGCCTTGTCCCGCACTGGGGTGGCACCACCTTTGCCGGCGCCATAGATCGCGAGCGCCTTCTCGAGGGAAGCGAAGACGTTGGCGTAGTCTGCAATCAACCCGCTGTGTTTGCCGGGGAACACACGGTTCGCTCGCGCGATGGTCTGCATGAGCGTGTGATTCCGCATCGGCTTGTCGAGGTAGATCGTCGAGCAGCTCGGGGCATCGAAGCCGGTCAGCCACATCGCGCAAACAAAGACGAGACTCAGGTCGTGGCCGGGGTCTTTGAAATCCTCGTCGAGCTTCTCGGCGTTCATCCGCTGCCGATGAGGGACGATATCGAGGCCGAGCTTTGCCATCTGTTCCACCTCGTTCTGCGCCGCCGAGACGATCAGCGCCATATCCACGTATTTGATGCGAGCAAGGCGCTCGTTCAGTTCCCGCACTTTATCGGGATCGGAAGCCGTGAATTTTGTCAGCTTCGCCAGTTCGCTCTCCACGCGCGCCTGTTCGTCCGCCCAATGTTTCCGCACTTTGTCGTGCATCTTCAGCGCGGTCGCCTTGTCGATCGACACCACCATCGCTTTCCCTTGGAAACCGCGGCCGAGGAAATGATGGACAATGTCCTTGGCGACTTTCTCCAGCCGATCGTCACGCGTGATGATCTGGTATTGCCGGCCGAGTTCGCGCTCGAGCTTCTTCTCTGCTTCTTCATCCAGCTCCGCCGCTTCGATTAGCTCGTAGATGTCTTCGTTGAGGTTCGGGTTCTTAAGCCGCAACTCCGGTGTCCGGTTCTCGTAGAAGAGCGGCACCGTCGCTCCATCTTCGACCGACTGCTGGAAGTCGTAGATCGAGACATAGTCGCCGAACACCTCGCGCGTCCGCTCTTCGCCAGAGATCAACGGCGTGCCGGTGAACGCGAGGAACATCGCGTTCGGCAGCGACGCGCGCATGTTCAACGCGAGCGTGTCGTACTGGCTGCGGTGCGCTTCGTCAGTCAGGACGATGATATCGCGCCGATCCGAGAGCACCTCCGGCGCCTGGAACTTATGGATCAACGTAAACACAAACCGATGATTCCCGCGCAGGAGTTCGCGCAGCTCGGAGCCGCTTTGCGCATGGCATTCGTCGCCCTCATGCTGCGTGACCGCTCCCGTCGCCTTGAAGGTCTTCGCGATCTGATCGTCCAGTTCCTTGCGATCTGTCACGACGACAAACGTCCAGTTGCCGGTGATCTTTCGCAGAACCTTCTGGGAGAAGAATACCATCGAGAAACTCTTGCCGGAGCCCTGCGTCTGCCAGAAAACACCCGCCCGTCCGTGCCCTGCGCTCCGTGCTTTGAGCATGGAAGCCATCGTATTGTTCACGCCCAGAACCTGATGATTCTGCGCGAGAATCTTGATCAGGCCGCTCTTGTGCTCGGAGAAGAGAGTAAAATTCTCAATCAGGTCCAGCAATCTGCGTGGCTCGCAAGTTCCGCGAATCATCACCTCCAGCGACACGCGGCGCGGTTCGTCCTCGCGCTCGATGCGTTTCCATTCCGCCATTCGTTCCCAATCGGCCGTGATCGACCCGACGCGACTCTCAGTTCCGTTTGAGGCGATGATGAGCGCGTTGTATCGGAACAACGCTGGAACGCCATTCTGCGGATGTTTGTAGCTCGTAATATTTTCATCGAACGCCGCGCGCGCCGAGACGCCGGGTTTCTTGAACTCAATCAGGACCAGCGGCAACCCGTTGACGAAACCGATCAGATCAGGCCGACATGTGTAGAGCGGCCCGGTGATTGTCATCTGGCTAACGAGCAAGAAGTCGTTTGCCTGTGGATCATCCCAATCGATCACGCGCGCGCGCTCTCTTTTCTGCCCGCCGCGCTCCACATCGGGCACGCTCACCTGCACTCCTTCTTTCAAGAGCGTGTAGATGTCGCGGTTTGCCGCCGCCGCAGTCATCGCCGACCTGTCGCGTGAAATCTCATCTAATGCCGCCCCGATCGCGGTGGGCGTCAGTTGCGGATTGAGCTGTTCCAACGCGCTGCGCAGGCGGCTCAGCAGAAGCACCTCTGCGCTCGTCTCGCGCTCCAGTGTTCCGTCGGCACCGAAGATTTCTTCGCGTGCCGAAATCGTATTCCATTTCAGCTCTCCGAAAAGCTCGACCGCTGGTTGCTCGATTAGCTGGTCTTCCGAGTAGTTATGCACTGTTTCACACTGAGATGTTCGGCTCGGCGGCCAGCTTTAACAGGTATGGATTATCTTGTTCGAGTGCCAGGCCAGAGCGAACGAGAGCGCTCGCTAGTTTGAAATCTCGTAGGCGCAGCGCCAGCCACGCCATTTGGGCGTAGTCGTCCGCCTTCGCCTCTTTGAGACGGCGTTGCATCACCTCGAGCAACTCTTCTCCAAGCGTTGTTCGCTCGTCCGCCCCGATGTCGAGCATGTGCTTCCGGATTAGGTCATTTAACAACCGTGCAGTGTTTGTTAAGTCGGTAAATGGGACGGTGGCGATCTTACTTCGCTGTACGAACGCGTGTATGTTTCCAAGCGTGTCGCCAGTCTTGAAACAGCAATGGGCTAAACTCCGCCACGCATCAGCTGCCGCCGGGCTTAGTGAGTCGTGTTCGAGGTAGTGACGAAGTTCCTCTTTCGCTCGTTCGAAGCTTGCCTGAGTTCCCTCCTCCATATGCAACCTTGCCAGAGAAAGCCACGCTGGTGGGAAGTGACGTCCGATCATCTCAATGATCGGAGAATACTTTTCGTACGCATCCCCCTTTTCCACTCGGCGTGCGATATTTCCGAGGAAGTAGTCGATGCGCTTGGCCAAACTGAAATGTACTTCTCCTTTGTTCACCGTTCCCAACATCTGCAGCAGTTCCGCGTCAGCTTTGATTGCAGGCTGCATCGGGCTAACATTTAGCTTCTTTCGCCCGAAGACTGTGGCGACGAGCGGTAGTGCGACAAAGTCGAGGCCCTCGATCGAGCGTTGCCGTTCCGCGAGGGAATACTGCAATAATAGGTCGATCGCTTCCTCCACGTCGACGACCTCGCCGACTGATTTCCGCAGGACAGCTTCTAGAGCTACACGCGGAACAGCTGAATTCCAGGCCGCGAGGGTCATGAAAATCCGCTGCGCGATGGGAGTTAATGATGCGTAAGTGCGTTCAAAAAGAGCTGTTAGGATTTCTCCTTTCCCCGCCACGAGGCGGTGAACGTCCCCAGCGCGTTTTTCCTTCGCCACCTCACCCAGCAATATCTTGATTACATACGGATGGCCTTCTGCGTGTTGGATCAACTCGGCGATGTATGTGTCGTCGAGCAGATGAACTATGCCCAACTGCTCCGTCGTAAGGCGGATCAGTTCTCGCGCTTCGTGTTCCTCCATTCCTCCGACCTCGATAGGGTAGTCGCCTTTGAAATCACGAAGACGGGTGGTAATCAAAACCTTATTCGGCAGGCGGATGTGAGTGTCTATCCACGCATAAAGTTCCTCCGGGCTTTGAGTGGTTTCAAAGTTGTCGAAGACGAAAAGACAAGCGCCTAAAGCATTCTTGTTCATTTCTCCCTCGAAGAACTCTCGCGCTTTGAAGCCGGATTCTTTTAGTCGTTGGGGCGCGACCAAGCTCACATAAAGGCGACTTACTTCCTCTGGAGTTAGGACGTG
Organism: Verrucomicrobiota bacterium; assembly: GCA_041167585.1. GTDB lineage: Bacteria > Verrucomicrobiota > Verrucomicrobiia > Chthoniobacterales > UBA10450 > AV80. The sequence goes on from JBEEHV010000012.1 coordinate 38,496, forward strand.
AGGATTGACTGGTTTCGGCCCGGTAAACTTAAGATCGACGTCGCGCGCGCTGAACCAGATAACAGCGTCAAACCGAGTTCCTTCTGCAATATGGGCCAATACTCGGAGGGCCAGGGAGGTCTTCCCGATTCCGCCTCGTCCTCGAAGCGTGACAATCGGATGCCGATCATCCTCAGTCAGCTGTCTAATCTCAGCCTCCATTTCCGGACGCGAGATATAGTCACCAGAGAGACCGGGAGCATTGGTGAAGCAATTACCAAGTTGCTCCAATTCGCCGAGTCCTTGCGTTTCGCTTGGTGGCAGCGTGCCTGGTGGCGTGACGTGCGAAGATGCGTCACCTTCTCTTTTGTTGTCGGTGGCGTACGAAAGGGTTTCATATTTCCCTTTCCCGAAACCGCCGTTTGGGAAGAAGAAATCGGTGAGATCAGCATCGGAATCCAGAAACGGAACTAAGCGCGGCGACCCCACAAAGAGGTAGACGCCGTTCGTGTATGCTTTGTCCGACGCCTTCTTCAAAAAATCGAACGGCTGACTATTAGGTGTAATATAAGCCACTCTGTATTTTCCGGAAAGATTTCGATAAAGGTAAACCCATGGCCGCTGGAATAGAGCGCAATGCTCGTGGAATTGTGTAATGGTTGCGTTCAGGGCAATGGCTGCATTGGCGACTTTTCCCGGCAACGTCGCGCCATGGCCGCGAGTCTTGTTCCGAAGAATTGCGAATAGCTGAAACCAACGCTTCATGTCCGTTAGCGTCGACACGTCTTCGGCTTGAATCTCGAGAGCGTCGAGGCATTGCTTGAGAGACATCACGGCATCAAATTGCCAGGAGCCGGCGCCGCAGAGTCGGGTTAATTCATTCTTCTCTGTGCTGAGGTCCGTCAGCAGAAACTGAGAGGCGGGACCGGTGAGTGCGTCTTCTAGCGCGAGGGACCAAGGTCCGAGTCCGTCCGCTTTCAGAATCTTGTGCTCCAGTCGATAGCGGTGACGATCAGGGTCGTTCACGAGTGAAGCGATCACTCCTAGAACCGTCGTCTTGAGAAGCGCCTCTCCTTCTAGCAGGAGTGAGTGAAAGTAGGTGAAATCGGCGTCCTCTTTCGCTGTCTCAACTCGTCGCTGAATTTGTACGATCGCCGCATGTGCCATAGTTAGGTATTCGTTGTGGATTCGGCCAACGCGGCCTCTGTTAACTTATATGTGAGTCTTTGCCTCTAGGCGACCTTTGCGCTCCACACGATATGGCGGCGTATCCTCCGCGGCGCGCAAGGCTGGCTCCTCGCTCGTCAGGTCCGTTTGGGAAAGTGGCGGCGCGGGGGCCGTCGGCTCGGCCACGCCCTCGACGCCGGAAGCGTCGAGGGGGACTTGGCCCGACAGCAACCGGGGCAGCAGCAGGTCGCGGGTGCGCCGAAGGTTTTCTACCTTCATTTGCAAAACAAGCATTTCATTCAGGATGGGTAGACATTGCGTGCCCAGCTGCCGTGCGAGCCTCTGCGTCAGAAGAGGCATTTCGATTCGAGCAAGTCCTTCATTTGTCAGCGACATCTGAGTCGCTCCCGTGCAGAAACGATCCTTCTGAGTGTGGAACTCGCTCGAGCTCACTGCCAGAAAAAGCAGGGGAAAGAACTGGGGTTCCGAGGCGCGAAACCCAGCGAATCCCGATGACAAAATAGATCGGTTTGCTACGGCGCGATTCAGGTCGCTAAACCAAGCGATCTTGTAAGTATCCTTCATCCGAGCAAACCAGACCGAGAAGACTTCCGGACTTTTCTGGGCACGGCTTGGCCTCTCGGAAAAAGTGTAGTCGATTCCTTTCCCTTGAATGTTCAGACCGACTACATCTGCGGTCGCATAGTATCTTTTGGTTTCCTCATACGGGGCGATGTTCTCGGTAATGAACGTCCAGTAAGGCATGCTGGCGAAGGCAACCGGTTTGGCAGCTCCGTCGCTAATGATATCTCGATACATGCTGCGCGCGATCTCCTCCAAGACACGGGCGCGTCGGTCACAGTTTTCGATGAGCTCGTCGTAAGCTGAGAGGATACCAGCGATTCGATGTTGGAGGGGAAGCGCGGGAAGAAGGACGGAAAACTGTTTAGCGACTCCTATGTTGAAGTGGTGCTGCGCTGCACCAACTACCCCGCCGGCGATTGTAGCTCGCCCCCAATCAGAATTGAGGACATACATCAGAAACCATGGGTTGATCCGCTTGGAGGGTCTAAGGATGACTAAGTCGGAGCAGTTCGCGTCAGTGAGATAAGGAGGAATGATGCAGCATTGACCTGTGTTTGCGCCCGATCTGGTCACGACGACGTCATTTGGCCGTAGGGCGGACTTCCGCAGCTTCGCGTGGAAATCAGGGGAGATAAATTTGAGTTCTGCGGGGTCGAAACGGAATGGTCGAACATTCTGTGACCTCAAAAATGGAATTCCCGTCTCTCGGTATTCGTTAACCATCGGTCCGACGTGACCCACAGTGATGTATTCACAAACGTCTTGCAGTCGCACCGTTCGCCAGGAAGCACGTTGAATCGTCATGCCCCCAAAATCGCAGCCACATTTCGCGCGATGGTTTCCTCCAGCTCGCGAGCTTGGGTGTTGAGCACCTCAAGTTCCTCATTGAGCGTTTCGAGTTGTTCCTTGAAGTCCTCGTCGCTTACTTCGTCTCCGGGAGCGACGCCGACATAGCGACCAGGACTGAGTGACCAGCCTTGCGCTTCGATTTCGGGAAACCCCGCAGCTTTGCAGAGGCCCGGAACGTCTGCGTAGCGCGGCTTCTTCCCAAAGACTTCTTCCAGCTTCGCATTGGCCTCGTCACCGCCGAGTGTAAGGTCGGGCGCTTCGCCGCGGTAGAGGCGGACGACGTTGGCGAGGAAGCCGATCTGCGCGGGCGTCCAGTCGCGATGCGCGCGGTCGATCTGCCGGTAGATGTGCCGGGCGTCTAGGAAGAGCACGGTGTCGGCGCGATCCGAGCCGGACTGGCGATTCGTGCCCTTTTTTCCCCGATCCAAAAACCACAGGGTGCACGGCAGCACGACGGTGTAGAACATGTTCGGCCCGACGGCGGCCATGACATCGACGCTGCGGGCCTCGATGAGCTGGCGGCGAATCTCCTGCTCGGAGCCGCGGGCGTCGGAGGCGGAGTTGGCCATGACGAAGCCGGCGCGGCCGTCCTTATTCAGGGCGGAATAGAAGAGTTGAATCCAGAGGTAGTTCGCGTTGTCGGTGCGCGGCAGGCCTAAGGGGAAGCGGCGATTCTTCCCGACCTCACCCTCCAGTCGCTCCTTATCGACGGCGTTGACGTTGAAGGGCGGATTCGCGAGGACGAAGTCGAAGCGCCCGGTGCTTTCGTGCGGGTCGTCGTAGTAGCTATTCGCTTCCCGAATGTCCCCTTCAAGTCCGTGCATGGCGAGGTTCATCCGCGAGAGGGCGACGGTGGTGCCGACCTTTTCGTGTCCGTGAATGGAAAGCTCGGAAGCCGGGTTCTTCTTGTGCTCGGCCACGAAGCGCGCGCTCTGCACGAACATGCCGCCCGAGCCGGAAGCTGGATCGAAGACGCTGCCGTGATACGGCTCCAGCACTTCGACAATGAAACGCACGATGCTGGCGGGCGTGTAGAACTCGCCGCCCTTCGAGCCTTCGGTCCGCGCGAACTCACCGAGGAAATATTCGTAGATTCTGCCGAACGCGTCGTAGTCGAGGCTCGCCGGAATCTCCGAGACGCGTTTGAGTAGCTGCTTCAGTAACGTGCTCGAAAACAACTCGTAAGTTTTCGGCAGAACGCCGGCGAGCTGCGGGTTGTCGCGCTCGATCGCGCGCATCGCGTCGTTCAACTTCGAGCCGATGTTTGCGCCTTCGGGCAGCGAGAGGAGGAAATCGAAACGCGCATCCGGCGCGAGAAACAGAATGCCGTCGGCGTGATAGGCTGCGGGCGCTTCCAGGCGCGAACCGCGACGGCTTCCCTTTTCCTTTTTCTCAAGCGTCGCGCGTTGCTTCGCGAAACGGACTTCAGCAAAACGGAGAAAGATCAGCCCGAGAACGGGCCCCGAGTATTGCTGCGCATTGAGTCCAGAGTTCGCGCGAAGTTGATCCGCTGCTTCCCAGAGCCGCTTTTCGAGCGCGTGATTCGCGACATCTTTTTCTGAGGGGGCGATCCATTGCATGGGGCCGTGGTTCTACAGGGGAAAGTCGAAAGTAGAAAGTCTAAATTAGAAAGTAGAAAACGCGCGCGGAAGCGCGCCGGAGGTCAGAGGTCAGAGGTCAGAGGTCGGAGGTCGGAGGTCGGAGGCGGGAAGAGCAGCGATTGCGTGGACGGGGATCCGGGCGTGTGGCCGTGGACAAATTCTTTTGCTCTTTCGGAAGGCGCCCCCTACGATCGGCCAGCGCGTGGGGGCTGAAGGCGCGGCTGAAAAGAGGACTGCACTATGAACATAAGATTGTTCCGCGTCGGGCGACTGGTGGCGATAACGAGCGTTTTCGCTCTCTCTCGGGTGGACTTGGATGCGGCGCCGCAGCCGAGCGCCAATCCGACGCGTCCGCGCGTGAATGCAATCGTGGCGCCGACTACGGTCAAACCACCCAAAGATGTCCCCACCGTGGAACAGCCGGTGATTGATCCGGGCCAGGTTTTGGTTTTCACCAACGGAGAGGGTCTGGCCACGAGCAACACGAACCTCTCCGGCGATGTGAAGCCTTCGCTAAAATCTTCGGCCGAGGTGTCCGTCGAGGGTTGTCACCTGCAGTGGCAAATCCCGACTCCTGCCCTTAGTGCTTTGAAAGGGACGTTGCGCGTCATGGATCCCGCGACTGGCACGACGCTGAATTCTTTTCCGGTTACGATCCCCGCGAAGCAATCGTCGGTGATCGTGGCGTATAAGTTTCCCGCCCAGGCGGAAATGAAATCCTATACAGCGGCGGTCTTCCTGGCGCGGGGTGTTTCTTCGAGCAAGGCGATTCTGAAGAATACCGGTGGGACGGCGGCCAAGTTGAAACTGCCTGGGCCCACGGAGCTCCCGGCTGACTTGGAGATCGTGGACATACGAACAACGCGGAATGCCTCCAAAGCTTACGCGTATTTGCATACGAACAGCGCGACGATCAGGAATAAGGGGATTGGCGCTTCCAAAGGCTGCCAGATGTCGTTTGAAGGATTCCATCCGGTGTGGGACCAGGGAAATAACAAGACACTGACGCCGGTGACGGGGACGACTTCGGTGCCGGCCATTCTCGCAGGCAAAGAGAGTGTTATTTATTTCGACTCCAATTTCCAGCCGCGCAGCGCGACGATCAACCCGGACCACAAGATTTTGGAATCATCCTACGAGAACAATACCTGGGCGGTGGATCCGGCGAAAATTCTGCCAGACGAGAAGACGATGACTTCGCCCCATCACGACAAGAAGGGGCATTAGCTAAAAAGCCGAAAGTAGAAAGTGGAAAACGCGCGGAAGCGCGCCGGAGGTCAGAGGTCAGAAGTCAGCGGAGGAATGGGAGCGAATTGCGTTGACGCGGCTCCCGGCAGTCTAAAGAGTCGGCGGCTTACCGGCTCGCGTTAGTCAGCAAAGCACAGTCGTGCGGCGCTGGGTGGGCTGCCGTCACAACCCAAACCTCACTGCAGTGGACGCCGGCGAGTGCTCTTCGCGGCGATATCGAGGGTTTCCTGGGGTCCGCTCACTTATCTAATATGAATATTCCTTTCTCTTGCCGGCGCGGATTTGGCCTTTGCGGATTTGCCATGGCGATTTGGATTTCTCTCGCGGCTAACGCTCAGGCGGTCACCGTTCGCACCGTCACCCAGAACGGCGACAGCGGGGCGGGCTCGCTCCGCCAGGCGATCCTCGACTCGGCCCCGAACGATGTGATCGATTTCAGCGTGGGGGGGACGATCACGATCTCGTCGGTGATCCTGCAGATAAACAAGAGCCTTGTCATCAGCGGGCCCGGCGCGCGCAAGTTGAACATAATGGGGACGGGAAACGCGTTTGAGGTTTTTCGGATCCTGGGCGGAAATGTAACGATCTCCGATCTGACCATTGGGCCGTGCAAGACCGGGATCACTCTGATTGCGGGGACGTTGTCGGTAAATAATTGCGCGGTTTCGGGCAACATCCAGGGCGGCGGCCTGTTCGCCTTTGCCGGGTCAACATTGACGATGAACAACTGCACTCTCTCGGGTAACCAGAAGGATACCCAGGGCGGCGCGGCCCTGGAAAGCGACGGCACCTCGACGCTGACGAATTGCACGATCGCGGGGAACACCTCGAAGAAGAATGCGAATGCGATGATCGCGAGCGGGCTGGGCGGCGGCGTTTCGAACAACGGCGGACTAATGACGCTCGTTAATTGTACGGTCACAGGCAATAGCGCGGGGGTCGCCGGCGGCGGCATTCATGACGTGGGCGGCGGGACGTTCCAGCTCACGAACACGATCGTGTCGGCGAACACCGCGCCGGCCGGCCCGGATGGGTCGGGCACGTTTACGTCAAATGGTTACAATTTGATTGCGAAAAAGGATGGGATAACGGCGGGCTTCACTAACAATGTGAACCACGACATCGTCGGCACGATCGCTGCGCCGCGCGACGCGCTTCTGCTCAGCTTACAGAATAACGGCGGGGGGACGGACACGACGGCGATTTTCGCGTCCGGGTCCCCGGCTGTGAACGCCGGGGCGCCGTTCCAAGCAACGCCACGGGATCAACGCCAATTTATTCGGCCGGACGCGTCGGATATCGGTGCCTGTGAATTTCAAGGGACGCAGCCGGTAAACCTGGCCAATATTTCCTCGCGTGCGGTGGTCCAGACCGGCAATGACATTCTCATCGGCGGATTCATTGTTACCGGAAACCAATTGAAGAAAGTGCTGGTGCGCGCCATCGGGCCGTCGTTGACGCTGGCGGGAAAACTCTCCGATCCGGTGCTGGAATTGTATTCGGGAAACCAACTCCTGACGACGAACGATGACTGGGTAAGTGCTTCGAATAAACAGGCGATCGTAGATACGGGCGCGGCGCCGACGAATATCCGGGAATCGGCGATTCTGACATCTCTCACTCCGGGTTCTTACACAATGCAGGTGCGCGGATTCAACGGAGCGATCGGGATCGGCGTGGTGGAAGTGTACGACCTGGATCGAACGGTGGGATCGCGGCTGGCGAATATCTCGACGCGGGCCGCGGTGCAAATGGACGACAACGTTTTGATCGGCGGTTTCATCGTGCTGGGTCCGGATAGTCTGCCAGTGATCGTGCGCGGGATCGGGCCATCGTTAAGCGTGCCGAACCCCTTGCTCGATCCGATGCTCGAGTTGCACGACGGGAACGGGACGACGGTGGCCTCGAACGACAACTGGCGCACGACGCAACAGGCCGCAATTATCGCGACTACGGTTGCGCCCACACTTGATGCGGAGTCGGCGATTGTGATGACGCTTTCCCCGGGGAATTACACGACGATTCTGCGCGGAGTGAACCAGACGATAGGAGTCGCGGTGGTGGAAGTGTATGGGCTGCTCTAGGCGAGGACAGAAGTCAGAGGTCAGAGGGCAGAGGTCGGAGGTCGGAGGTCGGAGGTCGGAGGTCGGAGGTCGGAGGTCGGAGGTCGGAGGTCGGAGGTCGGAAGCAGCCAAGCTGCGATCATCAGTGATCGGTTATTTGGGCGAAGTTCATAAGGCGGAAGGCTGAGCGCGCAAGACTGAACGCAGAAAAAATACATTCGAGGTGCAAGAGACGAAGGCTCTTGGGTATTCGCCGTAAATATTTGGTTGCTTAACGCCGCGGAAATCTGCATAAGCCGCGGATGCAAAAGTCTCGTCTCGCCGCTGGGAAATCGTTTTCGTTTTTTATCGCGCTGGTTTTTATCCTTCTTGGCCTGGCGCCACTCGCTCGAGTGCAGGCGCAGCTACCCGATGAGGTAGCAAAGATGGCGGGGGGCATGACGCTCACCACGGCTCTCCTCGATAGCCTGGATAAGTTCGCGAAAACCGTCGGCAGCGACGCGGAGGTCCGCGCGGAAATGGAGGCTTCCAGCAAAGATGCGTCGATCACGCCGGACAAGTTCGGCGAGGTTATCAACGCCAAGTATCCGAAGCTGGCGGCGGCGTTTAAATCGGCCGGACTTTCCCCAGATGATTACATAAAGGCGAGTCTCGCGCTGGCCGGGACTGCCGGGGCCGTGGAGCTGTCCAATGCCGGGATGGACACTGGATCGGATAAGGCGGTCCAGGCAAACATCACCTTCTTCAAGGCGAACAAGGACCGGTGCACGGCAACAATGACTTCTCTCGAGACCCTGGAGAAGGCCTCAAAATAACCGACCAGGCCTAGTCACTCCAAACTCGACTTCTCTTTGCTTCTGCGCGGGGAAAAGTAGGAAGTAGAAAACTCGCGCCCGTAGAAACTGCGGAACGCCAAGGGAAAGCGATGGGTTATTGCTTCTGCCGTTCGGCGTGGATTTGGGCGAGAAGTTCGGTCAGCGCCTGGATGTAGCTGTCGTAGAAGGGGACGAAGCCCTGGAGCGCTTCGACGTAGCGGGTGAAACGTTTTCGGAGTTGTTTCGTCGCGGGATCGTAAAAGAAGGCGATGTCCTGGTCGAGGTTCGGCACGATGAGGGTATCGCTCAGTTCCTGGGCCCGTTGCATCCGGCGGAGATCAGAGGTCAGAGGGCGGAGGCCAGAAGACAGAGGTCGGAGATCAGAGGTCGGAAGTCGGAGGTCGGTGGTCGGAGGTCGGAGGTCAGAGGGCGGAGGCCAGAAGACAGAGGTCGGAGGTCGGAGGGCGGAGGGCGCGAAGCCGCCGAGTTGCGGTTAACGGAGAGCAGTTATTCCCAGTTCAGCGTGCCGCAGCGCCAACAGGTGACGTAGTGCCAACACGGTTCGTAGTAATTCAGTGCTCCGCAGTTGGAGCAAGTCAGGGTCGGGTGCCGTGATTTGTGGCCTACGACTTCGCTGGACTCTTCGGGCGGCTTTTCCAAGCCAGGGCCAGTTTGTTTCGCGCGCTCTTCGTTGGGTTCGGAGGTCATGTGGTGGTCGGTAAAGGTTCAGGGATCGGAGTGCTGGGAATGGCTGCCGCACTTTCAGCAGCTGAAGGATGTCCAGTGGGGGTCGATGTTTCGCCGCTCGATTTTTTCGATTCTTCCACGATCACGTGAGATTTCGATTCGTGGGGTCGCTTAACCCATTCCGAGGGATTCCAGGGTGGGTTGGTCGACCGCGGCGGTGGGCTCGAGACCTTTGGCGGTCTGATAAGCGGCCAGGGCCTGCTGGGTGAGCGGGCCGACCAGGCCATCCACTTCTCCCTTATATAAGCCCTGCTCTTGCAGGACGCTCTGAACATCGGCCACGATCTGGTCGAATGGTTTCGCGCTTTTGCCGACATAAATGGGCCCGTCGTAGGGGTAATAGGCCGCGGTCTGATCGTAACCCCAGGCCGGATACCAATACCCGGCGTTCCAGTAGTACCACCCGCCACCGATCAACGCGACGTTCTTGTGATTCGTGGTCCACCAGACCCGGTCGTGCCATTGGGGCCGATACGTCCGGTAGACTTCGTAATGGGGACCCTTCCAGTTAGCGGCCGCTGTGATGCGGTAGTCCTGGTTGAACGTGACGCTGACAATCGATGCGTTCGGCGTCGCGCGAAAATCCAGGTGCCTCGGCGTGAAGACCCTCACATTCGTGTCGAGGTGGACCGAGGGCAGATGGGGTTTCGGCACCGTGACCTTGATCTTAGGTGTCTTGATGTGCGGGAACTGCGCTTGTCCCGTCTGCACTCCGGCGGCGAGCGCAAGGGAACAGCCGATCACGAGGTTGATGAATCTTTTCATTCTGATTGCTCCGTTGATTTTGTTGTTTGCCCCGGGGATATCCGTGACAGGGAAATTCCTTATGGTCGTGGCTATCTTTGCCATCACCCGGCAACGGGCAAGCGCAATCGCTTTGGGCGAGAGACTTACTCGTCGGAAGAAGTGACCCACCACGCGGGTCCGTCTGAACGCGAACGTGTGACGAGCGGGAGAATCAAATCGGAGATTGGAGATCGGAGGTCAGAGATGAGAGGTCAGAGATCGGAGATCGGAGATCGGAGATCAGAGATCAGAGATCAGAGATCAGAGATCGGAGGTCAGAGATCGGAGGTCAGAGATCGGAGGTCAGAGATCGGAGGTCAGAGATCGGAGGTCAGAGATCGGAGGTCAGAGATCGGAGATCAGAGATGAGAGATGAGAGATGAGAGATGAGAGATGAGAGATGAGAGATGAGAGATGAGAGATGAGAGATGAGAGATGAGAGATGAGAGATGAGAGATCGGAGGTTATTATAAAAAAAGCGGCGGAGAATTAACTCCGCCGCTTTCTAAAAGATCTGCCTGGCCCTGGATCAGTCGTTGTCGCGATCTTTCTTCAGTTTGACCACTGAAGTGTGCTTGGTTTTCGCTTTTGCTGACTGCGTTTTACCGTAAGCGTTGTTCTGAGAACCGCGCGTCCGGGTCAGGGCGTCGCCTTGGCGATGACCGAAAGCGGAATTACCATGGACCGTGGAATGGACCTTCGCCTTTTTCACTTTTTTGATCTTGGTCAAATCGCTGTCGTTATCATCGAAGATGTCCTCATCTCTGTCGGAACGCGCGCGCGCAGCATCGGAAGTAGTTTTCCCAAAGGCGGAGTTGCCTGAGCCGGTCTGAGGATTGCCCCTGGTTGAGGATTGTGACATGCCGAACGCAGAATTGCCGTGCCCCGTGCTCATGGAATTCCCGCCGCCGTTGCCGTGGCCAGCCGCGATTGCATACGAACCCAGTGCGAAGGTGCATACTGCCGCGATGGCGAATTTATGTGTGATGTTTAGTGTCATGTTTCTTTTCTCCCGTTGAATTTCCCTGGTGTTATCAATGACCGAATACGCAGCAGGAGTTGGGGCGGCAACCTGACCACTCGTTCCGAACTTCCCAGCTCCGCTCTTTAATTGAGACGGTCGTTCCCGTCTCTCTCTTCAATATGATTCGCGTAGAAAGTCTTCGGTGGCTGTGAATGAGGGCTGCGAGAGCGGGCAGGGCCGGAAGGCAGAGGTCGGGAGCCAGAGGTCGGAAGTCCGAGGTCGGAAGTCCGAGGTCGGAAGTCCGAGGTCAGAGGTCAGAGGTCAGAGGTCGGAGGTCGGAGGTCAGAGGTCAGAGGTCAGAGGTCAGAGGTCAGAGGTCAGAGGTCAGAGGTCAGAGGTCAGAGGTCAGAGGTCAGAGGTCAGAGGTCAGAGGTCAGAGGTCAGAGGTCAGAGGTCAG
>JBEEHV010000013.1:0-160981 GCA_041167585.1 Verrucomicrobiota bacterium
AGGCTCCAGGGAAGATTCATCTTGGGGGCAGCTTCCCACTTAGATGCATTCAGCGGTTATCTGCGCTTGCCCTCGCTACCCGGCGCTGCAGTTGGCACCACAGCCGGTACACGAGCGGGCAATCCGACCCGGTCCTCTCGTACTAGGGTCCGCGCCCCTCAATCTTCCAACGCCCACAGCGGATACAGACCGAACTGTCTCACGACGTTCTGAACCCAGCTCATGTACCACTTTAACCGGCGAACAGCCGGACCCTTGGGACCTGCTCCAGCCCCAGGATGTGATAAGCCGACATCGAGGTGCCAAACCGCGCCGTCGATGTGAACTCTCGGGCGCGATAAGCCTGTTATCCCCAGCGTACCTTTTATCCGTTGCGCGATAGCCCGCCCACGCGGGGCTACCGGATCACTACAGCCTACTTTCGTATCGGCTCGACCTGTCGGTCTCACCGTTAAGCGCCCTTCTGCTGTTACACTCTCTGCGTGCGAGTACCGACCGCACTGAGGGCACCATGCGCGCGCCTCCGTTACTCTTTCGGAGGCGACCGCCCCAGTCAAACTGCCCGCCTGCCACGGTCCCAAGGAGGGTTTGCCTCGCTCTGGTGAGCACGTCGCACGGCGCAGGGTGGTATTTCACTGTTGCCTCCCCCTAGGCTAGCGCCCAGGGATCAACGGCTCCCACCTATGCTACACAGCACCGTGCAACGAGCAATGACAAGTTGCAGTAAAGGTGCATGGGGTCTTTTTGTCCTGCTGCGGGGACTCGGAATCCTCACCGAGACTGCAATTTCGCCGAGCACGTGGTCGAGACAGTGCTCAAGTCGTTACGCCATTCGTGCAGGTCGGAACTTACCCGACAAGGAATTTCGCTACCTTAGGACCGTTATAGTTACGGCCGCCGTTTACCGGGGCTTCGGCTCAAGGCTTCTCCCTTACGGGATGACCTCTCCCCTTAACCTTCCGGCACCGGGCAGGCGTCAGTGAGTATACGGCGCCTTGTGCGGCTTGGCACTCACCTGTGTTTTTGCTAAACAGTCGCTTGAGCCGATTATCTGCGGCCCTCCTCAGCATCCACTGTAAAAATGGATACCAGGAAGGGCATCCCTTCTTCCGAAGTTACGGGATCATTATGCCGAGTTCCTTGACCACGTTTCACTCGTTCACCTTAGGCTACTCGCCTCACCCACCTGTGTCGGTTTACGGTACGGACACCAGCTGAACTCCCTATAGAAGCTTTTCTTGCCTGTCGACTATTGAAGAATTGAGTTTGGGTTGCCCCTCACTCTTACATTCCCGTCTCGGCCGAAGCCTACGCGGTTAGACGACCAATCCACAAAGTCGCTCTCCATTCGTTCCAGGGTCCCTTCATAGGTAATAACGTGCAGCTGGCGGGGCCGGAATGTTAACCGGCTATCCATCGACTACGCCTTTGGGGCCTCGCCTTAGGGTCCGCCTCACCCTGCGCTGATTGCCATGGCGCAGGAATCCTTGGGTTTTCGGTGTCAAAGGTTTTCACTTTGATTCGCGCGTACTCATTCCGGCATCCTCACTTCCCAACGCTCCACCACTCGTTTCCACGGTGGCTTCACTGCTGATGGGAACGCTCCCCTACCCCTCATACATAAGTATGAAGACCAAGCTTCGGCGGGCCGCTTAATCCCGACCATTCTCGGCGCGAACACGCTGGACTGGTGAGCTATTACGCACTCTTTCAAGGAATGGCTGCTTCTAAGCCAACCTCCCAGTTGTCACGGCACGTTCACATCCTTCGCTATACTTAGCGGCCACTTCGGGGCCTTAGCTGTGGTTCTGGGTTCTTTCCCTCTCGCCGTTGGACATTATCGCTCAACGACTGCCTCCCAGGATTCATTTTACAGGCATTCGGAGTTTGGTTGGGGTTGGTAGGGGCTTCGCCCCCCCGCGCCCATCCAGTCGCTCTACCTCCTGCAAACACTTCCTGAGGCTCTACCTCAATAGATTTCGGGGAGAACCAGCTATCTCCAGGCTTGATTGGCCTTTCACCCCTACCCACACGTCATCAGAACGGTTTTCAACCCGTACCTGTTCGAGCCTCCACGCGGTGTTACCCGCGCTTCACTCTGCACATGGGTAGATCGCCCTGGCTTCGGGTCTACCCCCAGAAACTAAGTCGCCCTCGTTACAGGACTCGCTTTCGCTGTGGCTCCACGGCCTAGCCGCTTAGCCTACGCTTCTGAGGAGTAACTCGCCGGATCATAATGCAAAAGGCACGCAGTCAGCCGCGACAAATCCGAAGACCTGCCCAGCCTCCTACCGCTTGTAAGTATGTGGTTTCAGAAACTCTTTCACTCCCCGCACTGGGGTACTTTTCACCTTTCCCTCACGGTACTCGTTCACTATCGGTCACACAGGAGTCTTTAGCCTTGGAGGGTGGTCCCCCCGGTTTCACGCCCGATTCCTCGGAACTCGGGCGTTACTCAGGAACACTACTAGCACACCCTTTGGTTTATGCGTACCGGGCTCTCACCGTCTATGGCTCTCCGTTCCAGGAGAATTCCGCTAACACTTGGGTGTACCGTCCGTAGGTCCTACAACCCCGCCACCCACGAGGGGTGATGGTTTGGGCTAGGGCCCCTTTCGCTCGCCGCTACTTAGGGCATCTCGGTTGATTTCTCTTTCCTTCAGGTACTTAGATGTTTCAGTTCCCTGAGTTTGCTCACTCCGTAGAGTGTGACTGCCATCACTGGCAGCCGGGTTTCCCCATTCGGCCATCCAGGGCTCATAGCTTGTGTGCAGCTCCCCCTGGCTTATCGCAGCTTACCACGGCCTTCATCGCCTCTGTGTACCTAGGCATCCCCCACATACTTTCTTTCGCTTGATCAAATAACTTGTTCAAACAGAAACACGCACGATCTAACGAGTGATACAATCATTTGGACTCTCGGAGCTATGCAAGCTCTTTGAGACAAATCGAGCCCCAACCGTTAGGTCAGAGCTTTTCTATGAAATTGTGTCACTAGTGTTGATTCTCAGCACCCAGATCTTATCAGGTCCAGGTGCTCAAATCCCACGATCACTACTACCTTCCATTGTCAAAAAACTTTCGAGATATAAGCGCTCTGTCGCTTGGTGCTTAAGGACTTAGGTTCAAGTCCCTCTTGTTCTTTCGAGCCTGGATCGCCCCGCGTTGCCGCGGAATGATTCGGGCTCTTTTATATGGAAATCGAGATTGAGATCTGGATGTTACGAGACGAGCGACACGTGAGTGCTTTCCGGCAAAGTAACTCCTGGTTGCCCAGGCTTGTTCTGCCTTACTCGCAGCTCCGTTAAGGAGGTGATCCAGCCGCAGGTTCCCCTACGGCTACCTTGTTACGACTTCGCCCCAGTCATGATGCTCGCCTTCGGCCGCTTGGCCCCTTGCGGGTTCCGACACGGACTTCGGGCGCTCACCACTTCCATGGCGTGACGGGCGGTGTGTACAAGGCCCGGGAACGTATTCACCGTGGCGATGCTGATCCACGATTACTAGCGATTCCAGCTTCATGCCGTCGAGTTGCAGACGACAATCCGAACTGAGGACGGGTTTTGGGATTGCCTTGGCATTGCTGCCTCGGCCCCCTCTGTCCCGCCCATTGTAGCACGTGTGTAGCCCTAGACGTAAGGACCATGATGACTTGACGTCGTCCCCACCTTCCTCCGGTTTGGCACCGGCAGTCTTCCTAGAGTCCCCGCCATTACGCGCTGGCAACTAAGAACAGGGGTTGCGCTCGTTGCGGGACTTAACCCAACATCTCACGACACGAGCTGACGACAGCCATGCAGCACCTGTGCAAGTTGTCCCTTTCGGGACTCGCTGGCTTTCACCAACTTAGAAATGCATGTCAAGGCCTGGTAAGGTTCTTCGCGTTGCATCGAATTAAGCCACATACTCCACCGCTTGTGCGGGCCCCCGTCAATTTCTTTGAGTTTTAATCTTGCGACCGTACTCCCCAGGCGGCACGTTTAACGCGTTAGCTCCGGCGCGGAAGGGGTCGAATCCCCCCACACCAAACGTGCACCGTTTACTGCCAGGACTACCGGGGTATCTAATCCCGTTTGCTCCCCTGGCCTTCGTGCCTCAGTGTCAGGAACTGTCCAGAGACCCGCCTTCGCCACTGGTCTTCCTCATGATCTCTACGCATTTCACTGCTACACCATGAATTCCAGTCTCCTCTCCAGTCCTCAAGCACCGCAGTATCGAATGCAGTTTCGGAGTTAAGCTCCGAAATTTCACACCCGACTTACGGCGCCACCTACGCACCCTTTACGCCCAATGAATCCGAACAACGCTTGAGACCTCTGTATTACCGCGGCTGCTGGCACAGAGTTAGCCGTCTCTTCCTCTTCTGGTACTATCAATGCACATACAGTAAATATGTGCAGCTTGTTCCCAAATGACAGGAGTTTACAACCCGAAGACCTTCATCCTCCACGCGGCGTCGCTCCTTCAGGGTTGCCCCCATTGAGAAAAATTCTCGACTGCTGCCACCCGTAGGTGTCTGGACCGTGTCTCAGTTCCAGTGTGACTGGTCGTCCTCTCAGACCAGCTACCCGTCATAGCCTTGGTGAGCCGTTACCTCACCAACTAGCTGATAGGCCGCGGGCTCCTCAAAAAGCGCCAGGTTACCCCGGCTTTGGATTCGGAAAGATGTCTTCCCTGACCATATGCGGTATTAATTCGCCTTTCGGCGAGCTATCCCCCACTTCTCGGCAGATTGCCCACGTGTTACGCACCCGTTCGCCACTAAACAACACCTGTATTGCTACAGATGTTGTCCCGTTCGACTTGCATGTCTTATCCACGCCGCCAGCGTTCGTTCTGAGCCAGAATCAAACTCTCCGTAAAAATTTGGAGCCGGTGTCATTGCTGCCACCGGACAAAGTTTGTCGAGACACTCGCTAAAGTGCCCGAAATTCTGACCATTCTTGCCTGGAAACGCGCTCGTGAGAGCGGCATCCAGGTTCGTCCGATCTTATAAATTAAGATTTCCTCGGGTCCGAAGACCGTCGGAAAAATGTTTTAATCAAAGAAATTTGCCCAATCCTAAATTGCTTCAGGAACAGGCAACCCCGAATTGCTTCGAGGCTCTGACGTATAACGCACAATTCAATTTTCGCTGACTTACTTCTACCTTTTGGATTTCGCGGAAATTCCGTCGTGATGACGAAATCCAAAATCAGACTGTCAAAGATCAACGCTCTTCCCGGTCTGGTACACGACAAAATCCGATCCATCAGCGAACTGAAAAAACCGGCTCGATCATGAGCCCGAAGAGAAGAACACTCTGGGGAACCCCCGGAGTCCGCATTTCAGCGGGACAGCAAGATAGAGGGGTCTTTCTGGTCGTCAAAGAAAATTTCCACTAAATAACGAGAAATTTTCTACCCTGTAGCCGCAGGCGTGTCGGCTGCCTTTTCGAGGTTCCCCCTCGCTGCGGCCTGCGCGCTCGGTAATCATTGCAGGGCGAGGCACATCGCCCGCAGATTTGTTAATCCGGCAACAGGGCCATGCGTCGTCGCCCTACAATTTCTTGATCACTCGCTGCGCTTATCGACCGCCACGTCGCGCAAGCGTGCAATCTCACTTCGCTCGTCTCCGGCCTCGGCCGTCTGTTTGGCCAGCTTCGCGTAATAACGGCGCGCGCTGTCCTTAGCGCCCGCTTTCTCCGCTGATTGCGCTGCGCCCAACAACGCCCGGAACCGTCCCGGATAAATCTTTAGCGCCGCTTCAAATGCTTTCTGCGCTTCCTTGGGCTGCCCCAATTCCAACAGCAGATAGCCCAGTTGTTCCCGCACGGGAACCAGCGCCCCCGGCGAAACCGGATGCTTCCCGAGAAGGTCCTCCGCGTCCGCCGTCCGTCGCAACACTTCCACCGCCTCTTCTTTTTTCCCGCGGCCATAAGCCACCCAGGCCGACGCCGTCGTCATTTGCAGATCGAGATGCTTCTTGAAGTAATCGAACTTCGGCTCCGTCGTCGCGTCGCGCAGTTGCCGCATCCGATCGATTGCTTTCTGCGCGCCGTCGAGATCGCCCGTGTGCGCGCGCCCCAGAGCGTGCGCATATTCGATCAGCGCTTCCATGAATGGAAACGACGACCAATGCGGCACGTTCGGGATCGCCAACGCCGCGGCGCCCGCCCAGTCATTCCGCTCCAGCGCGTAACGCGCCGGAATCGCCGCCAGGGCATACGCCGCGGAGAATTCCATCTCCGGATTCGTTTTGCGCACCGTCGCCGCGAAATCCACGATCTCCTTCGCCTTGCTGTCCTCGCCTTCCTGCAAATACGAGTAAGCCGCGTAATCCAACGCATGCAATTCCTCCGATTCCGTCGCGCTGCGCTGCCGCACTTTCGCATACGCGCGCGATGCCTCCGCCGCCGCCCGGTTCGCCGCGACCGATTCCTTCCACATTCCCAGCCGCGTGAAGATATGCGACGGCATGTGCAACGCATGCGGCACCCACGGCGCGATCGACGCATAAACCTGCGCCGCTGACAGCCCGCGCTCCGCCAGTGCCGGATAATCGTAGCTATGGATCAGATAATGAGTGATCCCCGGATGGTTCGCGTTCTTCGTCCGTAAAATTTCGAGAAGGCGCGCGGCCTCGAGCTGCTTCGAAAGCGTCGTATCGTTAGGCGTTGCGTAGCCGACTGCGAGGATCGCCAGTGCGCAGAACGTTTGCGCTTCCATGTCGTCCGGATATTTCTCGGCCAGCGCGCGCATCTCCTTCTCATAAGCCAGCGCCCGCTCCCGCGATCCCACCGGCCCATGACACGATTGCCCGACTGCCCCCGTCGCCGGTCCATCCGCCGCGTGGTAATAGGCGCGCAACGCGGCAATGAATCGTCGCTCCCGATCCGTCGGTGCTTTCATGGCCACCGCCTTATCGATCGCCGCCATGCCGGCGGCCATTTCCTCCTGGGTGGGCGGTGTCCAGATTGGATGCCACCACGTCATCGCGATACCCCACTGCGCCATCGAGCAATTCGGATCCTTCTCCGCCACTGCCGTAAAGATCCGCCGCGCCTCCTCATAGAAGAACGAATGCAGCAAAGCCACCCCGCGCTCGAATTCCGGCCGCAGCGCCTGCGCCCCCGATATTGGAAATTCAATCTTCCCTGCCGCGCGCAGGTCCCCCGGTTCCGGGGCCGCGGAACTCGGAGCGCCGGAAGCAGCCAAGCGACCACTGATGGCGAGCACGAGGAGAGCGTAACGAAGAATCCTTGGAGTAATCATAGTCTGGCTTCCTGCTTTAATTCCGACGAAAACATGGAACCAAAAAGGATGACCGACAAGGTGCCGTTCTCAGAGACTCCTGCTCTTGATCGTGATCATGATCCCGATCCAATCTGTAGCGGCGGTGTGCCACCGCCGAGAGCGCCGATCATCTATGCCCACTCGCGAGTGCCTTCGCTGACCTCCGACCTCCGACCTCCGACCTCCGACCTCCGACCTCCGACCTCCGACTCCTGTTCCTATCCAAACTCCTTCCCACCAATCAACCTTTTGACCGCGGCCAGGAAACAGTCGAAGGCGGCGGTGAATTCCGGTTTGCCGGTAGGCTTGCCGTCAACGTCCGGATAGTTGTTATCGCCCCGAGTCTTCAGGAGATGATTGTCGTACGCGATGTCGAGCATCCACTGCGTACCATCGACTACGCCGCCGCGAGGATAGTCATCCCGCCACGTCCAGACCTTGAGCTCATCCAGCGTCCGCCGGAACTCGCGCCACTGCGCTTCCGTCGGAGTGATCGCGTGTCGCGCGTTCGTTTTTCCGCGACTCGACGAGGTGTAAGTGATGGCTCCATCTTTCAGCTCAACGCTGTAGGACGATCCGAGAAATCCGCCGATCCGCGCGATGAAATGCTTCGGAATGGCGGACGGCTCTCCGGCCGATCCTACCGCGCTCCCGACCAGTAGAAAAAGCGCGGACAACGAAAATCTAAAAAGTGCGCCCATGGGATCTACCCTCGTCGTTTGCGCTCAACCATCAACCGTTGCCGAGGCGCATCCTCTGATCCTACTCCCGTGGCGGGTTCGTTCTATTCCGTCTTTCAACCGTCTTCCTGTAGCGCGGTGTGTCACCGCCGAAAGTGCCCACCTCAAACCTGACCACAAAAAAATTGAGGTGAGCGGACACGTCTGTCTGCTCACCTCTTGTTTCCCCCCAGAAACGGAAGCTCCAGTTAGAAAGGAAAGGAACCGGAACTCTGCCAGGTAAATTAGCAACCCGTATGCCAACTCCCTCTGATCTAGGTCTGCTTACCTCTGCCTGCCACGCCGTAGCCTTGGCGGAGGCGGGACCTCCGACCTCTGACTTCCGGCCTCCGGTGCGAGCCGCTCCGCCCCGCGCGAGAGCACGTCTACCGCGGATTGGATTTGCTCCACCGCGTGCGCGACTTCGCGCCCCGCGCCCTTCGGTTGACCACGCGGCCCTGCGAGCACGCCTGACGATATAACCGAATTGCCCACCGAACATTCGCGCTCGCCTACCGTCTGCGAATGTTCGCCTACCGTCCGTGCGGGCCTGTTCAAAGGCCTCGGCCTCACCGAAGCCTACAAAGAGATCCGGTATCTCAACGCCATCATGCACAACAAGTACAGCCGCGTCCCCGAGAAACTGCGCGCCTGGAAAAGCGCCACCCACATTGAGCGCGCGCCAGAATGGAGAAAGAAGGATGCGCCACCGGCGCCCTCACCGGCTCCACCAACGCCCTGATCAATTCAGGAATCGTAGAGTTCCGGCGCATTGGTAAAAAATTCATAAATAAAGCGTGCGCTCGTGAATGCCGCGTACCGTTGCCACGTATCTGCCTTCCTGTTGTCCGCAAAATCTGAGATCGCCTTTGCGACAATCACCTTTGGTCGCGGCTTTCGCGCTAGAAGCGCGGACTGAAAAATCGCGTACCCTTCCATATCAAGGCCGATAACTTTCCGGGAAGAACTCAGTATTTCGTCTACGACTTTCTGACTCTGGACTACTGCGGCACCCGTCGCGAGGACGCCCAACACCAAGCGTGGAACAGAGCTCGGTTCATCGTGGCCCCACGCTTTTCGTAATTCACCCATCCGCATCTGCTCCTGCTCCCAACGTTGCAGAATCGCATAAAGATTTGGATCGATAGTCAGGGGGTGCGGACTCGGAACGAAAACCCGGTCTTTCCCATCTACGTCTAGGATTTTACCGGATCCGTAATCCCAAGCGACATCTGCAACCAAAACATCGCCAAAATTCATCCCAGATGCCGTGGCTGCAGCTAGACCAGTCATGGCAAGGAATCGGGGACGCCACCGATCAATGGCCTTACACGCCGTAACACAAGCCGCAGTCATTCCCATGCGCGGCGCCGCACAGGCCACGACTGAGAGTTCTCTACTATCTATCGTCGCCCAGCTAGCGGAATAGTAATCAAGTGCATCCAATTGATTATGTTCGCAGATAAACGGCCCAGGCAGCCTTTTAACCTCTCGAAGCTCGACTAACGGCGACGACGTTACAATAACCAAATCTACTTGATAGTCCGTAGGGAGGGTCGCTGCTTGTTTCAACCGTCGTTCCACATATTGCGCCTTTGCCGCGAGTGTCTCTCGCCAGCGATTATTGGATTCTTCATAAAAAACAACATGAACAAGCGTCTTGTCGGCCTCCTCTTGGACTGAATCAGCGGCTTCTTCGTACGCGGTTAAACAAATGATATGCGAGGGACGACAGAGCTCCCCCCTAACAATCTCTGCTAATACGTCTTTGCCTCCAAACGCGGTGGGAAGCTGGCCGTCACGCGTGGGCAAATGGAGATCCAGCAAAACCAAATCGTACGTAATCTGTTGCAGTGTGCGTACCGCCGACACAAAGCTCCCGGCACGGACAATCTCGAGACTTTTAGGCGAGATTGCAGCGCGAATACAAGCTTCCACCGCATCGGCCTTTTCGGTAGAATCCTCGATCAAGAGGATTTTCATAAGTTGCGCCTCGCGGCAATTACCATATCGCGCAAACGGGACACCCAAATCGAGTCAATATTACTATAATAAACGCCCCCCACTACGATCTCTGCAAAGTCCCGTTTCATTTCCGCGATCAAGGTCTTAGATTCAACCCGATGGGGATGCTCACCGTAATGATCAAATTGCGTAATCAAGATCACTTTGGCGGCGATATTACTGAACCTCATTTCGGCTAACACCTCCTTACCTCCAAATAATCGCCATCGGCCGTCAGCACCTCCGCGAGCAGATTCGGTTGTTGGCAACGTCATATCGAGCAAAACAAGATCGGGCTTAAACTGTCGTAAAGCGCGAGTCCCTGATTGAAATGATTTGGCTACACGAACTTCGGTGACAAAGTCACAGTTAGCTAAGACCGCCTTGAGGCCGGAAATTTTATAATCCGTGTCGTCGATTATCAGCACGTTCATGCAGCGATTCCCGCGACTTGACATCGTAGCGAGACGGACACCAGCGTCAGTTCGCTGTTAGCTTCGATGACAGCGTCATTCTGTTTGAATTCATACCTGGTGGTCGCAATTATCTTGGCGAAGCCAGTACCCCCTTCTCTGACAACTTTTACGGGATCTAGTGCTGAGCGTAGCTCCTGAAGCTGGATGCGAATTTTCTCGACTGCCTGAATCGCGGCATCGTCAGATAGCATTCGATTCTCCACCCCCAGGCATAAGCGATTGCCCTCACTAGTGATCCGGACAGCGCCTTGATAACTAGTCAACGGAACGCTGGAATAACGAATCGCATTCTCGAGCAAGAAAAACAATATATGGACTAGTGCCGTGAAGTATCGTCCTTTTAAGCGGTACGGTGTATGGCATTCTATCCTGTGGCGTCCACGAAAATCCGGATTGAGACGTTCAGCCATGCCCACGGCTGTCCGAGCTACCAAATGGAAATCCATGTCACCCATCAGTGTCGGATCGCTATAATCAAACCAGCGGGCCATTTCTTGACACGTGCGCTCAATTTCCGTGCGACAGGAAACCAGATCGTTTCGTAACGGAAGAAGTGATGGTTCACTAAGCGACTCTACACTCTTAAGTGCGTCGTCTAATACATCGGCCAACCGGCGTAGCAGTTCTTCGCGGACCTGTTTCTGAACCGTCTTTAGGGATTGGCGCGTTCGGGCAAGTAGTTCGTCGAAGATCGCGTCAAGAAATGTGTCAACGTCCACGACGTCCCTTAGGCGATTGTCTAAAAGATCACGCAACTGTCTCTCGTTGAATGTATAATCGAAGAGACCACTTGAACGGCGCGACTCGGTGGCGATCTGAATCCATATATTCTTGACCTCTTCGGCGATTGCTTCCACATGCCGGGTTAGGCGAAACAAAATTGCCAGAACACGTTTGAAATTGGATTTTCCATCACTCACGGCCAAACGTCTGCGCCAATATGATTCGATCTCTGCACGTTCTGGCACGTCGCTTCGCACCATCAACCGTCGCTCCACAAATGGCCTTCGAAGGTGTTGAATTACTATACCGTGACGGACGCGGCTACTAAGACAGGCGTCTACCCCAAAGTGTGGACTACTGAGAAAAATGTCGCGAATGTCGGTAAAAGCGGAAGCAAACGTGCCAATTTCGCTAGCTTGGCCCTGCAAAATGTGCTCCGCTTGCCGTCGGGCAATTCTCGGCGGACCCGTGGCAGATTGGAATCCGGACAACGTCCCAAGAGCCTCACTTCGGATTTGGGACCCGAGTTCCCGCTCGGCCGCGAAACGGAAATAGGCATCTGCAAAGCGAGCATATTCTGCTTCTTTCAGGCCGGGCAGGTCGACAGTAACCCGAGTACCCTCGATCCTTTCCAAAGCGTCACGAAGTTGTCCTTCCTGCGTTAGCCTAAGCATCTCAGTTTCGGCTACGCGGTTAAGGGTCGGATCATACTGACTGACCCAACGAAGTAGCGCTAGTCGTTCACTCTCGACTTTGGAGGTAGTATCCAACGCGGGAAAAGAGTCTAACACATCCCATGTGCAGACTCGCAAGAAGAGGATCGCTAATAGATGCCTATCGATATGGTCTTTGGTCGCCAATCCGCTAGGTCGGTCCACGGCCAGCGTATTTAAGAATCTTCGAACAGCCATTGACGTCTCGTGAGAGCTGCTACAGGCCAACCCGGCGAGAATTGCATATTCTATGTGATTTGAAGCTTCGTTTGCATAATCTTCACAAAAGCGAAAGAGCCGACCAACCGGAAAATAGCGAATTGATGCAGGCCGGAGTTGGTAAGCCTCCACAACCACTCGCTGCATTTTGACAACGTCATCTTTGCGGCGATAAACATCCGCCAGAGCCTTTCTCGCCTCTTCCGTGGTGAATAAAGCGAGCGGATCGTTCATGCTATCCTTTTGGAGGTCCAAGAATGCATTGAGATTTCGTGAGGCAATGTCGTCGTTGTGACGTCGCGCGGCTAACAAACCGGCGAAGAGATGCTGGCGTATCGGCGGAACGGATGGAAACTCCGCCAGCGGGACGGGAGAATTAGGCAGTTGGATGTCTCGGAGGAATTTCATTGCTAAGCTTTGAGGAAACGCCTCGATGCATCGGGCCAAATAGCTGTTACTTACCTCTTCGGTGTGGCCACGTTCAAAATTCCGGGGGCTGTGCACCCCCATCATGAAACTCCCGCGTCGGAGAAGTTCGTCACCACTATCAGATGCGACGTGCCGGGCATGCAACCCACGTAATGGTCCGGTGAGGGAAAATATCCGGAACCGTCTGCCAAGCCGCCGCAGGTAATTTATTGAATCTTCGGCATTTTGATTCTTGGCCAGAACGTTTCTCAAATGTTGCCACAACAATGATATTGGCGTCGCGCCGTCCAGGGAGTCTTCGAGATGAAGCTGCATTGCGCATCTAACCATAGTCTCATTGGCGACAATTAGGTCAGGCTCTTCCATCGCGACGTTCCGCGAAATTTCATATCCGCGTGCATAGTCGCCGGTTAGGTGCGCGTCCCACGCGGCGAGAAGTTTCTGCGTGTTTCCCCCGACGTGGTAAAAGATAGAGCGACCCATTGTATCGGACAGGTAGTCGACTCGGGAATCCCTGCAAAACATCTTGATTCGCTGTAGTCCGGCAGCAAGTCGACCCGCTTCCGCATGCGCTGTGCCGGCAGCGATGGTGGCTAATCGCAAAAACAATTCATATCGATCGATCAATGGGATGAATTCTGCGGATCTGAGCACTTCTGAGGCAAGCCAATGGGGTGAAGGGAAATCCTCAAGGATGAGCAATTCGAACAACTGTCGAAGCGATGGATCTGCGGCCCGCATAGCGTTAGCGAGCGCGTCGCGTAGCTGACTTTCGGGAAGGCTCTTGTCAGCGGAGATGCTAAAAAAGCCTGCCAAGAAAAAAAGATGCGGTCCGCACTCCGCCAATCGAAGCTGTTGGGTCAATTCACGTCGTGCAGTTATCCCATTGGTTTCCTCAGCCACTAGATAATGCCAAGCGGCTAGCCAAAGTGATTGCCCAAAAGCAGCTTGATGGCGCGAAAGCAAATCTGTCGCTGCGTCCCACTGGCCGTGGAGTGCGGCGCAATCAAACTTTTTTCGCAAGGCAACGTGGGTTCGAATTGCGTCACTGTGTTGTTCGAAGACGGACATTAACCAGTCAATCGACCTCTGCGAATTAACGATTGGTGGCGCTTTGACTTGAAAAAAGACATCCCGCCACGTGCGCGCAAACAAGCGTCCCGTCAGGAGTTCTTCCACGAAAAGATCGTCGATTGGCAGTTGCCTAAGCGCTTCCAACTGGTCGGTAGAATCGGCACTTGAACGCAGGTATTTTGCGCCGCGGTGCGCTGCCTTGCCTCGACTGCGAATCGCAGCAACCGCTAAGAACGCTTGTTGGTCCATGTCAGTAGGCCGTCCGAATTGTGTTTCGGCTCTGCTCTGAAAATTCCTACGCTCCTCGTGTCTCGGCGGAAAAATGAGCGATAAATTCGCGCGCCAAGATAATCATGATCAACAAGGCAAACGCGACAGCAGCATACTGCCAGTTAGACCAAGTCGGCACCTTTCGGACGTAGGCGAGCAAAGCGGCAAAGCCGGAAAAGACGAAGGTCGTGAGATCAACGAACAGCTGCATGATCTTATACCGTCGACGACCTCTACCCAGCCTGTGTGATCGCTCCCATTCGAACGCTTGGGCAGTGACCTCAGTGGAGGAGGCCAATTTCCCGGCCAGCTTAGTAAGGTATTCGCGAATTGCTGATACCTTTTCGTCGTTGCATAAGTATGTCCACCCGAGGATGAAGCAGACCCACGGAATGACAAGGAGTGAATGGAGGATCCCGTGTTCAGAAAGGGAAAAGTAGAATATAGCGCCTATAACACCGAGAGTAGCATATAGGAGGTGGTCACGTTGGGCGATCCGTGAAATCTGTTCTGCCTTGAGCATTGTGTATTCCCGCAGGGCAAGCATGTCTAGGGAGAGTTCTCGATCCACCGAATCGGCGGATGGGCTTAAGGGAGGGGGATCGTGTTGTTCCATGGCGCTATTATAGTAAATTATTTTTCTTTCGAGGAGTAACGACATGCGCAGACGCTCTGCGCGAAGAAACTCGGTGCGGCTTGCGGGGCATGCGTAAAGGAAATTTCTGGGGCGGGTCCGGAGTTCTTTCGTTTAGGGGCAGAAACACTTGATGACAAGCAAAAAGTCTGATTGATGGAAGGGGGGAGGTCATCCGCGTCAATTTGTGATTCTGTATTATGAAATCTAACATCTGCAATGGGACACCAGTGGGAATGGCCGGCGAGAAACGCCTTCGTAAAATGATCTGCTCCGACGTGCCAAGGGAAGAGGGCGACGTTTTGTCGGGAATTACGTGGATGCCGGGGCCTCCTCGTTCATCTGGACAATGTCCGGGCGCTCTGTATTGGACGCTGAGCGAAAATGATCCTCTTTCGTTCCGCACTGATGGGACTGCGGCGCGGCGGGCGAGTGACCCACCACGGCCGGTTCCTCCGGGAGGCGAACATGTGAAGGGTTGGGGAACGAGGCTCGTCAAGCCTCCCTCAAAAGTGTTCGCGAGCAGGCGCGTGACAACGTAAAGAAAAAGGACGACTGCCGAGAGTCGTCCTTCTTCTTCTTTCAAACGCGCAGGTCGGAATGGCTACTATTCCGTGGTGCCGGTGGAGCCTTTAGCTTTGCCCCAGAAGAAGTCGATCTTTTTTGTGATCTTTGTCAGCTCGTAGCCGTTCCACCAGGCGGTTTCACCGTCGGTTGTGGACTATCCCTTCGTGGGCAGGGAAATTATTGATGCACTTCTCTCTCGGTCGTCTGGGTCGTTGTCGTAGTACTGGGTGTGCTGGCGCAACCGAGGAACGAGGTGACAACAGAAACGGCAAGCAGGGCGATAAGGATTGTTTTCATTTATCTTGATACGAGGCGGAGCCCATCGGCGGTCGGCTTCGTTTCTTGCGGAAGCGTTCGCGTGAGGCCATAGCAATCAACTGGGGAATGATTCGGAACCTTGCCCGCCGCCACCAGGCGCCGGAAGAACTCCGTGAGGCCGGCCAGATGCGAGCCGGCCCGGCTAAGTTATTCCGTGGTGGCGGTGGAGCCTTTGTCTTTGCCCCAGAAGAGATTGATCTTATTGATCTTCGTCAGCTCGTAGCCTTTCCACCAGGCGGTTTCGCCGTCGGTGTAGACGACTTTGATGTCCCACTTCTCGGCTGTGGCTTTTTCGTGAAATTTTAACTCGAGACTCTCGCCGTCCTTGAGCGTGGCCTTGAGGATGTTGTCACCCCAGTCTTCGGAACTGGTGGGGCCGACATAGACTTCCTTGATGTCGTAACCGGTTTTGTTCACGAGGGTGAAGTCGAGGTCCAACTGGGCCGAGGCCGGCATGACGAGACCCAGGAGAAGCGCGAGAAGGAGGATGGAACTGCGGAGTGGTTTATTCATTGGTGGGCGGACTGTGCAGAATCCGAGAGCGCCCGGCAAGTTGAATTGGGCAATGTTGCGATTTTTCGAAAGGCGTTGGCGGTCCTAGACCGCCGCTACAGGAAAGCAAACAGGCAGGACCCGAATCGGATCCTGCCTGCAAAGAGGCGAATTGGAGAAAGTCGATTACTTAAGCGGAGGACTGGCGGCCATCATCTTCTCGAACATGCCGCCCATCCATTTGTCCCACGCCGGCTTTTCTTCTGGGGTGATCTTGCTTTCCATGGCGGGGCCGGCGGTGTTGGCCCAGGTATCCATCGCTGTGGAAACCTCCTTCATCTTGGCTTCGTCCTTGGCGTTCGCCGCCTTGACGAACGAATCAACGAATTCGGTGTATTTCTTCACGAAGTCGTTCACTTCCGGAGCGGCGAACTTCGGGAGATCGTCGGCCCGGAGCGATGGGGCGAGGGCGGCGAGGATGAAGGTGAAGAACAGGGCGAGGGCCGCGCTGCGCAGGGTTCTGGGTAAAGATGAATTAGTCATGTTGCTGGTGATCTTGCCCGGCCAGGGTGATTGGGCAAATGGAATCGTGATCAGGCGTCATGCCGACTGGCGATTGCCAATTGAAAGGAAAGTGAAAGCGAATCAGAATCTTCGAATTGGAAACGCTTCTCAACGTCGCTGATTACGCTCGGGCCGCGCGCGACAAGCTTTCGGGTGGGGTCCTGGATTATTACGAAGGCGGGGCGCTCGACGAGATCACGTTGCGCGAGAACACGGCTGCGTGGGAGCGATTGAAGCTCTACTACCGGGTTCTCGCGGGAGTAGGGGAGCGCGACCTGAGCACAACGGTTCTCGGCCGAGCGATCTCGATGCCGATCGTGGTGGCGCCGACGGCGTTCCACAGATTGGCGTGTGATGAGGGCGAGGTCGCGGCGGCGCGCGCTGCGGAGGCGGCGGGAACTTTGTTTATCCTAAGCTCGCTCTCGAACACGGCGATGGAAGCAGTCTTCGCGAGCGCTGCGAGCCCGCGCTGGTTTCAGCTCTATATCTATAAAGATCGAGCGATCACAAATGACTTAGTGCAACGAGCCGAGGTCGCGGGAGCGGAGGCGATTGTCCTGACGGTAGATGCGCCGGGCCTCGGCACGCGCGAACGCGATGCGCGGAACAGCTTTCGATTGCCGGACGGACTGGCCGTCGCAAATCTGACGCCGCTGGGCAAAGGAAAAATGCCGGAAGTGCGAGGGTCGGGCTTGGCGGCTTATGTCAGGGAAAATTTTAAGGCGGATCTTGGATTCGATGATCTTGATTGGTTGTGCCGCTCGACGCGTTTACCCGTGGTGGTGAAAGGTGTTTGTCGTGGCGACGACGCGCGCCGTGCCGTGGAGCATGGGGCGAAAGCAGTGGTCGTTTCGAATCACGGCGGCCGGCAGCTCGACACTGCGCCGGCGACCCGCGAAGTGCTGCCGCACGTGCTCGATGCCGCTGGTGATCTTTGTGAAATCTATGTCGATGGCGGGATTCGGCGGGGGAGCGATGTGCTAAAGGCGATCGCGTTGGGAGCCCGCGCGGTGCTGGTGGGGCGGCCAATCCTTTGGGGCCTAACCGTCGGCGGCGAACAGGGAGCGACACAGGTGCTTGAGATTCTCAGGCGCGAGCTGGATGAAGCCATGCTGCTCTGTGGATGCACGCAGCTCAGCGACATCGGGCGATGGGTGTTGTCGCCGTAGGCATCATTGCCAAGTGCCCATTGTCCATCGTCAGTTGAAGGAAAGTGAAAGGCCGCCGCTCGTTAGGCAGTTGCTTTCCCAAGCCGCAAATTTCCTTGCCAGCGTCAAACGATTCTTGCAAAAATGCGGACGCCTCGAAAATCCAGCGTGAGAACGCGGCCAAAAATCCCCCAAAGCACCTCCTCCCCCAGAGCCAATAAACCCCAACCCCGAAAGGACACTAAACAGATGAGACTCGTTAATGAAAGCGGACAACCAGTGGCTTACTGGATCCAATCAGCCCAGGGAGGACCGAATTGCGGTGAAATCCCGGTAGATGGTTACGTGGATCAGCCAAATTACGATAACCAGACCGACGTTTATGTTGGGTTCAATGTTATCGCGCCTGCAAAAGGGTTTGTGATTCACTGCGACAACACCGGGACAGACCAACAGGTCCAAATGGCGTTGGTCGTGGAGGAAGGTTAAGCGGACCTATTCGCGAGATTAACCAAAGGGAAATTTATGAAATTATACAACAACACCCCGATGCAAACCTTCTATGGAATCAGTGATGGGACCTCGGCCGATTGCGGTAACATCGATGCTAACGAGAGTGTCGACCTATCATATTTTGACAACAAAAAGAGTGTGACCGTAACATTTACTGCCGTGGGCACAGCGCCCCCTGGAGAAACCCCGCCGTTTTCGGTGACGATCCCGCAATCCGGGACAGGTACCGCTGTGACTATCGGGCTGTATCGGGAATAAGGATACGCTTGAGTCAGCAATCGCGGCGTCAACCGGAAGGCTGACGTTCCAGGATTTCATCGAAGAGCGCGCGCCATCGCGCGGCGATTGAGTTCCAATCAAATTCCGGACGAACCGCGTTCCGGTAGGCGGCTTCGGCCAGCACTTCCCGGTGCTCGCGGTTCTCGTAGAGTCGTTGCAAAGCCGCGGCGACGCCTTCCGGAGTTACGATGTGGGCGTGCGTGAGATTTCCCGGGTAGGTGATTGTTATCACGGGCTCAACGAACTCCGCCGCGCCCGCCCACAAATCCACCAGCGAAGTGTGCCGCGGCATGATTTGCGCAGTCTTGGTGGCGGCGTGTTCAAAAGCGACCATGCCCCAACCTTCCCCGGTCGTCGTCGTGATCCCCACATCACAGGCGTTATAAAGCAGGTTAAGCTGCTCATCGGAAAATGTCGGTCGCGAGTTATCCGCCTGCGTCATGATGAGGCGGTCGAAGATTCCGTAGCGCTTGGCTAAAATCAAAACGTTCCAGCCGCTGTCCTCGGTCGCCATGTGAAGGTAAAGCTTTACCCTGGCGGGCTTGTCTTTGGCGAACTGAGCGAACCCCTGCATGGTGAGGTCGATCCGCTTTCTAGGCATGTTCCGATTCGCATTCAAAACGATGAAAGCGTCGAGGTGCTCAGGGTCGTCTAACTTCATCTGCCGCCGCGCCTCGCGTCTCCGCGACGACTCGCTGTTAGCCTCCAAACTGCGGGAGAGGGGGAAGAACCTGTCCGTCGCGACTCCGTGAGCAATGACGTCAAGTTCGGGGAACTGAAAGGCGGGATCTTGTTCGCGAACAGAACTTAGCGCCGCCGCGATTTCGCGCCGCCCGTATTCCGTAAACAGGACGTATCGCGTGAGACCTTGCAGCTGCTGCATTATCTCGGGTGCGATCGGTCCGGCCTCAACGGGCGAATAGAATACGATCTTCGGCAGCGGCGTGGCTTTCCGCAGGTGTTCGAGATACGGAACCTGAAACGGGATGTCGTATAACAGGAAGACGATGGCCGGCTGAATCCGCGCGATCAATGGCGCGATCTGGTCGTAGCCGTAGCGGCTCTTGCCTTTGCCGGCCGCGTGCAACGTCCAGGAATAATCGTGCGGTTTTCCATCGTAACGTGTGGCCAGTTGATGCAATTCATAGGCCTCGTGCAGCGGCTCAAAGATGCTGCGAATCACCCGCGCAAACCCAGTGGGTGCGACCGCATCCCCAATGATCAGAATCTTTGGTTTGCTCGGCACGGGTGGTCCAGGGGCGAGGCCGAATACCAAACCCGGTTCCTAGACCGGGCTTTCTGCCTTTTGGCGACGCGGAATCCCGAGGCTGTCGAAGATCGTCCGCGTGGCGTCGGACTTATTGAGCGTATAGAAATGGATGCCGGCCACTTTGTTATCGAGGAGGTCGTGGCATTGCTCGAGTGCGAAGTGGACGCCGACTCGCGTTACCATTTCCGGTTCCGTTTCGCACCGCTTCAAAGCTCGCAGAAGTTTGGCCGGAAACCGCGCGCCGCCCGCGAGTTCGGCGATACGTTTGCAACCGCTTATGGAAGTGATCGGCATGATGCCGGCGATGATCGGAATGCGAATGCCCTCCAAATCGCAGCGCTCCCGAAAATCGTAGAAATCGCGGTTATCGAAAAAGAGCTGCGTGACAATGTAATCCGCACCGGCGTCCACTTTCGCTTTCAGGTGGTCCATTTCCACGAGGCGATTCGGCGTCGCAGGGTGGCCTTCCGGGAAACCTGCCACGCCAATTCCGAAGCCGCGCTGGTCGGGATGATCGCCGGTCTGGTTGTAACGCTTGATGAATTTCACGAGGTCGATGGCGTGTTGAAATACATCCGCGGACTTGTCGTAGACGCAGCCGCGCGGTGGATCGCCGCCCAACGCGAGAATGTTGCCAATGCAATTCTTCGCGTATCGGATCAGGATCGCTTCGATCTCGTCGTGTTTGTGGCAAACGCAGGTCAGGTGGGGGATGGGATCGAGCTTGGTCGTCCTCTGAATCCGCTCCACGAGATCATGCGTCAGCTCGCGGGTCGAGCCGCCCGCTCCGTAGGTCACGCTGACAAAATGCGGCATGTAATCCTCCAGCTCGCGAATGGTTTGGTAGAGGCTTTCCGCGGCGGCCGGAGTTTTCGGAGGAAAGAACTCGAACGAAAACGTAGGCGACCCGGCCTGGATGATGTCGCTGATATGCATGACTCAGAGCGAAGGTTCGTTCCTTTTGCGCGCGGTCAACCTGATAATCGCGCGGCAAGCTCCCCGATCAGCGTGCAACATGCTCTTTGCCCGCCAGAGTTTCTGCAATCTCGGATCGTTCGAATCCGGTCCGATACGAATTCGCAAATTTCCGCTGCCTTCAAACGCTCGGCGAATTCGCTTCGGCGAAGGACGCTGCCGCCATCCGCAGATCCTCGGGGCGCTTGCCCAAGTCGGAAAGATTACCCTAGCGCGTTTTTGGCAATTGGTAGGGACAGCGCGCTGCGCTGTCCAACACGCGTCGCGTCATCACTCCCAATGAAAGGTAGCGGACGCCGCAGCGCGGCGTCCCCAACCACGAAAAAGTTGAGCTCACTCATTTCGGCTTGTCCTGGGAGAGCTTCTGGAAGCGCGGGTCGTTTCGCAGCGGGTCCCACATCGGATCGAGGCGAAGAACGGCGGGCGTGACCGGATAGCCAGCAGGGGTTTCAAGCAAATGCGGCAAAGCGACAATCGCGGCATCCTTCTCGCCGAAGCGCGCCTGGATCTGCGCCAGGACCGTTTCCGCGACCGGTTTGACCAAGGCGTCGCTTTCGAAAGCGGTGATGGCGGCTCGCGCTGCATCGAGCGCGCGTTGCTTATCTCCAAGGCCGGCATAGGCGAGCGCGAGGTTCATCGGCAGATAGCTTGCGTCGATCGGAACCACGGCATCGGGCGCAGGTTTGATTTCGCGAATGGCGCGCTCAAACGTCGCCCGCGCTTCAGCGCTGCGCCCGGCCCACTCCTCGCAGTAGCCCAGCAGTATGAGCAGCACCTTTCTTTGGCCGCTCAGAGGTTCGCCAGATTTGGACGGCGCTGTGGCATTGGCCAAACGCGCAATGGCCGCATCAAATTGACGCTCGTAGGCCAGTTGCTGCGCGCTGATGTTGACGACGGTCTCGTCCTGCTCGTTAGACGGAATCTGAGCAAGGATTTTGCCCGCCTCGTCCAGGCGGCCCTCCGTTTGATAGATCGCAGCCTTGTAGGCCAGCGCGCCTGCACTGCCGGGAGCAATCTGCAAGGCGCGATCAATTGCGCTATGCGCATCGCGAAATCGCTGGAGCGGCAGGAAGAACTCACCGCCAAACGCGACTAGAAAACTGACGTTGCGCGGGTCAAGGTCGAGCGCGAGCCGATAGTGCTTCTCCGCATCGGCCCATCGGCCTAGCCGCCGTTCGACCATCGCCATTTGCCCCAAAACGTCTGAATTCTTCGGCATCCGCCGAAGTGCTTCTTCATAGGCGGCGACCGCCCCCGAAAAATCGTGCAAGACCCGGTAGCGATAAATTCCCTGGGCGAGCCACCCTTCTGGCGAGTCCGGCTGGAGGGTGAACGCCTGGTCGGCTGCTTCCTTCACGGCAGCCGCCGAGTTCGTGGCGAGATCGACTCCATTGAAATGCAGAAAACTTCGGAGGTTCGCGAGACCCGCCCACGCCATGGCAAACGTCGGATCAAGCCGGACCGCCTCCATGTATTCCGCCGCCCCTCGCTGGAACGACGCGTAATCATAGGAATCGGTTTCGATTGCCCGCCCGCGCAGGTAAGCAGCGTAGGCGGCGACATTAGTCGTAGGTCTCGTCCCGAGCGCTTTCTCTTCAGCACCTGTCAGCTTTGCCTTGAGAGCATCGGCGATCGCCCCGGCCAGTTCGGCCTGGACCGCGAAGATGTCAGCCAGGTTTCGACTGTAACTCTCGGCCCAAAGATGCTCGTCAGTCGCGGCCCGAATCAACTGCACATTGATGTGAACGATGTCGCCGGATTTCTGGACGCTGCCTTCCAGGACGTTGGCGACGCCCAGCTGCTGCCCGATGTCCCGGAGATTGCCCGGCTTGCTTTCGTATTGTTTCGTCGACGCCCGAGAGATGACTTTCAACGCACCGATCTTCGCGAGCTTGGTCAGGATCTCGTCCTGGATTCCGGAAGCGAAATAGGCGTTCTCCTTTTCGCTGCTCAGGCTTTCGAAGGGCAGCACGGCGATGGATTTGTCGGTAACGGGAGAGGGCACGTCGTTAGGTGCCGCCGTTCGCCGTGGGGTGAGCACAAATTTATCGAACGCAAAATATCCGAGCGCGAGGAGCAGGACGGCGATGATCATGCGGTCCATCCGCCGCGCCGTTTGCGGCGCGATCGATTTCTCGAGTGGGACTTCTTCGTCGCGCTTGAGTCCCTCGGGCGTGATCTCGAAGATCCAGCTGAAGATCAACGCCGGAATGAATCCGATCGCGAGCAGGATAACGATGCTGCGCGGCAACCAATCCGGCGCGCCGAACATGGGGAGGACTGTGCTGGCTACTTGAGTGAGTAACCAGGCCCCGACGAGATAAAGCCCCGCCATGCGGATGACATTGCGCCGCTTCAGCTCGGCGAAGAGATTTCGCGAACTCATTTTGGGAGCGGTGACACCTTGAACTCGATCCGCGCGAGTTGCTCGGGGGCCTTGCCGATTTTGCGGAGGAAGGGCAACCAGCGCGCGTCGGAGTGAATTTTGTCGAACAGGTTCTCCGGTACGATTACGCCGAGTCCGCCGTCCTGGTAGGCGAGGGCTTTGTCGAGCCACTCGAAAGCTTTATCCGCGTCGCCGCAGAATGCGTAAACGTACGCGATGTTGTAAGCAGAGTCCTTCTCGGCCTTCATGATCAGGGCGTCGAGCGCGGCAGTGGCGTCCGTTTTGCGCTCAAGCGCACAGTAGGCCATGGGCAGGCCGATCATCCGCCAGTTCCCGGGTTTCTCCTGCTCGATCTCTGCGAGGGCGGAGGGGGCATCGCCCTTCAGCATCAGCGCCGTCCCCAGTTCGGCATGCGCACCACCCCTGCCCGGGCTCAGACTCAGGACCGTGCGCAATGACGTGATCGCCGCATCGTAGCGGCCAGCCTGGCGCTGGTATAAGCCCAGCTTAACGAGCGCCGGCACATTTACCGGATCGCGACCGACGATAACCTGGGCGAGAGCCAGCGCCTCATCCAATCGGCCGACGCTGCTCAGGAGCGTCGCCGCATTGCGCAAAACGTCGAGATCCCTCGGATCGAGCACCAACGCCCGCTGGAGATGTCGAGCTGCGGCGGCGGAGTCGTTCTCGGCGATAGCAATCCAGCCGAGTTGGGCGTGAGCGGGCGCGTAGTCGGGGTCGATCTGCAGCGCCTTCTCCGCCGCCTCGTGGGCGAGGGCATATCCTTCCTGGCTGGAAAGCACGGCCATGCTTGTCTTGCTGATGAAGTTGGTGGCGAGCCCGTTCCAAGCCGGAGCGTAGCGCGGATCGATTTCGAGAGCCTGCCGGTAGAGTGCGTCGGACTGCGCGAACGCCTCGGCCGTGTTCTGGCGCCCGAGTTCCCGGCTCTGCAGGTACAGCGCGTAGGCCTTCGGATCGGTGGTCCGCACTTTCGGCGCCTCCCCGAGCAGCTTCAGTTTCAATTCCTTCACCACCTCGGCCGCGATCTCGTCCTGGATTTTGAAGATGTCGTCCATCTTGCGATCGTAGGCCTGCGACCAAAGGTGGTACCCTTCGGAGGCGCGGATGAGCTGGGCCGTAATCCGGATCTGGTCGCCGCTGCGGCGCACCGAACCCTCCAGGACGTTGGCCACGCGCAGCTGCCGCGCGATCTCCGGGATCTCCACGCCTTTGCCCTTGAACGAGAACGACGAGGTGCGCGCCGCTACCTTGAGCTGGGGAATCT
Organism: Verrucomicrobiota bacterium; assembly: GCA_041167585.1. GTDB lineage: Bacteria > Verrucomicrobiota > Verrucomicrobiia > Chthoniobacterales > UBA10450 > AV80. Next base: position 24,333 of record JBEEHV010000013.1, read on the forward strand.
TGCCCAGCAAATTCAGCAATTCCTCTGAAATACCGTCGGAGAAAAATTCGTTCGTCTTGTCATCGCTCATGTTCACGAACGGCAGAACTGCGATCGATTTTGGAGGGACAGGCGCCCTCCCGTCCTCGGGTTTTGCAGCAACGTTGGACGCCACGGAGCGCGTCCCTCCAGAGCGGAACAACTGAAATGCCAACAAGCCGCAAGCGACGAGCGCCAGCACAATGGTCGTGGCGATGAGCTTGCGTCCAGTACGACGAGTGACCGACTCGTTAGGCGAGACCTCGTCAGCGCGCTTGATCCCTTCCGGCGTAACCTCAAAGGCCCATGCCAGCACGATCGCGATAGGAAACCCGATCGCGAGCGAGGCGATCAATGCTTTCATCGTCCAGCCCGGCGCTTCGAACGTCGGCAGAATAATCGACGCTGCCTGGATCAGGAGCCACGCCACGACCGCGTAAGCGACCGCGACCTTCCAAACGTTGCGCCGTTTTAGCTCGGCGAAAAAGTTCCGCTCCGTCATTTCTTCCGACCGACAACCTTGTGGACCAGCGCTTCGAAACGCGGATCGCCGTGCAAGGGATCGAGCAGGGGATCGACTTTGATCCAGCCCATGTTCGAACCGTCGCGTTCCTCGTAACCCTGTTCGAGCCCGCGCAACGCTTCGGCTTTATTCTTCAAGCTGAGATAAAGCACGGCTCGATAGTAACCGACCGGCTCGCCACGCTGACTTAGTTTATCGAGGTCGCCGAGCATTTGGACGGCGGCATTTTTATCACCAGTCTCAGCTTTCGCCGCCGCGCAAAGCGATGAGACAAGGGGATTGTCGCCTGGTTGTTCTTTTGCCTTCTCGTACTCGGCGATCGCAGCAGGCAGGTCGCCCTTACTTTGGAAAGCCATGCCGAGGTTATAGTGCGCGTAGACAGACGTTGGCTCGAGGTCCAGTCCCTTTCGCATTTGCGAGATAGCCTCGTCGTAGCGGCGCGCGTAATAGAAGGTTTCGCCGAGATCGACGTTCATAACCGACGACAACGGATCCAGCTCGACCGCGCGTTTACCTTCGGCAATGGCTTCCTCAAATCGTCCGGTCGCGGCGAGGACGTCGTTCCCATACCAGTGATGGGCCCCAGCCTCGTTCGGCTTGAGCGCGATCGCCCGTTCGTATTCGCGAGTCGCTCCGGGAATATCGATATCTCCAAAGAAGAGCACTTTCCCGAGAGCAAGGTGTGCTTCCGCCAGGTTAGGATTAAGCTCGAGAGCTTTCAGCGCCGCCTCCTTCGCCTTGGTGGTAGCATCGTGGCGGTTGGCGTTCGTCCAAAATGGAAGGATGACGTAGGCGCTCGCCAGACCAGAGTAGGCCAGCGCGTAATTCGGATCGCGCGCGATCGCCTGTTCGAAGAAGGCAATCGCTTTCGGAATATTGTCGCCCGTGCGTTTTGCCCACAGCGATCTGCCCTTGGTATACAGCTCGTAGGCGGCCATGTCGGTCGTCGGCTGCATGGCCATCATTTGCTTTTCCGGTGCGGTCAGCTTCGCCTGCAATTGATCGGCGATGGTGTGGGCGATCTCGCTCTCCACGGCGAAGATGTCCGTGAGTTTGCGGTCGTAGGTGTCGGCCCAGAGATGCGCGTCCGTCATCGCATTGATGAGCTGGACGTTCACGCGCACCTGGTCGTTGGACTTCTGCACGCTCCCTTCGAGGATGTGCATGACGCCGAGCTGCTTGGCGATCTGCGGCAAATTGTCGGGCGCGCTTTTGAAACGTTGGGTCGACGTTCGCGAAATAACTTTCAGGTCTGCGACCTTGGCCAGCCGGGTCAGAATTTCGTCCTGAACGCCTTCAGCGAAAAACGCATTATCGGGATCGCGGCTTAGATTATCGAACGGCAGGACGGCGATTGATTTGTTTGGTGGGGACGCCGCGCTGCGCTGTCCATCGGCGGCGGTTTGGGCGTCGGAGCGGACGGTCCGGCGGTTCGTTCCTACCAATTGCCATACGAGCAATCCCGCGGCGATCAGTGCGATGGTAACGATCAGTGCCGCGAACTTCCGTTTGCTCCAGGAGGGAAGCGCGCGCGCCTCCTCGGGTGAAACCTCCGACGTGCGCTTCATTCCTTGCGGCGTCATCTCGAACGCCCAGGCAACAACGAGCGCAACGATGAATCCCGCGGCCAGGAGGACGACGAGGAGTTTCATTGCCAGGGCCGGCATGTCGAAGGTTGGAAAAAGAATCGACGCCGCCTGGATCAGGAGCCACGCCACGACCGCGTAAGCGACCGCGACCTTGTAGACATTGCGTCGCTTTAGTTCCGCGAAGAAATTGCGCTCACTCATTCCGGCAATTGGTAGGGACAGCGCGCTGCGCTGTCGGCCACGCGTCGCAGTATCTCGAGTCCCTGTGAAAGGCAGCGGACGCCGCAGCACGGCGTCCCTACCATGGCGAAGAAATTACTCGTGTTCACGGTTTCGCTCCGACGCGCCGGAGCCTACTTAACATTTGGGATCTTAACGATACTCCCCTTGGCCTGCGGATCTTTTGGATCCTTCACGACAGTGACGTACAAATCTTTCTCGCCTTCACCGAAGGCGATGTTAGTCGTGCCATCGCCTGCAGCGATCTCAAAGAGATGCAGAAGTTTGCCCTCGGGGGATAGCTTCAGGATTTTGCCGCCGAACCATTGGGCAACATAGATGTTGCCCTTGCTATCGACCTTCATGCTATCCGGTCCCAGCCATGGCGAGTCGTTCTTGTTTTTAACGAGAACATTAAGAAGCGCGAAATTCGATCGCTGACCTAGCGAGCCATCCGGCTCAATGGAGAATTTTAGAATGCAATTGCTGACGGTCTGGCTCACATAAAGAGTCTTTTGGTCGGGCGAAACACCGAGGCCGTTGGCGTAATTGAGATCGTTTGCTACTTCGATCCATTTCTCGCTGCCGGGGGCAAGATAGAGGACCTTGCCAATCACTGATGATGGAACGGGTGGGTCGGGGTAGGGCCCAAAGACCGTGGCATAAGCGCCGCCGCTGGCGGTCACGACGATGTCGTTTATGCCGCCATCGAGCTTCGTGCCATTACCATCAGTGTCCCATCGACGTAGCTGCTTCCCGTTAAGATCGAGTTCCAGGATTGCTCCGGGATCATTAGTGCACGCGAGGAGAAAGGTCTTCTGCTTCGTCAGCGCCAACCCGTTATGCCCGCAGCCTTCGATGTGATTCAACACGGTGCTCGTTTTACCATCCCATTTCGAGAGCGTGTTTGAGACCCACCCGACGTAGTAAAGGTTGCCGTCGAGATACAACGGCCCTTCAGCTCCAAGAACATCGCGGACGACGGTGACTTCATCGGCCCACGCCGTCGTGGCAGCCAAGATTGCACCGACAGCGACATAGATAAGTTTAGTTAGTTTCATGCGATCCCTTTGGAGTTAATGATCAGAAGAGAAAATGCGCGCGGGTCCTTCTTCGCTTCAGCTCGGTGAAGAAATCTCCGTCAGAGTCTTCTAGCGGAGTCGTACCGGCTCAAACAGTTAAATTACGGAAGCTCGAGGTGGCTCACGTGAACCGGCGGTTGGGGGAGGGTGAATCGCGCTGAACTTCGGTCATCAGGGCACAGAAGGCGCGCGCACATTTCACGCCTGTAGCAACGGCGCTCTGTCGCCGTTCAAGCGGATCTGACAGCCACACGTGTTGCCGCGACAGAGCTTTTCGCTTGATGTAGTGGCGGCTGTCCTCAGCCGCAGACTGCAGGACTTTCTGCGGGTGAGAGACTGCAGGGATTTTCCGCGGGTGAGAGACTGCAGGGACTTCCGCGGGTGAGACACCCGCCTCTACAGCGGAACGGACCGAGCGCCGGCCGCGCCCCTGAGGTCACAGCAATCGAAGACCTCGCGGAGCGAGCTACTCCGGAACGATCATGTAATTGGCGACTTTCCACTCGCCGTTTTCTTTCACGATCTCCACATGCTCCGTTCCGCTCTTTTTCTTAAATTTCGTTTTGAAATCGGCATCATAGGAAGGCGCTTTCTCGTGACTCACTGGCCCCACGGTCATCAGGTGGCCCATCTTTCCGCGCGAGATAACCGGACCCGTTTCTTCCAGCATTTTCGAATGCTTCGCCGCCCAATTTTCCGCAGTTAAATCGTGACGGAACGAATCAGACGCCGTCGTAAAACTTTCGGCATATTTCCCTTTATCGAGTAGCGCGAGCCACTGCCGGATCATCGCTACGGTTTTGGGGTATTCCGCCGTCGTCATCTCGATGTTGTCTCCCGCGCTCGACGGACAAGCGAGGCCGAGGGTGAGGACCGCCGCTAGAATCGCTACGCGTGCTGCCATTGAAAAAATAACGGTCGTCATAGGAAAAAACTGATTGCGAATCGCGCCGAAAGCAAGTGCGTCAGAGCAGGCATACGGCAGTCACCGCGATCCGGCCGCCGAAGCAAACATCCACATCGCAACCGGGTTTTCGATCGCGCAGTTGGTAGTCACCGGCGAAATAGAGATCGGTATCTTCTTCGTGCCGGTAATTGAGCGGGAGGGGACTGGGGTCAAGTTCGCACCACACCACTTCGGGCGTTTCGGCATCGGCCGGAAGGTTCGGCAGGTTTACGTTGTAAAAGAGACCGGGCTCGATCGGTTTCGCGAGAATGTCGACGAGGATGGGGGTGATCCACCTGGTGGCGCGCGCCCAATCGTATTCCACTTTTGATTTGCGGTAGTGGGAGACCGCGATGCCGGGCCAACCGTGCAGGACGGCTTCGCGCACGGCGGCGACCGTGCCGGAGTAATGCACGTCGGCTCCGAGATTGGCCCCGTGATTGATCCCGCTCAAAATCCATTTTGCGTCCGGGACAAGCTTGAGCAATCCGAGGCGGACGCAGTCCGCCGGCGTGCCGTGGATCGCGTAACGCTTTTCGCCGCGGGGCTCGATTCGCACCCCTTCCTGCCAGGTCACGCGATGACTCACGCCGGACTGGGGACCGGCGGGAGCGACGACGATCGGGTCACCGAGTGGCCGAGCCGCGGCCACGAGGGCGGCGAGTCCGTCGGCGTCGATGCCATCGTCGTTGGTCAGTAGGAATTTCATTCCAGGAAGATTGATGGTCGGCGGTGGATGATCGATCGGCAAGCGGGCACCGGAGTACTTCCAGCCCGCGACACTGCTGTTATCATTCAAAAATGAAGACCGTTGTCCTTCTCATCATCTCGAACATTTTCATGAACCTCGCCTGGTATGGGCATCTCAAATTCAAGAGCCAGGCGCTCTGGCTGATGATCTTATTCAGCTGGGGAATCGCGCTCTTCGAATACGTGTTTCAAGTCCCGGCCAATCGCATGGGAGCCACCCAGTGGAGCGTGCCGCAGCTCAAGATCCTGCAAGAATGCATCACGCTAGTGGTCTTCACCGTAGTCGCTTTCGCGCTCTTTGGTTCGACGCTGAAGTGGAACTATCTGGTCTCATACGCCTTTATCATTGGCGCGGTGTTCTTCGCCTTCCGGTTTTAGGCGGCTCGATCCACTTTCTCCCCCAGGGTGAGCGATGGCGTGATCTGTCGGAACTTCGTCATACCGCCATTCCGGGCTTTGCGGATATGTTTCGGCAATGGCACCTCTGCGCGTTGGATTTCTCGGATATGAACAGGCGAACGCCCTCGATCTCGTCGGACCTGCGGAAGCGTTTGCCACCGCTTTTCGTGAGAACGGAAAAGGGAAGGCGGAGCGTTGCTACGAAGTTTCGATCATCGGCCTAACGAGAAAAGCTTTCGCCGCGGAATCAGGCATCGTCTTTCAACCCACGGCCACGCTCGAGACGGCTCCGAAGCTCGACACGCTCATCATCGCCGGCGGCTCGGGGCTTCGCCTGCCTGAAGTAAATCGCAAGGTTGTCAGCTGGGTGCGGGACAGGGCAAAGACGACGCGCCGCATTGCATCTGTTTGTACCGGCATCTACGGCCTGGCCGCCACGGGACTGCTCGATGGCCGCCGCGCCACGACGCACTGGCGTTTTGCCGGTGATGTCGCGCAGCGTTTCCCGAAATTGAAAATGGAAACGAACGCGCTCTTCGTGAAAGACGGGTCCTTCTACAGCTCGGCTGGAGTCACCGCGGGAATCGATCTGGCCCTGGCGCTGATCGAAGAAGATTTCGGTTCGAAGGCCGCGCTCGCTGTAGCACGCGAGATGGTGGTCTACCTGAAACGCTCCGGCGGCCAGGAACAGTATTCCGAGCCCTTGCAGTCTCAGACCAATTCCAGCGATCGCTTTGCGGAGCTGGTCGCGTGGATGACCAACAACCCGACGAAACAAATGTCGGTCGAGTCTCTCGCCCGCCGGGCCTCACTGTCGCCGCGCCAATTCTTCCGGCGGTTCAAGGAAGTTTTTGGGTCGTCACCGGCGATTTTTGTCGAAACGCTGCGGCTGAATGAAGCGCGACGGCGGCTCTCCGCCGGCGAAATCTCGATCGAGGGCGTGGCCGAATCAGTCGGCTTCAACGGCGCGGATTCATTCCGGCGCGCGTTCACCCGGCGTTTTCGCGTCACGCCCAGCAAGTTTCGACGCAGCTTCGGCGTGCACAGGCAGACCTGAAAAACGGACCACCACATCACCTCCACCAAGTCAACCCATGCAGCGGCCTCCGCCGCACCAACCAAACAACCACATGAATAGAAGACGATTCCTTACCGCAGCTGCAACTCTCAGCGCCGCCGCGGCGCTCCCGACGCCCCACGCCTTCCCGGCGCCTAACGAGTCAAGCGACGTAAAAGGCCTGGTCACCGAAAAATCGAAGCTCACGCCGCCGGCCAGCGGCAGCATTCCTGTCGCGATCCTCATTTCCGAAGGCTTGAACGTGATCGACTTTTCCGGACCGTGGGGCGTCTTCGAGAGCGTCTCGATTCCGAAGGCTACCGAGCCGCCGTTTCGTTTGTTCACCGTTTCGGAGAAAGCGGACCTGGTCACGTCCGGCAGTGGCTTGAAGCTGATACCACACTACACCTTCGCGAATGTGCCCGAGATGAAGGTCGTGGTGATCCCGGCACAGCAAGGCTCCGACGCAATGATCGAATGGCTGCGCAAAACGACGCCGAGCACCGACGTCACGATGTCGGTCTGCACGGGAGCATTCAAGCTGGCGAAGGCTGGGTTGCTTTCCGGGAAAGCCGCCACGACGCACCACGAGTTCCTGGATAAACTGCAAAAAGAATATCCCGACATCCAGGTCAAGCGCGGGGTGCGCTTTGTCGAAGGCGAAAAGATTTCGACGGCCGGCGGTTTGACCTCCGGCACCGACCTGGCGCTTCGTGTGGTCGAGCGCTACTTCGGCCGAGAAGTCGCGCAGACGACGGCGAATTACATGGAGTACCAAGGCAAAGGCTGGATCGTTTAATACTCCTCACATCCGATCCGCTGGCGGCAAGGATTTGCTGACGGGCGCGCCGTTTCCGTATAAGACTGGCGTGGATGGAGAGCGACGTCGTTCCGCCCAAACAATCGAAGTCTTTGCCCTCGGCGGAGGCAGCGCCGCTGCCCGAGCGGGCGCCGGGGCTGCCGTTGCTCGGCAACACCTTTCAGTTCCTCAGCGATACCAGCGGATTGATCGCCCGCTCCTACCAACGGTTCGGACCGGTTTTTCGACTCCGGGCCTTGTGGCTGAAATACACAGTGATCGGCGGCTTCGAGGCGCGCGATTTTCTCAATAGCGGCGAAGCCGAAAAACATCTCTCCCGTCGCAAAATTTTCGACGCCGTCGGTGTGCAACTCGGCAGCGCCGACTTTGTCCTCGGGCAATCGGGGCAAAAGCATCTGCGCTTCCGGCGCATTCTTTCGCTGGTCTATTCCCGCGAGGTGGCGTCGGCCTTCGTTCCGGATTTCATCGACGCCGCGCGGGCGGAGATCAACTCGTGGAGGCCTAACGAGACCCGCGTGGTCATGCCGGAATTGAAGTTCCTTTCCTTTGAACTCTACTGCCGTGTCATGTGCGGCGGCTCGCTGAAAGAGCATTACCGCGATTGCCTGATGGTCACGGAGTACAACATGAACATAGGCGGGCGGGTCTGGCCGTTCTTCTTGTTCCGGGCGCCGCGGTATCAATCCGCCCGGCGCCGGGTCCTGGAATTGATGTGGAGCATGGTCCGCGCGCGCCGCGCGGCACCGCCGGACGGAGAAAAACCGCCGACGCTTCTGGACACATTGCTTACGGTCGCGGACCGCGAGGGCAAGCGGCTCTCGGACGATGAGGCAGTCTGTTATTCGATGTATGGGTTCGCGGGGAGCGCTTCCTACATGAGCCGGCTGATCGGTTTCATGCTCTACGAAATTCTGGAGCATCCGGAGTTGAAAAAAACACTCGTGACTGAAGTGGACGCCGCGTTCGACCGAGGTTTGAACGACGCGTCCGATGTGCGCCAGATGACGCAACTCCTGGCGGTCTATCATGAGACGCTTCGGTTTCATCCGGTCTCGCAAGGCATGCCGTATCATGCCGACGAAGATTTTGTTTTTGCCGGAAAGCAGATCCGAAAAGGAGACACGACGGTCCTGTCCCAGGTGCCGATGAGTTTTTCGGAATGCCCTTTCCACCGGCCGCACGAGTTCGATCACACCCGCTGCCTCGAACCGAGAAGCGAGCATAAGAAGAACGCGGCCTTCCATCCTTTCGGTATCGGTCATCGCACCTGCACCGCCATGGGGCTGGTGGAACTGATGACGCTCACGATGGTGGCCACGATATTGCACGAACTGGACTTCGAACGCTCTCCCAAGGACTACCGCCTCAAGCTTCGGGTCAAGCCGCTTCCTGCGCCCGACAACGACTTCCGCATTCGGGTTTTGGGCCGACGCACGCCTGAAGCACGCAGCCCCGGGACGAAATTCGAGGCGCACGAAGAATACATCGTCGCCGCCTTTCCGGGCGCGGAGGATCCGGAAGTCCAGCGAGCGCTCGAGTCAGCCGAGATCCGCACCTTCGAGCGGGGAGCCACGATCATTACCGAAGGCGCGGAGGCCGATGCCTTCTATCTCATTGCGAGTGGCGCGGTGGACGTATTCAAGCGGAGGGGCAACGGAGAAGTGCATCTCGCACGGCTGGAGCGGGGGCAGTATTTTGGGGAAATCGGAATTTTGCAAAACATCCCGCGCACTGCGTCGGTGCGGGTCACGGGCGAAGCTCCGGTCACGGTCATCGCCCTGACCCGGGAAGCGTTCCTCGATCTGGTCGACACGCCGGATTTGGACAGCGACGAGATCGGGCGGTTGATGCGGAAGCGGATTTCCTCGGACCAACTGATGGAAGCCGTTCAGCTTCATGGCGTCGACGATCTCCTGCGTGTGCTGCCAGAGTTCGAAGTGAAAAAAATCACGCCCGGCACCGTCATCATTCAAGAGGGCGAAACAGCCGATGCAGCATTTTACATCCTCGCCGCCGGTGAGGCCACGGTCAGTTCCGTCCGGGATGGAGTGGAAACACCGATCGAAGTTCTCACACCGGGCAGGTCCTTTGGAGAACTCGGATTGCTCAGCGGTCAGCCGCGCTCCGCCACGGTCAGAGCATCGGGATCGGCGGAAGTTGTGCTGCTCCGAACCGACAAGGCCGGCTTCGACAAACTGATTTCGGGAATGGGAAGCAGTCGTGGAGACCTCGCCGCGGTTTTGATGGAACGCCTGAAAGATATCGGGCGAGTCAACTGAGTTAGCATCAGCAGGCAGGCCATCGGTCATGCAGGCGAAAGAATTTTGTCGGCGCCGCCTCCCGCGTAAAATATTGGACGATGGCGAAGGGACCGATAAAACGGAAAGGGATCGCGAAGCCGACGGCGAGACGTAAGCCGACGCGCAAAGCGGGCGACATGGTCGTGATCGATCAGCAGCCGCTGCGGCGCGCCGCTGGCGCCGAATGCCAGCAAGCCATGGCGCGACTGGAAGAAGCGCGAGGCGCGTGGAACCGGTTCGAGCGCGAAGATAAGCCGGGTTTTGCACGATGGCGGGCCAGGGAATTTGGAGTGCTCTTAAGCGAGGCGCGCGAGATCGAGGTGCAGATCCATGAAAAGGAAGCACTCGTTCGCGAAGTGGAAATGGAGATGCGCCGCGGATTCTTCACGCCGCAAAGCGCCTATCAACGGGTCATGTTTCGCCGGGCCAATCCGTCAGCGGCCGATGACAATTTGGAGGAGCGCGATTCAGGAATCGAGCGCGGACCGAGACTAAGCGAATTCGAACAGGAAGCGCTTTTCCAGGATTGGGTGCGGAAATTCATCGGGACAAATCCCGACATCATGGACGACGCGGCATACACCTCCACCTTCGAAGCGTTCAAGTTTCACATGTTCGGGAACAAGCGGACCGCGCCGCCACCCAATGAATCGAGACGCGCCGAGCCAGGCCGGGTGCGACCGGCGCCCGAAGAAGAGGAAGAGAAGCCGAGGTCCGATGCGCGAGTAAAAGAACTTTACCGATTGTTGGTGCGCCGTTTGCATCCGGATCTGCGCGCGGATGGCGACGCTGCGGTTTCCACGCTCTGGCACGAAGTCCAGGAAGCCTACGCCTTGGGTGACATCGAGCGGATGGAAATCCTGCTCGCTCTCAGCGACATCGAATCGAACAACCTGGGGGACCAGACATCGTTGTTCCAAATGCGCGCGGTCTTCGCGGAACTGAAGCGGGCCCTGCGCGCCCTGCAAAAAAGTCTGAGCCACGCTCGTCATGACGAGGCGTGGAATTTTGCACGCAAGGGTGCCGGCAAAGCTTTGCGACAACGCGTCCAGGAAGAACTGGAAGCGGATCTGGAGACGAGAAAAATCCGGCTGATTTTTCTCAGCGAGACGATCGCGGGTTGGGCAGCGCCGCCGCGTTTCTTCAGTCAGCGTCCGCTCCCGCAACGCCAGCCGGGATTCGCCTTCGGATAAACTAAGCGGTCACCTGCCGAAACGCGGAGAGGAAAGCCTCCATCTCGGTTTTCTTCCCGATCGTTAGGCGCATGTGATTCGGCAGCGTCGGGAACAACCGGCCGACCCGCACGTTGCGCTCCTTTAGCGCCTGGATCACGGGGACCACCGAGCGCTTCAGATCGAACATGATGAAGTTGGCCTGCGACGGAATTTGCTGGTAGCCCAGCTTGTCCAGCTCGCCGATCACGAACGATCTTGCTTCGCTGTTGAGGCGTCGCCCATTTGCGACTTGGTCCGGATCGTCCAGGCTTGCCACGGCCGCGGTTAGCGCCATGACGTTCACGCTGTCCCACGATTGATGGGGGCGCATCCGTTCGATGGTCTCGCGTTGCCCGATGCAATAGCCGCAGCGCAATCCCGCCATGCCGTAGATCTTCGAAAAGGTCCGCGCCACGATCAGGTTCGGATTGTCCTTGATCAATGGAATCACGCTCTCGTAATCGGAGCCGTCGGCGTAGTGATGGTAGGCTTCGTCCACCAGGATTGTCGTCTGCCGCGGAGCCTTCGCGATAAACTCGCGCAGCTCCTTCTTCGGCGTGATGCTCGCGGTGGGGTTGTTCGGATTGCAGATATAGATGAGTCCTTCATCCGCAGCCGCCATCATCTTGACCAGATCGTGCCCGTAGCTTGCGGTCAGCGGAATTTTCACGACATCGGCCCCGTAAACTTTCGCGTGGGCCAGAATTGCTTCGAACGTCGGATCAGCCACGACCAATTTGCCGCGCCCAGCGGATCCATTTTTCGGGCCCGCTGCCGGTCCAGTGAAGGTCTCAGCGGCCACCTTTAATATCTCGCCCGAGCCGTCGCCCAACATGATCCGATCGCGACTGACGCCATTATGTTTAGCCAGGGCGTCCAGCAGCAAATCGGCGTGATCGTCAGGATAACGGCAGGCCACGTTGAAGGCTTCGTTCATCGCTTTCTGCGCCTTTGCTGAAGGCCCGTACGGATTTTCGTTGGAGCTGAGCCGCACAATGCCGGTCGCGGACGCATCGATCGCGGGCGGCGCAGCGGCGAACGAGATCGCCGGACGGACTGCGGCGCAAGCCGCGCCAACCCCCAAAAGTTGGGCGAATTTTCGGCGGGAAATAGTGTTGTTATTCATACGATTTGGTTCAGACCTCCAAGCGCGATTGTTGAATTGTTCTGCAACCGAAAGCGAGAACGAACTGACGAGTGACAGGTGAGGAAGAGCCAGCCATGATCGGTCACCGCGAAAGGGAAAAAAATGAAAGAACAAATCGAAACAGGGGCAGCTCCAAAAACCAATCCGGCCGATGTCGCATCAATCGACGCGATCATCACAGCCGCCTACGACGGCATATCCGGTCCGGCCGGGCAGAAACGCGATTGGGATCGCGAACGCGCGCTGTACTTTCCCGGAGCGCGCTTAATTCCCACCGCCAAAGCTGGAGAAAATGACGCTCTCGCGCCGCAGATTTTGGATATCGATGGATTCATTGCGCGCGTGGAACCGTACTTCGCCACCAATGGATTCTACGAAAAAGAAATTGCCCGGAAGACGGAACAGTTCGGCCACATGGCGCACGCCTGGAGCACCTATGAGTCGCGGCACGCTCCTTCCGATTCCCATCCGTTCATGCGCGGCGTCAACAGCATCCAGTTATTCCATGACGGCAAGCGCTGGTGGATTCTGAACATCTACTGGCAGCAGGAGAGCACCGAGGATTCGATTCCGGCGAAGTATCTCTGACGGCGAGTTCGGGAAAGGAAACGCGCCACCTATGCAGCCGGCGGGTGCATAGCATCGTAGAGGGCGGAGTAGAGGCGATCCAAATGGATCGGCTTTATCAAAACAGCAACAGCGCCGGAGTTGGCGATCTCCTTCGGAGAGCCGGAAACGAGGATGACCCGGGCGTTCGGATATTTTGCCACGATGTTCCGGCAGGCAGTCGCGCCGTTGAGTTTCGGCATCTGATAATCCATCAGCACGACGTCCGGATGATGTCGGCCATAGGCCTGAATGGCCTCCAGACCCGAGCCCACTATCTCCACCACCTCATGCTGGCAGCGCTGGACCAGCTCGGCTAGCGTTGTCCCAACACTCTTCTGGTCGTCGGCGATCAAGACGCGCATGACACATTTTTGCAGAAGCGCGCTCGCGCGCCTACGACATTCTTTCGGACGCAGACCGCGGAGAATGGATTTCTCCTAGGCGCCAGTCCATCGATGAGCTGGGCCACGTATCACGGTTGGGACTTGAGCACCCAGATGGGCTTCACTTACTGAAACTACAACCAGGGACTATGGACACTTCTTCTTCCGAGCACCGCCCCGCTCCGCTGGATCCACGACTGGCCGCGAAAAAAAGCATGTTCGTTCTGGAGGACGGCCGGAATGTCTTCTTCGTCTTTAGTCTCCTGATCCTGCTTTTTGCCCTGTGGGGATTTTGCAACGGCATGATCGACGTGATGGACAAGCATTTTCAGGAAGAGCTGCATCTCAGCTTGTCCCAATCGGCCTGGGTCCAGTTCGCGCATTACCTTGGTTATTTCCTCATGGCGCTGCCTGCGGGCTGGCTCGCGACCAAGCTGGGTTACAAGGGCGGCATCATTACCGGTCTCCTGATGGTTGCCGTCGGCGGGTTCTGGTTTATCCCTGCGACCCACATCGCTTCTTTCTGGGCCTTTCTGCTGGGCGTCTGCGTTATTGCCGCAGGTCTTACCTTCCTTGAGACGATCGCCAATCCCTACACCACCGTTCTCGGTCCGATCCAATATGCGGCCACGCGCATCAACCTTGCGCAATCCTGCAATGGCATTGGCCTGCTCCTCGGCCCCGTCGCCGGAGGTATGTTCTTCTATTCTAAGAACGCGGCCGGCCAAAGCACCGGCAGCGCGAACCTTTGGATTCCGTATGCCTTCATCGGGTGCATCGTCATCGTGCTCGCGATCATCTTTTACTTCGCGAACGTGCCGGACGTCAAAATGGAGGACGATTACCACCTCGACGATGCGACGCCCAACGTCTCGCACTCGATCTGGACGCGGTCGCATTTCTGGATGGCGGTCCTCGCGCAGTTCCTCTACGTCGCCGCGCAAGCCGGCATCTTCAGTTTCTTTATCAACTACATGACTTCGCAGGTGCCGCCGATCCCGCCCTCCTGGCATGCCTCAAACGCTTCCGGCTCCGGCTTCTTCTCGGGCTGGTTCGAGACTCATCCAGACGGGGCCCTTGGTTTCAGCAACAAGGCCGCCTCAAACCTGGCTTCGTTAGGTTTCCTTTGTTTCCTGATCGGCAGATTCACGGGCTCGGCCATCTTGAAGAAATTTGCCGCTCATCGAGTCCTCGGCTTTTACTCCGCCTTTAGTGTCGTTCTCTGTTTCCTTATCTTTTGCAAACTCGGCTGGGTCTCGGTCGTCAGTGTCTTCCTGACCTACTTCTGTATGTCGATCATGTTTCCGACGATTTTCGCGCTCGGCATCTTCGGGTTGGGCGAGGGCGCCAAGAAGGCTTCTTCCTTCATCGTGATGGCGATCATGGGTGGCGCCATCCTCCCGAAACTGATGGGATCGATCGCAGACAAATACGATCTCTCCCGTGGATTTATCGTGCCCATGGCCTGCTTTGCCTTTGTGGCGTGCTATGGATTCATGTGGCCGAGACTGAGCGGCGCTGAAGGCATGCATGGTGTGTCGACGACGGGCGGGCACTAAGGAAATGACGAAAGCCCAAGGACAAATAACGAAGGAGGCGAGTGAGCGCTGTCTTTGAGCTAAACCACGCGCCGCTAGGCGCCGACCCACGCTTCGCTGAGATCGCGACAAAGCTGGATGAGTTTTCGCCGATCGAATCCGACGAGACGTTTAACCGTTATTGTCGGGCAGCCTGCCGGTTCTGGTCCGGGCATTTTCGCCAACCAGTGGGGACGGTCTCGCCGCGTTTCGGCGAGTTTCTGGAGAAGATTCAACGTCGAAGCCAGAACGTGATCGAGACCGGGTGGGGCGGGGTGGTCATCACGCTGCATGAGCATCCGCGCGTGGAAAAGTTCCTCGTTATCCGCCGTGACGGCTATCTCGCGCTGGAGATGCACGAGGAAAAGGATGAACGCCTCGAAGTGAAGGAAGGCGCTGGTCTTATCCTGTGGCGGAAGCCTAACGAGCGGTCGCTCACAGTCGAAGTCCTTAAGCCTGGTGCCGAGTTCCACCTGAAGCCTGGTACGGAGCATTGCCTGATCGGCACGGAAAACCTGCTCGTGTTCGAGCGCTCGGTGGATCCGAAAGGAATGGATCAGGACCTGATCTTCATTTACGAACCAGAGAGCGAGTGATGGCTGCCGAGTTCTACGCCTTTGGTGAGATCCTTTGGGACTGCCTGCCTTCGGGCAGGCACGCGGGCGGAGCGCCTTTCAATGTCACCGCACATCTGGCCCAGCTCGGAACCTCGGCTTCTCTTATCTCCTGTATCGGACAGGATAGTTTGGGCGATGAGATCCTAAAGGTCGCTCAGGATAAGGGAGTGAATACTCAATTTGTCACCCGGGCGCGAGTAGGTCTCGGGACCGGCACCGTGATTGTCACCGTCGATGCAAAGGGCAACGCGACTTACGAACTGGTCCAACCTGCGGCCTGGGACGAGATCCGGGTTTCCGATCAAGCGCTTGAATCGGTCTCGAAGGCGCGCGCCTTGATCTTTGGATCACTCGCCGGCCGATCTCCTTACAATCTCGATCAGCTCGCCCGCCTCCTGGAGGTAAAAGGGCCGCTAAAATTTTTCGACGTGAATTTGCGCCCGCCTTTTGCCGATCCACACCTAGTGATACAACTCGCGAAGCGGGCCCATGTTCTGAAGTTGAATGACGGAGAAGTAGGACAGCTCGCCTCCTGGTTGCGCACAGGAGAACTAAAGCTGGATACGCCACGAACCCCGGCGGACGTAGCAGCGGCCTGCGCGATTCTCGCTGAAGCCACCAATGCCTCACACATTTGCGTGACCATGGCGGAGGAAGGCGCTGCTCTGTGGGACCATGGAAATCTGGTTACAGCGCCAGCTCCGAAAGTTGTGGTGAAGGACACCGTAGGCGCTGGCGATGCCTTCATGGCCGGCTTGATGGTGGGCTTAACTCGAGGGACCGACACGCGAAAGGTTCTCGAAAACGCCTGCCGCCTCGGCGCTTTTGTTGCCTCGCACCATGGCGCTACGCCGTTGCTGCCTCCCGAGATCACGCAGTATTTCCGCGACACCTAGCCGCTCGTTCCAGGCGACAGTGGCCGTTTTCTTTGTTCCAGGTTAGGCAAGAGCCAGGTTAGCAGGCCTATCAGAGGGAGAAAGGAACAAACCAGGAATACATAAGCAATACTAGTGTGATCGGCGAGGGCACCTAAGGCGGCCGATCCGATGCCTCCAAGTCCAAAGGCGAGGCCGAAGAAGAGCCCGGCGATCAAACCTACCCGCCCGGGGACAAGCTCCTGCGCATAGACGAGAATGGCGGAAAAGGCGGAGGCCAGGATAAGACCGATAATCGCGCTCAGGATGCCGGCCCAGAACAGGTTGGCGTAAGGCAGGGCGAGAGCGAAGGGCGCTACCCCCAGGATAGATACCCAAATCACACTTTTCCGTCCGATGCGATCACCGACGGGCCCGCCTAATAGTGTCCCGGCGGCCACGGCCAGGAGGAAAGCGAAAAGGTGAAGCTGCGCACTCTTGACCGAGAGACCGAACTTCCCGATGAGAAAAAACGTGTAGTAGCTCGACATGCACGCGAGGTAGAAATATTTGGAAAATACCAGTGCGATCAAGATGGCCAGCGAGCTCATGACGCGGCCACGACTAAGGGAATAGTCCTCCCGGTAGTGAGCCGCGGATTTTATTTTCCCCGCCAGGTTCCTACCATACCAGCGCCCGATACCTATCAGAAGCGCGATACCAATCAGCGCGAGGAAGGAAAACCACATCACGGAAGACTGGCCACGAGCCACCACGATTGCCGCAGCGAGGAGTGGGCCTAGCGCGGATCCGGCGTTACCGCCGACTTGAAAGAAGGCTTGGGCAAAGCCTAGACGGCCGCCGGAAGCAAGATGGGCGATCCGGGATGCTTCCGGATGAAAGACGGCTGAGCCGATGCCAACCAGGGCTACTGCGAGCAGAACCATGGGCAGACTTGCGGCGAACGCGAGTAAGAGAAGCCCAGCCAGGGTGAAGGTCATGCCGACCGCGAGCGAGAACGGTTGTGGACGGCGATCCGTGTAAAGACCTACAAAGGGCTGGAGGACTGACGCGGTTAGCTGATTAGTTAACGAGATAAGACCGATGTGAGCGAAGTTCAGGTGAAGAACGTCCTTGAGGATCGGGTAGATTGACGGGATCAGGGATTGCATCGCGTCATTGAGCAGGTGGGAGAGACTCAAGGCGGCTAACACACCCAAGACCGGTGGGCCGGAACGCCTGGGCGCTGTGGGACCGGATTGTGCGCCCAGGTCGGGACCGGACAAAGGAGCGTCAGGCGGAGTGGGCAAGCGATGAAGCGTTATTTGCGACGGTACTTCTCGAGATACTTATCGCGAAGCCGGGTCTGTCGATTGGTTAGATCGATCTTCCGGCCATCGATGTAGGCAGCCTCGACTTGAGCAGGGAAATCAAGTGGATCGCCGTTGGTCACGATCAGGGTAGCTGCCTTGCCTGGCTCCAACGACCCCAGTTGGTCGGCCACGCCCAGCAATTGCGCGGGATAAAGAGTAATGGCCTTGAGCGCTTCTTCCCTCGGCAGGCCGAAGGCGGAGGCCATGGCTGCCTCGTAAGGCAGATTCCGTTCATTGGGGGCTTCCGATTCGCGGCCGTTCATTGAAATACAGAAGCGCACGCCCGCTTCGTGCAACTTCGCTGCGTTGCTAAAAACGCTGTCGTAACCGTCGTCACGGCGATGGGGCAGGGCGGTAGGTGTAGTTACAATAACCGCCGTGTCGCTCTCCTTCAGCTGCGCGGCCATCCGCCAGGCATCCTCAGCGCCGACCAGCACAATTTTTAACTGCGCTTCCTTCGCCCACGCCAAAGCAGCCTCAATTTGCGCCGCCGATTCAGCGTGCACGAAGAGAGGCAGAGTGCCGTCGAAGACCGGCATGAGCGCTTCCCACCTCAGGTCCGACTTAAAGGCAGCTGGCCCGCTCTTCCGCGCCTGCCAGTAGGAGCGCGCGATTCGGAAGCTATCGCGAATCAGCTTCTGGGCCTTGTCGATGTCCTTCTGCTGGTCCTTGACTGATTTCGGCGCCCGAGGGTTGCGATTGATTGTTAGGTTCGGCCAGTGAAGGTGCATGGCCACCGGGGCACGGACGGTCATCTCTTCCGGCGTCCAGCCATCAAGACGGATGACAGCGGACTGGCCAGAAACGACTCCTCCTTCGGGCACGGCATTGACCACGAGCACTCCGTTCCGACGCGCCACGGGCAGCAACTCGCTATCGGGATTGATGCTGCTAATGCTGCGCGCGTTCGGGTTAATCGCGCCGACCTCCTCCACGTCGACGGTAGCTCGGGCCGCCCCGATTTCGATCAGGCCGAGGACACTATTGGCGCTGATGAAACCGGGATAGACATGTTTACCGGTAACATCGATGACGTCCGCCCCTTCGGGGATTGGGATGTTGGCACCGAGCGCAGTGATCTTGCCCTTATCAAAGACTATTATTCCGGAAGGTATGTCGGGACCACTTACCGGGTGAATGGTTGCGCCCTTTAGCACTATAGCTTTGGCCTGAGGCGGGGCGGGGATTTGATCGGAGCCGTAACTCGGAGCAAAAGCGCCAAAGAAGCCGGAAGCGACCGCCAGCCAAAGATAACGGGCCCGCCTACTCATGCGCCTCCGTGCAGGTGTGTTTGTCGCTGCCATTGCCGTAAAGGGATTCCAGCTCATGCAGGCGGTGGTTAGACAGGCCGGGAGGTTTTTCTTTTTCTTCAGGCTTCTTGTCCTTCGTCTCGCCCTCTTTCCCGCCGCCTCCCAGCTCTTTCATCCGTTCCGGCAGGGCCTTCTGGATGAGAGCTTCACGTTGTATCGTCAAGCTCTTCCGGGCCTCGTTGTCCTCGGCACGATCGAAGTATTTACGTCCGTCGATCCAGGTCTCTTTGACGGTGGTGTAGTTGGAGAGAGGGTTGCCGTTCCAAATAACAAAATCGGCATCCTTTCCGGGTTCCAGCGATCCAGTCCTCGAGTCGATGTGCAACTGGCGCGCGGGGTAGATCGTGACCATCTTCAGCGCTTCATCTGCCGCCAGGCCGGCGTACCTGGTGGACTTGGCCGCTTCGGTGTTCAACCTTCGGGCAAGATCTCCGCTATCGGAGTTAACGGAAGTTAACACCCCGCGGCTATGCATCATCGCGGCGTTGTCGGGAATGGCATCGAAAGCCTCCCACTTATAGGCCCACCAATCTGCGAAGGTGGAACCGCCAGCGCCATGCTTCGCGATTTCGTCAGCTATTTTGTAACCCTCGAGAATGTGCTGCAACGTCCCGACTTTGACCTTGAATTCGCTCGCCACGCGCAGGAGCGCGAGCACTTCATCCTGCCGATAGGAGTGGCAATGGATCAGGCGCTTGCCACTCACGATCTCCGACAATGCCTCGAGCTGTAGGTCTCGGCGCGGAGGTAGCCCGTCCTTTTTCTTTTGCGCGGCTTCGTATTCCAACGCGGCGCGGAAACGATCGCGGATAAGTTGTTCGACCCCCATCCGCGTCTGCGGGTATCGCGTCTTGGCCCGATCGCCCCAGTTCGATTGCTTTACGTTCTCGCCCAGCGCGAACTTCACTCCCGGCATTGCGTCGGCGAACTTCAACTCTTCCGGCAGCGCGCCCCAGCGAAACTTGATCACCTGGTTCTGACCACCGATTGGATTAGCCGAACCGTGCAGGATATTCGCGGAAGTAACTCCACCGGCCAGTTCGCGGTAGATAGCTATATCCGTCGCGTCGATGACGTCACCGATGCGGACTTCACACGTCACCGCGTGGCTGCTCTCATTCACACCCTTGCTGATCGCGGTATGCGAATGGCAATCAACGATGCCCGGCGTGACATGAACGCCTTTCCCATCAATGACGGTCGCGCCCGCCGGCGCCTTCAAGCCATTACCGGTCGCTGAGATTTTGCCGTCGAGAACAAGGAGATCGCCATTTTGAATCGTGCCTTGCGGGCCTGAGGTCCAGATGGTGGCGCCTTGAATAAGCACAGCCTTCGGCTGCTCGGGCGGTGCGACCCGTCCGAACGAACCGGCTGGGTAGGTCTCCGGAAAATCCAGCGGCTTATCGAGCGGCGAAGGTTTCTCATCCGGCTTCTTGGGCGTGTAAGGCGCGGTGCGTTTCGCCGTCCATAGAACCATGGCGCCGGTTGGAGTCTCCCCGCTTCCCGTAATAGCGTCGCCTGCGATTCGACCCGAAAAGCGAATGGAGCCATCGCCTTTCTCAAACAACTTTGCCGGCGCCAGCAGAACAAGGCTGTCGTCCTTCGCGGACAAGGTGGCCTTCTCGCCACTCAGTTTTGCGTCGAGCTTGTCCAGTTCGCCTTCTACTACCAGGGGCAGCGTCTTTCCTTCCGCCACAATCTCCCACGTCCCACGCGGATCGCGTTCGTTCGCGGACTCAGTGTCATAGAAGTATCCGTCCACCCATGTGGTCAGCACTTTCGCGTCGCTGGAAAATAGATCGCCGTTCGCGATGACCAGGTTTGCGATACGGCCAGGCGCAATGGTTCCAAGCCGGTCACTGACGCCGAACATTTCCGCCGGCGTGGTGGTCAAGGCGGCAAGGGCAGCGTCCTTGCTTAGGCCGCGACGAATTGCCAACCGGAGGCGCGACCAAAATTCTTTCTCGGGTTTCTCCAGCTTCTCGGCCGTGAATGCGATTGGAATGCCGGCTTCGCTCAGTCTCGCTGGATTGCTGGGCGCGCGGTCCCAATGCTGGAGTTCATCCAACTCGTACTCCAAGGCTTGTTCCGGGCGTTCGATCTCCGGCGCTTTCGGGAAATCCAAGGGCAGAATAATCGGAGTCTTGGTGGCTCCCAGCGCCTTGCGCACGCGATACTCGTAACCGTTTCCGTAGAGGATTGGCTTGAGCTTGAACTCATCGGAAATGCGCAAGGCTCGCAGCAACTCCAGCTCGTCGTCCGCCTCGAAGACAGTCGCTTGCTTGCGCTGCGCCTGGTCGGCCAGCGCGGCGAGACTGGCGTTCGTCTCGGGGCGCTCGCTTGTAGCCGGATTCTTGTGGTAAGCCTCCTGGGCGGCCTGATACCACCCAGCGTCGAGAAAGTTTTGCCGGATAAGCGCGATGCAGCCCATCAGTGAATTCGGATAGGCCGCATCGTCCCGTCGAAAAAAATCGAAGGCGATGTGCTGCGCGACTGAGGGCGACAAAACCATCGTTGCCACATCTGCTTCCTGCAGATTGATCAGCGCGCTGCTTCCCCGAAAAATGCCACGGCCCGGAACAACCAGTGCGCTGGTGAAGCCCAGGTCGCGAAGCTTGCGCAGGGACTTCCGCTCAAGATTCAGATAATCAGCGGCTTTGCGCTCGGGAGTGACCTTCGCGTTCCACGAGTGCATGCCCTTGGCGGATTCGCGCGGAACTTCCTTCGGTTTCGCATTTGGATCGTCGTAATCGACGTCGGGCCGAAGCGGTTCCGGCTGGAGGGTTTCCGGGAGACCGAGCCGGCTATAGGCATCGATGAATCCGGGATAGATTGTCTTGCCCGCCAAATCCCACACTCGTGCGTCGGCCGGGATTTTCACATCGGGGCCTGCCTCCACGATCACGCCATCGCGAATCAGGATCGTGCCTTTCTCGATCGTCTTTCCCGGAGCGGCGACGATGCGCGCATTGGTCAACGCATGAAGTCGCGGATCATTCTCGCGAATTCCCTGCTTCGGCGCCGTCGTGACTTGAGCGCGACCAGGAAGAGTCGAGAGCGCTAGCGTAAGAAAAAAAAGTCCACCCAGCCGCGCAAGAGACCATGAAGATCGCATCACTGGCTGAGCACGCTAACTGGAGAAGCGCGGGACACAAGCGTGCAATTCCCGCGCTGCCTCGCCGAAATATTTAGGTATTTTTTTTGCGCCCGAAAATCACAAAATGCGGCGTGCAATCGCGATTGCTGCCGTCCCCGCTTCCGGCGCCTTTCATGACGTAGCCGGACGAGCAGAACAGCTTCGTCGTTGGAAACGCCGGCCGGACCGTGAGGTAATCTCCCCAATGATGGCTGCCATCGCCCTCGGCCAGGGGAGCGCGCTGGCTTCCGGCTACTTCAACCTCGCGACGCGGGGCGGTAAGGAATCCTGCCATCAACGTCGGGAAACGCGTTCCTCCTCCGATGAAATACGAGATGCCGACCTCGTTCTCGGCATTGGTTGAAAGCGCGCCATAGCAGGTCGCCGAAGCTTCATCGAACACATTCACATTTTCCGTGAGCGATAGATTCGTCGCGTCGATGCGCGCCACCTGAATGAAAGGTTTCGGCCGCTGGTTCGATCCGCTGTCTACGGCCCACGCGAACCACAATTCATCCCCGGCCAAAGTGGCGCCGGTGATCCTGGAATCCGCACGGTCGAGCCAGCGCCGGCCATCGGGAGTCCGCGAGTGGTAACCGTTTCCGCCGATCCAGCGAGACACTCCTATGGAAGTCGAGGTCGGCTTCTTTTTGTTTTCCGCCCACGAGAAAACACGCAGGGTGCTCGTGTTCTCGTGCGCGGCGAAGAACGCGGTCTTCCCGCAGTTCTGCGCGACCCGGATGCTGTCCTGCTCAAAAGTCACAAAGCGGTCCATCTTGAACGGACCGGTGGTGATGTTCTTGAACGGAATGCGCACGACGGCGCTGCCAACCTTGTTCGACTTCGGCGGAAAGATATTCGTCGTCATGTAAAGCGCATTGGCGCTGAGCGAGAGATCCGGGAAATCGATGAAGGTCCCTGGGGCCCCGAGATTCTTGGCGGTGATGTCGAACAGGCGCCAGTGGCTGGCCGCGACGTCGGCGGTCTTGGCAAAAGCGAGGCGTTGGAAATTATCGACCTCGCTCTCGGTCCCGTACTGGAGGAGCCAGACGAACGTGTCGATGCTGGGAATGTATTGCACCACCTGGTCGCAACAGAAGCTGGCGCCCCGAGGATCGAACTGCTGGAAGGCGGTCGAAGGATCGATGAAACGGAAAGTTTTTCCCCGGTCGGCGGAGATCGCGGCGTACCAATTTCCGGTATAGATCACGACGTCACCATTGGCCGCGACGCTCGGTTCACCCACATTCGACGCAGTCTTGTTCGTGCCCGGTCCTATGAGCTCCGAGTCGAGGACGACCGCCACGTTATCGCCGGGAGAAACTTTCCGGGCGGCGGCGGCCGCGAGTGATTGAGTGGCGCTGTGAAAGGCGCGCTCTTCACCTTCGGGCGTGCGGGGAAGAAAGCGGCGCGCGTGGATTCGCTTGGGGCGATTGATGCGCGGGGCTCGCGCTAGCAGGGCGACGCGATGAGGTTGCTCGCTCGTCTCCTTGATCACGATGCTGGCGACCGATGGCTTGGGAAGTTTGGGGGGTGCCGTTGCTTTTTTTCGCGCGGAACCGGGGTTCGTTCTTTTCGTTTTTGCCATGGTGTTAGTCTGTGGTTGGGGTTTACGAATCGGGGACAGGCGGAAGGGGACGGCGGGGATGGATGCTTCTGCCCGCAGCCGCGGGCGGCGGTTCCTTTTGCGTTGGGACGGTCACTTCGCCACGCGACGGAATTTCTATTTCCGACTCGCTAGCCCGAGATTTTCGAGGCCGCGCGGAATCAGGACTTTTCTTAGTGGTCATGGGTGGGGGCGGCAACCCGTGCATCGTATCGGGACGCCGGACGGAAGACAAGAATTGTCTGCCGGTTGGCGCGCTCAACCGACCACGACCTTGATCGGCAGAACATGATTGATCATGTAGGTGCCGTGGTCGGCGTTGCGCTCGAACGGCTGTGTGCGCCCGCGCGAATCCGTGGCGCGCGCCATGATGGTTTGCGGCCCGCGTTGCGACGGCGTTTGCCAATCGTATTCCCAAAGCCGCCACGCGTTCCGCACCGACCCGTCCAGGAGCCGCGCCAGTTGCCAGCTTGCGCCGTCATCGACACTTAGCTCGACCTTTGAGATGTCTGCATCGCTACTCCACGCGGCGCCTTCCACCTTTACGCTCGTGTTGGCCGGAACCGTCTCCCCCATCTGCGGCCGCGCGATTTCAGCCTTTACCAATTGCTCGGTCAGCGGCGTCAAAGTCGGTAGGCCTTCCGACCGTTGCCAATAGGTGTAATCAATCGATTGATAGTAACCGGCGAAAGTTTTGTCGGTCACAATAATGCGCTCGAGCCATTTGACGGAAGCCACGGCGTACCAGCCCGGCACGATCGCGCGCAGCGGAAACCCGTGCGAGGCCGGCAACTTCTCGCCGTTCATGGTGTGCGCGAGGAGGACATCGTTCAGCGCTTTTCCCATCGGCACGCTGCGCGCGAACCGAATCTTGCCGGCCGGCCGCGGAGGATTCGCGATCTCGCCTTCGTCCGCGCCTTCGAGGATTACTTCGACCGCGCTGGATTTAATTCCGGCGCGCTCGAGCACCACCGAAAGTGGCACGCCGGTCCAGGAAGCGTTACCCACGGCGCCGAGACCCCATTGCACGCCTTTGACTTTTTGCTCGAGCAAATTCCTGTTGTTCCCCGCGCACTCGAGCGTCGCCGCGACCGTGCGCGATTCCATTCCGAGGAGTTCTTCGTAACTGAGCTCGAAAGGCGCTTCTATTGCTCCCTCGATTTTTAGACGCCAATCCGACGTCGAGATTTCCGGGATCGGGAAATGACAACGGACGTAGAACAAGTCGTTAGGCGTGGTGAACCCGCTCAGGGTCGAGAAGGGCATCTCGAGATTCAGCGGTTCTTGTTCGCGAACGATCAATCCGTTTGCTGGAAGCAACGCGTTATTCCCCGCGGGCGATTCTGGCCGCGTCATTTCTCCACCGGAAACTTAGCCGCCTTCCATGCGTGGAGACTGCCAGGGAGATTCCGAACGTCGGGAAATCCTTCTCGCTGGAGCACGCTCGCGGCGAGGCTCGCGCGATAGCCGGTGGCGCAATAAACCAGCACTGGCCGCTCGCGATCCAGCTCGTTCGCGCGCTGCTGTAATTGCGGAAGGAAAATATGTTTCGCGCCGGGGATACGACCGTTCTTCCATTCCGCTGGGCCGCGCACGTCCAGGAGCTGCAATCCGTTGCGCGAGTTTTGCAATTCGTGAACCGTCATCTGCGGCAATTCGCGCAGCGGATAACCCGCGTTCTGCCACGCTCTCATCCCGCCGACGAGGTAGCCGGCGAAGTTCGTGTAACCGGTGCGCACAAAGAGCTGCGCGATTTTCTCGACCTCGCCATCGCTTTCGAGCACGAGAAGAATCGGTTTGGCAGGATCGAGCAGCCAGCCGGCCCAGATGGAAAGGATCGGGGACGCGGCGATATTCAGCGCGCCCTCGATATGCCCGCCGCCAAAGGCGAGCATGCTGCGCGTGTCCACGAGCTGAGCGTCTTTCTTTTCAACGCGTTCCTGGAAAACTTTCGGAGGCAACGCGGGAATGACCGGCAGCCGACCGAGAACTTCCGGTCCGGCCGCGTTCACTTTTTTCATCCGCTTGTAATAGGTAGGCTCAGGCGGGGGAGTGGAGAGCGCGTACTCGACAAAGGCCTGACGATCGTTGCGCTGGTAGTAGGGGTTGAAACGCTTTTCGAAACCGATGGTGCTCTCGAGGCGGTCGCCGATATCGGCGCCGCAGGGCGACCCGCTCCCGTGCGATGGATGAATGATCACGCCGTCGTCGAGTTTGCCGTAGAGATCCCAAAGGGTGTCGTAAAGTTGTGAGGCGAGCTTGTCCGCATCCCGGCCGAGAAGATCGGGTCGTCCGGCGGAATTAACGAAGAGAGAATCTCCCGTGAACACGCCCCAGGGACATTCAGGATGATCTTCCTCCGCCGCGACGTAGCAGATGTGTTCGGGAGTGTGACCGGGAGAATGGCGAGCGGTCAGCTTCAGGCCGGCAAAGCTAAATTCATCGCCGTCCTTCACCGGTTCGACGCTGAACCCGTACTCCGCGCCACCCTCGCTACTGGCATAAATCTTCGCCGTCCCGGTCCGATCGGCCAGCTCACGGGAGCCGCTCACCAGGTCGGCGTGAATATGCGTTTCGAAAATATGCGTGATCGCAACGCCGTTCTTGCGCGCCAGTTCGAGATAGATTTCCACGTCGGGCCGCGGATCGATGACTGCGGCCGAGCCTTCTTCATCATCGCCGATCAGGTACGAGATCGCGGCGATGCCATCGGTGAGAATTCGTTCGAAGATGAGAGACATAGAGTGGGCCCCGGTTCGGAAAGTGCGTTCCTGCTCCTTATACAATGGGCGGGAGGGAACTGTCTTTTCAAATTGCTGATGAAATTAAGCGGCCCCAGCGACCATGGCCCGGGGCCGGCCGTCTCCAAAAGAACCTTCGTCGCCTGAGGCATTGGAGCCGGCCTGGCCTCAGGCTGGAGGGCGGGGACGTCGCGGCCGTGGCGCGCGCTTCTTTTCGGCCGGGGGCGAGCCAGCTTCGATCTGTGACTTCCGCTGCATTGCGATCTCCTTCTCCCGATAATGTTTGGTCGTTAGGCCGAGAATGAGAGCGGCCAGGACCAAGGCCACGATCTTCTTTTCCGCCGCGGTCAGGACGAAAATCTCGCGCCGGGCCCGCTTTGAGGTGTTGGCCCCGGCCTTCACTCCACCCGGGGCCTGACGTGGAGCCGCCGGTATTTCCCGCGGATATTCTCGTCGTAGAAACGCGCTTTCGACGGCGCATTCATCAGGTCCTGATAAACCAACGCGTCGACCTCGAGGTAACGATAGATCGCGCCGTTGCGAAATTCGATTTCCAGGGCATGCAGCCGTTTGCTGTATCCGACGGAGGCGACGGCCGTGGATTGAACCGGCGTGCGCCTGATGTGGGAAATGATGCCGGTGTCATCGTGAGACTTTGCCGGACCGGCTGCAACGGCCACCGCGCACAGTAGAAGGCTCGCGACCAGCGCAATGGGGGAACACCGCCGCATCGGCATCCCTTAGCAAAATTTTTCTTTGCTTGTCGAGCATCGATTTCCTACTTCGTAATCGTGCTCCTGCTCGTGCTCGTGCTCGTGCCGTGATCGGAATCGAAACAGGACCCGGATCGATCACGAGCAGGAGCACGAGCACGATTACGAGGAGAGCTTACCGCCCCAGGGGAGTCGTCACGTCAGTCCCCGCAGGAGGAGTGAATTCAAAAGTCGAAGCCGGAATCGGCGAACGCGATTCATTGGAATACGTCGTTACGATGCGATCGCCATTCGGTTGCTGCATTTCAGTTCGCACCACCTGCAAATCGTTGTTCATCCGAATGCTGAATGTTTGCAGGAACCGCTTCATTGATGGATTGCGCGGCATCAATTGCAGTTGATACCCGTCCGCCTCCTTCGTGCCCGTCATGTGGTAGGTGGACTCGACGTTCTCCAGGTTCAGGCTGGCCGTGATCGCGGCAATTCCGGCATCGAGGGGTGACCGTTTGCCTAACGAGTAGTGTTCGGCCGATTGGAATTTCGGATAATAGATCCAGAGGTCCTTGCCGTTGCTCACGGTGATGCTCGGCGAGTTGCCTTTCGCTTCCCGCCGGAATTTGTTGGGCGACTGGAAAAAGATCCGGCCCGAGCTGTTGATCGGTTTGTTCAGCATGTGCACGGTTTTATCTTCCTGGAAATCGGCCTGGACCTGGGGCGCGGCGGCGCGTTTCTCGCGGATGCGCGCCAGGAGGCCCTTCAGATCGGCGGGCGAAAGGGGTTCGGCCGAGGCGATGGTGGCAACGAAACAAAGGACAACGGAGAGGCAGAATTTTCTAAACATGTTCGGATGGTTGGACGCGTGGGCGCAAAGATTCTTCGCGCCAGGACTTCGGTTCAGCCGCCGCCGCGGCCGGTAAAGTGAAAAAGATGGTCGCAGCCAGACTCCAAAACAAGCCAATCGCGCACGCATAACCCAATCCGGCCAGGGTCGGATTATTGGCCGCGCCGAGAGAACCAAAGCCGCAGATGGCCGTTAGCCCGGCGAGGATAACCGGTTTCACGACGCCCGCGACGTCGTGATCGAGTTGCCGGGCTTTTTGCCAGACGAGAAGCACATAGATCCCGTAATCCACCCCGATGGCGAGGACGAGCCGAAACGCCAGGACATTGAGCAAATTCAGCGGAAGGTGCAGCAGCTTCATCGAGGCGATCATGGCGCAGACGGCCATGGCGAGGGTGGCCACCTGGATTAGCCAGAGTCGCCAATCGCGATAGAGGAACGCCAGCAAAGTTGCGTCGAAGATCGCCATCAACGAGCTGATCAGGATGAGCTGCCGGTGCGACCAGGGAACCAGATCGGTCAGGGTGAAACTCCAGCCGGACAGGACCATCGGCACGCCTTCCACCGGAAGTTCGCGATGCAGCATTTCCTTTTGCTCCTGCGTCGCCACCGGCTCCTTGGTCGTAACGAATCCGGTCGTGAGCAGCGGATCCTGCGCAAAATAGCGATTGACCAGAAACCACCAGCCCGATGTTTGCGGCAATTTGGCGCGCCAGTCTGGCAACGAAACGGCCGGGTTCGCCATCTCGCGCAATTGGTCCAGCAGGACGTAAGCAGAGGCGAAGGTCTCCTTGCTGAAACCTTCCGCTTCGACGGTGGCGCTGAGCGTCTCGCTGGCCGCGGTCAGATCCGCGCCCTGCAATTTTTGCCTGTTCGTTTGCAGACGGGCAGGGGACAGGGCGAGCGCGGCCGGGGTGGAATAACCCTTGATCTTGCCCGCGACCTGCAACTCATCCCAATGCGCGGCCACCTTCTGCCAGTAGTCGTGCAACTGCTGCGCGTTCGCGGCCCTGACCATGCCGATGACCGGTTCCCATCGGGACGGCATTTTCTCCATGATCGTCTTGAGCGCGTAACCGGCATCACTGCGCTTCGGCTCCATGGAATGCGTGCTGACGTCGAAGACAATCGGAGGCTTGGGCGAGAGCGCGATCGCAGTGAAAAGGAGAAGGACCGGCGCGGAAATCCAAAGCATTCGCGCCGGCACCCGCACGGTCCAGCGCACATATTTTTTCACCAGGGTGAACATCCAATCGTGCCGGCGCTGCGAACTTTTCCGCGGCAGGAAAAGAAAGAACACCGTCATCATGAACAAACCGGCAAAGGTGATGCCGAGCGCGATCAAGACCCCCAATTGTGTGAAACCTTGCGAGCCCGCCAGCATCAGCGCCATGAAGCCCACGGCGGTCGTCAGCGCGCCAAAGAAGATGGCTTTCCCCAAATTCTTGACGGCTTCGCTGATCGCCTCGGGGTGATCGATTCCTTCATCTCGCGCCTGCTGATAGCGGCCGAAAATCAAAATCGCGAAGTCGACGCCCAGACCGATCAGGATCGCGCAGAACCCGATTGTCACCATGTTGAGTTGGTGAAAAATCAGGAGCCCGGTGGCCAGCGCAACGAGGCAGCAGATCAGGAGAGTGATTCCCATCCCGATCAACGGGAGCCAGCGATGAAAACCGATGTAGAAAACCCCTCCGACCAGAACGATCGACCCGAGCAAAGTGATGACGATGTCGTGCCGCATGCTGAGCGAAATTTCGGCGACATAAGCAGAGCGGCCCGTGACCAGGATTTGAAGCGGCCCGCCGTCCCAGCCCTGGTGCGCACTTTCCTGAAAGGCTTTCACCTCGCGCATCAATTTCTGGCAGTCGACCGCGCCGATACCCGGCTGATTCGTGACGGTAAGAAAGACGCGCAGGGTCCGATCGGGAGAGGTGAGCGGCTGGTCTTCCTCGATGGCGGATTTGGTGGCGAAAGGCTTGAGCGCGGGCGCAATCACGCCCAGCGGGTCGAGTCCCAGCTCGATCTGGGGCCGGGGTGAACCGGCTTCCAACTCAGAATGGAGGCGATGGAGCCGCTCCCGGATTTTTTCCGGCTGCAAGAGCGCGAGGGTTTCGTTGAAGGCGGCAGGCTCCAGGTTGAGCAGCAGAGGAACGGCGATCGATTGGAGGTCGCGAATGCCGTCTGGCGTTTCGAGCGGGGCGCCGGACAGGACGCGCAAGCACCACGGTTGCTGGCGCAACTTCTCCGCAAACTGCGGCGCGAATTCTTCAAGCTTATCAACGTCGTCGGGCTGGGAGACGAGCGCGAAAGTCAGCTCCCGCACCTGTGAGAAATCGCGATTGTAGACCTTCAAGCCTTCGACCGATTCGAAACCGCCGGGAAGAAGATTCAGCACCTCGCTGTCGAGTTTCATCCGCGTGACCAGGATGTAGACCGACGCCGCACAAAGCAGTGCGACCGCGAGCCAGACCGCGCCGCGCCGTCGTGTCACGAGATGGGCGATGAGAGAATGAACGGGCATGATCGGTCCGGTAGACGCAGCCGCGACGCTCGCGTTTCAACCCCGTTAGGTCAAAACCGGAAAATGAAAGTTTCGTCGCCGAGGGAATGGCGGACCGAATTCTTCTCGCCCGACGCGATCAGCAACTCGCGCAATCCGAGCCAGCCACGCAATCGGTCCGGCGCTTGCGCTGCCGGACCGGACCAACCTCCGCGGGCCAGCGGGCCTTTCACACTCGCGAACTGCGCGTCCTGCCGCACCTCGAGCAGGGCGAAGCCGGGGCCTTTGGTAAAGGTGAGCTCGAAATCGCCCGCCTTGGAAAAACGAACCAGCACTTCACCGATGATCGTCGTCTTTTTCCCGCGATAAAGAAGCTGGCCGCTCCGGGCCTTCCAATCCTGGGATGGATCGAGGAAGTGATGGATCGTCTGACAACTCGTTAGGCTAAAGGCGATCACAACCAGGAGCGCAATGCTCCGGCGGGGCAGGATGGAAACGGCGGCGCTCATAATCAGGATACGCTTTTCAACGGGGCCAGCGACGGCGAGGCCTCTGGTTTTTTTGGCACGAGCGAGAGTCGCGGCGAGAAGGGGATGAAGCGTTGGGCATTGACGAAAAAGTAGAAGATCCACATCCGCCATTTGATTCGAAAACTGGAGCCTTCATTGCCGGCCAAGACGGCGTTGACCGCGGCGGCGAGCTGAAACTTCTCCACCGGATTAAGGAACGTTTCGATAAATCCCCTCCCGCGATACCAGGAGTTTACGAACTTGAGATACATGTCCATGACGCGGTTGACCCGGTGCGAGTATTGCCGAAAGAGGCGCGGCTTGCGGGTCTCGTCGCTCAGAATCTCCTCAAGGGAATCGGCCGCCAGCTCCGCGGACATGATGGCGAGGAAAACGCCGCTGCTAAAAACGGGGTCGATGAAACCCGCGGCGTCGCCCACCAGCATCCAGCGATCGCCGCACAGAGTTGTGGTGCGATACGAATAATCTCCGGCGGAATAGACGGGCGAAACCAGCTCGGCATTCTGCATTCGCGCCACCATCTCGGGCTGCTCCTCGATGCATTGGGCGAGCGCGTCCGCGGGCGCGAGCTTCATCGCGCGGAAGGTGGCCGTGTCCATCACGACGCCGATACTCATGCGGGTAGCCGTCAGCGGAATCATCCAGAACCAGCGATCGACTCCCCGCACCATACGGATCAGCGTGCCGTCGATGCCAGACGGGCGGGCGACGTTTTCGTAATGCGCGAAAACGGAGAATTTTTGAAGATGGTCGTAGGTCTTTTTGAGTTTGAAGAAATTGCCGAGGGTCGTCTGGCGTCCGCTGCAATCGAGAAGATATCGGGCCTGAAGAGATGCGGTCGAGCCGTCCGCCACTTCCAATTCGAGGCTCACCCTCTCTTTCGTGAAATCGATTTTCTTGACCGCCGTTTCTTCGCGAACTTCCGCCCCATTTTCGCGCGAGTGATCGAGCAGCATTTTGTCAAACTCCGAGCGCGTGACCTGATAGGAGCGGTCTCGCTGCGAGTCGAAGCCGTCCTTGAAATAAAATTTCGCGCTGGTGGTGCCGCAGGCCGCGATGATTTCCCCGCCGTATTTGGGCATGAAAGCACGATCGAGTTTCTCGCGAATCCCGAGGCGATCGAAGGCTTTGACGCTGAACGGCAGGAGCGATTCGCCGATGTGGAAGCGGGGAAATTTTTCACGTTCCAGCACAACGACGCGTCGTCCGGCCCGCGCGAGCAGCGTCGCCGCGGTGCTGCCCGCCGGGCCGCCGCCAATGATCGCCACGTCGTAGATCTCGCTGCTCATTCGGTGACCAAGGTAGCAAGGTTCACTGCTAAGCAAACCCCGCTCTGCGCATTCCGTGGCAATTTACCGGCGAGCGGTCGGCAGGTGATATTTCGCCCGGACGGATTGGTAAAGCGTGCGCGGCATCTGGACTAGAATCGGAGCCCGCGCGGGATCGAGCCATCGGAGCAATCGCACCAGATCTCTCTCCGGCATCGCGGTGCAGCCGGCCGTGGCGGAAGAGTCGTTCTTCCAAATGTGAAGAAAAATGCATGAGCCCGCCCCGGGCCTGGCCGCGGCGTTGTGATCGACGACGACACCCCATTTATAAAGAATGTCATCCCGCCGCATTTTCTCGGCGCTGTGCCAATCGACTCTCCGGACCTTCGACCGATCCACCAATTTGTTATAGAAACGCGACTGCGGATCATCGACGCCCTCGATCTCCTTTGAGAGCGGCAGATAGGGAAGTTTCACCCAGCGAGCGGAACGCGCGGGCGCGTAACCGAAGACTGAGGAAAGATGAAATATCCCGGCCGGCGCTTTGTCGTCGCCCTCTTTCTTTCTCGGCCCGCCCTCTTGTTTCACGCGGACGAGGCCCAGGCCTAACCCAAGTCCTTTCTTGCCAACGACCACGCGAACACCGGGGCCGCGCTCCTTCCAACTATCCGCGGCACTATTTCGTTCGAACGCGCGGAGCAGGCCGTGGGGCGCGTTCCAGTCGTCCGTCACGACCACAATGCACTGAAGGGAATTATCCATCGAACGCGGTGCCGCCCATGCGATCGCCACCGGCCAGCTCGACCAAAGCAGCAGGAGAGAGAACAATCGAAGCGGCATCCGGATTGAACTAAGACCCGCCCTGTTCGAGTGGAAAGGAAATTATCCGGCGCTCGCTCGGGCGGCGTCGCATTGCCAAGACAAGCAGACGCGTTAAGATCGGCCCGATGCCGTACGACGCCTTCATCAGCTATTGCTCGGAAGACAAGAAAGTCGCCGATGCGGTCTGCGGAACTTTGGAGGCCCGGAAAATCCGTTGCTGGATCGCGCCGCGCGACGTTGGGCCCGGGCGCACCTGGGGAGCGGCCATTGTGGAAGCGATCGGCGACAGCGCCGTGATGGTGGTCATTTTTTCGAAGCATTCCAACGGCTCGCCCCAAGTCATGCGCGAGATCGAGCGCGCGGTGAACAAAGGCGTCGCGATCATTCCATTTCGGGTCGAGAACGTGGTCCCGTCGAAGGACCTGGAATATTTCATCAGCAGTTGCCACTGGCTCGACGCGATGAATCCGCCTTTGGAACAACACATCGGCGAGCTGGCCGAAGCGATTCTCTCGCTCCAACGCCGCGGGCCGTCCGTTGTCGTCGGCGCACCTTCGGTAGAAAAAAAGCCGGTCAAGTCGCGCACGCCGCTTTGGATTGGACTCGGTCTTGCGGCCGTCCTCGCGCTCGCCGCAGGTGCGTGGTTTCTCCGCCCGAAAACGGTCGTTACCAGCGCCAGCAGTGGGCCCACGGTTCAACTGGTCACCCCGGCGCCGGATGCATCGATTGTCGGCCCGCTCTTTCTTTCGTGGACGGCGAAGGACCTCCCGCAGGAAAATCTGTCCTTCGAAGTCTCGCTCGCCCCGGCCGGGAAGCCGCCCACCGTGCAGCGCACCGCGCGTGACTCGATCGTGCCGCAGGGGATCGAGGGTAAGGTTCGCTGGAAAGTGCGGCCGGTTTGGCAAAACCCCGGAGAGCCCGAACGTTTTGGCGACTGGAATAAGGAGCAGGGCTTCACCTATTATACCAGCGCGCTGAATCGAATCATTGCGACGCGCACGATCCATGTCGGGACCGCGGAGCCGGACGGTTTTTTTGTGCGGCAGGAAGGCGCGGAACTGACCGGTTACGAAATCGAATTGCTGCGCGATCTGGGGACACGGATTCTCGCTGCGCGCGGTATTACCGCGAAACCGACCATCACTTACACGCGTCGAATTTGGGGAGAGGAGTTTTTCCGGTTGCTGGAGCGCGATGGCGCCGTCGATCTCATTGCATCGGCCATCTCGATCACGGCCGACCGCGAGAAAGACTACGGGCTGCTCTTTACCCAGCCGACTCTCAAATTCCCGCAGTCGATGGTGGCCAAACCGGGGGTGAAGCCATTTGAGAATGGCAAGCTGTTGCTCTCTCGGGTCGGCGCGGCGGCAAAGACGTCGAACGAAACCCTGGCGCGCCAACTCGTGGGAAATTCGCCGGATCGTTTCGTGCCTTATTCCGGCAGTGGCGCCTACGATCGCATGCTTGCCGATCTCGTCGCGGAGCGAATCGATGGAGCGCTGATCGACAAGCCGTACGCCCTGCAAAAAGTGGCCCAGCTCAAGCAGTCAATCGGTGAGGACCTCGCCCTGACCGATATCGGGGCGGATATCATCCCCGGAATCGAGCTCGAGAAAATGGGATTTGCGGTACGCAAAAGCGACCGCGCGCTCTTGCAGGAGCTTAATACCCAGCTCACCGCCACTGCGCCCGGGCGCGATGGGGTGTTGAGTAAAATGATTCCCGGTTGGGGCAATTAGTCTTGCTCCGCGCTGAGCGGGCGCGCGGTTGTAATGGGTAAGCGCGCACGACGCCACTTGCTACGCTGTCGGAACGGAATTAACAAACCGGCAACCGATGAAATTGATCGACCGCTACGTCAGCCGCCAGCTCTTCGTGAATCTGATCTTCGCGATTGCCGTCCTGAGTTTCGTTCTCGTGATCGGGAACATCTTTCGGAAGCTCCTCCCGCTCCTGGTCAATCATGATCTGCCGGTCGAATACCTGATCGGCTTCGTCGCGTACGTCCTGCCTTTCTCGCTCATCTTCACCATTCCGTGGGGTTTGCTTACGGCCGTCCTCCTCGTCTTCGGGCGCCTCTCGGCCGATAACGAATTGATCGCGCTCCGCTCCAACGGCGTAGGCATCGGTCGCATCTGCGTTCCCCTGGTCGTGATCGCGCTCCTTTGCACCGCCGCTTCTCTCTGGCTCAATGTTCAGGTTGCGCCGGCGGCGCAGGAGGAAATGCGCAGCACTGTCTTCAACCTTGCCACCCGCAATCCGATGGCGCTCTTCGGCAGCGATCAGGTGATCGATCAGTTTCCCGGCCGCAAAATCTACGTTGGCAAAAAGGACGGCAACAAACTGGAGAACATCATCGTTTTTGAAATGAACGAGAACTCGATGCCGATGAAGGTGACCTACGCCAAGAAGGGTACCCTGCAGGCGGACCTGCCGGGGAAGCGGATTCTCATGCATCTTTACGGCGCGCGTTACCAGCAGCGCGACGACTTTGATCCCTACGATCTCCTTCGCATGCGGGACGGAATCAGCGTCGCCGAAGGCACGCTCCCGATCAGCCTGGATGAGCTTTACGAGAAGGAAAAAAGACGGGCGAGCCGGTCCATGCTTTCGCTGGAACAACTGTTGGAGCAGCTAAAAAACGACGACCCAAAAATGCGCAGCGCGAGCCGCACGGAAATCAACAAGCGGTTTTCATTTCCCATGGCCTGCATCGTCTTTTCCCTGGTCGGCGTCCCCCTGGGCATCACGACGCACCGACGCGAGACCTCTTTCGGTTTCGGCGTCAGCCTCGTCGTGGGCGTGTTCTATTTCCTGTTCATTATCCTGGCCGACACGCTTCGAGCCAATGACAAGCTCCATCCCGAACTCCTGGTCTGGCTGCCGAATGTGCTCTTTCTGGGGCTCGGGATCTGGCTCTTCCGGCGGTTGAGCAAACAATAATTTTCCGCCTCGTTGTGGCAGAGCTTCTCCAACTCGCGCGGAATTGGATTCGATTCGATAAACGCTGGTTCTTTATCTTTTATCTCCTGCTCGGGCTTCCCTATTTGATCCTGACCGGGCCGTTTCGCGCGCCGGATGAGCGGAACCATTTCCTGCGCAGTTACGAAATCTCCGAGGGACGTTTGCAACCGTATCGTGTTTCGGACGAAGTCGTGGGCGACGCGCTGCCGGCGAGCTTGACCCGGCTTTCGGATGCTCTGGGATCTCACAGCGACCACCACATTGATCGGAATCAAATAAAGGCCGCGCGGCAGCTTCGCCTTCTGCCGGAAGAGCGGCAGTTCGCGGAGTTTTCCACGGCAATTTACTCGCCGCTCGCTTACGTTCCTTCCGCGCTGGCCATCGCTGTGGGCCGCCTCTTCGGCGCGGGGCCTTTCGCACTCGTTTACTTCGCGCGTTGCGGGAACTTGCTGGTAGGGAGCTGGCTCATCACCATGGCCTTGTCGTATTCAGGATTTGCGCGCCGGGCTGCGCTTTTGATCGCGCTCTTCCCGATGGTTGTGTCGCAAATAGCGACCGTCACCGCGGATGCGATGAGCTACGGCGTGGGGTTTCTTTGGGTCGCTCTCCTGACTCAGACGGCCGTTGCCCAAACCAATGGAATAAGCCGCGCCAGAATGTTCGGATTTATCGGTCTGGCGCTGGCTCTTTCGCAGTTGCGCCCTCCTTATCCTTTTCTGGGGCTTCTGGTTTTCCTGATTCCCGCAAAACGAATTGGCCTCAAGGTAGCGCTGCCCCTTTGCGCCGCAGTTTTGGCCGCATGCTTTCTCCCGGCGCTCGCATGGAACGCCAATGCGGCGAAGCTTTACGGGAAGCCGCCACCTGAGCAGCAGGTCGAGCCCGCCGCGCAATTAAAATGGGTCGGCCGACACCCGGGCCCGTTCTGGCATCGAGTAAAGCAAGACCTCAGGGCAAAAGCGGATGATTACTGGCAGCAACTGGTTGGTCGTCTGGGCTGGCTCAACATTTCCTTGCCAGCCTGGATTCCCATCGGCTTCCTGCTCGCGCTCACGGCTGCGGTGTTCTTGGCTCCTCGCGGTCTGCCGGTTCCCGTTTGGTGGCAGCGTGGCGCCCTCACGATCGTCGTTCTCGCTGGAATCGTAGCAGTTGAGTTTGCGCTTTATGTCACCTTCAACAAGGTCGGCTCCCGGTGGATCTTCGGGGTGCAAGGACGCTACTTCGCGCCGGTGGCTTTTGTGGCTGCTTTCGCGTTTTCGAATTCCAAAGCGAACCGGCCCCAGCTCGAATGGTTCTTCAAGTTGGCCTGCGTGGCGTTTCTCATCTGCGCCCATTTTGGAGCCTTCGTGGCCCTGGCTCGCGCGGCCGGCAAGATCTACCCCTTGTAGCTCTGATCCGTTGTAGCGGCGGG
This sequence comes from Verrucomicrobiota bacterium, assembly GCA_041167585.1. GTDB lineage: Bacteria > Verrucomicrobiota > Verrucomicrobiia > Chthoniobacterales > UBA10450 > AV80. The sequence continues at coordinate 61,652 of JBEEHV010000013.1, forward strand.
TGTCCTCACCCGCGGTCTTACAATCGCGCAAGCTTTCTGCGGCTGGTGACAGCCGCCTCTACAACGCAGATTCCGCGCGCCGCTCCTCTAAACAGAGGCCTCGGTCTGCTTGACTTCATCGCTGATGATCAAAAATTTCTTCAGGATCGCGCGTCCGAAATTGGTGGTCAGCGCCACATCGGCGGCGTCGCGTCCCCGGGCCATCACGATACGGCCGATGCGCGCGATGTTGTGGCGCGCGTCGAAGGTGTACCAGCGATCGCCCAGGTAAACTTCAAACCATCCGCTCAAGTCCATCGGCAGAACGAGGGGCACGCCGATGTCTCCCATGTAACCGGTGGCGTAGCGGGCCGGAATGTTCATACACCGACAGAAAGCGAGCGCGAGGTGGCTGAAATCGCGGCAAACGCCAAGCCCATCGGTGTAAACGTCGAAGGCCGACTTGGTGGAATCGGCGAAGTGATAACCAAACGTGATGTGGTGATGGACCCAGGTGCAGATGGCCTGCACGCGCGGCCAGCCCGGCGCGGTCTCGCCGAAGAGCTTCCATGCGATGTCGGAAAGCTTGTCCACTTCGCAGTACCGGCTGGTCAGGAGAAAGGGAAGCGTATCGTCCGGCAAATCTTCCACCCTGTTCTGCGGAGCATCGGGCGCCTGCTCATCGGGTTGTCCGCTATCCTCGATCGTCGCGTCGAGTGAAAGGCGAAGATTTCCGGCCGGCGCAAAAATGCGCGCGCAACGATTGCCATAGAGATCGGTGAAATCGGTCAGCGGGATATCCGGTTCCAGCCGAATAATTTCTTCGGAACGAAGATCCTTCTGCCGCGAGGGATGGACATAGAGCATCAAAATCATCGGCGTCGGGCCTGGAAGCTCGAACTCGATATCGAAGCCGATTTTGATGATCATGCGTTTAGCGGCGTGTTTGGGCGGGGCCGCGGAAGATACTTCCGTCCGCGAAATAAGAAACAGATTTTGTGATCTGCGTGCGGCAGCGTGTCATCCCGAGCCGCGCAGACGGCGAGGGATCCCACAATCGCACGAGGGGTCACACTGATTAGCTTGCGCAAGTTCGAGGTCAGCGCTTCGTGGATCGCGAAGCCATTGTGAAACCATCTCAAAAAGAGCACTGTCATTCTGAGCGAAGCGAAGAATCTCTGATCATTTCCCGTTTCGCGCGGTCTAGAGCGGAGAAATAGTCAGAGATCCTTCGCATTCGCTCAGGATGACAACGTTTTGGAGGATTCCTCCCCGTTCGCGCAGCGCGGGATGCCACGACGTTCCCGTGTCTCAGGCCGCCGAACCGAACTCTGCGCGCACAGAAACTCGATCGCCGACCGAAAGCTGCACGTCGCGCAGACGAACTTCTCCGAGTGGCAACGCCAGGAGCGGGAACTCGCGGCCGTCGAGTTTTTGCAGGTGCGGTCCCAGGACGCCGCAGGCCATCGTCCCCATTCCGCCAAACCCTTCGCAACGAAGTCCGGACATTTTCAGATTGAGCTGATCGTCCAAATCCAGTTGTCCCGTCACCTGAATCGTGGCGCTCAAAAATAATTTGCGGGCACGCAAAGACACTTCCGCTGCCACCGAACGTGGATTCTTTTGCCGCAGCTCCAATTGCACGCTCTCAATCGTGACGCCTTGCTTGCCCGCCTGGCTTTTGGCCAGCTCTGTGAGGAGCGCTTCGAGATCCGATTTATCCAGGCTAATTTCGATGTTCCCGTCGGCTGCGCTCTCAAGGGAAAGAACGATCTGGTCGTTCGCATCTTTACCCTGGCGGAGATGAACCTGGCGCGCGGCAAGAGAGAGAGTCACCGCGGCCGAATCGACCAAAATCGGCGAGCCCCGCAGAGTTAGCTCATCGATCTGGAGCGCAGACGATGTTTTACCGGAGATTGCAGGCGGAGGAGGCGGGTTCCCGCTGAGCTTTGCGCCATCCAGCAAGATCTGGAGCGCGTCGAGATGAGGGTAGGAATTGGCCCGGATGGTAACGGCGTCGGACCTCCCGATGAACACGCGTTGCAGGCTTTCGTTAAGCAGCCGGGCCAGCTCCGTAGCAGAGGAGGGGAAGGTGGCAGTGTGCAGTGGAAGCATGAGGAGCGCCCAACGTCCAACGCCGGACCCGCCTACGCAAGGGCTACGCGGACCAGGCCCTCTGGGGTGCTCTCATCACTGGGTGACTGGGATTAACGGAGAAAAGAAGTTGCATGTCAGGTCTTCTTCGCTACTTTCCGCGTTCTCTTATGGCGAAAACGTCCTGGATAAATCGCAATGATCGCAAACGCGCGACCGTGAAAAAATACGCGGCCCTGCGTGCTGAGCTCAAGGCGAAGAAAGATTACCAAGGTTTGTCGCAGCTTCCGCGCGATGCCAGCCCCACCCGGGTGGTGAATCGTTGCGAAGTGAGCGGCCGCCGCCGGGCCTTCATTCGCCGGTTCAAGATTTCGCGCCTCACCTTCCGCGAGCTCGCCTCAGCCGGGTTCATCCCGGGTGTGACCAAATCGAGCTGGTAGAGATTGCGTCTCGCTGGGCTTCCGGATGCAAGGCGTGCATCCGCTAAATGAATTCGACTTTTCTATTACTCGCCTCTGTCCCCGTGGCTGAGGCGATCTCCGAGCAATGGGATTCCCCCGCGCTCATTCTGGGCAAGCTCGCGGTCATCTTCGCCCTGGTGGTGCTGAACGCTTTTTTCGTGGCGTCGGAATTTGCGCTGGTCAAGGTCCGGGGCAGCCAGCTCGACCCGCTGGTGGAGGAGGGGAATCTGCGCGCGGTCTTCGCCAAGCACGTTCGCGCTCACCTCGACGCGTATCTCTCCGCCACGCAATTGGGGATCACGCTCGCCAGTCTCGCGCTCGGTTGGATCGGTGAGCAATTTCTGGCGCGCATGCTCCAGCCGGCTTTCGCGCTGGTTAATATTCATTCGCACACCATCATCTCGACCGTCTCGATCACGCTCGCGTTTCTCGGGATCACCTTTCTCCATATCGTGTTTGGCGAACTCGCCCCGAAATATCTCGCGATTGGCAACCCGCTGCCGGTGACGCTTCTCCTGGCCCGCCCGTTGGGCGTTTTCTACATCATCTTCAAACCCGCCATTTGGGTGCTGAACAAATCCTCGAATTTTTTCCTGCAAAAGTTGCTCCGGATTAAACCGGTCGCTGGCGCCGAGCTGGCCCATAGCGAGGAAGAGCTGCGGCTCATCCTGGATGAAAGCGAGAAATCGGACGAAGTCTCCGCCCTCGGCCGCGATCTTCTCGTGAACGCGCTCGATCTCCGCCGCCGCGTGGTGCGTGATATCATGACGCCGCGGGGCGAAGTGGTCTTCCTCGATATCGAGGAGGACTTCGAGGAGAACGTGAAGAAAGCGCTGGAGTCGCGCCACACGCGTTTCCCGCTTTGCCGGGGCCATCTCGACAACACCCTTGGGCTTATTCACATCAAGGAGCTCGTGCCCATGATGCGCGATCCGCAGCCCGATCTTCTCCGGATCAAGCGGGATCTCATCCCCGTGCCCGAGATGATGTCGCTGGAGAAATTGCTAAACCTTTTTCTGACCAAACACGCGCACCTCGCCATCGTGGTGGACGAATATGGCGGCACGGTCGGTATGGTTACCCTGGAGAACGTGCTCGAGGAAATCGTGGGCGATATCCAGGATGAATTCGATACCGAGAAGGCGGAGTTTCGCGAGATCAACGAGAACGAATTCTCGGTCGATGGCGCCGTCGGGCTCTACGAATTGCGGGACATGGCGGGCCTCGAATTGGAAAGCGCCGATGTCAGCACGATCGGCGGTTACGTCACCCATTTGCTCGGGCACCTGCCGAAGCAGGGGGAGCAGGTTCGGATCGACAATTACCTGGTGACGATCTCGCAAACGGATGGACGGCGCGTCGGTCAGCTCCATTTCTGCAAAGTGAGCGACGACGCGAGTTCCGAGGCCGCAGAGAAATCGGACGCGGCGGTTTAACGTTACGGGGTCCATCGCGCACAATGGAATTGATCCGAGAGGCCGACATTGTTTGTCCGCATTGCGGCGAATCGTTTCCGCTGCTGATTGACACCTCGCAATCCGAGCAGTCGTTAATCGAAGATTGCACCGTCTGCTGCCGGCCGATTTCCCTCACAATTTATTGCCGGCCAGGCGAAATCGAAAGCGTCTCCGAAGCGAGCGGTTAGCGGATCCAAGAATGCCGAGGCCCCGCCTCATGCTTGTCATCCCGAGCCGCGCAGACGGCGAGGGATCCCACAGTCGGTCTATGGTTACCCAAGTTACAAGATGCCACATTCGACGGTAATCACTTCGCGCATTGCGGAGCCTGGCCTGGGTACTTTTTCCTACGACTGCGAGATCCATCGCCGTCTGCGCGGCTCGGGATGACACGCACTTTGGAGATCAGGACGTAGCAGCGCTCGATAACGCTTTCTCCAAGGCCATCTGGCGTTCTCGTCGCAGCCGATGTTTCGCGGAAAGTGCAGGACGGTGGCGCACGACTCTGCCTTTTAGAAGCGGAGTTAACTCGCGGCCCATTTTCTCAAGCGCGTAAACAGCGGCACCGCGGAGGGAGGCCTCCCGTTCGGGCGAAATGCGAATGTCGCGGCCTATCGCGTCTGCGAGCAGAAGCAATGACGCGGGCGACTTTAAGATGCCCCCGGAGACGATGATATCTTTTGCCGGGCCGGTCGCGTTCTCGACCAAATCGAGAATCATGCCCAACCGATAGAACACGGCACAAGTCGCCGCGCGAAGAATCTGCGCTGCCGAAGTCGCCTGGCGAAATCCAACGATCGCGCCTGGTAGATTCTCCGGCCAGGTGGGAGCGCGTTCGTTGACCCAGAAGGGCAATACGGTGATTTCGTCCGAAGCCGCCGCAGTCCGCGAAAGCATTTTCTCGAGAGCTGAGCTTGTCTCAGTGAGCCGAAGCTCCCGCAGGCACCAGCGTCGCAAATTGCCGGCGTTGCTGACGGCGCCGCCGATCACGCCACGTGCGCGATCGATTGAGTAGCGAAATAATCCGAGGGGCGCGCGGCTTTCGCTTTGCGTGATCACGCGCACCGCCGCGCTTGTCCCAACGTTAATCGCGGTGCGTCCCGGAACATCGGCTCCGCACCCGAGATTTCCCGCCGCGCCGTCACCGATCGCGGGGAAAAATGTGGCTTCTCGCAACTCTGGAAACGCACAGCGCTTCACGCTTGTTTTATTCGTTAGGCTCCCGAGTTGCGCCGGGGTGAGGCCGCACGCTTCGCATAGGGCAGTATCCCATTGCCGGGTGCGGTAATCGTAAAACCCGGTGCCGCTCGCCATGGAATGACTGCATCCCGCGACACCAAGCAGTTCTTCGAAAATCCATTCGGCGGGCGAAACCCACCGGGCCACGCGGTTGAAGAGATGTCTTTGCGTGCGACGCAGCCAGCGCAATTTCGCCGGCCAATAGGAAGCGCGGAGCATGCAGCCGGTCCGTTCGTGGATTTTTCTTTCGTCGAATTCCTCGCGCAAACTGGCGGCGTCCACGGTGCAGCGTGAATCAGCCCAGGTGTAGATCGGCGTGATCGGTCTGCCCTTGCGATCGAGCGCGAGGAGGCTGTGCCAAAAGGCCGAGGCGCTCACAGCGGCGATGGGAATTTTGCGAAGGGAAGGAGATTCGCGCCGTGTCTGCAATGCCCTTCGCCAGCATTCCGCGGCAGCGTGGCGCAACGTGAGGGGAGAAAGTTCCGCTCCGCCATCGGCAGAATAGGAAATGGCGTAATTACGGCTCGCGCCGGTGCCTGGCAAAACTTGGCCGCTTTCGTCGAAGAACGCCGAACGTGTCGACGAACTCCCAAGGTCCATCGCGAGAACGAGCAGTTCCGGGCGGCGCGGCATCGCTGGCTATTAGATAATGTTCGGTGCGGAGGAAAAGCTTTTTGGTCGGCCCGCCTCCCGGAATGGAGCCGGCCCGCCCTCCTGCCGGGGCGTGGAGCGTCGCGGAAGCAACGGCCTGAGGGCAGGCCGTCTCCAAAAAAAAGACTACTGGTTCAAACTCGCCAGCAGCGCCGGCCGGCGCTTGAGCTGCGCAGTCAGCGTCTCGATCGCCCGCAGCGTCGCGGGACTAATGTGATGCTCCATTCCCTCGACGTCATGCTCGATCACGCGCTCGTCCACGCCGAGCAGGGTAAGAAAATCAGTCAGGAGCTGATGACGCCGGGCAATGTTTCGCGCCAGCGTTTCGCCGGCGGTGGTCAGGACCAGGCCTCGATACTTCTCGTACTTGAGCAGTCCCTCGCCGTCGAGCCGCTGAACCATGTTGGTCACGCTGGCCTGAGAAATCCCGAGACTGGTCGCGATGTCGACCACGCGCGCGTAGCCCTTGGTGTTGATCAGTTCGAGGATCCGTTCCAGGTAATCCTCCACCGCGGCGGAGCTGCGGGTGGCGTTCGTCTTGACGGGCACGTCCCCAAGAACGGCGAAGCCGGCCTATCGGTCAAACAAAAAATGATTTCTCGTTGACAGACTAATAGTAAACGATAAATAAGTTAGTCATGCCTAATTTGGATTCCGGCCCGATTCACACCGAGGCCGGTTTCCATTCGCAGCCGGCACTGCCCAGCTTGTCCGAGGTTCATCGCAGCCTGATTGTGCCGGCGTCCGCTAGTTTTCTCCGCAAGCTCTTCGCCTTCGCGGGCCCAGGATTCCTGGTCGCGGTTGGATACATGGACCCCGGGAATTGGGCCACCGATCTGGCGGGCGGCTCGAAGTACAATTACGCGCTGCTCTCGGTCATCATGATCTCCAATCTGATGGCCATCCTGCTTCAGGCGCTCTCGCTTAGACTCGGGATCGTGACGGGACGCGATCTGGCCCAGGCCTGCCGCGATCACTACAGCCGGCCGGTCTCATTCCTGTTGTGGTTCATTTGCGAGCTGGCGATCGCGGCTTGCGATCTGGCGGAGATTATCGGTTCCGCCATCGCCTTGAATCTGCTTTTCGGCATGCCGCTTCTCGTGGGAGTTTGCATCACCGGACTCGATGTTCTCATCGTCCTGTTTCTCCAGAACAAAGGGTTTCGCTATATTGAAGCGCTGGTCATGACCCTCATCCTGGTGATCGGCGGATGTTTCGCGTGGGAACTGGTGGTGTCCCATCCCGATCTGCTCGGGATCGCCAAGGGCTTCATCCCTTCGGCGAAGATCATTACCGATCCGGGCATGCTTTATATCGCCATCGGAATTCTCGGCGCCACGGTCATGCCCCATAATCTTTATCTGCATTCCTCGATCGTGCAGACGCGGCGCTACGAGCTGAACACGGCCGGCAAACGCGAGGCGATCAAGTTCGCTACGATCGATTCCACGCTGGCGCTGATGTTCGCGCTCTTCATCAACGCCGCGATCCTGATTGTCTCCGCCGCGACTTTCTACACGCGCGGGCGCAACGACGTCGCAGAGATCCAGGAGGCCTATAAACTTCTGTCGCCTCTTCTCGGCGTGACCGGCGCCAGCACGCTCTTCGCTTTGGCTCTGCTCGCCTCCGGCCAAAACTCAACGCTGACCGGGACGCTGGCGGGACAGATCGTGATGGAGGGCTTCCTGAACATCCGAATCCGGCCGTGGTTGCGGCGTTTGATCACCCGCGCGATCGCGATCGTTCCGGCGATCATTGTCACCGTCATTTCCGGCGAAAAAGGCACGACCAACCTGCTGGTGTTGAGTCAGGTGATCCTGAGTTTGCAGCTGAGCTTCGCGGTCTTCCCGCTGGTGATGTTTACCAGCGACAAACTAAAGATGGGCGAGTTCGCGAATGGGTTTACGGTGAAATGCCTCGCCTGGGTTGTCGCCATCGTGATCGCTTCGCTCAACGCCTGGCTACTCGTGCAAACGTTCCGGAGTTGGTTCGCCTAACGCCCATGTATAAAACGATCCTGGTCCCGGTGGAAAATCGCGAGACCGACCAAACCATTCTCAAGCACATTCGTCCGCTCGCGCGGCTCTCGAACGCGAAGCTCATGCTGGTGCACGTGGCCGATGGATGGGCGGCGCGGAATTACGAGAAGTTCAAGCTTCAGGAGAGCCAGGAGATGAAGGAAGACCGCGCCTACCTCGCCGACCTCGAGCGCGAACTGAAGGCGGAGGGATTCGAGGTTACTTCCGTTCTGGCCATGGGGGAACCGGCCGAGGAAATCGTCAAGCTCTCCAGGGCGCATCCGGTCGAGCTGATCGCCATGAGCACACACGGACACCGTTTCATTAGCGATCTGCTTTATGGCAGCACCGCCGACAAGGTCAGGCACAAGGTGGATATTCCGGTATTGCTTTTGAAGGTGAAACGCTGAAGAAGTGGGCGCTCTTACCGCGTCCATGACCTCACTACCTTTTCGCCGTTCACCCCTTTCGCTCTTTTACTCGGCCGTTCTTCTGTTTGCTCTCACGGCCGCAGGCTCCCTCTCCGCCGCAGAAGAGGATCCGCGTCCCGCGATGGGAATTCAGGACAACTCATTCCTGATTGAAGAAGCCTACAACCAGGAAGCCGGCGTGGTGCAGCACATCTTTAATCTCACGCGCAGTGTCACCCACCGTTCCGGGCCGGACGACCGGGAGTGGTTGTTCACTTTCACCCAGGAATGGCCGATCGGAATTCAAGACCACCAGTTTTCCTACACGCTGCCCTACTCTTATATAGAGAGCGGGGGCCAATCAGCTCATGGCGTGGGAGACGTGTTCATTAACTATCGTTACCAGGTCGCGACGGAGACCGCGACCCGACCCGCCTTCGCGCCGCGTTTCAGCCTGATCGTGCCGACGGGTGATGAGGATAAAGGTCTCGGCGATGGCACCGTGGGCTATCAACTGAATTTGCCGGTGAGCAAAGTCGTGAGCGATCGTTGGACGCTCCACGCTAACGCCGGCCTGACGTTTTTGCCCGATGTGCAGGGCGAGGATTTGTTGAACTTCAATCTCGGTGGCAGCGCCATCTTCGCGGTGAGCCGTCGTTTGAACCTGATGCTCGAGGCCGTGGCGAACTTTGATGAAGAGGCGGGCGGCAGTCGTGAGGCCTCGGTCATCCTTTCCCCCGGCGTGCGTTACGCCTTCAATTTTAAAAACGATTCGCAGTTGGTGATCGGGCTCGCCGCGCCCATCGGTGTTTCCGCGGCCGCGCCGGACTATGGTGTGTTCGTCTATTTTTCCTACGAGCATTTCTTCAAGCGCTGACGCTGGGAATCCGGTGGCGCAAGCTTCGCGTCGCAGCTACTAGAGAAAAGCGTGAAAGCACTCTTTCTCACGAACGAATATCCGCCGCACGTTTACGGCGGGGCAGGGGTGCACGTCGATTATCTCACGCGTGAGCTCGCGAAGACGATGCCGATCGAGGTCCGTTGTTTCGGCGATCAGAAACTAAAGGACGGCAACCTTTCCGTGATTGGATTCGAACTGGACGCTTCGGAATTTACCTGCCCGAAACCTTTGCGCTCAGTCTTCGGCGCGATCCGGCGCTGCACCGATTTCAACACCGCGGACATCGACGCTGACCTAGTCCATTGCCATACCTGGTACAGCCACTTCGGCGGGATTCTCGCGAAAATAAATTACGGTCTTCCGCTCGTCATTACCGTCCACTCCCTGGAGCCGCTCCGGCCGTGGAAACGCGAGCAACTCGGTGGCGGTTACGATTTCTCCGTCTGGCTGGAAAAGACCGCTCTGGAAATGGCGGATGCGGTCATAGCCGTTTCCCAGGGCACGAAAGCCGACGTCGAACGGCTTTTCGACGTGCGACCCGAGCGGTTGCACGTGATCTACAACGGCATCGATCTCGAGGAATATCAGAAGACATCTTCGACTGCGGCGCTGACGAAATATGGGATCGATCGAGACAAGCCCTTCCTGCTTTTTGTCGGACGGATCACACGCCAAAAAGGAATCATTCATCTGGTCCGCGCGATCGAATACATGGAGCCGGGCTTTCAGATCGTGTTGTGCGCCGGCGCGCCCGACACACCCGAGATCGGTGCCGAAATGAAAGAAGCGGTCGAGAAGATGAAGGCGAAAAGGCCGGGGCTGATCTGGATCGACGAGATGGTCGACAAGCCGACCGTGCGTGAACTGTATTCGCACGCCGCCGTTTTTTGTTGCCCTTCGATTTACGAACCGTTCGGGATCATTAATCTCGAAGCGATGGCGTGCGAGACTGCCGTCGTGGCGACCGCGGTTGGTGGAATTAAGGAAGTGGTGGTCGATGGCGAGACGGGCTTTTTGGTTCCGATCGATCAGATGGACGAAAGCCCGTTCGAACCGCGCGATCCAAATAAGTTCGCGCGGGATCTGGCGGCGCGAGTGAATCAGTTGATTACGAATCCAGAGCTTTGCGAGAAGTTCGGCCGCGCGGGCCGGAAGCGCGCGGAGGAGACTTTCGGCTGGCCGGCGATCGCGCGGGAGACGAAGGCGCTTTACGAAGAACTGCTCTCGTCGCCGCAGAAATAAGCGCACGGTAACGAACGCGGTCATCCCGAGCCGCGCAGACGGCGAGGGACCCCACAGTCGCAGGGTAAGGCACACAAACTCCGCTGCGCGATCCACGCAACGCCGACTGTCGAGCGTACCGATCTAATTTGTGTGATCTTGGACCGCGTGTGGGATCCGTCGCCGTCTGCGCGGCTCGGGATGACAAGCGAGCCAGACAATGCCATTTTGCCGGAAGGCTTCCCGCGAAGTTCCCCCAGTCCCCTTATGTTTGTCGATCGAATTAAAGTATTTGCCCAGGCTGGTGACGGCGGGCGCGGCTGCGTCAGTTTTCGGCGCGAGAAGTTTGTGCCTCGCGGTGGTCCAGACGGCGGAGATGGCGGCCGCGGCGGCGACGTGATCCTGCGCGCCGACGTGCACACCGATAATCTCTCGAATCTCTTTTACGAGCCAATCATCAAGGCAAAGAGCGGCGTGCACGGTCAGGGCAAAAAGAAACATGGACGCGCCGCCGCGCCGAAAATCGTCAAGGTCCCGATAGGGACGGTGGTGCATCGCACGGAGGCCCCTGTCCCGCGCCATGATTTTGATGACGAACCGTCACAATCTCAGGTCGGAATCAACGTTCCGTCGCTGCCGGTTTCCAGTGGCGGCGACAGTCCCAGACCGCCGGAGCAAATCGCGGATCTGACGCACGAGGGTGAGGAATTCATCCTTTGTCAGGGCGGCGGGGGCGGCAAAGGCAACGTCCACTTTAAGAGTTCGCGCAATCGCGCCCCGGTCCAATACACCGAGGGCGAAGAGGGCGAGCAAGGCCACTTCCTTTTCGAGCTTCGGACCATGGCCGATGCGGCGCTCGTCGGTTATCCCAACGCCGGAAAGTCGACTCTCCTGGGGAAAATATCGGCCGCGCATCCGAAAGTCGCGCCTTACCCATTCACCACGTTGCATCCCATCGTCGGTGTAGTGGAATTCGGCGACGACTATCGCCGCGCCTCGATCGCGGATATTCCCGGTCTGATTGAAGGAGCCCATCGCAACGTCGGGCTCGGGCACGATTTTCTCCGCCACATCACGCGCTGCCGGATTTTACTTTTCGTCCTCGACATTGCGGGGAGCGAGGGCCGTCACCCGATCGAAGATCTCCAGAATTTGCGGCGCGAAATCGATCTCTACGATTCGAGGCTCTCAGCTCGGCCCTGGTATGTGATTGCAAATAAGATGGACCTTCCCGAAGCGGAGGAAAATTTGCGCGCCCTCCAACAGCGGTTTCCCGAGCGCGAGATTGTCGCCATTTCCGCATCTGAAGCCGAAGGGATCGATGCGCTGCGGGACAGACTCGAGCACTGGCTTTTCACTGAAACGGCGCCCCTACCGGCCGAGCAGACGATCGAAAAGGCGGCTGTCCTGGCCTGTGAATAACAGATGGACAATTGCCCGCACCTAACGGACAATCGCGTTCCTTTTCCATGGGCAAACGAGTTGTAGCAAGTTACTGCACGACATTTCTCAAGCCGGAGATGCTTCACATCTACCGGCAGGTGCGGTCTCTTCATGACTACGAGACGTTCGTCATGACCAAGGCGATGCAGAACCCCGAGATGTTTCCCTTCAGCGACATCGAGCTGATTCCGAAGCCTTTCAACAACCCGGTCCGGCACGCCTGGCTCAAATGGGTAAAGCAGCGGCCGCCGATCGTTTACCGCGGCGAGTACCAGATGCTCTCGAGACTGCTGGACCGGCGCGGCGCGGACCTGATGCACATTTATTTCGGGCATACCGGCGTCCATCTGCTGCCCTTCATCGAGCGCTGGCACAAGCCGTGTGTCGTGTCGTTTCACGGCGCTGATGTCGCGCAGAAAAAGGATATTCGCGATTACAGCCCGAAGCTGCGCGAGCTATTCAACGCGGTGCCGCTAATTCTCGCGCGCTCGAAGTCGCTTGCCGAGCGGTTGCTGACTCTGGGCTGTCCGCCGGAACGTTTGCGGATCAATCGGACCGGGGTGCCGTTGCACGAGTTTCCGTTCATTCGCCGGGATGCGCCGGTCGACGGCCGCTGGAGGTTCATGCAGGCCTGCCGCCTCATTCCCAAAAAAGGCGTGGCCACTTCGCTCTGCGCCTTTGCGATTTTCCAAAAGGAATTTCCAAATGCGGAGCTGGTTATCGCCGGCAAAGGACCGCTTCAATCGCACTTGCAAGAATTGGCCGAGGAGCTGGGCATTGCCGCCAAAGTCCAGTTCCGCGGCTTTCTATCGCAGGCGGAATTGATGGAGCTCTACGGTACCTCCCATGTCTTTCTGCACCCGAGCGAAACACCACCCGATCAAAACCAGGAAGGCATTCCGAACTCGGTTCTCGAGGCGATGGCGACGGGTCTCGCCGTTCTCGCGACGCGGCACGGTGGAATTCCCGAGGCGGTGGAACATGGCCGCTGTGGTTTACTCGTGGAGGAACGCGATTTCGAAGCACTCGCAGCCTCGATGAAAACCATTGTCCGCTCGCCGCTGGCCTTCCGCGAAATGGGAGCGTTGGCCAGCGAATCGGTCGCCGCGAATTTCGAGCAACGGGAGCAGATTCGTCAGCTCGAGAGCCATTACGATGAAGCGGTGGCGCTCTCGGCGGCAGCGGAAGAGCGCGTTTCCAGATCCGCGCAGATCGTGGTCGAGGAAACTTTTCCCGAGCAAGTTCCGGCGAAATAAGGGCCGTTTCTCGCGTCCGTTAGGCGAGAAAGACAAATTTCGGGAAAGTTTCTTGCCCTCGCCGCAAAACACGCTTTTGTATGCCGCGACGCAAGCGGCCCTTGTGTTGTGAGCATCGCTTCCGCGGCGCCCGCACCTGCGGGAAACATCGGGCTGCTGCTTCCAAAACCAATTTTAATGGCCCGCCGTTTTTCCATTTTCATCCTGATCGCGCTGGCGCTCTGCGTTTTCAGCGTTGCCGCTACACCGGCTTTCGCGGCGGAGGCGACGCACGAATTAAAGGAGGAGCATGGAATCCCGCTCAAGCCGGATGTGCTCTTTCATGTCGGCCCGCTGACCGTGACGAATTCGATGGTGGTGACGTGGGTGGTGGCGGGATTGATTCTTCTTTGCGCCCAACTCGCCACGCGCAAAATCAAGCCGGTCCCGAGCGGCCTGCAGAATTTCTGGGAATTTTTGGTCGAGAGTCTTTACAATTTTCTCGAGAACATGATCGGGCGCGACCTGGTCAAAAAGACGTTTTGGTTCTTCGCGACGATATTCATCTTCATCCTGGCGCTGAACTGGTTTGGTCTGCTGCCTGGCGTGGGAACAATCGGCTGGGGCCATCACGACCCGACCACCGGCGCATTCCACATCGACCGGCCGTTGCTCCGGGGCGCGAACGCGAACCTGAACCTGACCTTCGCCATGGCGTCGGTCTTTTTTGTTTGCTGGTTTATCTGGGCCCTCCAGGCGAATGGCCCGGGCGGATTCATCATGCACATCTTCGGCCCCAAAGGCGAGACCAAGGGCATCCTGAAGGTCTTGATGATCGTGATCTTTTTCATCGTCGGCTGGCTCGAGGTCGTCTCGATTCTCTTCCGGCCGATCTCGCTTAGCTTCCGGTTGTTCGGAAACATTTACGCGGGTGAAACCATGTTGGAATCGATGAGCCACGTCGTGCCATCGCTCGCCTGGCTCATCCCAATTCCGTTTTATTTCCTCGAGCTGCTCGTCGGCTTCGTTCAGGCGCTGGTCTTTATGCTCCTGACCGCGGTCTTCACGCTTCTCATTGCGCAACACGAACCGGGACACGGGGAGGCTGCGCACCACTAAAACTTTCGGCGATCGGACCGTGGTTCCCGCGGAGGTCGCTGATGAAACAACCAACAGAAAATAATATGATACTACCAATACTCGCGGAAATTCAGGGCAGCATTCACGTAGGATTGGCCGCGCTCGGCGCCGCCATTGGCGTGGGTCTGATCGGTATGGGCGCAGCCTCGGCCGTGGGTCGCAACCCCGGTGCGGCGACTCCGATTCTGGTCCAGGCCATTCTGGCCATCGCGCTCGCGGAAGCGATCGTGTTCTACGCCTTGTTCCTCGTTAAATAATCCGCCGGACGCGAACGTCCGTGCGACCTGCTTACTAATATGAACATCGCAATTCTTGCTGCGGGCAGCATGCTCGACATGGCGAGGGAGACTGGCGAGACCTTTGGTTTCGACACGAAGATTTTCCTCTCGCAAGTCGTCAGCTTCATCATCGTGGCGCTGGTCCTGCGCCAGTTCGCCTACAAGCCGATCCTGAAAGTGCTGGAAGAACGCCGGCAGCGAATCGCGGAAGGTTTGCTCAACGCCGAAAAGATCAAGCAGCAGCTCGCCGAAGCGGAGCAGCGCCATGCGGACATTCTGGCGAAGGCCAATCAGCAGGCGCAGAAAATGATCGACGACGCGCGCGATAGCGCGGCGCGCGCGGGAGAGATCAAACAGCAGGAAGCTGTCGTGGCGGCGGAACAGATCGTGGCGAAAGCGCGCGAAGCCAGCGCGATCGAACACGAACGCACCATGGCGGAATTGAAACGGGAACTCGGGCGGCTGGTCGTGGACACCACGGCGAAAGTCACCGGCAAGGTCCTGACCTCCGAAGACCAGAAACGCTTGCAGGAAGAAGCCGCCCGCCAGGTCGCCTCGTAACCGGACAGGGCCATGAAGATCAACAAGGAAACGCGGCAGCTCTCGAAGGAACTCCTTCGCGCCAGCCTTATCGAGGGTCGTCTTGATGGCCCTCGGGTCGCGTCCCTCGTGAAATCGTTGATCGAGAAGAAGCCGCGCAATTACATCAAGGTCCTCGAAGCCTACCAGCGTTTGCTTCGCCTCGAAGTGGAAAAGCGCAGCGCCACGATCGAGACTGCGACCGAGTTGGCCCCCTCTGCCGGCGCGGAAATCGTAGCGAACCTGAAACGGAAATACGGCAGCGATCTCGCTGCGAAATTTGTCGTGAACAAAGAGCTACTCGGCGGAATGCGCATTCGCGTCGGGAGCGATGTGTGGGACAGCAGCGTGCGTAATCGGCTGCAACGCCTCCAACAACAACTTTAACCCCAACTACCATATGAGCAGTATCCTCGAAGAAATCGAAACGCAGATCGCCGGTCTTAAGACTACGACGAGCAAGAGCAACGTCGGCATCGTCCGCGAAACCGGCGACGGTGTCGCGCGCATCGAAGGCCTGAGCGACGTCATGTTGAACGAGATGATCGAATTCTCGAGCGGCGTCTTCGGCCTCGCGCTCAACCTCGAGGAAACCGAAGTGGGCGCGATCCTGCTCGGCGACACGACCCAGGTGATGGAAGGCGACGAAGCCCGCACGACCGGCAAACTTTTGCAGGTGCCAGTGGGCAAGGCGTTGCTCGGCCGCGTGGTCAACACGCTCGGCCAGCCGCTCGATGGCAAGGGCCCGATCAAATCGGAAGTCTCCTATCCTTTGGAAAAAATCGCGCCCGGCGTCATCAAGCGCAAAAGCGTGAGCCAGCCAGTTCAGACCGGCATCATGGCGATCGATGCGATGATTCCGATCGGTCGTGGACAGCGCGAGCTGATCATTGGCGATCGCGCCACCGGGAAATCCACGATCGCGATCGACACGATCATCAGCCAGGCGCGCCTGAACAAAGCGGCCGAAGAAGGCCGGCTGAAGGACCATCGCCCGCTCTATTGTATCTACGTCGCGATCGGGCAGAAGAATTCCAACGTCGCCCGCGCCCTCGCCATTCTCGAAAAAGAAGGCGCGATGGCCTACACGACGATTATCTCCGCGCCGGCGTCCGACACGGCGACGAACCAGTATCTCGCGCCGTTTGCTGGAGCTGCGATGGGCGAATGGTTCATGGATCACGGCATGGACGCGCTCATTATTTATGACGACTTGTCGAAGCACGCGGTCGCTTACCGGCAGGTCTCGCTCGTGCTGAAGCGTCCGTCCGGACGTGAAGCGTATCCGGGCGACGTCTTTTATCTTCACTCGCGGTTGCTCGAACGCAGCGCGCGCGTCACGGAAGAGGCTGGCGGCGGATCGCTGACAGCATTGCCGATTATTGAGACGCAGGCGGGTGACGTCTCCGCTTACATTCCGACGAACGTTATTTCAATTACGGACGGTCAGATTTATCTCGAGACGGATCTCTTCTATCAAGGTGTGCGCCCGGCTATCTCCGTGGGTCTTTCGGTCAGCCGCGTCGGTTCCGCGGCGCAGATCAAGGCGATTAAACAGGTCGCCGGCAAAATTAAGTTGGACCTGGCGCAGTTCCGCGAGCTGGCAGCATTCGCGCAGTTCGGCTCCGACCTCGATGCGGCCACGAAAGCCCGCCTCGATCGCGGCCAGCGCATCGTCGAGCTCTTCAAGCAGATTCAATACAACCCGATTCCGGTTGAGGAACAGGTAGCCGTTCTCTGGGCGATGCAGAACGGTTACCTCGATTCCGTTCCGGTAGAGAAGGTGAAGCAGTTCCAAATCAAGCTGCAGGATTATCTCCGGACGCGGAAAGAAAGCGTTCTCATTTCCATCGTTTCGAAAGGCGCTCTCGACAAAGACCTCGAGGGCGAACTGGCCTCCGCGCTCGATGAGTTCAAATCGACGAACCCTGTCTAATGGCTAACACGCAGGACATACGGCGCCGGATCAAATCGATCCGCAACACCGCGCAAATCACGAAGGCGATGCAGATGGTCGCCGCGTCGAAGATGCGCAAGGCGCAGAATCTCGCACTCGCGGGCCGGCCCTACTCGACCTTGATGAATCGCGTTCTCGTTTCGCTCCAGCAGCGGACCGACCATAAGCTTCATCCGCTCCTGCAGGTTCGCGAAGTGAAGAAAGAGCTGGTGGTTGTCATCAGCACCGACAAAGGACTTGCCGGCGCGTTGAATACAAATCTCCTTCGCGAAGCGGCCAACTTCGATGCCGCGAAAACGAGTTACGTCGTCGTGGGCCGGAAAGCGCGTCAATTCCTCGCCCGGACGCGTCGGGACATGCTGGCCGACTTCGAGTTGAAAGACGCTCCGGCGTTTTCGGAAACAAAAGAGATCGCAAAGTTTTGCGTCGACAAATTTCTCAGCGGAGAAGTCGACAAAGTCTCGGTGCTCTACACCCATTTCGTTAACACGATCAACCAGAAGCCGGTCGTGCGAACGCTCCTCCCGATTTCGAGCTTCGAGTTGCCCCAGGTCCCGACCGAAGGCGCGACGTCGCAGGACAGCCCCGACCCGATGATCGGCTACCTCTTCGAGCCGACGCCGGAAGGCGTGCTCGATGTGATGCTGCCCTACTACCTCCACTACCAGGTTTTCCAAATGATCCTCGACGCGCGCGCGTCGGAGCACAGCGCGCGGATGGTTGCGATGAAGAACGCCACCGATAACGCGAAGCAGTTCATCAAGGATCTCACCCTCGAATACAACAAGATGCGCCAGGCCAGCATCACCACGGAGTTGCTCGAAATCTCAACCGCCCAGATGGCGGTCGGCGCGTAAACATATTTATGAATAAAGGAAGTATCGTTCAGGTCATTGGTCCCGTGGTGGACGTGGAATTTAAGAACACGGGGGAGTTGCCGCGCATCTACAACGCGCTCGAACTCGAATACGAAGTCAACGGCACTCCGACCAAGCTCACCCTCGAAGTGCAGCAGCATCTCGGCGAGAACTGGGTGCGCTCCATCGCCATGTCATCGACCGAAGGCTTGAAGCGCGGCATGCCCGTGAACGACACCGGCGGCCCGATCACCGTTCCGGTGGGCGAGGGGACTCTCGGCCGCGTCTTTAACGTGACCGGCGATCCGGTCGATAATCGCGGCCCGGTCACCTACACGAAGCGTTACCCGATTCATCGCAAAGCGCCGGAACTGACTGATCAGGACACTGGCTCGACCATTCTCGAGACCGGCATCAAGGTCATCGATTTGATCTGTCCGTTTACCAAGGGCGGAAAAGTTGGAGCCTTCGGCGGGGCGGGCGTCGGCAAGACCGTGGTCATTCTCGAGTTGATCAACAACATCGCGAAAGGCCACGGCGGCTTCTCCGTTTTCGCCGGAGTGGGCGAGCGGACGCGTGAAGGCAACGATCTTTACACCGAAATGAGCGAGGCCGGCGTCATCGATCAGAAGGACTTGAGCAAATCGAAAGTGGCGTTGGTTTATGGCCAGATGAATGAGCCTCCGGGCGCGCGTTTACGCGTGGCGCTCTCCGCGTTGGCGATGACAGAGTATTTCCGTGATGAACGCAACCAGGACGTGTTGTTGTTCATCGACAACATCTTCCGTTTCTCGCAAGCGGGCTCGGAAGTCTCGGCTTTGCTTGGACGAACGCCGTCCGCTGTCGGTTATCAGCCGACGCTTGCCGCCGAGATGGGCGATCTCCAGGAACGCATCACCTCGACCAAAAAAGGCTCGATCACTTCGGTGCAAGCCGTCTATGTCCCGGCCGACGATCTTACGGATCCGGCACCGGCGAATACGTTCGCGCACCTGGATTCGACCATCGTGCTCGAGCGCTCCATTGCAGAGCTTGGCATTTATCCGGCGGTCGATCCACTGGCCTCGACTTCGAAATCGCTCGCGCCCGATGTCGTCGGCGAGGAGCACTACGCGGTCGCGCGCGGAGTCCAGAAGGTGTTGCAGCGTTATCGCGATCTTCAGGACATCATCGCGATTCTCGGCATGGACGAATTGAGCCCCGAGGACAAACTCTCCGTTCTGCGCGCGCGCAAGATTCAACGTTTCCTGAGCCAGCCGTTCCATGTCGCCGAAGTCTTTACTGGCACCAAGGGCGAATACGTCTCGATCGCGGAGACGGTCCGCGGCTTCAAAGAAATTCTCGATGGCAAGCATGATGAAGTTCCCGAACAGAATTTCTACATGAAGGGTGGCATCGATATGATTCAGAATGCCGAATGACGAATGACGAACCCTGAGCTATGGCGACGCTGAAACTTGAGATTGTGACGCCGGAAACGACGGCGTACTCGGAGGACGTTGAGATGGTCACTCTGCCCGGCGCGGAGGGTGAACTCGGCGTTTATCCGAATCACGTTCCGTTGCTGACGACTTTGAACCCGGGCGAACTGCGCGTGCTCAAAGGCGGCAAGGAAACTTTCCTCGCCATCGGCGAAGGCTTCGTCGAGATCACCGGCCGTTCTGTTTCCGTCTTGACCGATGTCGCGCTCGAACCGGCGGCCATCGACGAGCATGCAGCCGAAGAAGCTGTGGCCCGGGCGCAAAAGGCGATGAAAGAAGATCTCGGCTCGGAAGAGATCGCGGCGGTTCAAGCCTCGCTCCAAAAGGCGCTGGCCCAGCTGCACGTCAAGCGTCGCCGGCACAGCTAAGTGTAGGGGTGCTTGTCTCAAGCACTTGTCTTTCGGTTAGGCGCTTGGCATAAGCGCCTCTGCATCATTAAGCTCGTCCCGTGGAAGTTCCAGGCGTCCTCGGGATCATTGCCGGCAACGGCGTTTACCCCCAACTTCTCGCCGATGCTGCCCGTCGCGCCGGGGTTAAGCGAATCGTGGCCGCGGCCTTTACCGGCGAAACCGACGAGCGCCTCGCCGCGAAAGTGGATGAGATCCACTGGATGCGTGTGGGCCAGTTGGGAAAAATGATCGCATGCTTCCGGAACGCGAAAGTGGCGCAGGCTATCATGTCGGGTCAGATCGCCCCGAAGAACCTTTTCGATTTGCGACCGGACTGGAAGACGTTGCTGCTCCTCGCGAAACTGAAGCGGCGCAACGCGGAATCCATTTTCGCCGCGATCGGCGATGAACTCGCGCGCGCGGGGATCACGCTTCTGCCCGCGACCAGTTTTCTCGACGATTGCCTGGCGCCCGCGGGCTTGATCGCCGGCCGCAAGCTCACTGGACGCGAAGAAGACGATGTCACTTTCGGTTTCGAGATCGCGCGGGAAATCAGCCGGCTCGATATCGGCCAGACCGTCATCGTGAGAAATGGAACCGTCCTGGCGGTGGAAGGTTTTGAGGGGACTAACGAAGCGATCAAGCGCGGCGGCGCGCTCGGGGGCAAGAACGCGATCATGGTGAAGGTGGCAAAGCCAAACCAGGATATGCGTTTCGACGTCCCGGTCATCGGTGTGGCGACCGTGTGGGTTGGAGTGGAAGCGAATTTGCGCGTCATCGCTGTCGAAGCGGGCCGCACGCTCCTGCTGGAAAAGGAAGCTCTGCTGGAACTGGCGGCCCGCTCCAACGTCTCGATCGTCGCGCGCTGAGTCGATCTTCCTGTACTCGCGCTTTAGCCTTGCCGTCAGTCTCTTGATAACGAACCCCTTCGTTTCTGGGGCGAAGTCTCTGCAAAACCGGACAGTTCGGAATCCTTTCGTCAGGCGCTTCCTCGCCACCAGATTCCCACCCTGATCCGTCCCTGCGCTCCGCTTTTCAATCGAAAGTAATTCCGGCTTCGTCGCCGCAACCAAGGCCAGCGCATCAAAAATCGCGCCCCCTTTTGTCTTGGCAAATTGCGTCCAGAACCAGAGCCAAACTCTGCTCCGGCGTGCAAGATAACTGGCCGCGTCGCCGCTCACCTCGAGTTGGCGCAGATCCGACGCTTCTAACGTCAGCTTCGATGCGACCGCGATCGGAACGAGCGTGAGCGGAATTTTCGATCGCAATACCATCACCACCGCTGCTGGATCCTTGAACACGTTTGCGTCGTGAATCCGAAAGGTACCCGTGGGGCCCAGAGTAAGGCTCGATCCCTCGGCCTGTCCGCCCAGGAAAACGATGTGTTCAATCCGAGACGCAAGTTTCGGGTGCAGCTGAAGAAACGTGGCCAGATTTGTCAGCGGACCGAGCGCAATGTAAGTGAGGCGCTCCTTTCCCAACATGGCCGCCAACGCGTCGCTCGCATCACTCTTTCGCCCCAAATCGCGGGCCGATGCCGCGCCCGCAAACACGCTGTTCGAGCTCCGGACATCGCGTGGGCCGAGCCGCAGCACCATCTCGCGAGCCACGCGCGTAGTATGATCAAGCGGCGCATTTCCGTAGGTAGTGCTCACGCCGGCGATGCGAATTTCCGGCGAATGAAATGCAAGGACCAGAGCGTACGCGTCATCCACTTCGCGAATAGGCGACCCGATCGACACGTCGGTATCGATCCAGACCGTGGCCGCCTGCGCCGCGGCCGCGAGCCCGAGCAGAGCGAGCAGGGCCCAAAGTACGGGCATTCGCGAACTTACCCGTTGCAAATCGCAAGTGTGCACTCGAAAATCAAAATTCTCACGGGGTCTTAGCTCAGTTGGTAGAGCACCGCAATGGCATTGCGGGGGTCAGGGGTTCGAATCCCCTAGGCTCCAGTCCCTTTTTGCGAAGCATGGCTGAAGCCTGGATGGATTGAAGGGGCCTTCCGAAGTCATCGACGAACTGAGACGTTTAGATGAAATAGGAAACATTTGTCGTCGTCTTGAAAGGTTCCGCGAAAAATAATAAGCGGGGTGAAGGGAATCAAACCCTGACGAGGTCGTGCTGGGCACCCTTTCACCAAAAAAAAGCCCCCGCTGGATTCCTCCAGCGGGGGCTCCGTTTTTCGTATTGTTAATTAGTCGCGGTCGATTTCGTAAACTTCCACGAGCGAGATACCGGTGCCGCTGTCGGCGCCGGAGACCACGGTCGTGTAGTTACCCGGCTCGAGGCGGATCAGTAGCGCGGCTTCTTTCGCATCCGTAGGCGGGATCGAAGTGGCACTGACGTCAGCGACGTTCGCAGCACTCTGCCAGTTATCGTTCTGGGTCAGGAGTGTATTGCCCTGGAAGAGTTGAATCTTCGGATCGGCCAGCACCGGGCTCACTCCGAACGCACTCAACGATGGTCCGAGCGCGCGGATAAGGACGAACTTCGGTCCACCGCGAATGATGAAGCCGCCGATGAGTTGGCCCTGGCCGGTGTTAACGAAACCGCGGGTGGAAATGTTCGCGAGATGATTCTCGGAAGATTCCTGAGGCGCGCGGAAGCGGAAGACGATGCCGTTGAAGGTAAAGTCGCCGAGCAAGAGCCCGTGACTGATGGTGAGGTGTCCGGTAATGACTTCACCCGTGACGAACGTCACGGTAAAGGTTGCGCCGAAGGCTTGCGAGTTGTCGTCCAGATTGTGGTCTTCTCGCTCGTCTTCGCCTTCATTTTCGTGCCCGCCGTTATCGTCGCCACCGCCATCATCGCCGCCGCGGGTGATGACCACAGCCGAGTGCGGGGATGGAGAAGGCGTGGGTGACGGTGTCGCCGTAGGTGAGGGCGTTGCGCTTGGCGAAGGCGAAGCACTCGGAGACGGCGAAGCGGAAGGAGTCACCGTAATGGTGCCGAATCCCCCGAGCACGGTCGTGCCCTGCTTGGCGACGAGGAAGATATTCTTCTGCGAATCGACCACGACTTTCACGTCGAAGGCCGCGCCCGTGCTGCTCGTAGCAGTGGCGGTGAATCGGCCGCCGAAATGTTCGGATTCACCGAATGTCTTCGTGCGGTTCGCGGTAACGTTTTGCCCGAGGACGGTAGCCGTCACGAAATCCGGATTCACCGTTCCGGTGATGGTGCCGGTCGGGTTGAGCGTAAGTGTGAATGTACCGTTGTCGGCCACTGTGGCGCCACCGAAGCTCGTCTGATGTCCGGCGGTGTCGAAAACGTAAGTCGAAAGGGCATGATTCCCTTGCACGAAGAAAACGACTTTGCCGCCTGCGGCAAGATTGCCCTCGTAAAAACCACGTTTACTTTCTTCTGCAAAGCTCGGGATCGCAAAGGCGATCAGAAGCGCGCAGACCTGTAGAGACCTAATCCATTGTTGTTTCATGCGCCGATCTTAGGACAGCGCAACAAGCCGCGCTACGCGGCAAAGGTAACGCGCTTGTTACCTGACTTAACCCCGATGTAGAACCGTGGCGGAGCGCTGCGAAATGCAAACCGCATGACGCGGCAGCGTGAGTCGAAACTCGGTCCACTCGCTGTCGGATCGAATCAATTCGAGTTCGCCGCGATGCGCCTTAGCCAACTCGCACGCGACGCTGAGACCGAGACCCTGGCCGGGAATCCGGCCATCCGATCGAGCCCGATAGAAGCGCTCGAAAATGTGCGGCGCGCGCTCCGGCGAGATCGGTTCGCCATTGTTCTTCACGATCACTTCGGCTTCGCTCTTTTCCACGCGAGCGTAAATGCAGATGCAACCGCCCGGTTCGTTATACTTGATCGCATTTTCCATCAGGTTCTGGACGATTAACGCCACCGCACGCCGATCCGCGACCAATGACAACTGCTGCGGGAGTTTCGTCTCCACGGTTAATCCTTCAGGTTCCGCAATCGCGCGCGCATCGTCGCACATGCCTTCGAGCACTTCGCTCAGATCGAATTCTTCGCGCTGCAAATCGAGCCGTCCTGCATCCGCCCGCGCGAGCAGGAGCAAGTTTTCCGCGATTGAGGTGAGCTGATGTACTTGATGCAACAACGCGCTGGCCCGGGTCTGTTGTTTCGCCGGCGTGTCGCGGTCGGTCAGAATCTCTTCAATTCCGGCGCGCAAAACCGAGAGGGGTGTTTTTAAATGGTGAGACGCTTCGGCCGAAAAGCGCACGGATTGTTCGAAGCTCCGCTGCAATCTCTCCAGTGTCCCATTCAAGACTCCGATCAGGCCTGCGATCTCGTCGTCGGCGGGAGGAACGGGGAGACGTTGATCGAGGTTGTGGACGGTGATGCGCGCGGCGGCCTGTCGGATCGCCTCGACCGGCGCGAGTGCTTGTCGCGCCACCCAGCGGCCGCCGATAACGATGACAATCAGAACGGTCGGAATGGCACCGAGCATGCCAAGGAGAATGTCCCACCCGAGCTGATTTATTGCCCTCAGGTCAGCGCCCATCCGCAATCTCAAGCCGCCGTCCCTGAAATGTCCGATGCGCAGCGGCAGTCCATCAATCCTGCGGCTTTGAAATTTCTGCGCGCGATCACTGACGGCTGACTCGTCCAGAATCGGGGACTTGGTGAGCAGCGCGCCATCCAGATCCAAATCCACAAACCACTTACTCTCCATAAGTGGCGCCAGGTGCTCCAAGAGGAATGCGCGATTGTCCGTGAAACCTTTCACGCTTTGGAAAAATTTCTGCGCGTCTGCTTCCATCTTTCGATCGAGCGCGGCAATTTCGGAAAAACGCATGATCGTCCAGGTGGTTGCAGCACCCGCGAGCGTAGCGATCACAGCGAGGGCCGCGGCGTACCACGCCAGTTTCCAACGCAAGGGCCAGCGTCTCATGGTGAATCCTGGATCGTGTAACCGACATGTCGCACGGTATGAATGAGAGCGGGCAATCCGATTTTCTTCCGCAGTCGCCCCACGAAAACTTCCACCAGCTTCATGTCGTATTCGTGTTCACGTTCCCAGACGCGTTCGCAAAGCTCAGTGCGGGTAAAGACGCGGCCGGGCTCGCGCATGAGCACTTTTAGCAATGTCAGTTCGCGGGTGGAAAGCTCGATGTGACGCTCGCCCCGATGGAGTTCCTGGTTGGCCAGATGCAGCGTCAGATCGGCGACGCGAAGAGTGATCTCGGGCTCTTCCGCATAACGGCGGCCGAGCGCGCGCACCCGCGCCAGTAATTCCTGCATGGCAAAAGGCTTCGCGAGGTAATCGTCGGCTCCGAGTTGCAGGCCCGTGACGCGATCGTTCAACTCGCCGCGCGCAGTCAGGATCAGGACGCGGTGGGACATGTTTTTCGCGCGCAGCCTTCGCAGCATTTCGAATCCGTCCATCCCCGGCAATCCCACATCGAGCACCACAAGATCGAACGAGCCGCCTTCGATTTCACCGAGGGCGGTCTCGCCATCGTGCAGGACGACGGGATCATGTCCCGCTTCCGTTAGCGCCGACGCGATGTGCCGGGAGAGCGGGCGTTCATCTTCGACAATCAGGATGCGCATAGAGCAAGGCGAGGGCGGGAAGAATGCTGTGAGCGTGGAGTAGCTTCAAGACGCGCCGCCGCTGCCATGAAAATACCTCCGCCGGAGTGAAGGCGATTCCATAAAGGTAACGCTCTTGTTACTTTCCGCGGGGCAAAGCGTCATGCGATCAGAAGCGAACGGTGAATTGCGCGGCGAACGTTTGCCCCAGGTCCCGCGACGAATTCTCTTCGTGTTGCAGGCTGTATTGGAGCTTCAGCTGCGTATGAGGCGTAAAGCGGAAGCCGGCGGCGAGATCGATTCGCCAAATCTTATTACCCCACGGGATTTCGTGGCCGAAACCATCCGGGACATCGCTGAAGAATTGCTGATTCCAGCGCAGGGCGCCAAAGAGTTGCGGCGTGAATTTGTATTTTGCTTCGAGATAATAAGCCAGCGTGTCGGCGTTCCCGAAACGCGGGATTTCGAAACGAGCTTCGTAGAATTCAGCCCACAGTTGGAGGTGGTGCCAGGCGAAGCTGATGTCCTGCCCGATGACGCGTTCATGGTAGTCGCCGATGTCGTGGCCAAATGGGAGGCTGATTGCGGCTTCCGAGCGGAAATAAGCGCCATCGCTCGCGGAGATGCCGAAGTTCCACATCTGGTTCGGACGAAACCCGAGCCGGCCGCTTACGGTCGTATTCTCAAAATCCACTCTCGTTATGCTCCATGATTCCGGCCGCGACGAGAGCGAGGCATTCTTAATTTCCGCGGCGTAATCGAACTGGCCGATTCGGCCCGCGACCGACGCACCGGTAGCGTAGCTCGGTCCCCAGATCACGGGACTGTAATCGTATTTCTCCCGCGGCGTGCCGACGCTCAGGTAGCTATAGTAAGGCGCAGCTTTGTCTTCGATCGCTGTGACATTTTCGTAGGGGAGTGGAGCATTGATGAATGGATTTTCCCAGGAGAGATGGCGTTCGATCCAATTGCCCACCACTGTGGAAAACTGACCGACCTGGAGGTTGAAGCGGCCATCCTCCCATGGCGTATAGCGCAAGGCATATTCATCAAGACGCAATTGTGCGCCCGTGTCGCCGGGGTCGAAGCCGCGATCCACGCGTGATTGGAGAAAGAGATAAAAGCGCGAGCCGAGCTGCGCATCGAGAAAGAGGGTAAGCCTCGGATTGAAGAGAGTGTCGCTAGTGGTCAGGATCAGGCCCGGGGCGGGTTCCCGAAAGCGATACGCTTCAAGGTCGAGCGTGCCGCTGAGGCGCGCGCGAATATTGTCGTTGAGAGCCGTAAGCGTGAGTGCTTCGTCAACGCGATCCAGAAAATCTTCGGCTCGCACCGACACAGCGGAGGCCATGAGGACCAGGCTGAGCAAAAGGCGGGAAACGTTCATGCGGAGGCAGAGTCAGGTACCGCGGGTCGAAAGCGAACTTCGAATTCCGTCCATTCTTCAGTCGAGGCGACCAGTCGGACTTCGCCGCCATGCAGTCGCACCAGTTCCCGCGTGAGATTCAACCCCAGGCCATGGCCGGCGATCTTCTCGCCGTTAGCGCCGCGTGAAAACCGCTCGAAGATATGTGGCTGCATCTCCATGGGGATGGAGGGCCCCGTGTTGCCCACCGTCAAATAAACCCAGTCTTCATCCGCGCGCACGCTGACGTGAATCCGGCCACCTGGACGATTATACTTGCGCGCGTTTTCGAGAAGGTTCTGCAAAATGAGCGAAGTGTAGCGCTTCTCACCAGCGACACAGAGAGCGGGCGCAACGTGCGTTTTAACATCAAGGCCGAGAGGGTCCGGCAGCGCACTCAGATCGTCCAGCCATTCCACGATCAACTGGCTGAGCTCGACCGGACTTAGCTCGATCTGCAGACGGCCCGCGTCCATGCGTGAAAGCAGCAGGAGATCGTCGATGACACCGGTGAGGCGGTAAGTTTGGTGGTGGAGCGAGGAGAGTTCATCGTAAACCTCGGCGGGAAAGTTGTCCCGTCGCAGCAGACCCTCGATCCCGGCCCGCAATACGGTCACTGGAGTCTTGAGCTGATGCGAGGCGTCTGCGGAAAAGCGCGTCGACCTCTGCAATTCTTCGTGAGTAGAAGCCAGCGCGGCTTCGACTCGCTTGCGGCGCGCGCGATTTTCCTCGGAATCCACCGCGAGCTTTGCAACCGGAGCGGCGAGCCGCCGGGCGATGAGATGGCTGGCGACGAATCCTGTGAGAAGCAGCGCCGCGCCCGCGCTGAGGATTTGCCAACGCAATCGTCGCTGCCGCGCGAGGGCCGCTTTGAGTGGGTAAACACAGACTTCGTACACTGCGGGGAAAACCGAATCTGGATTAAGGCGCTTGAAAAAAATGAGATGCGGCGCGCCTTCGATCTGGACGCGAGAACTGCGTTCGGCACTGTTGGGCGCGACCAGTAGGCGAGTCATTTCCTGGTCGATCGCAGATCGAGCTGCTTCCGGCAACGCTGGCAAGTGCAGCCAGCCGTTGAGCCAGACGCCGCTTTTCATTCCCTCGCTGGCCCGGTTTTGTGCGACCTCGATGGGCTTGAAGCCAATCACCAATGCGGCGATCACCTCGCCGGTCTCCGTCGAATTAATTGGCAGTGCGATGACCTCGTCGATCGTTTCCTTCTCCGTCTCGCCCATCCGGAGGAGATATCCGATTTGCTGTTTTTGCGGGGGCGGCTTCAGCGCGAGCTGCGCTTCTTCCTCCGGCCGAAGAACGCCCACGTCGCCTGGGTTTGGGGGAGGAAGAAGCGCGCCGGTCGGCCCGAGAAAACGATAGAAGCTGGCTCGGGGTGGGCGCGAAGGTTCCAGCGGCTCTGCGCCGAACTCATTCTCCATGATGTCGCGCAGCTCGTCTTTCGCGCTGGGATAAAGCAGATCGAGCGCGTTATCTTCCAAGGCGGCGTGGATGCGCGGCTTTTCGACCAGCGCGCGGCAGCGTTCCGCCAGCGCTGTGTAGCGGAGCTCTTCTACGCTGTGCAGCTTTGTCAGCTCCGCCTGAAAATCGCGTTCGAAATCGCGCTCCGCATCCATCGCCGCATTTCGCTCCGCGAGGTAAAGTCCGGCTGCCGTGAGCCCGAAGACCACCAGCATCATGGCCAGGAAAAGTTTCCCGCGGAAACTTCCAGCCTGTGTTTTCTTTTCCGCGCTCTCCGGGTTCACGGGAAATCGACGTGAACCGTCGAGCCACTTTTCAGGTCCACCGGCTGTTCGCGCGTCGTGCGGCTGTCGACCCAGGCCTTGAGCGTGTAATGGCCGGAAGGAAGCCCGGTGAGCCGAAAGTGGCCATTCGCATCCGTCGTCGTGAAATGAGGCGTGGCCAGGACCAGAATGAGACCGCGCATGTGCTCGTGAATGTCGCAACGGAGCGTCACCAATCCGGCCGCGTCGAAGATCTGAGACGGGACAGGTTTTTCATCCGGGCGATAACGGCCGAGGTCGAATCGTTTGGCCGGCGAATACGAAAAAATATTGTGGTAGGCGTCGTCCAGATTCGGGAACTCGATTTTAGTCCCCACCTGCACCGGCAAAAGCGCGGGCACGAATGTCAGATCTTTTTGCGCGACCTGTTTCGTGGGCAGTGCTCCCGGTTTGGCAAATGATCCCTCGAGATAAACGACAGCGAGCGGAGGATTAGTTCCAAGCACTCCACCTTTGGTGACGATCTCGTAGCGTTTATTCATTACTGGCGCAGAATGCGACGTCGGTAATTCCACGCGGCCCTCAACGGTCGACTGCGCCAAAATAAATTTTGTCCAACTTAGGAGGCCCGCGAGGAGGATCAGAAAGCGCTTACCTGCCATATAGCGCTAGCTAGTCTGGCGCGCTCGAAAAGTAAATTCTCTTTTCAAGCAAGAAGGTCTCGCATCAACGTGAAGCCGCCGACCTGCCTGCGACTGACGCATGAGAAAATGGGTCCGGAGGGGGTTCGACCCGCGAGAAATCACCGCCTAAGAGTCTGATTTCTTCGCGTTTTGAAGCGCAAATGACAAAAGGGGAGTGAACCCCCTAGGCTCCGCAGCGATAGTGAAGGTCTGTCACGCCGGAGTGAAACGGAGGCGGCCGTGTTAGATTGCGTTTCGTCTCGGGCGCTCCGCGAACTCGAGGCGTTTCCGACATCCGTCCTCTGCCCTCCGGACTCAACCCTCTGACATCCCGCCTTTACGCAGCCCACTCTGCGCAGAGAAGTTCGGCTTGTTGAAGAACAAGTTTGGTCGCTTCGTCTTGGAGATCCGGCGGATAACCATGTTTCCGCAGGATGCGCTTTACCAAGACTTTAATCTTCGCTCGGGCGCTCTCGCGAAGAGTCCAATCGATGGTCACGCTCTTCCGGACCCGGGTGACTAGCTCGGTGGCGATGACTTTCAGTTCGTCTTTGCCCATCGCCTCGATGGCGCTGTTGTTCGCGGCGAGGGCGTCGTAAAAGGCGACTTCATCGTCGTTCAGTCCGAGATCGACGCCGCGCTGTGTCGCGGCGCTCATTTGTTTCGCGAGCTTGATTAGCTCTTCGATGACTTCCTGCGTTGCGATGGCGCGGTTGTGATAGGCGTTCAGGGTATTCTTGAGCATCTCGGAAAATTCGCGGCTCTGAACCAGATTCCGTTTCGAGCGAATTCGTATTTCGTCACCGAGGAGTTTGATCAATAGCTCGGCCGCCACGTTTTTGTATTTCAAGCCGCGCACCTCAGCGAGGAACTGCTCGGAGAGAATACTGATGTCCGGCTGCTTCAAGCCTGCCGCGCTGAAGACGTCGATGATCTCGCCCTCAGGAACGATGGCCTTTGCGACAAGCTGCCTGATGGCATGGTCGAGATGCTCGGATGACTTTCGTTCGCCACGTGGTTTAGCGAGCGCGGCTTTGACCGCTTGGAAGAATCCGATGTCGTCGCGGATCTCCACGGCGTCTTCACTGCCCGCACAGAGCGCAAAGGCTTGCGAGAGCTCGGTCACGATTTGAACGAAGCGTTCCTTGCCCTTTTCCTGTTGAAGAATGTGTTCCTGTGCGGGTGGGAGCAGCGCCATTTTCTGTGCCGGTGCCCCGTCGCGCCAGCTGGACCAGTCGAAGCCGTGCATCATGCCGCACGCGATCTCGTGTTTCTCCAGCATGACCGCGATCGCTGCCGCGGTGTCGATGCTCGGGCTGCCTTTGCCGCCGCTCTGGGTGTAGATGGCGAGGGCCTGCTTTAGTTGATCGGCCAGGCCAAGATAATCGACGACGAGACCGCCGGGCTTGTCGCGGAAGACGCGGTTCACACGCGCGATGGCCTGCATGAGGCCATGACCGCGCATCGGCTTGTCGACATACATCGTGCTCAGCGATGGCGCGTCGAAGCCGGTCAGCCACATGTCGCGCACGATCACGATCTTGAACGGATCCTTCGGATCTTTGAAGCGGCTCGCGAGTGCGCGTCGCTTCTCTTTGTTACGGATGTGCTGTTGCCACTCCGGACCATCTTCAGCGCTGCCGGTCATCACGATCTTGACGACGCATGATTTCGCCGTGTCATCGTCGTTAGGTGCGCTCGCCCATTCGGGGCGCAGCTTGATGATGGCGTTGTACGTCTCCACGCAGATGCGGCGGCTCATGCAAACGATCATCGCCTTGCCTTCCATCGCTTCCAGCCGGCGCTCGTAGTGCTGCACCAGATCGGCGGCGACGAGGTCGATCCGCTTCGGGTTCCCGACGAGCGCTTCGAGCGCGGCCCACTTCGTCTTGAGCTTCTCCTTGCGCGTCAGTTCTTCGCCTTCGGTGATCGCTTCGAATTCCTCGTCGATCTTCGGCAGCTCGGTTTGGTTCAATGCCAGCTTGGCGACGCGGCTCTCGTAATAGATCGGCACCGTCGCCTTATCGGCTACGGCGCGCTGGATGTCGTAGATGCTGATGTAATCGCCGAAGACGGCGCGCGTATTGGCGTCGGTCTTCTCGATCGGCGTGCCGGTGAACCCGATGAACGAGGCGTTCGGAAGCGAGTCGCGCAGATTGCGCGCGAGTCCGTCGATCAGGTCGTATTGGCTGCGGTGCGCTTCATCGGCGATGACGATGATGTTGCGGCGCTTAGATAACTCGGGAGCCTTTCCGCCTTTCTCCTCCGGCATGAACTTCTGGATGGTGGTGAAAACCACGCCACCGCTCGCGACCTTGAGCAGTTTGCGCAGATGTTCGACCGAGTCCGCCTGCACGGGAGTTTGCCGCAGGATTTCGTGGCAACGCTGGAATTGGCCGAAAAGTTGATCGTCGAGGTCGTTGCGATCGGTCAGAAAGACCAGCGTCGGATTTTCCATCGCCGGCTCTTCGATGATGCAGCCGGCATAGAAGAGCATCGACAAGCTCTTGCCCGAACCTTGCGTGTGCCAGACAACGCCGACGCGGCGATCGCCTTCCGTGCCGCCCTGCATCTTGCCCGCCCAGTAGGTTCCCTCGGCTTCGCCAGTCCTATCTTTCCCGATCGCGCGAATCGTTTCATCGACTGCGGCTTTAACGGCGTGGAACTGATGATAGCCCGCCATCAATTTGTGAACTGCGCCGGTATCCGGATCGTCTTCGAAGACGATGAAGTTGCGGATGAGATCGAGGAAGCGCCGCTTCTCGAAAACGCCGCGGATGAGTGTTTCCAACTCCAGCGCCGTCTTCGGCGCATCGAACTCGCCCTCGATCGTGCGCCAGACCTTGAACCATTCCTGATTCGCCGTGAGCGAGCCGATGCGTGCTTCGAGCCCATCGGAGATCACGGTCACTTCGTTGTAATGCATCAACGAAGGAATCTCCTGCTTGTAGGTCTGGATCTGATTGTAAGCCGCGGCGAACCATTTGTCGGTGTCTTCCGGAACCTTCATTTCGATGATCCCGAGCGGCAGCCCGTTGACGAAAACGACGATGTCAGGCCGGCGATTGTTCTGACCCTCAATGACGGTGAACTGATTCACCGCCAGCCAGTCGTTTGCGTCGGGATTGTCGAAGTCGATCAGGCGAACGCGATCGCCCGCAATGCTCCCGTCGCCACGACGATATTCGACCGGCACGCCATCACGCGCCGTCTGGTGAAAGAGGCGATTGTTTCCCACCAGAGACGGCGCATCGTGCCGTAGTACCTTTCGCAACGCTTCCTCGCGTGCGTCATCGGGAATCGCGGGATTCAATCGCGTGATTGCGTCACGCAACTTGCCGGCAAGCACCACTTCTGCGAACGAGCGTCGCTCAGCTGCAGCGCCATCAGGCGCAAGAGCGGCCGCTTGTTCGACGGCATACCCGAGCTTTTCGAACCAGCTTAACGCGGCATCTTCAACGACGGATTCTTTGAGGCTCATGCAAGATCCTCTAGGACACGTTTGATTCTGGTCCGCGAGAAGTAGTTAAAAACGGTCCCAGCATTCTTTCCGTCGGTTTGATCGTTTGCATGGGGTGGAGAACCGTAGAGTTCTCGGAATGCCACAATGAGGGCATGCTCCAACTTGAACCACATCTTGACGTGCCTGCGTCTATTGCACGTAATTATTCTCACCTGAAATGACTCAACCCCATGAAGTCGGAGAATTGCATTTGCGCGTTCAGCGATGCTCTTAGTCATGCGAAATATACCCTTTTGGGTAGTGCCGATATATGCCACGGACGAGCGACCGTTCGGGTAGGTAAACTTCTTGTCGGCGATCATCGCATATGCCAAGCGGTCATCGCCGATGCTAACCCGGGTTACTGTGAAACCGGACTTGCGCTTGAGGCTTACGTGCGATCGTCGTTTTGCTGGCATCTACCTAACTTTGACTACGATCTTGCCGGAACGCGCGACGCAGACGCCATCCCTAATCACAAAGGCCTCTACCCAGTGAGTCCCGCGATAAGCCGTAGTCTCCCATCGAACGCCTTTTTCTGGCTCGTCTGACTCGTAAAAATCTCCACGAGCTTGGTTAGCGGTGGTCGCTTCGCTCCCAGTATTTACGACCTGCCATTTTATCGAATAAGGCTTAGGTGCAGTAGTTTTGGTGGCAAATCGAAGCCAAACCTTTTTCCGAACGGGCTTATCTGCCATTGGCCAGAGCAATCGACCACCCCGACGGAAATGGACAGTTACGTTAACCTTAACGGTGTAGGTTTGAACAATAGGCCAACTGGGTTTCCAGGCATGTTGCGCATCAGCTAGCCCGGGAACGGTCAGTGCCTGCGCAGGACGCAGAGCAAGTGACTGCCGAAGCGGCACTCCTAACCGCGAGCCGACCTTCTCCATAGTTTCGGCACCGAGGGATTCCTCAAGCTCAATCAAGCCGCTCTTGACGGAGTCCATCGCGGCGACGCGCTTGAAGTCGCTCTTTACTTTTTCTAACCACTTTAGGAAGGCGAGTCGACGTTCAGGATACTCGTTCCAGCGGTCAGCAAAGTTTTCGTCCTTGTCGACAGGATTTTCTACCCACCACTTACCGTTGCGGTATTCGATGTACTTTGGCATCGCTGCTGCGATCCCCTCGAGCGCGTCGAAAATATCCGGCTCGTTCCGATAGGCATGCGCCGCTAAGGTTGTGAGAATAATCGAAATCGGACGTACCTCCTCCCGAGTGCGGAAGTAAACGTCGCGATGCCGCTTTAGTATCTGAACGCTCCTCTGCAGCGGCGTTTTTACCTGCCAATCCGGCACTTCCTCGACAGCTGCCATCAGCGTCTCAGCGAGTGCCGCTTTCTTCTCCGTGAAGATTACAGCCATCCGTGCTTTGAACCATTCTGCGTATGCAACCGGGTTGCTTTTTTGCCAGTGTAGTAGGTCAGTATCGGTAAGTAAGATGCCGGTAGGTGGCCTCTCCACGTTTGGAATGGTAGGCAACACGTCCATGTGAAATCGCGGTGTTCCACTTTCCGGCGGGTAGTCGAGAACCCAGCAGCGCCTCGATGGCGACAAGATCTTTGCTAGATCTTCCCGCTTTCGCAGTCGCCTACCGACGCGATCCTTCAGCTCCGTTTGGGTGACAGATTCTTTTGCGATCGAAAGACGGCACACTAAGTCGATGTCGTATCCAGAGCTGCCATCGAGAGGCTGCACGACCGTTCCCAATCGAAACGACCCCTGCGGATATATCTGAGGATCGTATTCGCGTAAGTCGGAGTCTTCAGCTG
The DNA here is from genome assembly GCA_041167585.1 of Verrucomicrobiota bacterium. GTDB lineage: Bacteria > Verrucomicrobiota > Verrucomicrobiia > Chthoniobacterales > UBA10450 > AV80. Next base: position 96,053 of record JBEEHV010000013.1, read on the forward strand.
CCAAGTACGCGCCGATATCCTCATACTTGAGCGTGGCGTCTTCGTAGACGTCGTCTGGGATATCCAGCGTGTCGGCGGTTGTTCGTAGAATCGAAGCTAGCTTTTCGCGCTCGTTGATGAGCATGTTATTTGTAAACTGGTTGAAACAGTGAAGCAACGTGTGAGGCGAACTTCTCTTGGTACGTCGGCATAAATGTTCGACTGATATGAGCCGCCTTCGCGATCAAATCGTCTGCCTTCTGCGTCCCATCCAAAGTGAACTCGCCGGCCGCCACTTTGGGGTCTAAGCGGATAGCGCGATCTCGACCGAGTAGGAAAGAAACTTGATTTTGCGCTGCAATGCTCTGGCCCCGCATAATGATATCGATAGCGGCTCCGCCGGATGCCCAAGCTAGCTTCCCGCCGCTATTCAGTCTTTTCCTTCGATGGCAAATGGGGTCTGAAGTACCGATACTCAAGAGATTGATTGCTTCCAGAGGTATCGAGAGGGTGCCGATTGCTTCTATCACGGCGACCATTGCGGGGTTATTCGCCCATACGCCGCCATCGATGAGTCGCATTTTCTCAACGTGGCGTGCCACTGGAAAGAATGTCGGTGCAGCGCTTGTGGACCTTCCAACGATCCAAGCCGGAACCTTGTAGTCGCGGCGCAGCCGCTCGTGGTGGGCTGTGCGGAAGATGTAAACGTCGTCTTCGCCCAGATTGTATGCGGGAATGACAAGCCGCTTCGTACTATCACCAAGCCGCTTCTTCTTGAACGTTCGTTTAAGTGCGTCTTCTAGCGCCTTCGCCGGGAACTTCCGTTTCACCCAGTGCTGAAGCGCGTTGAGTCCACCGTGCCGTGGGAAAATATTCGGTCCTTCCTTAACGTAGAAGTTCACGATTTCGCGAGGTCGAATGCCCAAACCAAGCGCAAGCGCAATAATTCCGCCGGTCGATGTACCAGCGATTAAATCAAAGTTGTCCGTGACCGACGTGTTCAGATCCTGCTCTACAGCAGCTAACAATGCCGCGCTGAACAGCCCCTTAATCCCGCCGCCATCCAAGGAGAGAATCTGAAATGTTTGATTCTCGGGGAGACCACTCATCGTAACACGATTACTTGGCCACTTAGAAGCTTCGGTAACAGCGTGTCGCGAACAGCGCTGAGCGTGCGCGATTGGAGAGAGTTTGCAAGAATGGCTTCAAAGATCGGACGCACTCTCCGATTGTAGTCACAAATGAGCGCGTGCGGCGGTTTGACGACGCGCAGAGTTTCGAATCTGCTCTTATTCAGATTCGCGAGAACAGAGCCGCCACTTCCACTCGCCGCTATCTCTGCGCCGAGGTCAACGAGTGCCCAATACCAAAAGTATGTTTCCTCAGTTTGGTGCGGGACGATGGAATTGATCTGCTGGTTGGTTTGCGAGGGCTCAGACGTGATTATCACTAATCCCGGAGTCGCAATGCAACTTACGCAGAGACTTCCGGCCGGGAGCGTCTTGTTAGCCTGCGAATTCGCTCCCGCGTGCGACAACTTTCGGGCTGTGGCTGCGGCGAAGACGTTTCCGTGCATGTCAGGGATGGTAATGAAGGGAATGTCGTTGCCGTAATAGGTTCCGACCGAAGTCCGCGGCGTCTTACCACAAATAACTTTCCCAACATCTCCGACCGTCTTTACATGCCACCCATTCGGAATGTGACCGAGTTCTGAATCTTCAAACTCGTTAGGGAAAAGCCCGGCGGTTGCGGGATCGACGCCATGCGGCTGGCGGCCGTCGAGTTTGGCGCGGACGGGATCGAAATCCACGAACCAGCTCTGGAAGAGCGCGCGCGCCATCGCCTCCAGCGTCGCGTTCATGCGCCGGTTCAACTCGATCTTGTCGTCCAGCGCCCCAAGCACCGCCGCGATGGCTTTTTGCTCGGCGAGGGGCGGGAGATTCAGCGGCGCTTCCTTGATATCGCCTGCTCTGAGGCCGGGAACGGCGGAGGTCGCAACGGTTCCTTGGAGAAAGTGCCCGAAAGCGTGTGCTCGAAACGCGTGATACAAGAATTGCGGGTCAACCTTTCGTGGATCGGGTGAAATCCGAATCGTGTTTGGAGAAATCTGAGCACCGACATGAGCTGAACCAACTTGAGCAAATTGCCCAACGGTTCCGCGGACCGACATTACGATGTCGTGTTCTTCCAACTTCGTCTTCGGAAACTGAGCCGCGTACTCCTTCGAGACGAACCAGTAGTGTTTCCAGTCGGTTGAGATGCGACCGGAATCCAGGAGGTGCTCGCCGCGTATGACGGGAACGCCGGTTGAATGTTTCTCCATCCCGTAGAAAGAAGGATATCGATAGATGGTGCGGCAGATGTCGCCCAATCGGACTGTTCTCCATTCAGTTGCCATAACCCAGTCCTCTCAGGTTTGCTTTGATGGCATGCTCCAGCTTCGCGGACCCGGCGAACTGTATGTGCAGTTCTGCGACGAGGCGCGGCATCTTTTCCTCGAAGGGGTCGTCGTCGTCTTCGACTTCCTCGGCGCCGACGTAGCGGCCGGGCGTTAGCACATAGCCGTGCGTCGCGATTTCTGTTGTCGTCGCTGATTTACAAAAGCCTGCGACATCCGCATACGCGGTTGTCGAGTTATTCCCTAACGGGTTTTTGTTGTTAGGCGAAGAGTCACCACGCCAGGCGTGATAGGTGTTCACGACCTTGGCGTGATCGGTTTCGGTGAGCTCACGGTGGACTCGGTCGATAAGCGTTCCCATTTTGCGCGCATCGATGAAGAGAGTTTCGCCTTTGCGATTGCGACGTTTCAAACCGGACGAGGTGGAATTCGTCCCTCCAGATTTGTCTTTCGCCAAGAACCAAAGACAGACGGGAATCTGCGTGCTGTAAAACAGCTGGCCGGGGAGGGCGACCATGCAGTCGACGAGGTCGGCCTCGATGAGGGCTTGCCTGATTGTCCCTTCGCCGGACTGGTTGGAGGACATGCTGCCATTGGCGAGGACGAAGCCGGCCATGCCGTGGGGCGCGAGGTGGTGGATGAAGTGCTGAACCCAGGCGAAGTTGGCGTTGCCCCGGGGCGGGACGCCATACTGCCAGCGCACGTCGTCGTCTTTGCGGAACCAGTCAGAGTCGTTGAAGGGCGGGTTGGCGAGGACGTAGTCGGCGCGGAGGTCGGGATGGAGGTCGCGCCGGAAGGTGTCGGCGTGCTCGGGGCCGAAGTCGGCCTCGATGCCGCGCAGGGCGAGGTTCATGACGGCGAGGCGGCGGGTGGTGGAGTTGCTCTCCTGACCGTAGATGCTGATGTCTCCGAGCTTGCCGCCGTGGGCTTCGACGAATTTTTCCGATTGCACGAACATTCCGCCGGAGCCGCAGCAGGGATCGTAGATGCGGCCTTTGTAGGGGGCGAGCATCTCGACGAGGAGGCGGACGACACTCTGCGGGGTGTAAAACTGGCCGCCTTTCTTGCCTTCGGCGCTGGCGAACTGGCCGAGAAAATATTCGTAGACCCGGCCAAGGATGTCTTTGGAGCGGCTGGCTTTGTCGCCCATGCCGATGGTGCCGATGAGGTCGATGAGTTCGCCTAACCGATGTTTATCGAGTGCGGGGCGGGCGTATTCTTTCGGGAGGACGCCTTTCAGGCGCGGGTTATCGCGCTCGATCGCGACCATCGCGTCGTCGACGATTTTGCCGATCTCGGGCTGCTTGGCGCTGTTCTGCAGATACGTCCACCTGGCGGCGGGTGGAACCCAGAAGACGTTGAGCGCTTTGTATTCGTCCGGGTCTTCCGGATCCGCGCCGGCATATTCGCCCTTCCCGGCGAGCAATGTGGCGTGGTGTTCTTCGAAGGCGTCGGAGATGTACTTGAGGAAGATGAGGCCGAGGACGACGTGCTTGTATTCCGCCGCGTCCATATTGGAGCGCAGCTTGTCCGCGGCGAGCCAGAGCTTCGCTTCGAAGCCGAGGTTGGCGGTGGAATTCTTGGAATTGTTCAATCTAGCGCGCGCCATGGTCAGCGAAGAGCGCGACGAACCCGCGGCGCGGCAATTTTCTCGGGAGGAAGCTTTTCATGGCTGGGAAACGCACCGGAGGAATTGCGACTGGGCGCCGAAATCAGGAGAAATCGGCACCCAATCGCGTGTTCCCCCCAGAACAATGCCGTTATAAAGTGCGCAGTCGGCGCACGGCCAGAAAAAAATCGCGAAGTGCGCTGATTCAGCGGGATCGCGCAAAGGCGCGTCGACGGCGGGAGGCCGTGGAGATTTGCTGGACGACACGGCGGTCGTCCCTCCAGTGGGTGCGGGGATTTGCTTGTTTGCGGCCCGGGCCATTTAACCCGATTCGTCGAGGATCCGGCCTGATTCTTTCGCGATCTGACCTGATGAGGGAGCGGTCCGGGCTTTTCCGGGACGAACCAACCTGATCGTTACGCGAACTCGCCTGTTCCAAGGAGGAGCCAACCTGATAATGGTCAGTCGCGGTTGAATCAGCGATGGACCCTGTTTCCTACTTAAGCCTTTCTCCTTTCTACTTCGCTGTGCGGGCCTGCACCGCCGAGCATCAGGCGAGGTCGACCAACGATCCGACCGGAGATCGGAGGACAGAGGTCGCAGGTCAGACGTCGGAGGTTAGAGAGGACATACTACTTTAGTGGTATAGGGCACTTTCGTTAGGTAGTACGGCATCTGCGTTGCTCAATCCCATTCCCCCAACAGCGGGCGTGCTGGTCGAAGTTCGGCCGGGTGTTCCGCCAAGTAACTAAAAAACAAAGGAGCAATATGCCTCTTATTAGAACGAGCCGTTCTTACGGCCGATTCCCTGACCTCGATGTCAGCGCCTTCACAGGCGGTGTCATCGTCGGCCTCACGGGAAATGCAGACCTCGCGGATCCGCCGGTAAAACCGACGGCCCTCGCGACCCTAAAGAAGACCTTCGACGACGCGATCATCGCGGCGGCGGAAGGTGGAACCCTCGCCACGGCGCAGAAGGACGCGGCCCGCGCCGCGCTCGTCACCGCGCTAAACAAGGATGCCAGCTACGTCGACATCAATTGCGACGAAGACCTGACCGTCCTGCTTAGCTCCGGCTACGAAGCGGTCAGCACCAACCGCGCGCAAACCGTGCTCAATGCGCCGGAAGTGACCCGCGCCGAGTACGGGCAGACGGGCGAGATCAAGCTGCGGGTGAAGGGCGACCCGAACCGCAAAGCGGTCCTGGGGCGCTGCAAAACGATGGATGGCGACTGGGGTCCGGTCCTCACGTTCAAGAACTCGCGGTCGATCCTGTTCGACGGATTGAAGGCGGGCACGACCTACGTGATGCAGCTCTGTGGCCTCGGTGGCAGCACCGGCCAGAGTGACTGGAGTGAGCCCGTAAGCAAGATGGCGCTCTAAGTCTGACCCTGCATGCAGGGCTCGCTGTTCTGAGCGAAATGGGGCTGCGGGAGCGAAAAAAAAACTTCCGCGGCCCTTTTTTCTTCAAACTTCCCCCGCCAGAAATCGTATTGATTGGTAAAGCCCCTTCGCGAATGGATGTGGCCAGCCCCCAGTTTCCCCGCCTCGACACACTCACCGTGCGTGAGCATGAGGTGCTGCATTGGGTAGCAGAAGGAAAGGCTAACGGGGATATCGGCCGCATCATCGGTTGCACCGAGCTAACGGTGAAGAAGCATTTGCAGCACATCTTCCCGAAGCTCGGGGTGGAAACGCGCACGGCGGCCGCGATCGCGTATCTCCAGGGAAGCTCCCATGTGGCACTGCCCACGGCTCCGTGAAAACAACACGACCGGGATCGGGTTGGTCGAAGCTTACGATTTAACCAGCAGGTAAGAGCTCTCGGCACCTGTGTGTCGAAGCCATCTCATAAATAGCACCGTCATTCTGAGCGAAGCGAAGCCGTAACGCAGCGCGCGGAGCGCGCGAGGCCGGGCTTTCCATCTCTGATCATTTCCAGTTTCGTCCGGTATGGAGCGAAGTAATAGTCAGAGATCCTTCCCATTCGCTCAGGATGACACCTTTTTGGGTTACGAGATAGCTTGTCATAATCAAGACTTAGCTGGCGTCTCCAGGAAAGCTCGTGCCAGAAGCCAAATCCCTGATGAGCAGCTAAAGCAGCCAATCCGCTAGAATGGAAGCTTCATCTGAAGGTTCCTGACCAGGAACGCCCACTGGTCCGTGACCTCTTCAATGACTTTGGAAGTTGGCTTACCGGCGCCGTGGCCGGCTCGTGTTTCGATCCGAATCAGAACCGGCGCCGGTCCTGCCTGGGCCGCTTGCAAAGTGGCGGCGAACTTGAAGCTATGGCCAGGGAAAACGCGGTCGTCATGATCTGCCGTGGTGATCAAAGTGGGCGGATACTTAGTGCCCGGTTTGATGTTATGCAGGGGCGAATACTTATAAAGAGCCGCGAATTCATCGGCCTTTTCCGAGGACCCATAATCGGGGATCCAACCCCAACCGACCGTGAACTTCTGAAATCGGAGCATGTCCATTACGCCGACGGCCGGCAGGGCAGCGCCCCATAACTCGGGACGCTGCGTCATCGTCGCGCCTACGAGCAAGCCTCCGTTACTTCCGCCTTTGATGGCGAGCTTGGGCGTGGAGGTGTACTTATTCGCGATCAGCCATTCCCCAGCAGCGATGAAGTCGTCGAAGACGTTTTGCTTGCGAAGCTTGGTCCCTGCAAGATGCCACTCTTCGCCGTACTCACCGCCGCCACGCAGATTCGCCACCGCGTAGATACCGCCCATCTCCAGCCAGGTCGCGACCGCGGGAGAAAAAGCCGGCGTAACTGAAATATCGAAGCCGCCGTAGCCGTAAAGGACGGTCGGATTGTTTCCATCCTTCTGCAGCCCCTTCTTATAGGTAAGGAACATCGGCACTTTGGTTCCATCCTTGCTCGAATAGAACACCTGCTCGGTAATGAAGTTGTCAGAAGTGAAGTCGACCTTTGGTTGAAACAGGACACTCCTTTGACCTGTCTTGAGGTCATAGCGATAGATCGCCGGCGGTTGGGTGAAGCTCACATAAGAGTAGAACGTCTCCGTGTCCTTGCGCCGCCCGGTAAAGCCACCGGCGGTTCCCAATCCCGGCAGCGGAATCTCCCCTGCGGGCTTACCTGAAATCTCGAAGAGACGCACGACGGAATGGGCGTCCTTGAGATAACTCGCGATAAAGCGATCTCCGACCAGGCTAACCTTTTCCAGCTTTTCGGCCGCCTCTGGAACAATGGTGGTGATGACGCCTGGCTTCTGGGCATCGACCGAAACAATCCGACCCCGGGGCGCGCCCAGGTCTGTCTTGAACCAGACCGCGTTACCTTCGTAACCGATAAATTCATAAGAGGCGTCCTGCTTGTTGAGTAACTCAACGACCGGTGCGTTGGGTAACTGGAGGTTCTTGTAGAAGAACAGGTTCTTTGGATCGGTGCCCTGCGAAACGGTGATGGCCAGGATCCTCCCGTCTTCGGTTACCTGGCTGTCGAAGTACCAGTCTTTGTGATCCCTGCGTTCGTAGATTAGTTCATCCCGCGATTGGGGTGTGCCCAGCTTGTGGTAATAAACCTTCTGGAAGTAGTTAACCTTTTTAAGTTGATCGGCGGAGGCCGGCGCATCGTAGCGACTGTAGAAAAACCCGCTGCCATCTTTCTTCCAGGAAGCCCCGGAAAATTTGACCCATTGGACATCGTCGCTGAGGTCCTTGCCCGTCGTTATGTCGCGGACCTTCCATTGCTGCCAGTCGGAGCCAGCGACAGCGAGCCCGTAAGCGAGCAGTTTGCCGTCCTCACTGACCTCATAACCGGATAAGGCGACGGTCCCGTCCTTGGACAAGGTATTGGGATCGAGCAGCGGCTTTACTTCACCGGGCAATGTCGGCCCGGTATAAAGCACGCTCTGGTTTTGCAGGCCGGTGTTCTTGGTAAAGAAATAGCGACCACCTTCGAAGAAAGGCACCGTGTATTTTTCGTAGTTCCAGAGCGCGGTTAACTTTTCATTGATGCGCTTGCGTTCAGGAATCGCGGCCAAATAGTCGAAGGTCAGCTTGTTCTCCGCGTCGATCCATTCTTTGGAGGCTTTCGTGTCGGCGTTTTCGAGCTCTCGATAGGGATCGGCCACTTTGGTTCCGAAATAGGTGTCCACCGTGGTGCCCTTCGTCGCTTTTGGGTAAACGAAGTGTTCGGCCTCCGCCGCGACCGATGGCAGATTCGCGAAGACGGGGGCGAGAAGAAAAAGCAGCAAAAGGCGTTTCATAGGGGAGACGAATAAGACGCTTCGCTCGCGAGCGCAACGTCCTTTAAGTAATCGCGTCGCTGCTATTCCGCCCCGCCAGCCGGCAGATGCGCAGCCTTCCAATCCATCGCCATCCGAATGCGAGCACGTCCGCTCGGATGATCGAAGAAGATGATCTCCTCCATCGGAGACGGGTCGAGTTTTCGATACTCGCCTAATTTCAGCGCTACTTTCGCCATCCCCTCGGGTTCCCTCGCGGTGTTGATGCTGAATGCGTCCGCTTCCCGTTCCGTCACGCGCACCGCGCTATTGCTCACGGGGGTGAGAAGGAAAAAGATAGTGGTCAGGATAAAAGACAACAAGGGCAGACCGGCCGGATCGGCGATGCCACGAACGCCCCAGCGGTTGCCCCAGCGGCGCGCCGCAGCATCGAAGAGAACGCGCGCTAAACCGAAAGCGAACAGGAAGGAGACGCCGGAGTAGAGAACGAGCTTGAACCCGTGATTAAGAACATAGTGTCCCATCTCGTGGGCCATTACCTCGCGGATTTCAGGCAGAGTGCATTGCTTGAGCAAATTGTCGTTGAGCGCGATGCGCGTCGTGCCGAGAAAACCGGCGACGTTCGCACTCACGCGCTTGGTTTGCCGCGACGCGTCCACTTCGTAAACCTTCGTGACCGGGATTTGGTTTGCCCGAGCCATGGCCAGAATGGGATCCTTGATTTTTGGGTCGGTCAGTTCGGTATATTTATTGAAGAGCGGTTCGACGTAGATGGGAAACAACAGCGTGAGGCCCATCACGAGGACGACCGCCGTTGCCGTTCCCCAGATCCACCAGGCCCGCGGTGCGTGACGAAAGACGAAGTAGAGGGCGACGAGCGCGATGCTGCTGACAATTAGTCCGACTGCGAGCGCGACGAGTTGTTCTGAGAACCATTGGCCGAAATTCTGGGTCGCCATGCCGTAGGCGTGCTCGCGGAAGAAATGCTCGTAGACGTGCAGAGGAAACCCGAGAACGTTGACCAGTAATAACAACGGGATCGCGTAAAGCAGCACCCGCAGCGCATTGAGGAAGAGCCATTCGATGATTCTGCAAAAGCGGCCGGTCGGAAAAATACTCACCGTTTTTCCGGCAATCTTGTCGGCGAAATCGCGCAGGCGGGCGGAGATGCGTGTGGTCAGCAGGAGAACCGAGATCGCGGCGCTGAGGAGAAAATTCCAGAGCAGCAACCAGTAGCCGCCCTCGAAATAAGCGTCGGAGCGGGCCCGCTTGTCGGCTGGAACGGTATCAAGCCAGGCGCGGGTGGCCATGGCTGGATCGGCGTTGGGAGGGATGGAAGGAGCCGAGCTGGAGATGGTGGGAGCGGGGGGAGTTTCCTGCGCGTGCATAGGTGGGCAAAGGCCCAGAAACATGGCGAGAACTAATGACAGGACGGCGACCAAGGATTTCATGTGGGGCGAGAGTAGGGGGTTCGGCGCAAAAGGGAAGCATGATGCTTTCGATTTCCATGAACGTGGAAAAACTTCTCGTTCTCCCTTCGGCCAGTGGTTATTCTTCAGGCCGAAAAGTAAACCGCTGAACGGAAACGTATGAGAACTACCTGGCTCCTTGCCTGCGCCGCAGTTGCGATACTCTCTCTGCCCGGGACAGTCGATGGGGCTATTGCCTCAGATTCGGAGTCCACTCTTCGGAAAATAAGTGCTTTCGCCCTTGGCGGGGTCGGCGTTGTCGGTTCGATGTCGCCAGGCGAACGAGCGCTTCGAGAGTTACTCCAGCAACCAGATGTGGTAGCGCGACTGGAACACCTTCTGCCAGACGCGTCGGCGCCGGGGCAGCTCTACGCCTTACTCGGCTTGCGAGCCCGCGACCGCGAAGCTTACCAGCGCGTCCTGGCCAAGTATGGCCAGCGCGACGTTACCGTCCAAACCATGCGCGGGTGTATCGTGCAACAGGAACCCTTTACGACCCTGGTGAAGCAAATCGACCATGGAGACTATGACGCTTCCCTGGCTCGGGAGTGGCCAAAGGCGATGCGCTAGCCGGATGACGATTGAGTATCTCGCCGATCGACCTGAGTTTATCCCAACTCTAGCCGAATGGCAGCACCAGGAGTGGGGCGCGCTCAGACCGGGTGAAGTAGTGGAAGGAAGAGCCGCGCGGCTACGCGGTTGGTGCGGGCGTAGTCAGATTCCACTTACAGTCGTGGCGGTTTCCGAGGATGAGCTGCTCGGATCCGCCAGCCTGATCGAACACGACATGAATACGCGAATGGAGTTAACTCCATGGCTGGCCGGCGTCTTCGTTGCGCCCCAACGCCGCAGACAGGGAATAGGCGCGGCCTTGGTGCACAGGATCCTGGAAGAGGGCCTGAAACTAGGTGTTCCCAGGCTTTATCTTTACACCGTGAACAGCACCTCCTTCTATTCCGACCTGGGTTGGCGTGAGTTGGAACAAACGAGCTATCGTGGTAAGAGCGTTACCATCATGTCCTACTCCAATGCGAGCGCCTGGTTATGACCGCTGCCGACTTTCGCCGTCTTGCCCTTGACCTGCCCGAAACAAGCGAAAGCGAACACATGGATCACCCGGATTTCCGGGTAGGTGGAAAAATCTTTGCGACCCTTGGTTATCCGGACCACGACCATGGCATGGTTATCCTGCCACCGGAGGAGCAGGAGTTATTTGCTCGGACCCACGCCAAAGCTTTTTCCCCAGCCAAGGGCGCCTGGGGAAAACGCGGAAGCACAGCAGTTAGACTAGACGCGGTTGATCGGGCGACCTTGCGACGGGTTTTGGAAATCGCCTGGCGCAAGCGCGCGCCGAAGAACCTGTTGTAGGCAACGACCGGGACCAGCGATCCGGCTACAATAACGCGCCGCCGCAACTCGATCCTGCGCCTGCAGTACAGCCGAAGCAGTGGTCGGCCGTGAGGATCTCACGGTTCTCCACCTGAGCGGGGTCGATGTCCCATAAATGCAGACCGAGCTCCCCGTCGCGCCATTGCATCTTGAGCATTTGATTGAAGTCACAATCGAATACTTCGCCCTGCCAGCTCACGTTAATCGTGTTGCGACACATGAGGCCATTCACCGTTCCAGGATTAAAGGCGTCGTTGAGCAATGCCATGTAATCGCCCAGCATGTTGTTATTCTTGAGGTAGGAGGCAAAACGGGAAACGGGCAGGTTCGTTATGGTATAGAGCTTATTGAAGGTGATGCCGAAATGTTCCTTTAACTCACGCTTGTAGTCGGATTCCAGTTCAGCCTGGGGCCCGGGCAGGAAGGCACCGTTGGGATTGTAGACCAGATGCAAGGGCAAAGCGGGATCGGTGCCGTAACCTAACGAGTTTAAGAGCTGCAAAGCTTTGATGCTCCCATCGAAGACGCCGTTCCCGCGCTGCGCGTTTACGTTTTCCGGCGAATAGCACGGCATCGAGGCGATGATTTCGATTTGATGCCGGGCAAGGAAGTCTGCATAACCCTCGTAGCCCGGCTCCAGCAGGATGGTCAGGTTGCAGCGATCTATAATATGACGCGGCGGAGTCAGCGCCTTTAACCTTTCGACGAGGTAACGGAAATCCGGAATCATCTCCGGGGCACCGCCGGTCAGGTCTACGGTCGGGATATCAGTCTTGGCCAGCCAGTCGACCAGTCGATCGATGGTGGCGCGGGTCATGATCTCCTTGCGTTTGGGGCCGGCGTTCACGTGGCAGTGAACACAAGTCAGGTTACACAGCTTGCCCACATTGATCTGGAGGACCTCAGTTCTCGTATGGCGAAGCGGGAGCGAATGCTCGGCTAGTTTTTGCGCGAAACGATTCATCCTGTTATAGGGCGGTCCAGTCTTCGACTTTGCGTTTGATCTCATCGCGGACGATGCGCGTGCGAGCGAGCTTTTCCTCGCGGGAACCCTGGAAGCCAGACGGATCGGCGAAAGGCCAGTGAAGGCGGGTGGCTGGGCCAGGAAAAATCGGGCAACGTTCGGCGCTCGTTTCGTCGCAGACGGTGACGACGTAGTCGAAGTAAGGACCGCGCGCAATCATGGAGTCGACGGATTTCGTCGCGCGCCCGGCGAGGTCGATTCCAAGCTCCTGCATCGCCTCGACCACGATGGGATTCATCCGGCCCGGCTCGATCCCTGCGCTCTCCGCCTCGAAACGGCCTTCGCCAAGTTGATTCATGAAGGCTTCGGCCATCTGGCTACGCGCGCTGTTATGAATACAAACGAAGAGCATGCGCTTGTTCATCGCTGTTACACTGGATGAACCAGCCGAATAATGTAGTAGGCCAGGCCGCCAATCGCCGCCGCACAGGGTAGAGTAATCACCCAGGAAAGAACGATGCCCATCACGGTTTGGATGTTAGCCCGGCCCGTAAGAAGACCTATGCCGAAAAGCGAGCCCACAGAAACGTGAGTCATGGAAACCGGCAAGCCGTAGGTGCTGGCGAGAATCACGAGAAGACCGGTAGTGAGGTTGGAGGTAAAACCCTGACCGGGATTCATGGAGGTAATCTTGTGACTCATGGTTTCGGCGACGCGCCGCGCCCCAAGCAAGCCACCCACGGCCATCGCCATCGTTACGATAACAATGTCGCTGACCGGCGTGAGCCATTTTACGAGAAGAAGGAGCGCCGCGATCTTTGGAGTATCGTTCAAACCCCGGGCGAACGAGACAATGCCAGCGCTGAGGAAATGCCCGATATCGACCACTCGCTGGGAGTCAATTCCCGCGATGTTGCCGGCATAACGCTCGTTGCAACTGCTCAGAGTTTCTCCTCCCGCCAGAACGAGTTCTGGCATTGGGATCGAGCGCATCGCCAAGGCGGATTCACCATGGGGCATCGCCACGACCTCCTGGCGTTCACCGACGCAAACGCACCATTCCTTCGGAATCTGCAGGGTGTGTCGGATGGCGTGAAAAATACCGTAGAGGATCGCGCCCACGCCGACGGCAAGAACCGGGCTGAGCAAAAGCGGTGTAACAAACCCTTTCCCGAGCGCGCTGAAATTTACTCCACCGAATCCCACCGCCGCCATCCCGCAGCCGATCATCGAACCCAGGATGCCGTGGGTCGTGGAAATGGGAAAGCCGAGGCGCGTCGCCAGGATAACAGTGAGACCCGCGCCGAGTGCGACCGCCAGGAGGAAATACTCCGAGCCGGTGAAGGCGTCAGCAATTAACCCGCGGCCGGAAAACTTTTTGAGCAGCGCCTGAGCCAGAAAAATGGAGGCCACGGAACCAGCGGCAGTCGTGATGGTGGCCCAGATTATGGAGACTTTGTAACCGGCGGTTCCGCTGCCGTAAATGGTGGCGACACCTTTGAAATTATCGTTCGCTCCATTCGAAAAGGCGAGGCCCGCCGCAGCCAGAAGAAGAAGGACGAAGATCACGGGTTTGTTCTATTAACAGCACGCTCCGCCATCGCAGCATTGCGAGGCGCCGGTAGTGACGTTGTAATCCTGCCCCTTGGTCTCCTTCGGATGCCGCAAAGAGGTGCGTGAGCAATCGAACGGGCTGGCGTCCTCCAAGCCGATAGGTGTCAGCGGTTCGACGAATTCGAACGACGCGGAGTAGGGGGCCTTGCGATAGATGTTGTAGGTCTTATCGCAAACAGCGTAGCGCTTGCCCCGTTCCATCCGGTGGTTGTCATCGTCGAGCACTTCCTTGAACGGTCCTTTGTAGATGACCGCCTGATTGCGCTCCACGCATGGTCCCTGTTTTCCCTTGAACGCTTCGAGCGTAACGGATCGGAACTCGATTCCTTCCACCGTTTGCCAGGGCTCTTCGTCGCGCTTGAGGATTTGCACGCCGTAGAAACCGGCCTCGGTGAAAGCGGTCAGAAATCCTTCTTCGGTCAGCGCGCCGGAAATGCAGCCGCTCCAAAGCTCTGGGTCGTTCTGCAAATGTTCTGGCACCGCCTCATCACTGACAATGTCGGAGATAACCGCCCGGCCACCGATCTTGAGCACGCGGAAAATTTCCTCGAAGAGCTGCCGTTTCGCGTGCGCTTCGACCAGATTGAGAACGCAGTTCGATACCACTACGTCGATTGACTCGTTCGCCACCAGCGGACTCTTGACCCGCAGCTCCTGGGCCAGCTCGTCCGCCGCGAGAAACGACGCCGCGTCACTGATCGGCCGCCGCTTCAATTCGGCGTCGAGCAAATCCACATTGAGCGCCAAATCCTGGATCCGGCCTTTGCGGAATTCCACATTCGCATAACCAATTCGTTCCGCGACGATCGGCGCGTTCGCCCGCGCGACGGCCAGCATTTCGTCCGTCATATCGACGCCGATGACCTTCCCGGTTGGGCCCACCACCTGCGCCGCGATGAAACAGATCTTGCCCGTGCCACTGCCCAGATCGAGCACCGTCTCGCCTTCCCGGAGATACTTGCTCGGGTCGCCACAACCGTAATCGCGCTCGATTACTTCCTGCGGAATGACCTTGAGATACTCCGTGTTGTAATCGACCGGGCAACAGAGTTTCGCTTCTGCGGCCCCGGCGCCCGCGGCATAACGTTTCCGGACTTCTGATTCAGTGTTGATCGTGCTCATAGTTTTGGCATTCCAGTTATACGCTAGTACATCACCTGCAGACGCAGGATGAATTCATCAAATTCGTCGCTCCCTAAGGCGGGACGGCTCTCGCGGAAATTGGACCAGGTGTGAATGTAGTGGGCCATGAGCTTGAGATCGTCGCCATGAATGTAGTAGTTCAATCCACCAGTGATCGACATGAGGTTGTCATCGGCCACCTGGCCCGGGTTAAAGCTTTCGTATTTAGTAAAGAGCTGGAGCTTTTTCGGGATGATAAAGTAGCTCCCTTGCACGTAGTATCCTTCCGCGCGGAAATCCTGGAAGGTAGGCGGGACGCCGTTGACGGTGCGGCCTTCATAACTCTCGCTCAGGTACTCGGCGATGACGTCGAGGGGCCCGAAATGGAATGAAGCATCGAAGCCGTAACCTTCCCTTTCCGCAGCGCTCGGTGCGGTAAAGGAACTGAGCGAACCATCGCTGTTCACTCTCAAAGTTCCCGCGGGAGAAAGGACGGTGCCGGCGGCGTCGCGGCTCGTCAACCCATTCGCGCCAAACCTGACCGTGGCGTCCTGATTGAAGATTTTGGCTTTCAGCGCCTGCACTTCAAGACGGCCGACGTACATGTACTCGTCATTGTCGTTTACGGAAATGTTCCGCCCGTTGCCATTGAAAATGCCGGCGTAATAAGTCAGCAAATCTTTCTGTTCGGGGAGAATGGTCGCCAATGGCTTGCCCCAAACCTGGACGCCCACCTGGCGTTCGGGCGTCAGGGCACTTGTGACCTCACTCCGCTCCAGCGTGAAGAGCTTTGGATCCGGTGATAGCTGCTCGAGACCGAAGGGGGCTTTGTACTGGCCCACCTTGATCTGGAATTCCGGGAAGCGATGCCAGTTAGCCCAAAGGTCGAGTCCTCCGAACCCGGTCCGGGTGCTATTCGAGGCGAGCGTCTTGCCCGTCGCATCACGCACGGTCAGGCCGAGATCGCTCTGTGCGTATTCGCCTTCGAGCTTGAAATCGAATTGGTCGACAAAGTCCCCGGTAATACTGATCCGGGCGCGCCGGATCCGGAAGCGATCGTCCAGCGCGCCGGAGCCGAAGCGTCCTTCGAACGCGAAAACATCGCCGCCCTCATACTGGGTTTGGAGAAAGCCTCCGAGCACCAGTTTTATTTCCGATGCTCCCGGCACGACGTAGACCGGTTTCTTCTCTTCGGTCGTTTCGCTCTTTTCGACATACGATTTGGTGTCGGGAACGAACTTCGATCTTTGGTCGGGGCGGAGGGTTGTTGCAGCGGAAGATTTCTGCCTCTTCAAGGTGCTGACTTCGCGTTCCAGTTCCGCGTTGCGCTGCTGCAGCAATTCGACCGCTTTCTCCAGTTTCGCAAGGCGCTCTGATTCCGATTGAGCGGCGGCACTGCTCGGGATGAGAGGGGTAAAGGCAAAGGCCGCCAGAGTTAGGGTGATGGTTCCCCACCGGCCGCCGCGGGAACGTCTCTCATTTAAGGACTTTGTTTGGTTGAGCATGAATATGGGATGAGTGGTGAATGGGTAACGTGCTTAAAAGCCGGAGCACGACCGGAGGGGCAGATTCGACCAGGCGAGCGCAACGCTCGCCACAAGGCCGAACTTAAAGCGCAAATGCCGGAGGCGGTATTTGCTGGCGAATGCGAATTCGCTGTTGGGCGAAATCGAAGAGCCTGAGGACGGCGTGGTCACCTCCGCCGGTGAATCGAAGCAGGGAGGCCGCGAGCTGGGCGAGGGGATCGCCCTGGCGCGCAAAGAGCCGGAGGTCAGCCCAGGAATCGAGGTCGTGCTTAAGCGGCAGCAGACAAACTTCTGCGGGATGGCAGCGGCGGCGCAGCTCGGCGCAATCGGTGTTCTGCTGCCATCGCACGCCCCGCAGCAGCGCGCGATCGCGCGAGCGAAACGCGATCAGGTAACAGCCACCGCGATGGTCCGGCCCCAGGACAAGACGCCGGCACGCGAGTTCCGCAAAAGCCCGCTCGATGTCGCGCGCAGAAAGACTGGGGCAATCGCGGCCGATGGTGACAATTTCTTCGTACCCGAGCTCATGGATTTTCTCGACCGCATTCTCCAGGCGTTCGGCGAATGTGCGCCCGATTTGTTGATGCAGGCGGGAATGGGCGGGCGAAGCGGAAACGCGGCCAGCGGTGAAGAGGTGAACGTCGACCTCGAAAGGAAGCGAGTCGACGATCGGAAGTTGAAGGAGGCGGCTGGCTTTCGCTGGAAAAGCGCGTCTGGCCAGATCGATCGCCTCGGCGTGGGCGAAAATCAGAACGGCTCGACGGGGCACGTCTTTGGATACGGGATTCGCAACTCGAGGCACAAGTTCTTTCTATCGAAAAAACCAACTTTGCGAATTGGGCGCGGCACGCTCTGGTCACTTTGTCTTGCCGCAGTCGGCGCTTACTCGGGAGTCTCGGCCCATTGGCGACAACGGAGAAAGTACTCCGGCGTCCGCCACACGTTTTCGAGGTATTTGTCGCCGAGTTGATCGAACATCGACTTCGCGACTGCCCGATCCTCGGCCAATACAGCTAACAAAGCCGTTTCACTGATAGTATCGAGCGACTCCGGACATCGCTTTCGGATTTGCGCCAGGCCGTCGCGCGTCGTGGGCCATGATGCCTTTGTCTCATGGAAGATATTATCGTAGTAGCCCCGCAGCGACGCGACGATGCGCGCGTATACTTCCGCGCCGAGTCCATCCCGACGCGCGGCGGCTTGTTCCGCGTATTCTTCCCAATCACCTGGCCTGCCGTACCATCGTGGCAGCAACGACTCGGCGCGACTGACATCGTAGCTCCAGAACTGCGGCTCCTGGGCTTTCGCCTCCTCCACAGCTCGGTCGAATTCTTGTTTGCTCCAGCCCAGCGCCCGGGCCACCCGCAGCGTCACAGTCCACCAGAACGGATCCTTCTCCGGCAGCTGGCGCGCGGCTTCCAGCGTGCTCTGCGCCAGCGCGGCGCGCTCGCTAAACAACCGTCCACCCTCCGCCGTCACCTCCTGGGCGAAGCCGGAACCGCGAGCATGCCACGCATACGACATCAGGAAGTCGGCGTAAGCGATCCGCGCGGTAATCGACTGCGGAAAGGTAGCGATCCATTTTTGGTGGATCTCGTCGTGCTGGACCCACCGCCGCTCAGCTTCATCGTCACGACAAGTAAATGATTCGTAGAACTGCACGAGCTTCCAGGCACCGTTTCTAAACTTGGCCTTCTCGCGACGGAGATCGGCCGCGCGCTTCTCGAGCTGATCAAAGAGGCGCGTGTTGTATTCCTGCCGAACCTGCAGTCGAAACGCGTAGATCTCCTCGGCAATCGGATCTTTGGTCGGTCGCGCTGCCGGGGCGGGGGCCGGGGTGGTGGTCGTTGGGGCTGCCGTCGGTGTCGGCTCCTCCTTCGGTGACGACACCGCCTTTTTGCGACAGCCGCCAAGCAGGCAGGTGGCGAGCAACAAGCAGATTGCGAAACGATTAAACCAGCTCATTGCTACCGAGAACAAGGGCAACGACGCCCACCGTAGGTTAGCATGGGTCGGAGGTGGAGGGATTTAGTCACCTGAAATCCAGCGCGCGGCGGTTCGCGGGCAGCTCCATCGATGGGTTAGTCCTTAAAGTTGGCCGCTAATCCCGTCAACGCTCCATTCCACGCGCGTTCGAACCAGAGTCGCGCTTTATCCCACTCCGGCGAATGCCCCCATCCCGTGTGAATAAGATGAACTTCGGTGGTGCCGTCCGGTCGCGGTATGAAACTGACCAAAACGTGCGTGGCGGGGTCGGCCACATTCATCGGCGCGTCGAACATCGTCGGCCCGATCCAATCGAACCCGAGAAGCTTCTCCGGGACGAAGACCGTAATGCGACACCCAGTTGTGCCGCGATTCGGGGGAGCAGGTGGCGACTTCCAGAAGATCTCATACTTCCCTCCGAGTTTCGGTTCCACCTCAGCGCGATCTCCAAGCCAGGTCCCCAGGAGCTTCGCATCCGTGAACTGGCGGAACGCCTCGGCCGGCGTACATTTCAACACTGCGATTGCCTTAATCACGTTCCCCGCGTTTGAGTGCATCGGAGGTATTTTCTCGGTCTGATCGGCCGCAAGACTTGGGTCAATCGCGACGGCAATCGCGACGATACATGTGAAACAGCTCTTGGATAGCATAAAGGCCTAACGAGATATCAGGTTAGCGACTTCGAATGCGTTCGGAGTTCGCTCCATCGCATGGTTAGATCGTCGCGTGGTCATCTGGCAAAATGATGCCAAAGATAAGCTCCTCCTCCGACAAAAAGGAAGCCAAGAAGAAGATCGAGGAGAATTGGGAAAAGGCGCTCGGCTGCAATGAACCCAACAATCGCAAAGACGGCGGCAAACACGACGGGCAGGAAGAGAAAGAATGGCCCGCGCGGAGGTTGAGTGACGGCGAAGAGCACGAAGCCCGTGCCGAACCCAATAACGCCACCGACCACGGCGCAAAGCAGTCTCAATCGGATCGGCACTCGCATGGACCTAACGACAATGGAACGGACTGGCAAGCCCTGACATAGACTTTAAGACCGCAGGTTGAACGAGTCGGGCGAGTTCATCAACAAGATGAGCGACTTCGAAGCCTTTCGGAGTTCGCTCCATCGCATGGTTACACGTTTGGCGGTCCACTGCGCCGTAAATCCTCTCGTAACGCCTTGATCTCAGCTAGAAGCTCCTTGGCTACCTGGAGCTGCTCGCGGGAGAGAGCCATGACTTCGGAGAAGCGACCTCGATCGCGCTCTGCGGCTTCGAGGATAGCCTTCGAGCGATTCGCAGCCTCGCCCTGATACTTCTCCCAGCGACGGCTACGTGCGATGGACCATACCCAGAATGCAACGAAAGCGGAAATTAAGAGGATCGGAATAAGCTGATGTGTGTTCATTTCGGATACGTCTAACGAGAACAAGATGAGCGACGGCTGGTGGGAGAGCGCGTCGCTATCAGTTTTCTACTTTGAAATTTCGCTTTTCAATGGGCTGCCAGCCGTTCCCTCCATCGCATGGTTAGGCGTTTGGTGGCTGCTCGGTTATCTTGCCATCATCGTACCAGTGGAACGTTCGCTTACACTGCCCGCATCGCGCAAGAGTAAACGCCCTGTGCTCGCTCGTGCCGGGGAACCGGCTCGCCAACGTAAGCTGTCGCTGGCGGCACGACGGACAAGACTCCCGAAGGAATAATGGCCGAGGCAGAGGTTACGCAATTCCTCACCTACCTCTTCCGGGTCGGCAAGGTTGCGGCCTCGACCCAGAACCAGGGTCCTAAGCGCTCTGCTTTTTTTCTACAAAGAGGTTTTGAAACGGGAAATCGGGTAGATGGATGGCGGCACGACAGGCAGTGCGGCTCGTGACAGCCGCCGCTACAACGTCAGCCGATCTGTGACCTATTGCGCTGGGAGCGATCTGCGGCTGGTGACAGCCGCCGCTACAGCAACACCCGATCTGCCATTGGTGCGCTGGGGAACGAACTTAACGTCAGATAAGTATCCGTCCGGACGCCGAAGCGAGAACTCCTGCGTTCGAGTGCGCGATCCAGGCGTTTCGCTTTTGCCAGACAAGCTCTCTTGGCGGAATAAGACGAGTCTAGCTATTCGTCGAGCCAATCGAATGAGCTTTTGATTTGTTTGCCGTTGATGGTGAGGACGGCCTTGTCCTTTTTGACCGAGAGGGAAAAGGTAGGCGGCAAGGCTGGATCTTTTTTCTTGTTCTCAAAGCGCATCTGCAAACTCTTCTGTTTCATGTCGAACTTCTTAACTTCAACCGATTCGCGGGGAACGCTGACCCACTCCTTGGCCCCGGGAGCGGTATAGCGAACTTGGGCGATGTTCGGCTGGTCGGTCATCCCGACCAGGATGTAGAGGTTGTGGCCGCCGCCATCGAAGATGAGGGCTTCGGTGGCCTGCAGATTGGAAGAGGCGAGGAAGAGCAGTGCGGCGGAAAGGAGAAGGGTTTTCATAAGGTCGGGTGCGACAGAAGTAGATGAAGATTCTCGTTCGGAGGCGAGCGTTTTTTCGGGGTGGGGGCGGGAGATAGCGCGATCATGCGGCTGGGGACAGCCGCCTCTACAGCCGTAAGGCGCCGGCCGGGGCGTCGCTTCGGGCCGAGACCTTCGCGAGGTTCCGCAGGTCGCGCTTGAAGATGGGATCGCCCTCGACGCAGTCTTGCAGGCATTGCAAATTCAACTCGAGCTCGGCGTCCCGCTTTTTCGGGAGGGAGTAGATCATCCAGTTCTGTTCGCGCTCGGCCACAACCATCCCGCGCTCGCGCAGATAAGCGAGGTGCTTGGAAATTTTCACCTGCGGCTCATCCAGAATTTCCTGGAAATGGCAGACGCAGAGTGGAGTCTGCGTGAGCAGATGCAGAATGCGCAGCCGCGTCGAATCACAAAAGCATTGGTAAATCTGAAGAAGATCCATCGGCCGTTCAGCAGCAGCCCGCTTCGGCTGGTTCCTCCGCCTTTTCTCCATTCCCACACCCTTCGCCATCCATCCCGCATTTCGCTTTCGCGAGACATGCGGTCTGCTTCTCACCTAACTGGAGCTCGATCAGTTCGCCGCGAGCGATAGCAGTCATGAGCGGGTACTGCGCCACCACGCAGCAGTCGTATTCCACTTCTACCTCGAGTTCATCGTGTGGGAGGACTCGCGCGCCGAGATCGAGAATTTTGGCGAACGTGCCCGCATTCAATCTATGATCGACATCGTCGGCGACGTAGGTCTGGAGAAGGCAGGTATCGGTCCGATCGTGCAATTTTCCGCCGCAATCGATGAAGCGCTTCGTCACGTGCCCAACCTCCGTGATGTGGAAATGGGACGGAACGTGGTCGCCGTCCGGCAGGATGAATCGCAGGCAGGCGGATGGTTGAGCAAGAAGGACGGTTTTGAGATGGTTGAGCTTCATAACGCCAGGAGCATATACGCAAAGAGGAATATAGCAAGGCTCCCCCGGGAGATTTCTTTCCGCTTGCGGTCAGAAGAGGTTTTGGAAAACGAGGCGGACGAAGGCGTTGCCTTTCTGGCCGAAAGTCGGGCCGGAAAGGGTCCTCATGTAGCCGGCTTCGAACTTCGCGGTCACGACGGTGAGTTGGACGCCGCCGCCCGCGGCCAGCCAGGTCTCGCTCGAGCCAGCGCCGGACAGGCCGGCCGCATCGACCATCAGGAGCGGCTTGATAGAGTAGAGGTTAGCGTCATTGATGATGAAGCGGGCCGCGGGGGAGACTTCATTGAGTATCTTACGCGCCTCGCGCAGGGCCTCGTCCGCACTCAGCCCTTGTTTCTGAAGGACCGCGGCCAGCATGTTCGGGCCAGTGAAATCGATCTGGTTGGTGAGCACTTGCTTGATCGTCATCGGGTTGCCGTTCAGGTCCGGTATGTCGGTGAGCTCGTCCGGGATCAGCGGCCTCGACCAGGCCCGGAAGGGGAAGGTGACATTGAGGTTCAGGTGCCAGAAGGCGTCGCCGCCATTTGCGAGGCCAGCTCCGCCAGGCAGGTGCGCTTCGTTCTCGCCCAGGCTGCGGATGATCGGGCCAGAGGGCATTTGCGTCAGCGCGGCCAAGTTCGGGTTGTCGTAGAGAAATTGCCCGCGCGGGTTGCCACCGAAAAATTGCGAATAGCCCGGGGTGTTACCCAACGTCTTGCCACCGCCGGCCACGATTTCCAGGCCAATGGTCTGGTTGGGACTGATCGTGATCTCCCGGGCATAACCGATCCGTCCGACAAAGCGCTGGTAGGTGGCCGAGTCCAACCACCCGCTTTCCTCCCAGAAGGCTGCGCGCAAGAATCCATGAATGGCGGGCGGAATGGTATCGAGCAGTAGGCGGGCGGTTTGCTCGTGAGCGGTAGTGTTAGTCTCAAAGGAAGTATCGCCGTCCACGAAGCTATCGTCGGCGTGTCGATAACCCGCGCTGATCGAGAGGTGGGTGGCGGGTCCGACCTTCAACTTAAGAGCGAAAGCAGCTTCGCCAGCATGGCGGATATGCTCGCTGTTCCCCAGCGGCTCATCGACGCCATCGTAGTCCGCGGCGAAGGCCAGCTCTTCCAAGGAAGAGTTTGTGCGCTGATGGCTGTAGCGCAGGCTCGCGTTCGCGCGATAGAACGATTCCTCCAGCGACTTCACGCCATCGGCTCGCAGCTCGAACTGCTGTCGGGCATCGAAGCTACTGCCTGGGTCGAGGTGGAAAAGGTCGCCGCCGAAGCTGGCTGAGATAGCGGAGCCAAACACGCGATCGTAGGAAAGTCCGATCATGGGGTTGAGCGCGAGAAGGGGCTTCGGGACGTTAGCGAAAATGGTGGGCCGAGGAGAGCGGGGAATGGGGAGGACGTTGTCGCCGACCTGCACCATGGAAAGATGGAGGTAGTAAGGCCGGAAAATAACGCCGACCGTACCATCGCCCGTTGAGGTATCGTAGCTGACCGCGAGGTAGAGCACTCCGACTTCGCCTTTGGAATGAAAGCCGAGGCTGGCATTGGAACCGGACGTAATAGCATCCCTTAGTGCGGCCATGGCCGCGGATAGCTTCTGGTTCGTGAGCAGGTCGCCGGGGCGGAGCGGCAACGCCAGGTTGTCGGTCCAGCGACCTTCCACTTTGACGTAGCGGACGCGAAGATCGAAGACGCCGTTTTTCTTCGCGCTAGTCTGCGCCGTGCGAACGTCGTCCTCCTTTTGCTCCGTCTCGGGTCCGAAACTCAGGTCAACCGGTGCGGCATCCTGCGCGAAGGCGAGCGACGGGATGACGAGGGCAAGGCAGAAGAACAGCGGGAGGCCACCTCTCCGAAATGCCGCTAAGCAAGGGGGAGATTTCACTCGTAAGCCTTTAGCCTACCTGTTCCTTCCAGAGTAACTCCGGAAGGCTAGCTGGCATCGAGGTTAACTACCTGGGACATGGCCTCGTGGATCGCTTTCTTTTGGGCGGCGGTAGGATTCTGATTTCCCACGATGGCCTTGGCCTTCGGGAAGACCTCGTTCACCAGGACGTTAGCCTGGGCTTGGGTGACGCCCTGCGAGGCCATGGTCTGCACTGCCTTCTGTTCCATCGGCGTGCCTGAAGTATAGGAGACATGCACCAGGAGAACATCCGGGCTGCCGGTCACCACCTTCGAAAGGTCGAAGACGATTTTCCAAATGGCATCAGCCGTCGGCGTGCAGTCGCGTTCCACACTGACCTGGAACTTGAAGCCGGCTTCCGGACTAAAGATCATCACTTGGAGAAGGAAGGGCTTGCAGACCTTGGGACCGATAGGGACTACGCTAGTAGAGGAGGTAAGTGTATTTTTAGGCATGGGGCAGGGGATGGTTGCTGCGTTTTCCCAGGAACAAACGGAGCCAGCGCTCGCTTCGCTCTGGGGTTTCATCCTGAATAGGAGAAACGCGGGCGCGCCTCAAGAATAAAGATATCGCCCGGGGCAGCACTCCGAGGGCAAGCGCGGAGGCCGGTTCTCTTACCGAACGGCTACGGGCACGGAGAAGTTCTCGATCTGCTTCTTGATCTCGTGGACGAAGCTGGCGGCGCCGGCACCGTTCACCACGCGATGATCGAAGGTGAGCGAGAGGGTGATGACTTCCGCGGCGTTCTTCCCGTCGCCGGACGTCTCGTAGTGCGAGGACCCGACAAACAAGGTCGCGACCGAGGGCGGGACCACGATGGGAGCGGCCGCGCGCACACCGAAAGCGCCGAGGCTGCTGATCACGATCGGCGCATTCACGGCATCGACCCGGCCGGCGCGGGTTTCCTCGACGGTCTGATTGTAGCGCTCGACAAAGTCCGGCCATTCGCGCTTGTTGGCCTTTGTTACTACCGCCGTGGCCAGACGGTCGTGATCGAGTGAGACGGCGATGCCGAGATCGAACTCGTCGTTCTCCACGATGCGATCGTCTTCCAGGATGACCCGGCGAAACGGCGCGTGTTTCTCCATGGCCTTCACCACGGCCCACGCGATCATAACGGAGGGCGACGCCGCATTTTTTCCGTCGGCGTTTTTGGCGGCGGTGCGCGCGTTGCGAATCGCGTCCCATGGCGCATCGATCTGCAAATTCGCCGGGACCACGCGGCCGAGCCGGCGCACAATCGTCGGCGAAAGAGCCGGCTCGATCGCGGGGCTTTCCTGCTGTTGTAGAGGCAGCCGGGTCGGATGCTGAGATGCAGGCGACACGCCTGCAGCGACAGATGCGCCATTCTGATTTTGGGATGGTGAAGCTTCCGCTGCGATCTCGAACTGTTCCGCGAACGAATCTCCTTCGGCGAGAATGGTTCCAATGTCCTGGCCGATCTCTACGGTATCGCCGACCGCCGTTTTCCACTCGCCCATCGTTCCGGCAAAGGAAGACTCGATCGGGTAGACGGCCTTGTCCGTCTCGACTTCGCACAGGGGATCGTCGAGCGCGATGGTGTCGCCCGGCTTCTTCAGCAGCGTGACGACTTTCGCGTTCCGAATCCCTTCGCCCATAATCGGGATGGTGATGCGCTGTTGCTGCTGCGCGTTGGAACCGGCCGTGCGTTTCACCGGAGCCGACTTCACTGGAGACGGCCCGCCCTCGGGCCGTTGGGCCTTCGCGCCAGCCGCATCCACAACCGCGCGAGGGCGCGCCGTCTCCATTTTCATCGATTGTTTCACGGCGGCGACGATGCGTTCCACATCGGGCAACGCAGCATACTCATAGATCGGGTTGTAACCGATCATCACGTTACCCTTGCTGACCAGAATGGGAGGGCTCACCAGCTCGCTCCAGATGTCAGGCTGCGCGGCAAGATGCGTGATGATCATTTGACCGACGCTGCAATTTTCCGTGTCCTCCTGCACGACGATCAACCGTCCGGTCCGCCGGACCGATTCCTCAATGGCGAGATGATCCCACGGCACGATCGAGCGCAGATCGATCAACTCGACGCTGGCTTCGGTGCCGATCTTCTCGAGCGCTTCGAGCGATTTTTCCATGGTGTTGCCCCACGCCACGAGCGTGACATCCGCGCCCGTTTGGTGGGTCCGGGCCTGCCCAAGCGGAACGGCGCGAATGGGCGTCGCCGATTCGTGTTCGGCCCAGAGCAGATGTTTCGGGATGAGGATGAAGGTGGGATCTTCGCAGTGCATCGCCGTCCAAAGAAGACCGGCGGCGTCCTCGGGCGTGCTGGGAATGGCGACATTAATTCCGGGGAAATGCGCGAGCGCGGCTTCGTTCGCCTGGCTGTGCCATAGACTTCCGCCGGGGAGATACGCGCCATACGGTGCGTAAATAACGACCGGACACTTCCAAGTGCCGAACGAGCGCCAGCGCAATGTGGAAAGATTCGTCACAAGCTGGTTCCAGCCCGGCCCGATGAAGTCGATGAACTGCAGCTCGAAGACCGGCCGCTTCCCGTAGGAGGCAAGCCCGCACGCCACCCCCATGATGGTCGATTCGGCCAGGGGCGAGTTATAAACCTGCTTCGGAAATTCCGTCGAAAGCTTCTGGGTGAGACGAAAGACGCCGCCCTTCGGATCCTCCACGTCCTCTCCGAAAATAATGCGGTCCGCGTTCCTCTCGAGTCCAAGCCGGAGCGTCTTGTTGATCGTGTCTCCGATGCGGTATTTCCCTGCGGGCAGAACTTCGTCGTCGAGTTGCGGAAGCTTGCCCTTAACCTGCACTTGCAGGGAGTCGGCGGATGGATCTTCCGAGCGTTCGGCCTCGGCAAATTCCCGGCGAACCCGCTCCTTTATCTCCTGATCGAGCTTCGCGTACTCCTCCGCCGTGATCGCGCCGTCGGCGATCAAGCGCTCGCTCCAGACGCGCAACGGATCGCATTTCTCGCACTCCGCCAGCTCGTCGGCGCTTCGATAAAGTTTGTGGTCGTCGGAACTGGTGTGGCTCGAGAGCCGTTCCATGTTGACCCAAAAAAAAGCGGGCCCGTGGCCGGCGCGCATGGACTCGAACGCCTTCACGCCGGCGTCGTGGATCTGCTGCACGTCGCTGCCATCGAGCTCCTGCCAGTCGTTAGGCTGAAGGACATCGAGCGCGCGCGGATTGATTTTCCGAGTGGGACTGCTGATGCCGTACTTGTTGTCCTCAACCACGAAGAGCACCGGCAGCTTCCTTTCCTTAGCGAAACAAACTGCTTCGAAAAAATCGCCCTGACGCGTGGCCGCATCGCCGATGGTGGTGACGACAACGTTCGGCTTATGATCGAGCTGGATGCCCCAGGCGATGCCGCAGGCGGGAAGCAATTGCGAGCCCGTGGGCGTCGGAACGCTCCAGATGCCGCGATCCGCATAACTGTAGTGCGACGGCATTTGCCGCCCGTGGCTTTGGCCTTTCTGCTTCGCGAAATAATCCAGCGCCAATTCCCGCGAAGCGACGCCGCGGCTGAGCACGAGCCCGCGGTCACGGTAGTACGGACAAACGTAATCGCCGTCGATCATTGCTACGCCGAGCGCCGCCAGGCCTTCATGTCCCATCCCGGAGACGTGAAAATGTCCCTTGCCCTGACGATTCAAATTCTGTTCGCGCAGATCGCCGTGCCTGCTCTCGAGGAGAAGGGTGAGGAGGCGCAGCTTATCTTCTTTGCTCAGGACGGGCATTGGAATCTGGAGTTGAGAGTTGGTAGTTGAGTGTTGAGCGATTGGAAGGCGGCTCTTCTGGCGGACTCTCAACTCTCAACCAGCAACTCTCAACTTCTCTTAACAAGCAGCGGCGGTTCCTCAAGCCGCGGTCAGGAAAACGGCGGCGGTTTGGAGAGCGCCCTGCTTGTCAAAGCTCCGCGTTTGCGACACTTGTTTCTTTCAGTGAACACCTCGCCCAACGTTCAGGCCGCTCCGCACCGGGGCAGGGGAGTGATCGAGCGTTACCGCGAGTTTCTCCCGGTGTCGGACTCGACTCCGATCGTGTCGTTAGGCGAAGGCGGCACGCCCTTGATCTTTTCTCCGAAGCTCAGTGCCCGGGTCGGCCGCGGTTGCGAGGTCCATCTGAAATATGAAGGGCTTAATCCGACCTGCTCATTCAAGGATCGCGGCATGACGGTCGCCGTCTCGAAGGCCGTGGAACGAGGAACGGTCGCGGTGATTTGTGCGTCCACCGGCAATACTTCAGCCTCGGCCGCCGCATATGCCGCTCGCGCTGGAATCCGGTGTGCGGTCGTTTTGCCCGCGGGGAAAATCGCGAGCGGGAAGCTGCTCCAGGCTTTTGCTTACGGCGCCAAAGTCGTCGCGATCGAAGGGAACTTTGACGACGCGCTGCTGGTCGTGCGCAAGCTCGGCAACCGCGATGATTTCGCGATCGTGAACTCGATCAATCCCGATCGCATCGCCGGACAAACCACCGCCGCGTTCGAAATCGTGGACGATCTGGGGGACGCGCCTGATCTCCATTTTCTCCCGGTCGGAAATGCCGGCAATATCAGCGCCTACTGGGCCGGCTATCGCGCGTATCGCGACGCAGGGAAATGCTCGAAGCAGCCGGCCATGATCGGTTTCCAGGCTGCGGGCGCCGCTCCGATTTTTCATGGTCGCGTGGTCAAGGATCCGGAAACCATCGCGTCCGCCATCCGGATCGGAAACCCGGCGAGTTGGGAAATCGCGATGAGGGCCGTGCAGGATTCACACGGAGCGATCGACATCGTGACGGACGAGGAGATCCTCGCCGCGCAACAATGGCTCGCCACGCATGAAGGAATTTTCGTCGAGCCTGCGAGCGCTGCTCCCATCGCCGGGCTCTTCAAATGTGCGGATCCGGAACGAAGCCCCGCGTATTCCTTTAGCCAGATTCCAGACGGAACACGGATCGTTTGCACGGTGACGGGCCATGGATTGAAGGACCCGGAAGTGATGATGAATCGCATCACGAAACTGAACGCGGTGGCCCCGAACGAGCAGGACGTGCTGCGCGCCATTGGTTTCTGAACGCATTCCGAACGCTTCTCGAGTTGACAGGGACAGCACATCAGCGCACACCATCCCGTTCCGTGAACCTTCGCTTCAATCCTGGCCAGGCCTCGCCATGCGCCTGATCGTCCAAAAGTACGGCGGCACTTCCGTGGGAACGCCGGAACGTATTCGCAATGTGGCGCGTCGGCTTCTGGCCGCCCAACAGGAAGGCTGCAAAGTCGTCGCGGTCATCTCCGCGATGGCCGGAGTGACCGATAGCTTGGTCAAACTCGCGCGCGAGACTTCACCGCAGCCCGCGGAACGCGAGCTGGACGCGCTCCTGGCCACCGGCGAACTGGCCGCGATCGCGCTCACCGCCATGGCCGTGAATGCGCTCGGCGGCAAAGCCATCTCTCTGACCGGGGCCGAAGCCGGTATCCTGACCGACCGCGCGCATACCCGCGCCAAGATCGCGAATATTTCTCCGAAACAGATCCACGAACTGCTGGCCGATGATTACATCGTCGTCGTGGCTGGCTTTCAGGGCCAGAACGCCGACGGCGACACCACCACGCTCGGACGCGGCGGCTCGGATTTGACCGCGATTGCGCTGGCTGGCGCACTCAATGCCGATGCCTGCCAGATCTTCACCGACGTTGATGGCGTCTTTACCTGCGATCCACGCATCGTGACCGACGCCCGGAAGATCGACGAGGTCGCCTACGACGAACTGCTGGAGATGGCGGGGGCAGGCTCGAAGGTCATGCAATCGCGCGCCGTCGAGTTCGCAAAGAAGTTCGGCATCGAATTCGAGGTGCGCTCTAGTATGAAAGACGACATCGGCACGACCGCGAAAGAGGAGACCGCGAGCATGGAAGACGTGGTCATCCGGGGGATCAGCATCGATCGCAACCAGGCCAAGGTCACGATCGACGACGTGCGCGACGAGGCGGGGATCGCCGGCCGGATTTTTTCCGTGATCTCGAGCGGCAACATCATTGTCGACATGATCGTGCAGAGCGTCTCCAAGCACGGAACGACGGACATCTCCTTTACCATTCCCGAAAACGATCTCGACGCTGCGATCAGGCTGCTCGAACCGGTGGTAAAGGAAGTTCAGGCCGCAGGATTGATCACGAAAAGCGGGGTCGCGAAGCTCAGCGTGGTCGGGATCGGGATGCGTTCTCATTCCGGCGTAGCCGCGCGCCTGTTCGATTGCCTGGGCAAAGCCGGCATCAACATCCAGCTCATCTCGACCTCCGAAATCAAGATCGCCGTCGTCATAGACGGCCAGGACGTCGACCGCGCCGCCCAGATTACGCACCAGGAGTTTGGCCTTTCACACTACACGCCTGCTCAATCGGCAGCTGGGTCCGACGAGTAATTTCGGGGATTGGCTGCCGCATTAGACTAAATCGGGGCCAAATGTGCACCAACGTCCGTAACATAAGAAGATCGTTAAACCGTTTATCACATGAAGGTTCGTAGAATTTCACTTTGAGCATGACGAACCGATTCACTCTGCGAACAGCCAGTAACGCCTGGCGCTATCAAACATTTCGCAAACGCGCGTCGAATCACCGGACATTGGCGGGTGACCGCACTGTCATCCGGCTCACTACAACCCGGTTTCCTTGAACTTGAAGTGATCGTTCCGTTTCTTTGCTCTGAATCCAAACAGGGAAGCGAGCCGTCCAAACTTGTCTCCAATCTCACTCCCTATAACATCATACAATATATGTCATATGAAGTAGAGAGGTGTTGGTGCCGGTTGACCGTATGGAAATTACATATTGCCGAATCAGGCCTTGAGCGGCGATAATCAGATGTGGAAAATCCCCGCCTCATCAGAACAGGAAATCGAATCATAAATCCTGACCACATCGCGTCCGCTGAAAAGGACGCCGATGGCGACGTTGTTGTCACCTTTCCCGATGGCTCAAGAATGGTGTTTAGCGGTGCGCAGGCGAGTTCGCTCTGGCACACCTTGGACGGCGAGGCATGTAAAGTTACGATCCCCTAAAATTCAGCCGAATGGCCCTGTTCTCCCAGCACTTCCGCGAGACATTTCGCGACATTTTTGAGAAATTCCTGCTTGCCCTGGCGCTGACGGCCTGCGCCGTACTACTGCATTTCCTCATCGCAGGCTGCCAAGCGGCCCACGTTTACCAGTGGATTATTCTTCTTTTGGAGTGTGTATTCGCCATCCTTGTGCTGTGCGATGGACTGACAATCATCTGTCTGGCGACCGTCTTGCTAATACGTATTGCGTTGACTACATTGGGTGAACTGAGAGAGCTTTTTAAGAAATGAACACTACACCAAACGGCCATCGTTCCGCTTCTCCGACCCCGGGATTCGGTACCATTGCATTGACTGCCGCGATTTTTATCGTCCCGTTACTGCTGTGGGGCGACCGATTCCCTTGGCTCGTAGTTTTCCCGGTTGCCATCATAATTGCGCTCACGGTTCGGGCTGAATTGCACCGAGTGCGGAAACCCGTCGCGGCGCCTCGAAGGGTCGAAGTTGCGCTTCTGGTCACGTCGGACGTTCAAGTTATTTGGGAATCAACTAGCCGAGTGCAGCACGAGGAATGGGTGGATATCCTGCATTCCAAGAATTGCGTAAATGCGACGGCGCCTCGACGGAATACGCCTCCCGCTCGTCATGAAGACCTCTTGGCTGTCGCTTGAGCGGCATACGTTCAAGCGGATTGCGATCGAGGCAGCGGAAAAGCCTGATCTTAAGGCGAGTAATGCGCTTCAACTTAGCCTAGAGATCGCTCACCATGAGACGGATGATTTTCGGGTAAAGATTAGCCTTGATGTCGCATTTCTGGCCGAGTCCGGGAAGAACCCTGCTTACACCGGCGAAATCTCTATGGAGGGCTTTTTTCGTATCGGGCACGATCCTGATATGAAAATCGTCATCACAAACGGCGCCAGCATCCTGTACGGCGCAATTCGTGAAATGCTTCTCAACCTCACCTTCCGAGGGCCGTGGCCTCCAGTGTTGTTGCCTACGGCTAGTTTCGGCGACATGGCCGACAACCTGATGGCCCAAAACGCCGAGCCAATACTTGCTGAAACGCGCCCGGTCGAAGTGGCCGGTGCCAAATGACCTCAGATCGCGACGCCAATCAGGAGGCTCTAGAACAGGTCCAGAAAGCGACCGAATCCGGCCCTGTGGACGGCGAGGAATTGCTTGGCGCGGAAGAGTTGAAGCGGCAATACCGCGAAGCGAAGGAACGCCTCGCCTCAGAATCAGCGCCCGGAACGGATCGCTGATACTTCAGACTTCCGCACGCCGAGCGGCCACCATTCAGTTTTTCCTGCGTCCAACGCACGGAAAACCTCCTCAGACGCAACCAGGACGACAGCCCCGGTGTCTTTCCATACCCGCAGCGACACGCTGCGCCCATCACAGTCTTTGACCTTCACAGCCTGACCTTTTTCGTAGTTCATGGGGCCAGTTTTCTTTGTGCCACAATGTGGCACAAGAAATAATCTCAAGAAATCTCGTTTTGGCACTTGACGGCAACGGTGGCATAACTATTATGCCACGAGAAAGGCAAACATATGAGCGACGAATCCACTAACAAACCACCGTATCTGCCGTACACTACGTTCAAAAACATTATCACTGGCCTAAACAAGAACGGCCTTATTCCGGCCCGCATCGACAAGACGGTGCTATCCGGCCAATCGGGAGGAACACAAAGCTACATCTGGGCTGCGCTTCGGTTCCTTGGTCTTATTGACGAAGGCAAAGTGCCGACAGATGACCTTAAGGCGCTGGCCCGCGCTGAAGGCGAAGAGCGCAAGAAGCTCTGGAGGGAAATCTTCGAGCGCGCTTTTGCTCCGATTATCGGAGACCTGGATCTTCCCACAGCAACGCTTGGAATGTTGCACGAGAAGTTCGCTGCGCAGGGATTGACCGGCGAAACCGTCAGGAAATGTCACTCGTTCTATTCGGCAGCGGCCGAGGACGCCGGTATCGTCTTGCCACCGCAACTCAAAGCCAGCACGCGGGTGGCTGGAGGCGCAAGAAAGCCGCGCAAGAAGTCGACGGGCAAGCAACTAGGTTCAGAGCCCGAGGATGAGTTTGGTGACGATGGCGACGGGAATGGCAACGGCCATGAGGCTAGTCAGGTAGCCACCTTGTTGTTGGATCGAGAAGGAAAGCGATCGGTAAAATTGAAGGCGCCGCCGACCATCACGAAAGCCGAGCTGGAGCGCATACAGGCGTGGTTGAGCTTCCAATTGATCGTCGAAGACTAATTTCTGCCACACACACAGAAAGGAGGCGTGAAATGGTATTAAAAGCGTGGCCCTCAGAGGCAATTACCGCTCTGTCGGGCCGTGGTAAAAGAACAGCCCCGGCGGGGTAACATCCTTGGCAGGAACCCGCCGGGGCTGGTGGTAATCGCGGGCCGGATACGCCTTCACGCTGTCCGGCCCGTTCTACGTACAGAGCCTACGATTTCATACGCACAAAATCAACTGCTCTTCCGCAGCCACCGTGCCAGGAGTCGGTCTAAAAGGCCGGAAAAATTGGCCTCGCGCCCCTTCGCCATTTCAACGTTGTCCGCCGTGAGCGTAACGGTGTAGGCGGCCTTGCCTTCTGATTTTCTTCCCGCCCCTTCGCGTTTTCCGCCTCTGGTTCTCGGTCGTTTGTGCATTTGAAAAAATACGTATCTTTTCTATTGACGCTTCTGATTCTATACGTATTATTTCAATCAGTCAACAACGCATATGGCAAACAAACGACTATCCAAAGAAAAGCAGGCTTTAGTTCTTCGGGCGCTCTGTGAAGGACTTCCGATTAACGCAGCTTGTCGCATGTTCAAAGTCGGCAAGCACGCAGTGCTCCGCATCATTCGCGAGACCGGCGAAGCGTTCGCCGATTACATGGACAAGGAACTGCGCGATCTGCCGTGCCAGCGAATCGAAATGGATGAGCAGTGGCAAT
Source organism: Verrucomicrobiota bacterium (assembly GCA_041167585.1). Classification (GTDB taxonomy): domain Bacteria; phylum Verrucomicrobiota; class Verrucomicrobiia; order Chthoniobacterales; family UBA10450; genus AV80. Next base: position 129,635 of record JBEEHV010000013.1, read on the forward strand.
ACGTGGGCTGTCACGCTAGCCGGATGAAAAAGCGTGAGCACGTTTACGAGCGCGGCGAAAAAGCTCGCGGCGATTTCTGGCTTTGGGCGTGCATTGATGCTGACACGAAACTCGTTTTCTCGCATCGCGTCGGGAAGCGGAGTTGGGCGGATGGATGGAGCTTCGTTGGCGACGTTGCGAAGCGTGTAAAGGGCCCGGTGCAGATCGCGACCGATCAACTGGCCGCGTACCCGTTCCACATTCGCGAGCATTTCGGGTATGAGGGATTCAGCTACGGAACAGAGACAAAGATATTCGGCGAGCCGAGAATGCTTGACGGCACGCTGGCCCGTCTTGGACGCAATGAAGGCGTTCCCAAGATGGTCACAGCGGAGCGCAAGGCTATAATCGGTTCGCCGGACTTAGGCAGTCTCACGACTTCGCACATCGAGCGGGCTTTCCTGACTGTTCGCCAGGAACTGAAACGTTTCCAACGGAAGGGGCTCGGCTACTCGAAAGACCTCGAAACGCACAAGGCCGCCGTGGCGCTTCATTTCGGCATCTACAACTTCGTTCGCACGCACAAGACGCTCAAGACAACGCCAGCCGTCGCAGCTGGCGTTGAACAGGAGCGTTGGACCTTAGAACGCGTTGTTGAAATGACGGAAGCCTACTGGCTACCGAAGATCGAGAAAGCGAACGCGGCCAAAGCATGGCGTCGCCGGATGGACGAGGACGCGATGTTTGAAAAGGCGCTGGCGGATGCTTCTCTAGACGTTCAGGACGTGTAGAAAATCGTCACGCAAAACCGAATGCCTTCAGGATACTGAGGGCTAGGAATGGTGTTCTGACAAATGAAGGTGATTTTGGCAGTGGGATTCGCAGTGCACCAATTTTGAAGGTCGCCAGCCAAGGCCGGTTCCGAAGCGAAGAGGAGATATACGTGATTCATGCCGAGATTACATCAACTTTGGCGCGCTCAGTGAAAGGCTAATTTCCATAGAGAGAACCGGCACCAACACGAGTAGAGAGGCGTTGGTACGATTTCGGTATGGTTTCTGGGCTCCGACTAAATCACCCGTTAAAAAAGTTGATGTGTCGACGCCCCGTAACCCTGGCCAAGACCTCATCCGACAGCCATACGGTTCAACCTTACCGCCGCAGCAGTCAGATTCTCCACCTCCGCCGTGGTGTTGGAGGCGGCTGTTACGTAGTAGTCCCCGAGACGACCGCACCGCTTGTGCTTAAAGAGATAAGTATGAAAACCCAAACCCTGGGGATTCCTTCGACCGGGCGGAGTTCCGCCGATCATCTAATTCCCACGCAACCTTCGGTTCCGCTCTCGCTGATCGAACGGATCGCCGCATCGCACGCGGCCGTGCTCGAAACCTGGAAGGTTCACTTCTCGCTGGATTTGCGAAAGTCGAAAGCGGTGCCAGCCTAGCGATCGACTCCTAGTTCAATCGGCCTTGGCAAACGCTTCAAGCATTGCTGCTTCTGAGGGAGGCTGAAGAACATTACGCGCCGCAAACTCATGAGCTTGCGGATAGCTGGTAGCTCGGATACGTGCAGCAGCTTCGCTGACATTGTAGTTAGTGTGACGTAACTGAACGCCAGTTCCGAGTAAGAGCCAGTAGGCGCCTGGCTCACCGAATGGCATCCCTACGCTGCCGGCATTAACTACGCGGACGTTTCCGATCGTTCGATCAAACTGCATGTGGGTATGACCGCAGATGACGGTCGGAACGTCAGGTTCTTCGAAAATAGGTATAAGAGCGCCTTCAGGCGTGAGGCGGGAAAAGACGTCGATGTCGTTGCGCGGGGTAGCATGACAGAACAATACCTCCCCTTGCCCACCAATCTGTAACCTTACTGTTTCCGGCCAGCCAGCTATCAGCCGTTCGTGTTCTGGCGCTAACTGTTCGGCATTCCAGCGAATCACGTCGCGGAACGATTCTGGAACTTCCCGGGACTCCTTGCCGGCCATCTGTTCCAACACAACCCGGTCCCCGTTGCCCCGGATGAATGAGGTAGGAAGATGCAGCTCGAGGAGACACTGGAGGGTCTCGCGCGGCATCGGCCCGGGAAGCACATCGCCCCCCACGACGATGTGGTCGACCTCTGCTCGATGCAGATCTTTCAGGACCGCTTCAAGGGCGGGCAGGTTCCCGTGGATGTCATAGAGCGCCGCGATCCGCATCTGCTCAATAACGCCGATGATAGCCGCTGGCGTCGAGATTGTAATTAGTGGCCCCGGCCCCGAGCCGTTTTCAGGGTTCGGACCCGCTTGGAGCGGCGGCGAAGCGAGCTGGCGGCGTGCGAATGATGGAGAGATCGCGGGGAGAAGGGGCGGCAGGAATTGAACTCGGAAGGCAAGTCGGTAAGAGTCCTGCACGTTCCATGGCGCATGACGTTTTCATCTCGCATTCCGCGAAGAACAGGCCCGTAGCGAACGCGATCCGCTCCGCGCTGGAGCTGGCCGGTTTCGGTTGCAGATGTGCACCCCGTATCGTCCGGCCGGGGCGTTTGTTTTCCGACGAGGTCGCGAGCGAGATCAACCAAAGCAAAGCGCTCGTGTTGATCCTGTCCGGCGAATCGAATGATTCCGAACAGATCCTTCACGAAGTGCAACTCGCGGCCGGGGCGCAATTGCTCATCATCGAGTTCCGAATCGAGAACGTAACCCCGAACGATTATCTTCAACCGTACCTGAGCCGTCGGTATTCGATCGAGGCGATCAAACCGTCTCGGGAGCGTCAGATAGCGCAACTGAAGAAGCTTCTCGGTAAAATAAGGGAGAAGAAGAAAGACGCGGAAGGGGCAAACCAGGCCTCAGAGAAGCCGGAGGACGGACAAAAGATTTCTTCGCGAGCAGTTGTGCCCGCGATGGAGAGTCCGGCGGAGCCGCCCGTCGCACCATCGCCGCCGGCCGGGGAGAAGGAGGACGAACAAGAGATTCCTCCGCCAGCAGTTGTTCCCGCGGCGGAGAGTCCGGCGCAACTCCCCTCGCCCGTTGCGCCATCGCCGCCGGTCGAAGAGAAGCCGGAGGACGAACAAGAGATTTCTCCACCAGCAATTGTTCCCGCCGCTGCGGAGAGCCCGGCGGAACTCGCTTCGCCCGTTGCGCCATCGCCACCGGTCGAAGAGAAGCCGGAGGAAGAACAAGAGACTTCTCCGCCAGCAGTTGTTCCGGCGGTGGAGAGTCCAGCGGAACCCGCCTTGCCCGTCGCGCCATCGCCACCCGCCGTAGACAAATCGGAAGACGAACAAAAGATTTCTTTGCCAGCAGTTGTTCCCGCCGCGGAGACTCTGGCGGAACTTCCCTCGCCCGTTGCGCCATTGCCGCCGGCCGTGGACGGACAAAAGGCCAGCCGGCGGCGCAGAATTACGGTGATCGCAGTGGCGGCGCTTGGGGCTCTCGGCTTGGTGATCTGGGGGTACCCGGCACTACAGCGAGAACGCTCGTCCCGAGCACGAGACGTCTCTCCTGCGCCACCGGTTACCCTGGCATCGCCCTCTTCCGGCCCAAGCACACCCGCGAAAATCTCGAAATTTTCCGGGAACAATCCCGGCATTTCGTTCCTGAACATGACCCTGATTTTCAAGAACTACGCGAAGACGAAACAAGCCGAGAACGAACTCAATGGACTCAGGGAGGCGGTTAAAAAGGAATACGACAGCCGGGTGGATGCCTATAAGAAGTCCTTGGAGGAAGTCGCCCGGCTGGAGAGCGATTTGACCGGCGGCGGGTTAAGCGTGGGCGATCTGGAGCGACTCGGGCGGGAACGGGACGGGAAGGTCGCCGCCAGCAAAAAGCTCGCGCAGGAGATCAACGACTTCCGGAAAGCGCGACAGAAGCAGATCGAGGAGCAGGCTCAGAAATTAAGAGACAATCTGCTCGGTGAAATAATGGCGACCATCCGTCAGCTAACCGGGCCCGAAGATTCAGTGGTCTTTGATAATAGTGGAATGAGTTCGAACGGAGTGCCGGTCATACTCTTCTCCCCGTCCAGCGCGGACATGAGCGAGCGCCTTTTGACGAAGCTCAACCAAGGGAGCGATTCCCGTTTTGCCCCAGCCCATGCGCTTCCCTTTGCCACGGTGGATCTGGATCAAGTCTTCGCCTCGTATTCGAAGACGAAACAGGCCGAGGAGAAACTTAATGAGGCCAGAGACACAGCCAAGAAGGAGTATGACGAACGCACGGAGACCTACAAAAAAGCCTTGGAAGAGCTCAACCAATTGAACCAGGCGCTGGGGGCGAGCGGCCTCAGTGCGGCGAACAAAGCTCAGAAGACGCAGGAGCGGGAGGCAAAGATCAGTCAGATGAAGGCGATGGAACGCGAGATGCAGGAATTCCGCACGGCCCGGGAGAAGCAACTCACCGAACAGGCTGCCAGAGTGCGAACGGACATTGTAAACGAAATTACCAAAGTCGTGGCGGCCAGGCTCCCGGCGGGAGAGGCTCCCGTGATCATCGACAAAAGTGGAATGACAGCGGACGGCCTTCCGCTCGTAGTCTACACCGGGAAGCTGCCGGATTGGTCTGGGCTGATCATAGCCAGGTTGAACCAGAGCGGGCCCAGCCCCGCAGTTGAGGAAGCTCCGCCTTCGTTTTCCAGCTCCGAACAGACACGGTTCGGGTACGTGGATCTGGGCCGCGTTATCAAGGTGGTATCGGACGCGGCCGCTCCACCCGCCAGCGAAAAAGACGCGAAAGCCCTGGCCGCGCGGAAAGCGGCCACGCTTACGAAAGCTCTCGAGTGGGTCCGCTCTTACGCGGAACGGAATGGCAGTGGAGTGATTTTTAACAGCACCGGCAACACGCTAAATTTGTTGCCCGTCCTGGTCATGGCCGAAGAACTGCCCGACTTGACCGACGCGGTAATCGCAGAGATCCATTAATCCGCGCGAAGATCCCGCGCCCGCGCGCGCGGCCGACGGAATTGGCGGTCGCCACCCGAAAGCGCGATCGCCTCGCACTGCCACGGAAGCGGAAGTTTTCCCCCGAACGGAATGGTTGACGAAGCGCGATTGCGCGGGAGATTGGGCAACTTCAAACACATTATGCGAAATATCACTCTTCTCCGTCTCCTCGTTGCCGTCGCGGGGGCATTCGCTCTCATCTCTCTCTCCGCCCCGCAGTCCAAGGCCGCCGTGGGCGATATTTGGGAAACCAATAACAACCAGCTTCTGATTTTTAGGCCACTGGGCGGGACGCCGAGCACTTTCAACGCCGGCTTGGCGAACCCGAAAGGCTTGGTTTTTGACGGCAACGGGCATGTCTACGTGGCGGTTGCCGGCAATGGCACGATAGTCCGGTTCGATATCTTCGACGCCTCCGGATTTACCTTTGCCACGGGCGTGGGTTCTCCCGTCGGCCTCGCCATTGATGCGGCGGGCTTTCTCTACGTGGGCGATGCTGCCAGCGGGAACGTCTACAAGTTCAACGTCGCGGATGGGACGAAGACTACTTTCACCAATGGCGTCGGCGCACCCGCCGGTCTGGTCTTTGACAACACCGGGAATCTCTTCGTCGCCGACTTTAATAGCGGAACGATTTACAAGGTCGCTTCGGACGGGACGAAAAACACTTTCGCTAATGGACTTTCCGGGCCTTCCGGGCTCGCCTTCGATTCGGCGGGAAACCTCTTCGAGGCCGATTCCGCCACCGGCAAAATTTTCAAATTCACGCCAGGCGGAACCAAGAGCGAATTCGTGACCGGGCTCGGACGTCCTTACGGCGTGGCCTTTGACTCCAGCGGCAATCTCATCGTCACCGACAACGCCCGAGGCGCGACCCTGCGATTCAACCCCGCCGGAGTGCAAAGCACCGTTTTTGCCAGCGATTTTAACACGCCGGTATTCCTCGCCATCCAACCCGCGGCTCATCAGATCCTCAATATCAGCACGCGCGGTTTCGTCGGACAGGATGAGCACGTCTTGATCGCCGGCTTCATCATTGGTGGAAATGGACCCGTCGGCTCAACCGTGGTGGTGCGGGGACTTGGGCCGTCGCTCTCTGGTTTTGGTATTACCGACGCGCTTCAGGATCCCGTCCTGGAAGTGCATGACGCCAGCGGCACCCTGATTGCCTCGAACAACAATTACGCCGAAGCAACGGGAAGCCAGCGTGTTCCGGGGTCTCTTGCGCCCTCGGATGATCGTGAAGCCGCGCTTCAATTGACCCTGAACGGAGGCGCCTATACCGCAGTGGTTCGCGGCGTCGCTAACTCAACCGGAACTGCCCTGGTCGAGGTCTACCAGATCGGCGGTAACTAAGGCCTAACGACCAGGTCGAAGTCGCGCGTGCGTCGTAAGATGCGGAAGTCGGTATCGTTCAGGCGATAGGCATAGTGCATATTGCTCAGGGTGAGATGGGGATCAGCGCGTAACCGATCCGCCACCTCGTAGCGGGCGGCGGTTTCCGGATACAGCCTCATCAGGTGCCCGAACTCGTTAGGTCGAAGCACGGCATAGGTCGGTTGCAAGGCGTCGACCAGGCCCGCCACGCGCGGGGGCGAAAGGTTCTTTACTGCTCGCACTGCCACCTTTGAGCCAAGTCCCGGGAAATCATAGACCGTCTTGTTGAAGGCGGCCCATCCGATAAACCCAAGAGGCTCCAGGACCACGGTATCATCCGGCTTCGTCATCATCGCGGCGAGATGGTAGCCGGTTTGCTCACGCACCCTGCCCTCGATCGCTTCCTGCACCCTTCGGTCCAGAGGCATCGAGAAGGGAAGATGAAGGGCATAGGACAAGGCGACGACCAACCCAAGAGCAATCGCCGGTCGTGGCCCTTTCGCAATCAGCGCGGATAAGCCATAACCGGCAACGATGAAGATCAATGCGGCGAAAGGCGGGAGGTACCACATGTAATAGGAGTTCATGATGGTCGTGTTGCGATAGATCACGAAACCAATCACCGCCGCACCGGCGATCAGAAGGCCGGGTTTGCGCAGGGCGGACACGACCAGCCCCCCGAGGAAGAGCAGGAGCACGACAGCTACGACTGCTTTAAGGACGAGATCCGGCAGCGGAGCCTGGTAAGCCAGCCAGAACTCCTTAAACGGCGCATAATCACGCCAGGACCGGATCGTGAAATCCCGCATGTCCTCCCATGAAGCGGAGAACATTCCGATTTGATAGGACCACGACTTCGCCACGATGGTATTCGGCACAGGAGAGCCGTAGTAGAGAGTAGCAAACCCATACCAGGGAACGGCCAGCGCCAGAGCCGGAAGAAGAACCTTGAGAAGAGCCCGCCGGTGAAAGAGTAGAAGCGCGATTCCCGCTGGAGGCAGCAGAAACATGATGAACTCAGGACGTGAAATGGTGGCGAAGCCACAGGCTATTCCCAGTGACCACCAACTCCGGCTCAAGTAGAAGTAAAGGACAGCTACCGCGATGGCGGTAACGACCTGCGTCTCCATCCCGCCCATCCCGAAGAAGATCTGTAGCTGGTCGCAGGAAAGATAGCTCAGCACGAGGACTTGCGCGGCCCAATGAAAGGCGAGCAGGACACCGATCCGATAGGCGAAGTAAATCGTAGCTACAGAAGCAGCGAGACTGGAGAGCCGCAGGAGAAGAAGACCTTGGTGGAATAGTTCCCCCACGATAGGTATCAAGACACTGATCGGAGAGGTGAAGCTCTGGACATAAGGCTCGCTCGAGTGATGGGTAAGGCCGAACCCTTCCCAGACATTGCGCGCGGCGGTTATGGTGATGAGCGCGTCTTCCCAAACGCGGCCGGTGTAGAACCAAAAGGTAAGTCGTGTGGCGAGGGCGAGACCAACGAAGACGGCCAGGAGCGGGTTACTCCGAAAGCTCTGGATCAAGGACTTGGGGCCGCCACTCAAATGTTACTGCCGCTCCACTTCAGCTTCTGGCGAACAACCCCAAAGAAAGATACGCCGGGGAGTGAAGCTAAGGGCAGAACGCGCGGAGATTTTTTGATCTCGACGATTGCACCGGCGTCGATGCGCAGCGGTTCCCGTCCATCCACGGTGAGAAAAACTGGATACTCCCGCTCAGTGACCTCTATCTCAATGGTCGAACTTTCACCTACGATGATCGAGCGATTCGTCAGGACATGCGGGCAGATGGGCGTAATGACGAAGGCCCCTGACTGCGGCGCCAGAATGGGTCCGCCGGCAGAGAGTGAATAGGCGGTGGAGCCTGTGGGCGTCGCGACAATCAACCCATCGGCGCTGAACTCGGTCAGCGCCTCGCCATTCACCCGAGTCTTCAGCTGGACCAGCCGGGAAACTTCTCCGCGGCTGAGCACCACGTCGTTCAACCCCGTCATCATCGCGGGATCCTTGCCCGTAACTCTCACCGTGACTTCAAGGAGCGTCCGATCGCTGAAGACCATCTTGCCCGCGGCAATGCATTCCACCGCCTCCGAGTAGGTGGATGAATTCGAGCAGGTCAGAAACCCCAGCGAACCGACATTGATGCCGAAGACCGGCTTAATGACATCGTTGAGCTGCCCCACCGTGTGCAGAATGGTGCCATCGCCGCCCAGCACGACCAGCAGATCGGCCTCGCGGCCGAGATCGGCCACGCTGTAGGACGAGCTCATGCCGGCGAGAGCCGCGGTCTTGCTCTCGAGCAGGACCGGAAGGCCATGCCGCTCGAACTCCCGGCAGAGGGCTTGCGTTAATTCGGCTACTCCTGGCTTGGCCGTGTGCGCGGTCAGGCCGATTTTCTTCGGACGCATATAAAAAATTCCTGGTTTCCATCCGCGCCGGTAATGGCTGATGGAACGATCCCGGCCACAATATGTCCCGCGTTGGAAACGAAGTCGCGAATCTTATTCTGCGCCTTCTCATGCAAAAGCGGATCGCGGACGATTCCGCCATGGGCTACGTCGGAGGCTTGGAGTTCAAACTGCGGTTTGATCAGCGCCAGGATCACACCGTTGGGAGTTACCAAGTCGAAGGCGTTCGGCAAGATTAATGTCAGTGAGATGAACGAGACGTCGATCACGCAGAGGTCGATGCTCTCGGGGACATCCTCGCGGCTGAGGTATCGAGCATTGAGCTTCTCGCGCACCACGACGCGCGGATCGTTGCGGATTTTCCAAGCTAATTGGCCATGGCCGACGTCGATCGCGTAGACTTTAGCCGCGCCCCGCTGCAACAGGCAGTCCGTGAAGCCGCCAGTGGACGCGCCGAGATCGAGCGCCGTCACTCCTTGCGCGTGGATCTGAAAATGGTCGAGCGCGCCTTCGAGTTTCGTGCCCCCGCGGCCCACGTAGGGCGAACGCGCCCGGAGCGATACGGCCGCGCCCGGTTCAACCATGACCGAGGACTTGCTCGCGATTTGATCGCCCACCCGGACCTCGCCGGCCATGACTGCCCGCTGCGCCTGTTCCCGGCTGTCGCAGATCCCCTGCTCCACCAGAAAAACGTCGAGCCGGGACTTTTTAGGCTTGGTCATTCTGGGCTGATCCGCGTCCAGTGGGACTCTGAAGCCTGTAACGGACCAAAAAACCGCGAACAATTTGCATGCTCTGATTCACGTAATAACTATGACAATAATCTGCACATCAGATCTTTATTTAATCAGGGGCGTAGCTCGCGTCACTCATTCGCCGCGTACTGGCGAAGAAGGTTTTCAATCGAATCGACATCCTCGGCGGAAGCACGGCGGCGCTGGTATTTCCGGAAGACGACATCCTTTAACGTCCGCAAATCCTCCAGGAGCGGACGCTCGTAATACGTCCAATCGGTTTCGTCGGTATGTTTCGCCTGAAAACGCCAGACGCCCCCGAACTTCGTCACACGCACCTCGCGCTTGCGGCCCTCCGCGTCCTTCTCCTTCCATATGTGTTGACTCCGCATCTGGCGGGAATCTTACATTAGCCTCTTGAAGGACGCAGCCAGATTGCTCGGGTATTTCGCCGCCACGATTCTTTTCGGGGCGCTGACGGCGCCTTGTCTTTTCCGGATCTCGCAACGGCTCGCCGCCCACGGAATTTTTCCCGCGCTGGCCACGTTCGATTTTGAGTCATTCTTCCACCGCGCGCTATTGCTCGGCGCGCTGTTATTCCTCTGGCCCTTCCTGCGGCTCCTCCGAATCGAAGGTCCGCGTGATCTTGGGCTCGTCCGCAACCGGCACCGGTTCCGCGACCTGGCTCTCGGATTCCTGATCTCGGCTTTGCCGGTGCTTTGCTGCGCAATTTTCCTGATCAACCGTGGCGTCTACACCCTGAAGCCCGCCTGGGCCTGGACCCCGATCGGCGAAGTGGCTTTGAGCGCGATGATCGTCCCCCTGATCGAGGAAGCGCTCTTCCGCGGATTGTTCCTTGGTGTCCTCCTTCGGAGCGGTCGGCCGATCGCGGCGACTCTGATGAGTGCGGCCATTTTCTCGATTGTGCATTTTCTCAAGGCGCCGGATGAGACGACCACGGTCGTGAGTTGGGGTTCAGGGTTCGTCTCGCTCGCGCATTCCTTCGACCAATTCTCGGAACCGATGCTGGTGCTGGCGGGCTTCACGACCTTGTTCGTCATTGGGGTGGTTCTGGCCCACGCCCGGCTGCGCACGCATTCGCTCTGGCTGCCCATCGGCCTGCACGCCGGTTGGATTCTCGGGAGCGGAGCCTTCGGCAAAATCGCGCGCAGAGAGCTCGTGGCCTTGCCGTGGCTGGGGAAAAGTTTACTCATCGGGATTGTGCCTCTTGGGATTTGCCTTGTCAGCTGGGCCTTGCTGCGAGCGTGGTTAAAATATGCCGGCTCTCGCGAAAATTAATCCGCTCGCGGCGCTGAGTTCGCTTTTCTATCCCGCGGTCTGCGTGGTTTGCTCGGGAGAAGTCGAGCGGCCCGAATATCTTTGCCAGACTTGCGTCGGCCGGGCGCCGCGGATAGTTGCTCCTTTCTGCGCGAAATGTTCCGAGCCATTTGCCGGCGCGATCACGCAAACTTTTCAGTGCGCTAATTGCGCGCATCGCGCTTTGCATTTCGATGCCGCCGTAGCCGCTTATCGCAGCCGCGGCCTGGTCCGCAAACTCGTGCACGAATTCAAATACGGGCACCACCGCCATCTCCGTCACCCGCTCGCGGGCTGGCTGGGCGAGAACATGGACGATCCACGGCTGCGGGGCCGGCGCTTCGACCTCATCGTGCCCGTTCCTCTGCATCCCGCTCGGGAGCGCGAGCGCGGTTTTAATCAGGCCGCGCTCCTGGCGGAACTCCTGGCCGGCCGCGTCGGCGTTCCGCTGCGCGCGGTCCTCCAGCGGATCCGTTACACCACGACGCAGACCGCCTACGATCGTGCCGAGCGCATGGAAAATTTGCACGATGCGTTTCGTTTACGAAAAAACATGAACGTGCGACAGTTGCGCGTGCTGCTGATCGACGATGTATTAACGACAGGCTCAACCCTGAGCGAATGCGCGCGGGTCTTGAAAGAGGCCGGCGCGGTTTCCGTTCATGCGGCGACCGCCGCTCGCGCATAATACCATGGCAATCTTCAAACGACCGGCGCTCAGGGAAAGCCGGAAAAAGCGCGAGATGCCGCAGGGCCTCTGGCAGAAATGTCCCGGCTGCTCGGAGGTCGTGCATGAAATCGAGCTGGCGCAGAACCAGCGCGTCTGCCCGCGTTGCGATTATCATTTCTCGCAATCAGCCAAGGAACGGATCGAGCATCTCCTCGATCCAGGAAGTTTCGTCGAGCGCGATGGAAATTTGCGCTCGGTGGACACTCTCCAGTTTCAGGGCATGGCGACTTACAAGGATCGGCTCACGAAATATCAAAACCTCACCGGCCTCACCGACGCGGTTCTGAGCGGCCACGGCATGATCGAAGGCTACAAGGTCGCGATTGCCGTGATGGATTTCAGTTTCCTCGCTGCCACGATGGGCTCGGTCGTGGGCGAGCGAATTACGCGAACGATTGAATTTGCGACCGAGAACCGTTGCGCGGTCATCATCGTCTCGGCCTCGGGCGGCGCCCGGATGTATGAGGGAATGCTCAGTCTGATGCAGATGGCCAAGACGAGCGGCGCTCTGGCCCGGCATGCCTGCGCGAAGCTGCCTTATATTTCCGTCCTGACGAATCCCACCACGGCTGGAGTCATGGCCAGCTTCGCCTCGTTAGGCGACGTCATTCTGGCGGAGCCCAAAAGCATGATCGGCTTTGCCGGCCCGCGGGTGATTAAGGAAACGACGCACCAGGATTTACCGGAAAATTTTCAGACCGCAGAGTTTTTGGAAGAACACGGCCTGATCGATCAGATTGTGCACCGCAAAAAATTGCGCGCGCTGATCATCCAGTTCCTGAGTTATTTCGCGACGTCGCAGTGACGCCGGGAAGGCTGCGATTTTCGGCCCTGTGCCAGCACCTTCTCCCGAGTATCGAGACGCGCTCGCCTGGCTCTACGGCACGCAGCGTTTCGGGATTAAACTGGGGCTCGACCACATCCGGCGCCTGCTCCACGAGCTGAACGTTCCCGGAAAAAGCCAGCGCATCATTCATGTCGCGGGCACAAACGGCAAGGGCTCGGTCTGCGCGATGGTCGACGCCATTTCTCGCGCGCAAGGTTACCGGACCGGCTTGTTCACCTCCCCTCACCTGGTCACCTATCGCGAGCGGATCAAGGTGGATGGCGAAATGATCGCGGAAGAAAAAGTAGCCGCCGGCCTCAACGCCATCCGCGCGCGGGTGCGGGACTGGGAGCCGCATCCGACTTTTTTTGAAATCACAACTGCTCTCGCGTTGATCCATTTCAAGGAACTCGATTGCGAAGTCATCGCGCTCGAGACCGGGCTTGGTGGACGCCTGGATGCGACCAATGCAGTCGAGGCGGTGGTCTCCGTGATCACGCCGATTGGTTACGATCATCAATCCTGGCTGGGCCACACTCTGGAAGAGATCGCCGGCGAAAAAGCAGGCATCATTAAGGCGCGGATCCCGGTTGTGTCGGCGGCCCAGCCGCCCGCGGCCGGGAAAGTCATTCTCTCCCGCGCCACGGAATGCGACTCACGGCTTGAAGTCGTGACTGAGCCGTATACGAGAACTTCGGTTGGTCTCACGGGCGCGCACCAAAAACAGAATGCGGCGGTGGCGATTGCCGCGTTACGCTGCGGCGGGATAGCGGTCGATGACCACGCGATCGAGCGCGGGTTGGCGAAGGTCCATTGGCCCGCGCGCTTTCAACTTTGGGACGAACGAACCATTATTGACGGCGCGCATAATCCCGCCGGCGCCGACGTGCTTGCGCGAACCTGGCGGGAACAATTTGGCGACGAACGTGCCACCATCATTCTCGCGGTCCTGGCCGACAAAGATCTTGCTGGGATGTGGCAGGCGCTCGCCCCGATCGCCCGGCATGTCATCCTGCCCCCTGTTCATACCGAGCGCGCCGTGGCGCCGGAAGCCGTGGGCAAACTGATTTCCTCCATGACGCCAGAAGTCCCACTCTCCATCGCCCACTCGTTAGGCGCCGCCCTCGATTCCGCCCGCGCGACCTCTGGCCGCACTCTTATCACCGGTTCCCTCCATTTTGCCGGCGAAGCACTGGCCTTGCTGGAAGGCGACGCGAGCGCCTTTGAAGAGTGCGCCCAGTAGGGGCGATCGGAATCACTAAACCCGGGCGCCTGTCGCGGCGTGAACCGCCGCCGTGAGTTATTTCTGGATGACTGCGTTCTCGAGCAGGTAGATGCCGTCGCGCTGGGCGACCTTGCCTTGCACGGTGATCTTTTTCGCGGCGTACTCCGCCAGCTCGCTATTGAGCGGCTTGTGCTCGCCGATTAGCAGGTAGGTCTTGCCGTCGTCCGCCTTGAGGCCGACGGGAAGACCGCTCGCGATGCATTTCTTCGCGCAGGCTGTGTGTTTTTCGCCCGTCGAGTTGTGATCGATGTAGCAGGCCATGTCGATGACCTCGCCCGTGATTTTTTTCGTTTCGCCCGCGGCGAGATTTTCTTTGTCGTCGTGCCCTTCATGAGCCCGGAGCGTGGCGCCTGCGAACAACGCCGCGGCTGCGATCGCTAAGAATAGCTTCATTATTTTCATGGACGTGTCCCGGTTGGTTTTATTGATCGCCTACTTCTTAATTTCCCCGCAACTGACCATCGCCTTTCCTGCATAGGGATTGGTTATGGTGGTCGAGGTTTGCACCCAATCCTTCTTCAGCATCGGGCAATGCACCAGGTAATAACCGGATTGTCCGGTGATCAGACCCTTGGCTTTCGCGCTGAGCTTTTCGTAGCTGGTGCGTGCTTCGGCGAGTGATTTTGCTTTGATGATGTCGCCCCCTTCGTCACCCAGCTCCTTCGCCGCTGAGGCTGCGCCGGGGAGGTCATCTGCGGCGAGCGCGAGATGAATCTTTTCGTAGCCGGACAGGAACTGCTTGTCCGCGTCCGTTAATGGTGCGGCTCCGACCCGGACAGCAGCGAGCGCCAGGGTTGAAGCGATGAGCAAGGCCAGTCGAATCATTCCTCTTTCCATCTGGCAAAATTGCACTTCTTTTGTGACGACGCTCAAGAATCTTCGCGGGGGAGTGTCTTCTCGACAACCGGACCACCCCCGGTTTAGCTATTTCTCTATCCCTTTCTGTATCAAAGCGAAATATCTCGGCCGGTGATGTCGCAATCCATCAGGCGATATTTGATTTGCTCGGGCATCATCGCGCTCCTCGCTGGCGTGCTTCATCTCGCGATCATTTTTGGCGGGCCGGATTGGTATGCGTTTTTCCACGCGCCCGCGCGAATCGTTCGGCTGGCCACCGTCGGTGCCCTTTATCCAAAGATCTTTTGTTTGGCTGCCGCCGTGCTCTTGATGCTTTGCGCCGGCTATGCCTTTTCTGGCGCGGGCCTGATCCGGCGGTTGCCATTTCTGCATCCCGCGCTCGTTCTTATTGGAAGCGTTTTTATCCTGCGGGGGATCGCGTTTTTCCCTTTGTTGCTTTGGCGCCCGGACCTTCTGGCCCGCGTCTGTGACTGCCGGGGGCTCGACCCTTTTCTCGTTGTCTCTTCCGTTATCTGCCTTGCCACCGGGATTGGCTACGTCCTGGGTGCGAGGAAAACCTGAAGTCGCCTTTCGCATAAATCGCAAAACCCCTCGCCTCGGCGACGGTTCAATAATCCAGACAGCATCATCCGGCAGAATTGGACTGCTTCAGTCGTCCTGCCTGAGAATCTTCTTTCTTTAGCCACGGCCCTGCGGGCCGTTTGCTCTTTCCGGAACTCGGACAGCCCACAGGGCGGTGGCTACAAGTGCTAAAAAAAGAATCCCGGCAGCGCACGAGGCACCACCGGGATTTGTTCCCCCCAGAACATTTACAAATCGCGCGTCACTAAAAAGCTGGCTGCATGCCTATTGCACAGAAAAAATCAGGCGCGCCCGATTCGGCCTGACCAGGCGATGCCGGTTCCGATCTCTCGACAGAGTCAAGACTACCGAGCAAGCTCAAAGTCCCGAGCCTTCCGGACGCGCTTTCGCCTGGTCTTGACTTGTTAATTTTGCCTGGTCAGAATCGGCGCATGAAGCCGTTACTAACCATCCTGATTCTCGTCGCTTCTCTCCACCAGAGCGTTGCGGCGCCGCGTCCCAAGCAGGGTCGCACCCTCACCGACATCAATGTTATTTCAACGCGAGTGTTGCAGAGATCCATCAGCCCCCAGTTTTATAAGAGCCTGCTTATATCCCCGATCCAGGGATGGATTGTTGTCCGCGCGAACGTATCCGGCACGCGTCTCTCTGGGATGAGAGTGGTCCATTCCGAACTCAATGGCGCTTATGACAAGCTTGCCCTTAAGCTGGCGGAAGAGGCCCGGATTGTGGGGTATTATTCCATCGAAAATCCGCAGTCCGGCGGCTCCGTTCTTCTGCACCTTCTCGTTTACCGGATCGCCGACGGCACCATGATGCTTTCCTTTCCCACTTTTGACGAGCCAGGTGGAGACCAAATGGAGTACTGGGGCTGCGCCCGGCTAGCGGTCCGCAAAGGCGAAGGTCCGTGGACCGAGATCAAGGGACCGGAAGGCCTTCAGGGGAAGGGCTGGGCCGTTCGCCAAGGCATGAAAAATAAAATGGAAGCTTTCCTGAAGATGGAGGTGAAGATGGTACCTTACGAAGGATAAAGCGGGTCTTCAGGATTGCGGACCTGCGGAGACGCTCACTCGGCCGCCTGGCCTTCCCGTCTTGATCAAGCCCTTGCCTGCGAGCTAGAAGAAAAATACGATAACCGGGCCATGAGCACCTCTCGCGCGAAAGCGGCCGGTCTTGGCCTCACGCTCGTTGCCGTGGCGGTCGGCGTTGGTGCTCTTATCGTTGGACGCCTTCACCAGGTCGGCGGGTTACCGCCCACTTATCACGCGGCCGACCACGACCCGAGGTTGTCGCAGGAGGCGGCAACCGCGCGGCCATTGATCACTGCGCTGGCCCGTTACCGCGCGGAGCATGGACAATTTCCCGCGGACGTTGCAGTGCTCGGGGTTGCTTCCGATGGCTGGATCTACGCCGTGCAACCGTCGGGCTACATCCTTTCCAAAAAGCTGGGCTGGGATCCTACGCTTCATTACCGCTTCGAGCAGGGTCGCGCACGGTGGGTTTTCGAACCGGGAGACGGAAGTCCCGAGCGAGAGATTACTTTATGAACGCGCCTGGCCAGTCCGATCGGTCATCGCGCGACCGCAAACTGCAAACGAAAGAACAAGCTCTTACTTTCACTTACGCATTAACTTTCACTTACACTCTCTGAGAACGAAGAAGTGTAAGTTAATGTGCAAGTGTAAGTGCAAGTGAAAGGAATCGCTAACGCGATTCGAGCACGATCATCGCCATCGCATAATGCTCGGTGTGGCTAAGTGTGATCCAGACCGCTGTGACACCGCGCTCCTCAGCCAACTGTTTCGCGCCGCCTTCGAGAACCACGAACGGCTCGCCGCTCGGCTTGCGGTGAACGTCGATATCCTTCCAACCCATGGTGCGCCCAATGCCGGTGCCGAACGCTTTCGACACCGCTTCTTTCGCCGCAAAACGCGCCGCGAAATGGCGCGCCGGAAATTTCATCGACTGGCAGTACTCGATTTCGCCCGCCGTGAATATACGATGGAGAAAGCGCTCTCCGAAACGATCAAGCGAATGCTGGATGCGCGAGTTCTCCACCAGATCGACGCCGGTGCCGAGCACGCTCATCGAAGAAAAGCTCCAAGCACCAGGTTCCAAGCTCCAAAGAAGCTCCAAATCCCAGGCACCAAAGTGAACGCTCGATCATGCCATTCGGATTCTGGCGCCTCTGCGGCCGGCCCAAATCCCAAAGTGCAGAGGACGCTCTCCACCTTGCTGTTTGTATATTGGTCCTTCCCTGGAGCTCGGTGCTTGATGCTTGGTGCTTTCCCATTCATCCCTTGTAACCCTTCATTAACGTGAGCATTTCGCGCACGGCGCTTTCGAAGCCGGTCAGGATCGCGCGGGCCACAATCGAGTGGCCGATATTCAATTCGAGCAGGTGCGGAATTTTGTGGATGAGCGCGATGTTCCGGTAATTGATGCCGTGGCCCGCGTTCACCTGAAGATTGAAATTGTGCGCGCGCGTTGCCGCCTCGCGCAATCGTTCCAGCTCCTGTTGCTCGATCTTTTCCGTGAACGCGTTCGCGAGTTTCCCCGTGTGCAGCTCCACCATGTCGGCTCCCAGCGCCACCGCGCCGTCGATCTGCTCGCGCGCCGGATCGACGAACAAACTCACCCGCACGCCGGCCGCGTGAAGGCGTCTGATCGTGCCGCTCAATTCCTTCTGGTGGGCCACCACATCGAGGCCGCCTTCGGTCGTGATTTCCTGGCGTTTTTCGGGAACCAGGCAAACTTCATCGGGCACAATCCGGAGCGCGAAATCCAGGATCTCCGGCGTGTTCCCCATCTCGAGATTCAGTTTCGTGACGATGTTTTCGCGAAGCCGAAGAAGGTCGCGGTCCTGGATGTGGCGGCGATCGGCGCGCAGATGCGCTGTGATCCCGTGCGCGCCGGCGCGTTCGCAAATACTGGCGATCGCGATCGGATCCGGCTCGGCATTCTTCGAGTCCGGCATCGTCGCATAACGCGCCTGCCGCAACGTCGCGACGTGATCGATGTTTACCCCGAGCCGAAGATCCTTCACCGCAGCAATAGGATGCAGAGCCCGACGCGGGGCAAGTTTTTCCAATTCGCAAGCCTGTGGGCGACTTGCCAGCCAACAACCGCGGCGGAAAGTCTTACGCAGCTTCCGCGAGCAGGGAACGCAGTTGAGAGAAGTCGAACGGCTTCGTCAGATATTCGTCAAACCCGGCGCGTAACCCCAGTTCCCTGTCGCTGGGCTGCGCGAGTGCGGTGACGGCTACGGTTTTTTTCCACTGTTGACGCCGTTTCGCTTCCGCGACGAGCTCGAGGCCGCTTCCATCCGGTAGCCCGATATCGCTCACCAGCGCATCGAACCGGATGTGACCGAGCAGCAGCAGCGCATCGGCAAGATTCTCCGCCGTCAGCACCTCATGGCCGCAGCGCGACAACAAAGCGGAAAGAGTCTCCCGGCTGTCAGCATGATCCTCGACAAGTAAAACAGTCACACTCCTGAATCGGAGGCCGGCCCTCTCCTGCGCCCACAATTAACGGATTAACTTCCCGGTCCCGCCAGCTCCTATTTCGTGCGCTGAATGTAAGCGACCACCTGCTCCTCCAGAATCTCGAGAGGCAGGGCCCCGTTCTTGAGCACGGCGTCGTGGAATTCCCGCTGATCGAACTTGGGACCCAGCTCCGTCTGAGCGCGCATGCGCAGCTCCTGTATTTTTAACATTCCCACTTTGTAAGCGCAGGCCTGCCCCGGGTTCACGATGTAGCGCTCGATCTCTGCCGTTACTTCTTTCTCCCCCATCCCGGTCTTCTCGCGCATGTAAGCGATCGCCTGTTCGCGCGGCCAGCGCTTGGCGTGGATTCCGGTGTCCACCACCAATCGCACCGCGCGGAAGAGCTCGCCTTGCAGGCGTCCCAGATCGCCAAACGGATCGCCCTCATACCAGCCCGCCTGCTTCGCCAGCCACTCCGTGTAGAGCGCCCATCCCTCCTGATAAGCGGTAAAGGGAATCAGCTTCCGGAATTGCGGAAGGCCCGTCAGCTCCTGCGCGGTGGCGATTTGCCAATGATGCCCGGGCACTCCTTCATGATAAGCCAGCGTCGGCATCGCCCACTTCGAGACTTCATTCATGTCGCGAAGGTTCGCGTAGAAAACTCCGGGGCGAGTCCCATCCAGCGAAGCTCCCTGGTAATAGGCTCCGGCGGAAGTTGCCTCCTTGAATTCCGGCACGCGGCGCACTTCGATCTTCGCTTTCGGCACCGTCGCAAAGAGCGCCTTGCATCGCTCCGTCGCCTGGCTGATCAGGCGCGTATACTCCGCGAGCGCATCGGCGCGCCCCTTGTCGTCATTCGTAAAATGGTATTTCGGATCTTTCCCGAGCGCATCCATCGCTTCTCCGATGGATCGGCCGCTGAATCCATTCGCGTCCAGAATGCTTCGCATCTCCCCCTCGATCCTGGCCACCTCGCGCACCCCGAGGTCATGCACCTCATCCGGTTTCAGTATCGTCGTCGTGTTCTTGCGCAAGGCATACGCATAGAAGGCCTCGCCATCGGGTAGCTTCCAGACGCCATCGTCCGTGGTGGTTTTGGGCAGGACGCCGTTGAAGTAATCGATCAGCTTTTGGTACGCGGGATAAACCCGATCCGTCATGGCGGTCTCAACTCGTTTTTGGAAAGCCCCGCGCTGCTCATCCGACAACCCGTCGATCTTAGCCACTCTGCTGCGGAAAGAAGTCGCAATAATATTTTCCGCGGCCGGCTGGCTGACAAAGCCGGTCATCTCCTTCAGGACCTTCTCCACCACAAACCTCGGTGGCAGAATTCCCTTTTGCTCGCGGACCTTCAGACCCTCGATCAATTGCTCGAATTTCGTGGTGACCGCGTTCAGTCGCTGGACGTAGTAGTCACAATCGCGCGGCGCGAGCAGACGGTGGATGTTCGCCATGAAAGATGGGAACTCGTTCTGCATGCCGAAAAGCTGGTTAACCGGATAGTTATGCCACTGGTATTTTTCCCCTTCCAGCTCACGCTCGATGTACCAATCGAGGATGGGAGTCGAGAGACGCTGGGAAGGCGTCTGTGAATCGAGCGAGTAGGCGCGTAAGTCTGCCAGGTTTTGCCGTGCCCGATCGTATTGGCGCTGCTGATGAGCGGGCGAAACATCGCCGAGCTTGCCATTGTGGCCGGTAATCCCAAATCGTTCCACCAGCCCAAGGGAGGAGAGCAGCTCGGGCTCTTCGAAGAGAACCTGCGCGAAGACCTTCTCGTAAAACAGGTTCAGACTCCAGGGACGGAACCAAATAAGGTTGACCACGAAGATGGCAGCGACAACGAGCAACAGCGCCACGATCCCCAGGGTCCATTTCAAAAAGCGTCTGAACATGCGCGAGTTTTGAGTGCGCCCCTTCCGGGGTCAATCCTAACTTGATCATCTCCCCCCTGTAGCGGCGGTTTGTAACCGCCGAACGCCCTCACGAAAAGAACCGCGCAACTTCTGACTTCCTTGCGTGTTCCACTTTCACAACCTCCGCGCTCACCGCGCGGACCGAAATGGAGAAACAAAAAATGAAACTAAAATTAATCGCTCTCACCGCCGCGTGCGCAGCCACGCTGGCCACCATCTCAATCGCCCAGGCCCAGGATCCCGCCGGTGACAAGTCCGGCGGCGGCAGACATCGCCATCACCAGCGTGGCAATGTGCTCGAACGCATGACGAAAAATTTGAATCTCACGCCCGAGCAACAGGCGAAGATCAGCCCGATCATTGAGCAGGCGAAGCCGCAGATTAAAGCGGCGCGCCAGGAATCGAGGGAGAAGGTGAAAGCAATCCGCGACAACGTCCGGGCACAGATCCGCCCCATCCTCACCCCGGCCCAGCAGCAAAAATGGGATGCCTTCCAGAAGGCGCGCGAGGACATGCGCAAAGCCAAAGAGGAAATGCGCGAAGCGGCAAAACTTTAAGGTTAAGAGACACAACGGCAGCGGCGGCGATTCGATGAATCGCCGCCGTTTCTGTTGTTGGGGATGGCGCCACCCCTGACCGTCAGGCCAGGAACAAGAAGGCTTGCGTGACTTCGAGGGTTTCGTTAGGCGTTGGACGCTTCCCATCAATGAAACCTGCTTCTACCGTCAGGTCCTCCGGCGGACCGGTCATATTGCTTCTTCTGGTCTGGTTCGCGGCAGCGATGACCGTCGGTCTATCGGGACGTCTCTCACTCTTGAGGCCGCCGGCGCCTCAAGTTGTTATCGTCGTTCTGACCATCGGTGCTCTCGCCGCGGCCATGTTCGTCCCTCGCTTTCGTAGCTGGGCTGATCACGCGCCAATCCGCGCGCTGGTCGCCGTGCATCTCACTCGGTTTGTCGGCGCCTATTTCCTGATCCTCGTCCATCGCGGCTCCCTGCCGCCCGGGTTCGGCGTCCCCGCGGGCTGGGGTGACCTCTTCGTCGCTACGATTGCGCTCTTATTGCTAGTGACCGTGAATCCTGACACCAACCGGGGGCGACGCGTTTATTTCGCCTGGAATGTTCTTGGGTTGACCGACATTTTCTTCGTCGTCATTAATGCCGCGCGAATGGGGCTTTCGGACCCCGCGTCGATGCAGGCGCTACTCCATCTGCCCTTGAGTCTTCTTCCCACATTCCTGGTGCCAATCATCATCACCAGTCATGTTCTCTTGTTTCGCCGGCTGAGAATGCGCGTGTCAGGGACAGCCGCCGAAAGTTATTAGGCCTCGATCGTTTCGCCGATGGCAGGCAACAGCAGTTGGCGGCCGGCAGAACGCGCGGCTTTCAACGCGGCCGCGCGATCGAGCTTGATTGGCGGAAACGTGTCGTAGTGAACTCCAACGAATTTTGAGACGCCAACGAACTCCGCCGCGCGCAGGGCGTCTTCGATTCCCATGGTAAAAAAATCCCCGATCGGGAAGACGGCGAAGCTCAACTCTGTCTGCTCCGCGATCAGCTTCATGTCGGCGGTGAGAGCGGTATCTCCAGAGTAATAAAAATTGCCGTCGCGGGATTCGACCACGAATCCGCAGGGGTTGCCTCCATAGGAACCATCCGGCATCGAGCTGCTATGAATGGCGCTGGTCAGCTTGACCCGCCCGAAATCCGTTTTGGCCGCGCCGCCATGATTCATCGCCTGGACCTTCTTCACGCCTTTGCTTTCGAACCAGGAGCCGACTTCATACGGCGCGATCACCGTCGCGCCGGTCCGCCCCGCAATGGCGACCACATCGGCGACGTGGTCCTCGTGCCCATGCGAAACCAGGATGAAATCAGCTTCGATTTTTTTGACGTCGATTTTCTCCGCGAGCGGATTCGGCGAGACGAAGGGATCGAATAGAAGCGTTTTGCCACCGGCGACCACCGAGAAACAGGCGTGACCATAGTAAGTAAATTTCATGACCGGAACAGATCAGCCATTCCACGCGCGGATTCACGCAGATTCTTCCGTGAAAGCAGCAGCGTGGACCTCGAAGATGCGCAGCAATCAGATAAAAGATCGTTGGCGAAAAGATTGTGATTGTAATCCGCGGCCCTATCCACTTTATCTCTGGCCTTCAATTAACATAACAAACGAACATGAACTCGCTCATCCAATTCCCGATGCATTCCAACTTCCTCGCGCAAACCGACTTCGATTCCAGTTTCAGTGCCTATTCCCACATGGGAACGGGAACGATCGTAGGCTGCCTCCTCATCGGCCTGGTGCTGGTCATCGCCATGTGGAAAATTTTCACCAAAGCGAACCAGCCGGGGTGGGCCTCGCTCATTCCGTTCTATAACTTCTACATTTGGTGCAAAATCGTCGGCCGGCCGGGCTGGTGGCTTTTGTTAATGCTGATTCCGTTCGTTAACTTCATTATCATCATCATCCTCTGCATCGATCTGGCGAAGAGTTTCGGTAAAGGCGCGGGGTTCGGCATCGGTCTGCTCCTGCTCGGCATTATTTTCTTCCCAATCCTGGCCTTCGGCAGTTCCCAATACGTAGGACCCGCCGCAGCCACCGGAACGCGTGTCGCGTAATTCCTGGCGAGCATAAGTTCGGTCGCCGCATCTGCCGGCCAGGCGTTCCCATGCCGGGACGCCGGCCGGGAGCTAGCCCGTTTGCGCGGAGAGTGGAAACGTTTCCCCTTCTAAGGCAAAGTTTAAGGTGTGCAGGAGAACCAAGCGCACCGCGCCATTATCCATCTCGATATGGATTGCTTCTACGCGGCGATCGAGGTGAGGGATCGGCCGTCGTTGAAGGGAAAGCCGGTTGGAGTCGGCGGGGCGCGGGATCGCCGCGGCGTGCTCACGACCTGCAATTACGAAGCACGGGAATTCGGGGTGCGCTCCGCCATGCCGACTTTCATGGCGCTGCAACGCTGCCCGAATCTCATCATCCTGCCCACGCGGTTCGACGTGTATCGAAAAGAATCGGCCACGGTCCGCGAGATCCTGCATCGGTTCACGCCGCTGGTGGAACCGCTCTCGCTCGATGAGGCCTACCTCGATGTGACCGAGCATCCCGGCGCACCCGGCCCCCTGGCCCAGGTGATTCGCGGCCTGATCTTTCAGAAAACGAAGCTGACCGCATCCGCTGGAATCGGTCCGAACAAGCTCGTGGCGAAAATCGCGAGCGACCTGAAAAAGCCTAACGGCCAGTTCGAGGTGAAACCGGAAGCGGTCCCGGCATTCATGGAGAAATTGCCGGTGCGCAAACTCTGGGGCATCGGCGATGTCACCGGGCAAAAGATGGAACGGCTCGGGATCACGACCTGCGGCGAGATGCAGCGCCTTTCGCGCATCGAGCTTCAGACTCACTTTGGAAAATTCGGGATCGAGCTTTACGATCTCTGTCGCGGGATCGACGACCGGCCCGTCGAGCCTGACCGCGAACGCAAGTCCCTCAGCAACGAGGAGACCTTCTCCGCCGACCTCGAGACCCTGGCCGAATGCGAAGAAAAGCTGCCGGAGTTGTTCGAGGAATTGATGGCCGACCTCGCGGGAAAAGAATCGACCCGGACGGTCACAAAGATCTTCGTGAAACTAAAATTCTCCGACTTCACCCGGACGACCGTCGAGCGCGCCGGCCTTCAACCCTCGCTCGACCAATTCCGCACCCTTCTCCACGAAGCCTTCGCCCGCACCGGAAAGCCGGTGCGCCTGATCGGCCTCGGTGTCCGCTTCGCCAGCACCGAGCAGGATGACACGCAGCTGCCGCTCCTCTGAACTTTCCCCGCTGTAGCGGCGGCTGTCCCCAGCCGCACACCGCAGGTCAGGGTCTGCAACAGGTTGGAGACATCGCTCCGAGTTTTCTAATTTCTACTTTCACATTTCGACTTTCCATTAGCTGTCCAAGTTCGCTCCGTCGTCTGGTTAGGCCTTTTACGAGCGCGCATCACCACGTCCCCCTCTGCCGTTTGTCCGTTCTGTAAGTGTTGGTGGTGCCCTCAAGCAGGTTCGGGTATACATGGAGATAATCCCAAGCAATGTCACCAATATTGTGTGCGAAACCCTCAAGCATGTTACCGAGAGATGCGGATCGATAAATGATGCCTTCGGACACGAGTTCTTGAACGACGCCGTCGTCGATACGCAAGATATTCGAGCGCGTCTCCTCTGCGAAGTAGAACCGCAAAATTTGCTTCTCGTCTTCGGTCAACCTGTGAAGGCGCTGTGTGACCCGTCGGAAGGCGGCTCGCCTGTGCCACCATCTACGAAGCCAATGAAAAATATCTATGCAGAGTGAAACTCCGAAAAGAGCCGTGGAGACGATAAAGATGAGACCAAGCCAAGAACGATTCTTCTGTGTGAGCTCAAGGACACCTAGTCGTTCAAGCGTATGTGCCGAGCTGAAAAGCAGAAAGGCAGAAATAATGCCGAGCGATACGAGATAACGCGGCGCGAGCTTGAGGAACTCCAGAAAGGACTTAGCAAACTCGGAAAGCATGGCAGAGGCCTAACGAAAACAAGATGAGCGACTCCGAAAGTGTTCGCGAGCAGGCTGGCGGACGAGAGCGCGCGTCACCCGGAGTTGAAGTGTGGAAGTGAAAAGGTAGAGCGCGCAGCGGTCCGCCAGCCTGCTCGAACGCTTCGGAGTTCGCTCCATCGCTTGGTTAGACTTTGGCGTATCACGGCCAACCCCGGCCAGCAACGGCTTTGAATGCTCGATGATAAAATTGCGTCGCCCGTGGCAGCTGATACATCTGTGGAATAACAAGCAGAGTACAAAGTAACGAAACGAACGGAGCCATGTGACGAGCCGTATTCGGACTCGTCACCTGCCAAAGCTGTAGCTCTGGATGCTGCGCATAAAACTCGGAAACCATCGGCATAGATCCGACGACCAAAAGAAACGCAAGAAAGTGAACGGTCTGCAACAGAATGCCTACGCCGACAGCACTAAGCAGCGCTGGCTGCCGGCGCATGAGTCGAATACGTACAACTTGGCGACGAAGATAAGCGATGCGGCGACGGCGCATTTTGTGTGACATCGAGAACGTCCAGCGTGGTATGGCATCTCTGAGCCAGCCAGCAAGTAGGCTTGCGATGACCGCGACGATGAACGCCGAGAACCACCATTCCGGTGACTTGAGATTCTGGATGATCTTATCCACGAGGCGCGATGGAAACGTCTAACGAGAATAAGATGAGCGACGGGAGACGAGAACGAGGTATCGCTTCAATTTTCTACCTTCCACTTTCACATTTCGACTTTCCAGTTGCGGTCCGCCAGCCTGCTCGCGAAAACTTTCGGAATTCGCTCCATCGCTCGGTTAGGTGCATTTCGCAGCCACATGTTCCTCGATCATGTGCACAAATATACGGAAAAGCTGCAAGAACTGTGAATCTGATCCCGTTTAGGCGAGAAGACCGTAGCCAACTCGTGACAAAAAATATGGCGCTGCTTAAAGGTATCGACAACGAACCGCCGAAGATATCTCTGAAAGACCTTGTGGCCGCCAGCTGCGTCTTCTTGAACCAGGTCTTTTTCGAACTCGACGGGGAAATCTTCGCCTAGCAGAACACTCAGATTCGATTCGATATCACTTAGATTATTGTGCGACAATTGATGTGAGACTAGTTCCCCGACAGAGACGCGTTTGCTCGCAGTAGCGATTAAGGCCGCGCTATCGATTCTCAGATCCTTGAACTGCGCGAGGCGACCTAGAAACGGTTCGCCTTTATCGATAAGATCTCTGTAGAGCATTCTAAAATGGCCTTCAGTGATCGCGATCAGCGCAATGGGAAAGTAGCGATAAATTTCTCGCCTGTAACGAAGCGGAATTTCAGATTTCGTGTTAAGCAGGTGAAAAGCGCCTGTCAGATCGTGAATTCTGCGCTCGGTCTGCTGCAGCCGGGGGATTCGCTTCAGATGTCGCTCACGGCGTCCTAACAGTTCGGCAATTATGTCTCGCTTCGAGGCCACGAACGTTTTACCTAACGAGAACAAGATGAGCGGCCGCTGGCGGGAATGGAGGCCGCGGGAAGCGGCGCGACATGGACCCTCGCCCGCAGAGTGAGCATTGGGCAATGCAAATTAAAGCGCGTCGCTCCGACTTTCTACTTTCGACTTTCAAATTTCGCCTTTCAATGGTCCGCCAGCCTGCTCGCGAACGCTTTCGGGGTTCGCTCGATCGCATGGTTAGGCGGCCGTCGCGAGAACAGCCGACCGCTAAGGGTGGGCCTCCTGCTCCCCAATCTCCTCGGCGGCCGAGATAAAATACTGCCCGTCCGTGTTGAAGTTGATGGGGCCTTCGTTCCTGAACATATCTGCCAGTGCAAGGAACTCCTGTGGAGCAGGGAATATCTGATGCTGCGAACTTTCGCCCGCGAGCGAGTAGTAAAAATAGAATTGTTTCTTGGGGACGCTGTATCCCAACCAATAGTTCTCGACACGTTTCCAAGCCATTATGGTTTCCTTTCTTCTGCGGTTGTTTGTTGTATTGTTTTCTTTGCGCACACAATGCGCGAAGTTTTCTGGCGCCTAACGAGAATTAGATGAAAGAATTTCGCCTATTTCGAGTTCGAGGGAGGTGGTTTGGCAAAGCGAAAGGGGGACCATCTCCCCTCAAATACCAAAGCCTCGTCGGGACGGCAAGCCCGAAGCCGATTGTTAATTCGGCCTTCATTGAGATTCGTTCTTAGTTTTCGCCGGCAGAAATTTTTCTGCGGGACAGGTTCGCGCGGTTTTCGCTTACTGTCGCCACCTCCCTGCCAACCCCCAGTTGCGATGACCCCCGTCCTCCCTTCCCCGACCACAGCTTTACCCCGTGAGATAAGCGGCATGGTGAAGCATTACGTCTATGTATTACGATCGCTTGCGGACCGGCAGTTCTACGTCGGACTGACAAATGAGCTGCCGGCGCGAATAGAATTTCACAGTCGCGGCCTCGTCACCTCTACCAAACGGAGACGTCCTCTTGAACTAATATATTGGGAGGGCTGCCTCGACCGGAGCGACGCCGCACAGCGCGAGAAATATCTGAAGACCGCCTGGTGAAAACGTTATTTGAAGACGCGTCTCCAACGCTATCTCACGGGGTAAATCCTTGCTCTTCGACGCCATCAAAATGGCGCGAGGAAATACCGCCGAAGTTCTCGGGGCGGCCGGAATCGAACCCGGGCCGATGGCCGGAGTTGCCGGACATCTTTTCCGGAAGCGCGGAAATGTTGCCGGCGACTTCGGATATGCTGGCGGGCTGCACCGTAGTAGTGCCGATCTTCTCGGGCGTGCTGGCGGGACGCAACCGGAGAGCGTCGAAGCCTTCGGACATGATCCCGGGAAGCCGGCCGGAGCCGCCGGACTCTTCGTGCGTGTTTTCGGGGTCCCCGGAAGCCTGTCCGATCACTTCGCAGCTATTTTCGGGAAGCCCGGATGACCCGTCGAAGCGAGGCAATCCTTTCACAGAGTGCAATTTACGAAGCGGAGGCGGATAGGGCGCGTCTTCGTTTTCCCCACCAAAACACGTCCCCAGAAAACACGTTATTCACCATGGCTAGCAACATTATTCCAGAAACGTATGACCCAATCGTTAAACTCCTCGAAGACGCCGCCGATGGCGCCCACACCCACGGGGCCGCGATCGGGCTGAAACAGAACGATGAACCGGCTCTGCGGGCGGAGATCACCAAGCTCGCGGGCACCAAGGCCGGCCCGGGCAACGTGCCGCCCGCCACGCCGGGCCTGAAAGACAAATGGAACATGGCCAAGGCGGCCAAGAAAGCGACCAGCGACGCCTTTGACCTTGCGAAACAATTTGGGCGCGCGCTGGCGCGGGCGTCCATCGGGGTGCTGAAGCCGCGGCTCGGTAACCAGTGGAATGCGCAGTGGTCGGCCGCCGGGTTTACGAATAATTCGCTGGCCGTTCCGGACAACCCGATGGTGATGCTGCAACAGTTCCGCACCTATTTTTCTGCGAACCCTGCGCAGGAAGTGCCGAACCTTAGCCCGACGATTTCGGCCACCTCGGCCGCGTGCGATACGGCAGCGGAAGCGATCAGCTCCAAGGGCAGCCTGAGCAACCAGGCCAACGTGGATGCCGGGCTCGCCAAGAGCGCGCTCGAAGCCGGCCTCGCCAGCGCGCGCGCCCGGCTGGGCGGATTGCGCGACGAGTTGGATCAGCTCATCGGGGATGACGACGAACGCTGGTATGCCTTCGGGTTCAACAAGCCGAGCGATCCCGAAACGCCCGAGGAGCCGGAGAATATCGTGGTCACGCCCGGCGGTCCCGGAAGCCACATGCTGTTCATCGATTGGGACGACGCGCGCCGCGCCGCCAGCTACCGCGTGATTATCATGACTCTGCCCGGGGTGGAGTTGAAAAACGAGATCGTGAGCGAGAGCGAAGCGACCTATAACGATCTGCCGCCCGGCCAGGTAAAGATCACAATCGCCGCGCGCAACTCCAAAGGCGGCGAAAGCGCCCCCAGCGCCCCGGTGACGGCGACGGTGCCGTGAAATTCCTCCAGGCAACCCAAAGAAAGGAAACATCTATGGCTACGGCTTACTATTACATCCACAAAGACACATCGAGCGAGTGGCGTTGGAGATTCGTCGCGACCAACAGCAAAACGATTGCAGTTAGTTCGGAGAGCTATCACAACCTCTCGGATTGCGAACACTCAATCAGCCTGGTGAAAACTGAGGGAAACAGGGCGGTCGTGATCGGTGATGACGAATACAAAAAGCATAAGAAGACCTAACGGACAGGAATGGTTTGGGCAGGTGGGAAGCAAACGCTCAGCTACGTGTCATTTCTGTTTGACTTCGGACCATGTTGAAGCCGTAATCGAGCAACGAAAGGCTAACCAAACTATGAAAACATCCGAAATCGTACTTATCGCCACACTGACTGTCTTGTCTTCGACAATTCCTGTCCACGCAGAAGATGGAGATTTAGGTAACGGCAACACCGCTGAAGGCACTGGCGCGCTATTCAGCATAACTACCGGCGCCCAAAATACAGCGATGGGTTACCAGGCCCTCTACAGTGCCACGGCTCTCTCCTATGACACTGCCGTCGGCTATCAAGCACTCCATACCGAGACGGCGCTGACAGGGCCGGACAATCCAAGCTACAACACCGCTATTGGCTGGCACGCGCTGTTTAGCAACAGTGTCGGTGCGAACCGTAACACGGCTGTTGGTGCTGTCTCGCTTGAGAGCAATACCACGGGCTACCAGAATACGGCCGTTGGTCAAGCCGCTCTTGCCAACAACACTACTGGGAACGCTAACACTGCAATCGGCTTCCCGGCGCTCCTTCACAACACGACCGGGAATGGTAATACGGCGGTGGGTGACACTGCGCTAAACGATCAAAACGACGGCAGCTATAATACAGCCATCGGTAGCTTTGCTTTTCAGTCTGGTCACGGTAATTTCAATATCGCCGTGGGGTCAGCTGCGGGTACCAACGTGGCGGGAGATAACAACATCGATCTCGCAAGTCCCGGTTCTGGTTCGGACGCCAACACTATTCGCATCGGTAACGCCACAGCGTTCACTGACGCTCAAGGACTATCACATCCCGCGCATACCGCTGCGTTTGTCGCCGGCGTGTATGGGGTAGATAAAAGTGGCGGCCAGCCAGTTTTTGTTGACGGGAACGGGCAACTTGGCACGGGTAGTCTGCCGGCGACATGGACGAGCGGAAGTGTTCTTCTAATGCAACCCGGCTCAACACCACCACCGGGATTCACGAAGATCGGAACAACGACGGTTTCGTATAAGAATCTGGCCGGCAAAAACCAAAACGCCTCGCTCGACATTTATCAGAAAAACTAGCCCTCGGGGGCCGTAATGCGCAGCAAAGCTGCGCGGAGTGAGCAAGCGCGCCTTGGATGCGAGAGATGGGATCTCGGCCTACCAGATGCAGCGGCTGGCATTGGCTACACTTACGTCGCAGAGGGCGATATTCCGGGAGATCTCGGCGCAGAAGATTTCCTTCACGTCACATAACAAACCTCTAACCAGGCGATGGAGCGAACTCCGAAAGCTTTCGGAGTCGCTCATCTTGTTGATTCACTCATGCTATTCGTTGATTCCTTCGCCTTCGCTCAGTCTCCGCTACACTCGCGGCTGGGCCGTCCATCCCGTCGCTTCCCAGCTCACGGTATTCACCCTTCGGGCTGCCCGTCTATGTCACGGCTTGGCAGTCCGTTCCATTGTAGCCCTCTGCCCCACTACCCGAAAGTCCGGTCTCGTTAGGCGCTTCACTCCTATGACTATCAAACGAATGCTTCTTGCTATCTGCGCATTATTCATTTCGGCCACCGCAGCCCGCGCCACGTCAACCTATCAGTACGGATCGGACGAGTATGTCACGATTGCCAGCGGCATATCCCCGAATGGAGAGTATGCCATCACCGCACACGGCGAAGGTGAAGAGGGCTCCGACCATTTCCACATTTTTCTGACCGACGCAGTATCCGGTAAGAAGAGTGGACCTTTAACAGAGATTAGTGAGGTGCTCGATACGGGCGCTGACGCCTTCTGCGCCAAGTGGTCGGAGGACTCCAAGACCGTCACGATCGTCTACAGGTGGGTGGATAGAAAGACATTCAAAGCTGTCTCTTACCGCATCAGCAAGAGGCGAGCTCATCGGCTCAAGGGACCTTACACTGTTAAAGGGTCCGAGCTTTTCGCGCTTTGGATGGAGCAGTGCTCCGGCCGCCTCCAGACGAAGCCGAGTCCAAAGGTTTTCGGCACACCGCTCAAGTGACCCCAAGCGCCTAGGCTCAACTTTGAAGTGCAATATTTGCCAGGTCTGAAGGAGGCATTGATTGGGTGTTTTGTAGCCATATCTTTTTCTTGGTCGGTTGTTG
>JBEEHV010000014.1:0-138352 GCA_041167585.1 Verrucomicrobiota bacterium
GCGCCCTCGCCGTTCCTGGAAAACGTGGCTTAATTTTTCAACAAAGAATCTCTTAATATATAATGAACGAACATTCCTGGCGGGAACTAGTCGGTGAAGAACGCACCGTAGGCTTCGATCAAGTGGCGATCGGCGTGGCGTCATCCGACACGATGCGGTCGTGGAGCAAGGGCGAAGTAAAAAATCCGGAGACGATCAATTACCGGACCTTCAAACCGGAAAAAGGGGGTTTGTTTTGCGAGCGGATTTTCGGACCGACGCGTGATTGGGAATGCTCGTGCGGAAAATATAAGCGCATCAAGCACAAGGGCGTGATCTGCGACCGTTGCGGCGTCGAGGTGACGCTGGCGCGCGTGCGCCGTGAACGCATGGGCCACATCGAGTTGGCCGTGCCGGTTTCGCACATCTGGTTCTACAAATGCATGCCGTCGCGCCTGGGCTTGATGCTCGACATGAGCGCACGCCAGCTCGAGCGCGTGATCTATTACGAGGACTATATCGTGATCGATCCAGGCAAGACGCCGCTGACGAAGACGCAGCTCTTGAACGAAGTCGAGTATCGCGAAGCGCAGGAGCAGTACGGCGAAGATTTTGTCGCCGGCATGGGCGCGGAAGCGGTGAAGAAACTTCTCTCCGAGATCAACCTGAACAAGCTCAACAAAGAGCTGGAAGAGGCGATGGGGAACACCAAGAGCAAACAGATTCGCAAGAAGCTGGCGAAGCGTTTGAAGCTCGTCCAGGGCTTTGCCTCTTCGCACGCGCGTCCTGACTGGATGGTGCTCGATGTTCTGCCGGTGATCCCACCGGATTTGCGTCCGCTCGTTCCGCTCGAAGGCGGACGATTCGCGACCTCGGATCTAAACGACCTTTATCGTCGCGTGATCAACCGGAACAACCGGTTGAAGAACCTGCTTCAGCTCAAGACCCCCGACGTCATCATCCGGAACGAGAAGCGCATGTTGCAGGAAGCGGTCGATGCACTTTTCGACAACGGCCGTCATGGCCGCGCCGTCACTGGCGCCGGCAATCGTCCGCTGAAATCTTTGAGCGACATGCTCAAGGGCAAGGGAGGACGGTTCCGCCAGAACCTGCTCGGTAAGCGCGTCGATTATTCCGGCCGTTCGGTCATCGTCATCGGCCCGGAATTGAAGCTGCATCAGTGCGGGTTGCCGAA
Source organism: Verrucomicrobiota bacterium (assembly GCA_041167585.1). Taxonomy (GTDB): domain Bacteria; phylum Verrucomicrobiota; class Verrucomicrobiia; order Chthoniobacterales; family UBA10450; genus AV80. The sequence goes on from JBEEHV010000014.1 coordinate 1,175, forward strand.
GAAAATGGCGCTCGTTCTCTTCGAGCCGTTCATCATTCGCCGGCTCAAGGACATGGGCTACGTCCACACCGTGCGGAGCGCGAAGAAAATGATCGAGCGTCAGACGCCTGAGGTCTGGGACATTCTCGAAGAAGTGACGCGAGGACATCCCGTGTTGCTGAACCGCGCACCGACTTTGCATCGTCTTTCGATCCAGGCTTTTGAGCCGCTGTTGATCGAAGGCGAAGCGATCCGGATTCATCCGCTCGTTTGCACCGCTTACAACGCGGACTTCGACGGCGACCAGATGGCCGTGCACGTGCCGCTCTCGGTCGAAGCACAGATGGAAGCGCGCATGCTCATGCTCGCGCCGAACAACATCTTCTCGCCTTCGAGCGGGAAGCCGATCACGACGCCGTCGCAAGACATCACGCTCGGCTGTTATTATCTCACGCAGAATCCTCGACGCGCCACGGGCGTGGCGGCGGAATCGCGCCTGCCGCTGTTCGCTAACGCGACAGAAGTCGAATTCGCGATGGCAGACGGCAAGGTAAAGACGCACGATCGGATTCGCTACAAGAACCCGGACGTGGGTCTCCAAACCATTTACGGAAACTCCACCGATCGCGTTATCGAAACGACGGCGGGTCGCGTTATCTTCAACGCGATCTGGCCGGTGAAGCTCGGTTTCTTCAACAAGGCAGCGGGCAAGAAACAACTCAGCGACATCATCTGGCGTTGCTACCAGGTCGCGGGGCAGCAGGGGACGGTCGAGACGCTCGACAGCCTGAAAGAACTCGGATTCGCGGAAGCGACCAAGGCCGGAATTTCCATCGGAATTTCCGACATGATCATTCCGAAGGAAAAAGAAACGGAACTGCAGAACGCCTACAAGTCGATCAAGACGGTCGAGCAGCAGTATCGCAAGGGCATCATCACGGATGGCGAGCGTTACAACAAGATCATCGATATCTGGACCCACGCGGGCGACGAAATTTCAAACGTCATGTTCCGGACTTTGGAGCACAACGAAGGTCGCAAGGAACTGAACCCGGTCTTCCTCATGGTGGACTCCGGCGCGCGAGGCAATCGCCAGCAGGTGAAACAGCTCGCGGGCATGCGCGGATTGATGGCGAAACCGTCCGGTGAAATTATCGAACGGCCGATTACCTCGAACTTCCGTGAAGGTCTGAGCGTGCTCGAGTATTTCATCTCGACGCACGGCGCCCGCAAGGGTCTGGCCGATACCGCGTTGAAGACGGCGGATTCCGGTTACCTCACCCGCAAACTCGTGGACGCGTCGCAAGACGTGATCATCAACGAGATGGATTGCGGCACGGTCAACGGGATCACCGTGAAATCGATTTACGAAGGCGACGAAGAAGTGGTCGACCTTTCGACTCGAATTGTTGGCCGCGTCAGTTGCGAAACGATCGCGGATCCAGTGACGAAGAAAAAGGTGATCAAGGCGAACCAACTGATCGACGAACCTACGGCCGCGGCGATCGAGAAGATCGGCGTCGAGAGCTTGAAGATTCGTTCGGTGCTGACTTGCGAAACCGGACGCGGCGTTTGCGCGCAGTGTTACGGACGCAACCTGGCCACGGGACAATTCGTGAAGCTCGGCGAGGCGGTCGGCATCATTGCCGCGCAGTCAATCGGCGAGCCCGGCACCCAGTTGACGATGCGGACGTTCCACATCGGCGGCACGGCGAGCCAGACCTTCAAGCAGCCGATCATCAAGGCCAAGAACGATGGCGCATTGCAGTTCAACGATCTCCGCACGGTGCAGGCACTCGACGGAAGCTGGATCGTCCTGAACAAGAACGGCTCGATCAGCGTGCACAATACCGAAGGCCGCGAATTGGATCGTTACAACGTGGTCATCGGTTCGGTCATCTCCAAGCCGGACGGCGCCCAGGTGAAGAAGGGTGAGACCTTCGTGCAATGGGATCCGTACAACGTCCCGATTCTGACCGACAAGAGTGGTAAGATCGAATTCCGCGACATGATCGCGGGCGTCACCATCAAACGTGACGTCGACGAAGCGACCGGCCTGATGGGCACGGTCATCATCGAGCACAAGGAAGATCTCCATCCGCAAATCGTGGTGGTGGGCGACAAGAAGGAAGTGCTCGCCAGCTATTCCATTCCGGCCGGCGCCCACGTAGTCGTCGAAGAAGGCCAGAAGATCCGCGCCGGCGCGTTGCTGGCCAAGACGCCGCGTAAGATCGCAAAGACGAAGGACATCACAGGCGGTCTGCCGCGTGTGGCGGAACTCTTCGAAGCGCGCCGCCCGAAAGACGCGGCCGAAATCGCGAAGATCGACGGCACGGTGGAAATGGGCGGAACGGTTCGCGGAAAACGGAAACTGATCGTGACGGATCCGGAGACCGGCGCCGAAGAAGAGCATCTGATTTCGCTGACCAAACACATCATCGTCTTCAAGGGCGACTTTGTGAAAAAAGGTCAGCAGCTCACCGAAGGTCCGGTTGTGCCGCACGAAATCCTCGAGGTCTGTGGGCCGCAGGATTTACAGGAACATTTGGTCAACGAAGTGCAGGAAGTTTACCGCCTCCAGGGGGTGGAAATTAACGACAAGCACATCGAGATCATCGTCCGCCAGATGCTGCGCAAGGTGAAGATCACCGACCCGGGTGACACGTCGCTCCTCTGGGGCGATCAGGTCGACCGGCTCGATTTCGAAGCGGAGAACGCCAAGGTCGTAGAGCAGGGCGGCAAGCCCGCGGAAGCGACCCCGGTTCTTCTCGGCATCACCAAGGCTTCACTCGAAACCGACAGCTTCATTTCGGCGGCGTCGTTCCAGGACACCACGCGCGTTCTGACCGAAGCGGCAACGCTGGGCAAGGTCGATCGTCTGCGCGGCTTCAAGGAAAACGTCATCATGGGTCACCTGATTCCTGCCGGCACCGGGTTCCCGGCGGTGCGCGAGATCAAGCTCGTGGAGCTGGGGGAACAAGTCGGCACGTCCCTGGTGGACGAACCGGAAGTGCAGCCCGCGCTCGGATAAACAAATACAAAGTGCGAATGTCGAATGACGAATTGGCGAGAGCTGATTCGTCATTCGCGTTTCTTGACGCGGTAAGTCGGGCGCGGGATTGATTCATATGTTGAACCTTAAACCCCTTCGGGACCGGCTCGGCCCGCCGTTTCAACCGTTTACAATTCGAACCTCTGACGGTCGCAGCTTCGATGTTCCCCATCCTGATTTTATCGCGATCGGGCGAGGCGTCGTTTCTGTTATCGATCACGAGGATGGATCGCATACTCTGGATGCGCTCCATATCGTGTCGATTGACGAGGCCGCGCCGGAACAGAACGCGAACGGATCCTAACCATTGTCCATTGCGACCAAGACGGGTGACGCGGGTGAGACATCGCTCATGTACGGGCGGCGCGTGCCGAAGACGGATGCGCGGGTGGAGGCGTACGGATGCGTGGACGAATTGAACGCGTCGCTCGGGCTCGCGCGGGTGACGGCAACGAATCCGTTTCTGACCGAGCAGATCTTCGCGGTGCAGAAAGAATTGATCGTAGTTATGGGCGAACTGGCGACCGGTTCGGAGGATTTCCAGCGTTACGTGAAGGATGGATATGAGCTGACCTCGTCCGCCATGACCGATCGTCTTACTTCAGTCGTGGACGACTTGGAGAAGAACAAACTCGGGAAATTCAAAGGATGGGCTGTCCCAGGGAAAACCATGGATTCCGCGGCGCTCGATCTTGCCCGAACGGTATGCCGCCGGGCGGAGCGAAGAGTGGCGGGGCTGATGGCAGACGCGAGCGATTTCAACACCGAGATTCTGCGCTATTTGAACCGGCTTTCCGACCTCTGCTGGCTGTTGGCGCGCTATGCCGAGCATCTGCACGACGAGGCCCAAACCAGAGGGGAAAAACGCTAATATTCTGTTTGCCTTTGCTGAAGCGCTAGAGCATCTTCCCCGTCCGCTGCCCCCCAGCCGCGGCCTGCAAATTACCTATGGCGATACCGACTGAATTAGTGCCCGAACTTCTCGAAGCAGGGGTCCACTTTGGCCACCAGACCAAACGCTGGAACCCGAAGATGAAGCCGTTCATCTTCGAAAAGCGCAATCAGATCTACATCATCAATCTCGATGAGACCGCGAAGCAACTTCAACGCGCGACCGATTTTCTCCAGGAAGTGACCAAGCGTGGCGGCAAGATTCTTTTCGTCGGTTGCAAGAAGCAGGCGCAGGAAGCGGTCAAGGAAGCAGCCACGGCTTGCGGACAATTTTACGTGAACCAGCGCTGGCTGGGCGGCACGCTCACGAACCTGGCGACGATCCGGAAAAGCATCGGACGTCTCAAGTACATCGAGCAGATCGAAGAGTCGCCGGACTACAAGAAGATGGGCAAGCAGGAGCTCGCGGCCCTCAATCGCGAGGCGGCCAAGCTGCGGCGGAATCTTGACGGCATTCTCGAGATGTCGAACCTGCCCGACGCGATGGTGATCATCGACACGACGCGCGAGGCGAACGCAGTGCTCGAAGCGCGACGGCTCGGGATTCCAACGGTGGCAATCGTGGACACGAACGCCGATCCTGAGATCATCGATTATCCGATCGCGGGTAATGACGACGCGATTCGCGCGATTCGCGTGATGTTGCAGAAGCTGGTGGATTCCATTGTCTCGGCGACCGGGGAAGCCCGCGTGCGCGAGGAAGTGGAAATGGCCGGAGTCTCCGCGTAAGGGCGGAGTTGAGAGTCGTTAGTTGAGAGTTGAGAGACTCCGGCTGACAACTCGGCCTCGATGTCCGTTCTCTCAACCCTCAACTATTAGCTCTCAACTTTCTTATGGATCCTCAACTCGTCAAACAGCTCCGGGAAAAAACCAACGCAGGCATGATGGATTGCAAACGCGCGCTGACGGAAGCGGGCGGCGATCTGGAAAAGGCGGAGGCAGCGCTGCGGACGAAAGGGATTGCCGGCGCGGCCAAGAGAGCTTCAAAGGCGACGAAGGAAGGCATCGTGGCTTCGTACATTCATCTCCAGGGAAAAGTTGGCGTGTTGGTGGAAGTGAATTGCGAGACAGATTTCGTGGCGAAGAACGAAGCCTTCCGCGAGTTCGTAAAGGACATCACGTTACACATTGCGGCAGCGCATCCTCTCTACGTGAGCCGCGACGAAGTGCCGGAGAAGCTTGTGCAATCTGAACGGGCGATCTACGAAGCGCAGGTGAAGGGCAAGCCCGAGAATGTCATCTCGAAGATCGTCGACGGTAAGCTCGATAAATTTTACAGCACGGTTTGTCTGCTGGAGCAGGGGTTCATCAAGAACCCGGACCAGACCGTGAAGGAACTGGTCGCGACAAAGGTGGCGACACTGGGCGAGAACATCGTGATCAGACGTTTTACCCGTTACCTCGTGGGCGAGCCGACCGGTTCGGAAGTCGCCGAACCAAGTCCGGAAGAGCAAACGGCCTAACCAAGGGGCCCTCTCCAAACCGCCCTCTGTAGGGGCGGCGCCGCGTAGCCGCGTGAGAATTTAAGACGGCGGTGTCGGCAGCGCCCTTCCCTGATAAAAATATACGCGCAACGGCGCTCGCGAACGCGTTTCTTACTTGTGCCGGTTCATCTCGAAACGGCACGGGGTGCTGAGGAATTTCCCGGCCCTTCAACACTAACGAAGGAGAATTATTATGAGCATGGATTCATTGAAGGACTTGTACATCGATGAGCTGAAAGACCTCTATAACGCGGAGAACCAGTTGCTGAAGGCGTTGCCGAAAATGGCGAAGAAAGCCTCGGCGCCGGAGCTGAAGCGCGCGTTTACCGATCACCTCGCCCAGACCGAAGGTCACGTGACCCGCCTGGAGAAAATTTTCAAAGGTCTCGGCGAAAAGCCGACCGGCAAAACCTGCAAGGCGATGAAAGGCCTCGTGGAAGAAGGCAAGGAAGTGATCGAGGAGGACGGCGATCCTTCTGTGCTCGACGCTGCTCTCATCGGCGCCGCGCAACGCGTGGAGCATTACGAGATAGCCGGCTACGGCGTCGTCCGCACCTTTGCTTCTTTGCTGGGTCAGAACAGCGCAGTAGACCTCCTGCAGCGTACGCTGAACGAAGAGGGTGAAACGGACAAGAAGCTCACTGCCCTGGCCGAGTCGATCATCAACGTCGAAGCGAGCGAAGCCGAAGAGGACGAAAAGCCGAAGAGCAAGGGGAAGAAAGCTGCGGGGAAACGCCGGTAGGAGACCCGGGCACACCGCCCTCGTGAATATGTCGATCGCCACCGTAGTCCGTGTGACTCCGGTGGCGATTTTCTTGGTGGATCGCGTGCTTGGTCGCGCGATGATTTTTTCGCACGCCGGAAATGGCGGACCGTCGGGCAGGGTGGTGGTCGGTTGTATGATTAGCCAATCCAAATGGGCTTAGCTGAATACAAGAAGAAGCGGAATTTCGCAGTGACTGCGGAGCCGGCCGGCAAACCGCTGCCGAAGCTGGTCAAAGGCGCGTCGCGTTTCGTTATTCAGAAACACGATGCGAGCCGATTGCATTACGACTTGCGCCTTGAGATGGAAGGGGTCCTCAAATCGTGGGCTGTTCCTAAAGGCCTTCCATGGGAGAAGGGGGAAAAACACCTCGCCGTAGAGGTCGAGGATCATCCCGTGGAGTACGCCACGTTTGAAGGAATCATTCCGCAGGGGCAATACGGTGGCGGCACGGTGATGGTTTGGGACCGCGGCAACTATCACGTCTACGGTGAGGAGCCGCTGAAAGCTTTGCGCGATGGACGGATGCATCTCGTTTTCGATGGCGAGAAGGCGAAGGGAGAATGGGCCCTGATCCGGACGCGCATGGACGCCGGGAAGCCGCAGTGGCTGCTGCTGAAGAGCGGGAAGAGCATTCGGGCTATTTCGAAAAAGCGCGACGATCAATCGGTCAAGACCGAGCGGACGATGGCGCAAATCGCCGCTGAGCGCGACGCGGAGTGGCAATCGAATCGCGACGATAAGTCGAAGTCATTTTTGAAGACCAAGGTAAAAGCGGCGATTAAAAAAAAAGACGAGCGGGAAGCCGAAAGTGAGCGGAAGAAAAAGGACGGACGGCGCAGCGCGCCGTCCCTACCGGAAAAAGAGTTAGCGGACTTGCCGGCCGGGAAGCCGCGCTTCATTCCGCCGATGAAGCCAAGGCTGCTCGAAGCGCCGCCGACGGCGGGCGACTGGATTTACGAACTGAAGTTCGATGGCATTCGCCTGATCGCGGTCAAGAATGGCGCGAAGGTCAGCCTGATCTCGCGAAACCAAAACGAACTCGCGGGCAGATTTAGCGACGTGGCCGAGGCAGTGGGCGCGCTGGCGATCGATGATTGCGTGATCGACGGGGAAGTCGTGGCGTTGAACGAACAAGGCGGATCCTCTTTCCAACTTTTGCAGGCGCACGAAATGGAAGGTCGACGGGCCCCCATTTACTATTACGTCTTCGATTTGCTCCAGGCGGCCGGGAGAAGTCTTATTGGTTTACGGCTCGAGCGCAGGAAGGAATTGCTGGCTACGCTTTGTGAGGGCGCGCCGGACTCAATTCGATTTTCCGGCGAGCTCGGCGGCGATCCGTCCGCGTTATTGCAGGAGGTTCAGCGGCTCGGGCTGGAAGGTGTTATCGGGAAACAGCGGGGCTCTGTTTACGAACCGGATCGTCGCAGCGGTGCTTGGATCAAGTTGAAATGCGTGAGCGAGCAGGAGTTTGTCATCGGGGGATTCACCCCGCCGCAAGGTGCACGAAAACATTTCGGTGCCTTGCTGGTAGGTTATCACGAAAAGAAACGCCTCCTTTTTGCCGGTAAAGTCGGGACGGGCTTCAACAGCAAGCTGCTGGCGTCACTGCATAAACAGTTCAACGCGGAGAAGCGGGACGACTGTCCGTTCGCCGATCTGCCGTCGAAACAGGGCGGCCAGTGGGTTCAGGGGATAACTCCCGGAATGATGCGCCAGATCGAATGGGTGAATCCGGTTTTTGTTTGTCAGGTGAAGTTCGCAGAATGGACCCGCGACGGAAAACTGCGCCAGCCAGTGTTTCTTGGAATGCGAGATGATAAGAAGCCGACGGAAGTCGTGCGCGAAACGGCTTCTTCATCGAGCGGGTAAGCAATTGCACTTGTCCATCGCCGCGCTCCTCCTGATATTCCGGACATGAAATTGAAGGTGGTGGTCACACCCAAAGCAGCCGTGCTCGACCCGCAGGGAGCGGCGGTGCGCGATGCGATGCAACATCTGGGAATGCCGGAAGTGAGCAGTGTGCGGATCGGAAAATATCTCGAGATCGAAGTGGATGAGAACGCCGCGGATCTGGAAGCGCGGCTTCATGGTTTGTGCCGTGACCTTCTTTCGAATCCCGTGATCGAAGATTACGAAGTCCAGAACCTGGGCGCAGGAAAATGAAATTCGCGGTGATCCAGTTTCCGGGATCGAACTGCGACCAGGATTGTCTGGCGGCCTTGAACGGCATCGCCGGAGTGGGCGCGGAATATGTCTGGCACAAGGAGACGATGTCGCTCGCCGGGTTCGACGCCATCGTTTTGCCGGGCGGGTTTTCTTATGGCGATTATCTCCGCTGCGGCGCAATCGCCCGTTTCTCCCCGATCATGCCGAGTGTGGTGAACGAGGCGCAAGCCGGCAAACTCGTCATCGGCATTTGCAACGGCTTTCAGATCCTCTGCGAAATCGGATTGCTTCCAGGAGCGCTGGTCCGCAACCGGTCGCTTCACTTCGTGTGCGAGATGCTGACGACGCGCGTGGAAGTGGCCGATTCGTTTTTCACGCACGGCTGCGCGCAAGGAACGCTGTTGCGTCTGCCTATCGCGCACGGTGAAGGGTGCTTTTTCGCCGACGACAAGACCCTGCGGGGGTTGAACGCGCGTAAACAGGTAATCCTGAGGTATGTGACAGCGGACGGTCGCGCGGAGCCGTCAGCGAACCCGAACGGTTCGATTGAGAACATTGCCGGAATTTGCAACAGGGAAGGGAACGTCTTTGGATTGATGCCGCACCCTGACCGTGCGTGCGAACTGCGACTCGGTAGCGCTGACGGCACCACGATTTTTCAATCGATGATGCAGACGATCGCATCAGGACGCGCGCGAGCGGCGTAGGTGGATCGAGCGCTCCATCGCTCGATATTGATATGCGGCCGCAGAATTCTCGGCCGAAACCTCATCGAACGACGGCGCGCTCGATCCACCTCTTGAACGAAATCCGGGAGGCGGCGTTAACATTCTCGGTCTGTTTCTGTAACCGAAATTTGTCCGCATATAGACACAAGTGTCACGGATCGATACACGTTTTGGGGGCTTCAGAAGGCCTTCCCTAGGAGGTATTTGACTGGCATGTCCGTTGCTCGAAAAGCGGCATCCTATGTTGCTACAAAAAACCCTGCACATGAATCAATCGCTCGAAGAGTGCAAAACGCGCCTCGCGAGCATCCAATCGTATCGGCGGCAGTTCGTCATGGTGACGAAGGCCACGGTTACTTCATCGAAGACTGTTGATTTCAGTTTTCGCGGACCACTGGGCTTCGAGGCCCGCACGGTCCTGTTGTCGGTGGCAAGCGATTCTCCCGATCAATTCGCGTTTGAATCCACCGGCGGAAATTTAGATGTGATGGGGCTCGCGGAATTTACGGAGATCCGCTCGAACTGCACCGAGGTTACGCTGGCGCTGCATTACGAGATCAAGAACAAGGTCTTCGCCTGGCTCGACCGGCGGTTTCATTTTGTGGATGCGTTTGTGACGTCTGAGCTGAGAAGCATCCGCGCACATTTCGAAGGAATCGCGGCTCCAGTCGTGGAGCGGACGCCGATGCTTTCGATCTACGAAACAGCAACGGCTTAAGGGACGCTGTTTTTACGAAGGGCACGAAGTCGGGGGGCTTCGTGCTCTTTTTGTTTTGGGGTGGGCGACGCGTCTTAAATGTCATCCCGAGCCGCGGAGAAGGCGAAGGACCTGACAGTTGTAGGGAAAAGTCTTTCGAACGATGCTCCGCAATGCGCGTAGCGTCGCGTTCCGAATTCGGCGGCTTGTATTCTGTGTGATCTGAGACCGCCTGTGGGATCCCTCGCCGTCTGCGCGGCTCGGGATGACACGCGCCTAGCGACGCGAAATTTAGCTATGATCCGATCCGGACGGCTCGTGTTTTATCCAGCCGAAGGACCTGGGCGGATCGCAACTCGAGAATCGCTTTGGGATCTCGCAGCTTTTCGCCATCCAATTGAACGCTGCCTTGTTCGATGAGGCGACGTGCATCGGCTCGCGACTTGGTGATTCCGAAAGCGTCTGCGTAGGCTGAGACGACCACAGAAACGACGTCGCCGTTTTCAGCCCGGAACGCCGGCAGATCGGCGTCACTTAGTCTCTTTTCACTGAAGCGCGCGTTCCATTCTTCCAGCGTTTTCTGAGCGGCTTCGCGTGAGTGATAAGTTTCAACGATGGTGGCGGCGAGATGCTTCTTTGCCTCCAATGGATGCGCAGCGGGATCCAAGGGAGTGCCGAGCAGAAGCGGGTAATAGCGCGCCATAAGTTCGTCCGAGATGCTCATCAATTTTCCGAACATTTCCGGCGCAGGCTCCGTCAGGCCGATGTAGTTCCCGAGGCTCTTGCTCATTTTCTTGACGCCATCGAGACCTTCGAGGATCGGCAGAACCATCACGACCTGCTGGGGCTGTCCCTCCTGCTTCTGCAGATCGCGCCCAACCAGATTGTTGAAAAGCTGGTCCGTTCCCCCGAGCTCGACGTCGGCCTCCACCATCACCGAATCCCACCCTTGCATGATTGGGTATTGGATTTCGTGCGCATGAATCGGCTGGGCCTGGTCGATCCGATTACGAAAATCCTCGCGCTGCAGCATCTGCTGCAAGGTCACCAGACTGTTGAGGCGGATCACTTGCTCGAAGCGCATTTTCGAGAACCAGTCGCCGTTTGCGACTATGCGCGTTCGCGCCGGATCGAGCACTTTGAAGGCTTGGGCGCGATAGGTCTCGGCGTTGGCCATGACTTGATCGCGACTGAGTTGCGGACGAGTGACGGACCGCCCGCTCGGATCGCCGATCATCGAGGTGAAATCGCCGATGATCAGAACGGCTTCGTGACCGAGATCCTGAAATTGCCGGAGCTTCCTCAGGATCAGCGCATGGCCGAGATGAAGATCCGGGCTCGTGGGATCGACCCCGAGTTTGACGCGCAGGGGACGCCCCAACGCAAGCTTTTGGCGAAGCTCGGCCTCGCTGATGATCTGCGCTGCGCCTTGCTTGAGAAGGGAAAGAGCTTCGTCCGGTTGCATGGATCGGGATGCAGTGACCGGACGTTACTTGTTTTTGTTCAACAGTTCTCGCACCTGCTCGATGGTGAGCGGCCGGTTACGCGCGCTCAAAGCCTTCTGGCTCTTGCCTTGATCGAGAAATTGGCGATTGCCGGCGTACGAGCGCCCGGGCACGGTCTTGTCGCTTTCGGCGAGCGTATGCGTGCCCGGCGCGGCCGGTGCGGTGTAGGCGGTGTCCCGATTCGTCACCTGCGATCGGCTGGAAATATCCGCGGTGGAATTTCCAGTCCGAAAATGGCGCACGCCGAATTGTTGCGGAGAAAAAGTGCGCTCGCCCGTGAACGACTTCGGGGCCGGTCTTTCGGGGGCGTAAAAGTTTTTAACCGGCGCTTGCTTGTCGATCGTGGCGCCGGTGGCGCCGAACTGTTTGTTCTGCTCGGAACTCGCCAGCGCCATGTTTGGGCGCAGCAGGCGAGTGACCAGTTTACCTTCCTGATCCTGAGCCGATGTCGTCGCCACAAGGGAGATAACCGCACTGAAGGTCAGGAAGATCCGCACGTCTCAACGTGCCGAAATCAGCCGCGCGTTGTAAAGGAAATTGTCTTCCTGCCGCGTCTGCAATCAGTGCCCCAGCGCCGCGCGCAGACCACCCGCTTTCGCCGGCGGGGAAACGCGTCCGCTTAAAATATCGCGAGCGCGCACCGAGCGCCCATAGTAGCGGGCGTTTCCGGTCTTCTGTGTGGCGATGACCGCTCCTTCGAGCGAGGCGCCGGCGAAAAGCCCTTTGCTGCGGCTGTAGGTGTAGATCGCGGCTGTCGGCGTTACCGCAGCATGCGCGTCGCGACCCACGGGTCCCGCAGCCGCACTCGCGTCAGCGCCGACCGTTATATTTCCATCGTGCGAAAATGCGCGCACTGCTTCGCTGGTATTGAGCACGAAGACGAAGTCGGTGATCTCTACTCCGATCTGCGGACCCCAGCCAGCGCCGCCGGTTCCGATAAACGACGGCCCGGACCAGCCGTTCCCGGTGCGGGCCAGGACCACGCCCTGTCCGCCTTTGCCGCTGATGCCAAAACCCACTTTCACTACCGTAATGATGGCGAGCCCTTTGGCGTTGCGCAGGACACGCGCGGGAATAGCTTTCTCCGGCATCCGTCGAAACTCCCGGAGAATGCGGCCGGATTGATTAACGACTTCCTGTTCGGTCGCCGCGCCGGCGGTGGCGAGCGACAAAACGCAGGTAACGAGAATCGCGCAGTATTTTTTCATGGCTATAACTAGTTCGACTCGTTGCGCCGGAGTGGACGTATTCCTTGTGTCCGAGCGGAGTCGTTAGGCCAATTCACCATGGATGATTTCATCGATTTACAAAGCGACGCCTATTTCATGGGCGAGGCGCTGCGTCTGGCGAGGAAGGCGTTCGAGAAAGAGGAAGTGCCCGTCGGCGCCGTGATCGTGCGGGAAGGCAAGGTCATCGCGCGTGCGTTTAATCAGGTGGAGCTCTTGAAGGATGCCACCGCTCATGCCGAGATGCTCGCAATCACGCAGGCAGAAGCAGCCTTGGGCGATTGGCGCCTGAACGATTGCGATATTTACGTGACGAAGGAGCCGTGCGCGATGTGTGCCGGCGCGCTGGTCCATGTGCGGATGCGGCGGGTCATTTTCGGATGTGCGGATGAACGGAGTGGAGCGGCGGGTGGGGTGCTGAATCTTCTGCAATTTCCTTCGCTCAATCACCGCTGTGAAATCACATCCGGCATTCTGCAGGAGGAATGCGCCAGTCTTCTCCAAACGTTCTTCAAGGCGCGGCGCCGGCTGAGCGCTCCCGACGCCTGACGTCGGCAATGCCTCCTATTCGCTCCACTTTGGAAAGCGCCGCTCCTTGCGGACAAAATTCGCGCTCGCACGTTTCAGCGTGGCGTGGTTTAATCGTCCCATGATGCGCAACTTCTTTTCCGCCGTGGTTTTGGCCCTTGGCTTGATCGCCGCGACCGGCGCCAGCGCCTCGGACGATCCGCTTTTTCATTCGACCGACGCCCTCGCGCCCCGGGACGAATGGGGTGTTTTTCATCAAACTCCGGTTTTGTATTCGACGGACTTTATTTCCCACAGCGGGGTCCGTTTTTCTTATTACCTCCGCTCCGGCCGCGAGTTGCTGAAGGATCCTTCTTACGTGGCCGTCCTGCAGGTTTCTTTGCGGAACCGGGGTTATTATTGCGGGCCGATCGATGGAATCGCGTCCGACGAAGTCAGCGAGGCGATTGCCCGGCTCCAGAAAAATTATGCCCAGCGGGTCACGGGACATCTTTCGATTCCGGTCCGGCGCGCTTTGAATCTTCCGTAAGCAAACTGCGGATTGCCCTGATTGCGCTACCCGGGGAAAGAACTTAGCTTTCTGAACATGAAGATCGTCCTGCTGCTCACCTTGATCGTTGGCGCCCTGCTCCAGTTTGGTTGCGCCGCTAACCCGAACGAAGCGCCCGCCATGCGCAATAAGGAGGAGGAGCGACGCGCTTTTAAGCAACAGGAAGAATTTGCTCGTAGCCTTCCCACGCCGGCGCCTTGATTGGGAAGGACGTTTGGCGAAAGCACGTCAGACCGCCGGTCTTTTACGTGGCTGCCTCGCAAGGATTCGAACCTTGACAAAGAGATCCAGAATCTCTGGTGCTACCATTACACTACGAGGCATCGTCGGCTGAGCGAAAGACCTAAGACGATCCTGGCCCGCGCCGCAAGTGGATGACTATCGGGCAGGTGGCGGCCCGCTCAACCAGATTTCAGCGCCTTCTCGGGCCGCTTCCACTTCGAGCTTCCGACCGCTCTCCACCACCAGGAGACGTGCGCGCTCGAGCATTTCCTCGATTTGCTGATCGTCGTGGGAAGGATCGTGATGAAACAAAAACAATTTCTTCGCCCGAGACTCGAGCGCGAGCGAGACGACGCGGCTCAGCGCCCCGTGTCCCCAACCGATGTGCTCCTGATATTTCTCATCCGTATATTGCGCGTCGAGGATCAGGACGTCCGAATCCTTTAGGAACTCGACGAGTTTTGATCGTTGAACCACGGCTTGGGCACGGGCGCGGTGCATGTCGACGCCGTCCCGCTCCGCCAACTTCAACTTCAACGGTTCGAACGGCTCGTTGTCGGGCAGGAAAGCGATGGAGCCTTCCTTTGTGAAAAGCCGGTAGCCTGCACAAACGCCGGGATGATTTAGGAATCTCGAACGGACCCGGACCTTACCCACGGAGAATTCCATTTTTTTAAGCTCCTGAATCTTGATCGTGCCAGGCAGGTCTTTCCAACTCACCGGAAAGAACGGCAATTCCATCTGCGCGGCCAGGATCGTGGCGAGACCTTCACGCGCGCCCTGATATCCGAAAACGCGGATCGTGTTCTTGGCCTGATAGGCCGGCAGGAAAAACGGAAGCCCTTGAATGTGGTCCCAGTGGGTGTGCGTGAGCAACAGCGTCAGATTTATCGGCGCGGTCCCGAATTCCTCGTTCAGCGCGAGTCCCAGTCCCCGAATGCCGGAACCAGCGTCTAGGATGATGATGTCTTCGCCGGTGCGAACCTCCACGCACGTCGTGTTGCCCCCGTAACCAATCGTGGACGGGCCAGGCACCGGAATCGATCCGCGAACGCCCCAGAATTTTATCCGCGTCGACGGCGGATGAAACTTCAACGTGCGAGACTGGCGTGCGGCTAGTTTGCCCGCGCGGCGTCGCGGACGTTTGATCACTACCGCGAGATTTTCCCACTTCAGCGGCTTGACGAAATAACCATCGCCACCGGCTTCGAGGACTGCGTCCCGCTCAATGTCGTAGTTGCGGCCGGCGATAATGATGATCCGGCACGAATCCAGTTTTTCTCGAATCGCGCGGCAAACCTGAAGCCCGCTCATCTTCGGCAAGAGCAGGTCGCAGACGATCAGGTCGGGCCGTTTCGAAAACGCGAGTTCGACCCCCTGTTTGCCGTCGCCGGTCTCGATCACTTCCCAGTTGTGATCGCCAAAAAGACGCGCGATCCGCTTCCGGCTTTCCACGTCGTCTTCAATGATGAGGACCGTCGGCATGGGATATTGCGCGGAATTGTGTCAGCCCGCTTCCTCTAAACCAAGAGTTTTTGGCGGGAAACGCGCCGGGCGGTTTAGAGCAGGCTGGAACCGAAAGCGCCCGGCTTTCCCCGCTTCCAGCGTAGCTCCGGGTGAAGATTGATCTCCTCCGCGGGCACTTCGAACCCTACGGCTCGGAGCAAATAGGAAACGCCTTCGCGGCTCTCCATGGTTTCCTTGAGGCTGCGCGCGAAGAGTTCGATGTATTCCTTGTAGGATTCGAGCGCGAGCTTCCCTTCAGCGAAATGCTCGGCCAGGGATTCGTCGTGGTAATCGATGAGCTCGATCAGGGCGCGCCGCAGTTTGATGCGCATCTCCGGATCGACCACCAGCTTGAACGGAGTGGCTCCCGCATCGGGCTTGGCGAGTTCCTTTTTCAAAGCGGTTTGATCCGCCGAGACGAGTTGATAATCGCGCGGTTCTTCCATGTTTTTTGCCGTCAATCTTCCGCCCGAGAGAGGGAAGAGGGTGGGGCACACTTCTATTGACGGCACCCTCCTGTCAAATCAAACCGTTGAAGCAGCGCCGAGGCTAGCCGCGCGTGAACTCGCGACATTCGACGCGGGACGCGCGCATCCCCGCGGAGACCCAGTCGCGAATGGCGGCGTGGTCCAGTTTTGGCCCGCATGAAAAAATATCCATAGCCGCGTAGCCATGCTCCGGCCAGGTGTGAATCGCGACATGCGATTCGGCGATGACAATGATTCCGCTCACGCCATGCGGGCTGAAGGTATGAAAAACTTCGGTCACGATTGTGCCGTGGCCACGGCGGACCCCTTCCAGGAGCAGTTCCTTCAATGCCGCTGGGTCATTCAGCAAGCTGACATCGCACCCATGCAACTCGATTAAGGTGTGAGTGGCGAATGGTCCGGATGGTTTCATGCGATCAATTTCACGAGAGCGTCGGCCGCCTGCGTGCCGCGAGTAAATGCTTCTTCGAAAATGGAAATCCCGCTCATGTCCGAATGAGCAAAAATGATTCGGCCGTGCGGAAGCTGCATCGCTTGCCGCGCGTCGCCCCAGATAAAGCCGGGAACCGGGCGAATCATCCCGTGGCCCCAGATCCAGATATCGATGTTCTGAATGTGAGAGCGGATTCCAGGATGAATCCGATCCAGGTCAGCGACAACGCGGTCGCACCAATCGGAGTGCGAGCGAGCCAGGGCGCGTTCTCTTTCCTCAGCCGGCGCCGCGGCATCGAGCGGCCAGTAATGCGTGATCACGGTCTCACGCGGAACCAGCGCGACATTCTGATGTGTAGCAACGACGTAGCCTAACGAATCGCTCGCCCGCGCGACGTTGTCCCAGGCGAGAGCCGCTCCGGCCCCCTGGGGAAGCCGATCGAGTGTGACGTTGGCCACCATCCACGGGGAGTAGACTCCGCCGTTCGCCGCCGGTAAATCGCGGATCATCCTGTGCGCAACAAATCGAGGGGCAGCGCAAATTGCTCCGCGCGCCTTCACGCGGATGCTGCGCTCGCGGGCCACGTCGAGATAATCAACCAGGATTCCAGCATCGTTCTGTTCGACCTGGTAAACGACGCACCCGCTTCGCGTTTTCGGCGCACACGGTTCTGCCAGCTTTTGGACAAGCCAGCCATTGCCTTCGGGCCAGGTCACAACCGCGTCGCGATCGGCATTGGCCGCGCGCCCCCGGCGCGAAGCGAAATAATGCACTCCAGCCCACGCCGAAACCTGCGCTATTCCCGCGCCGTAATCGTCGCGACAACTGTAGTCCACGTGCCATCGAAGCGGCGTGGAATTCCAGCCCTGTTCCGTCATCCAGTCGGACATCGTTTTTCGATCGAGCGCCAGCAACGCGGAATCGCGCGAACTGAGATCGAGAGGGATCGCGAAGGCGGGACGATCATCGCTTCCGCGCAGCGAGCGGAACTCCTCCATGCGCGCGAAAAATTCCCGGTATTGCCTGCGGTCGTCCTGGGTGATACCGATTTGCGGGAGGAGCCCTTCCTGCCAGCGGCCGGCGTCGAACAAACGTTCCATTGGATCTGCGCAAAGAAATTCCTCGTTGTAAACAGGAGCCCCGTTCGCGTCGCGCCCGCGAATGACGCCGAGCTCTTCGAACCAGCCGAGCACTTCGACCGACTCTTCGTTGGCCAGCGGAACGTAGTGAGCGCCCCACGGATAAGCAGAGACATTATTCCGCCCCGAGGCCGCGTTCCCGCCTGGTTGCTGTTCGAGTTCGATCAGCGTGAAATCGCGATGGCCCAATTGGTCGAGCCGGCGAGCAGCGGCCAGCCCCGCGATACCGCCGCCAATAATAACGACGCCCGTTTCGACCATTTCGCTCGGCGCGGGAAATCCGCCCATTCGGAGCCGATGCCCCGCCGCCGCGGAGGCGCCCAGAATCGAGCCGGGGATTTTTTTCGCTTTGTTGCAACCAACCAGCAAGGCTGCCGTGCCCGCGCCCACTGTGCCGATGAATTTGCGGCGCGTCGTTTTCATTGCTGGACGTAGCGCGCCCACTCCTCATCGAAATAGCGCACGAGCGTCTGATTGTTCAGGCGATTCACCTGAACCGGCACGCGCCCCATGTCCGGTGGGAATTGAAAGAGAAGGGCGGCATTTGTCGCGTCGATGAATCGCAATCCGCCCGGTAACTTTCGCTCCTCCGATAACGGGCCGGGCGAGGCGAGAATGAATCCCCACTCGCCAAAGGACGGCACGAGGGCGTGGTAAGGCTCCGTCCGGAAACCGCAGGCGCGCAGCGTCTCATCGATGCACCAGAACGATTTGCGCGCGACGTAAGGCGAGGTGCACTGGATCACCATCGCGCCGTCATCGGCCAGCGCGCGCCGGGCGCGCTGATAAAATGCGGTCGAATATAATTTCCCGATGCTGAAATTCGACGGGTCGGGAAAATCGGCCACGATGAAATCGAAGAGCTCGCGATTATCTTTCAACCAGGTGAAAGCGTCGCCGTTGTGGACGTGCACAATCGGCGCGGTGAGCGAGTGGCCATTCAGGCGGTTGAGGATTTCCTGGCTGGAAAAAAGCTGCGTCATCGATGGGTCCAGGTCGACCAGCGTGACGCTTTCGATTTGCGGGTAGCGCAATATTTCGCGAACAGCGAGCCCATCTCCGCCGCCCAGCACCAGCACGCGGCGAGCGTTCGGCAAACGAGCGAGACCCGGATGCACCAATGCTTCGTGATAGCGATATTCATCTCGTGAGCTGAATTGCAGGTTGCCGTTGAGATAGAGGCGCAGATCGTCGGCGCCGCGGGTGATCGTGATGCGCTGGTACGGCGTCGATTTTGCAAAGATCACGTCTTCACCATACGCGGACGACTCCGACCAGGTGATGATCCGCTCCGAGCAGGCGAAACCGGCGCTGAGCAAGAGGAGGACTACGATGCCTTGGAAGCGTAACGAACGCGCGCCGTGGACCTGCCCACGCAACGCCCACAGAGCGACCAACCCGACAGCGCCATTGAGAATGCCGAAAAGAAATCCCGAGCGCACCAGCCCGCAGTACGGCACCAGCACCATGGGAAAGAGGAGCGACGCGAGCAGGGCGCCGATGTAGTCGAACGTGAAAACTTTCGAGATGAGATCCTTGAACTGGAGCCGCCCTTCGAGGATCCGCAGCAGCAACGGAATCTCGAGTCCGACCAGCGTGCCGATGATGAGCACGATCGCGTAAAGGAGCACGCGAAACGAACTGACGTGCGCAAATAAGACAAAGAGCGTGGCCGAGGCCGAGCCACCGAAGAGTGCGATCAGGAATTCGACCTGGATGAAGACGCGGAGGAGATCCTTTTCGACGTAACGCGAAAGCCACGACCCGATGCCCATGGCGAAAAGGTAAACGCCGATGATGGTGGAAAACTGCGTGACCGAATCGCCCAGTAGATAGCTCGCGATCGTGCTGGCGATCAGTTCATAAATGAGTCCGCAGGTCGCGATCGTAAAGACCGAGGCGAGCAGCAGGAGACGGACGCCGCGATCACTCATGGCGAGGAACGGCGGCGAGGTGAACGCGACTCAATGAATCGCCGCCGCGACGATGACGCAGATCCCGAGCACGGCGAAACCGACAACGATAGCCAGGGCAGTGTTCTGCTTTTCGACCAGCTCCTTCCAGAGTTGGTAGGGAGTGACCTTGTCGATGATGACGAAACACGCGGCAAAGATGGCCACGCCCAGGAGCGCGAAGAGAATCGAGTTGGTAGTGTTTTGCCAGTTCATAGGTTGTTATTTGTGATTGAGGGTGCGCGTTGAGTTCATCGTCCGGCCGAAGGGCGCGCCGATGGCATGCCCGAGACTCCATCCGCGAGAATTCGCCACGGCCACGTAAACCGTCGAGAGCAGGCAAAGCGCGAAGTAGATGGGGTGCCGGACAATGTTGTTCATGGGCCGAAATCGCTATCGCTCCAACGTTCCTTTTCACGGCGAACACCGCGCCACCAAATCATGATCGGATAAAACATCACCGCCAGGAGCACGACAAGGTAATTTGCAAAGAAGACGCCGCCGCTTTGAGCACGGACGGTAAAAGGGAGGCTCGAAATCTTGGCATCCGCGCTCGGCTCGATGGTGAGGAAATATTCTCCGGGCGGGATGGCGGCAAGCGCCACGCTCGCTTTGTCCGAGCCTTCGCTCCACGAGCCGTCGCTGTCATAGCCGGTGTAATGACTGATCTCGAGCGGCGCCGGGAACGTTTGCTCGGTTTTCGCGTTCACCAAATCGATGTCGAGATCGAGCCAGGCGTTATCGACCGCGGCGGTGGCCTCGATTTCCAAGCGCTGGTCTCCACCGGTGAGCTCAAAGTGAGGCGTGACGAATGTTTGCTGCGCCTCGGCGGGAACGGAGGCGGACGGCGAAGGTGTAGGCGGAGTAACGGTGCGAACGGATGCGGATGGCGAAGCAATAGGCTTAATCCCGGCGGCGCGCGCCTTTTCCCTGGCGTCCATTGTGGCCAGCAATTCAAAAAACTCTTTCCGCCCCGAATCGCTCGTAGTCGTGCTCAATGGGGCGGAGGTTGAGACCACGCGCGGCCGCTGAAAGACGAACGACGCCTCTACGCGTTTTACCTGCGTGGGAATGGTGAAAGCCCAGACCAGAAACAGGATCGGTAGTGAGAGAAAAAACATCCCCCGGATCTCTCTCCATTTCTTCGTGTACGGGTTGGGCTCGTTTAGGTAAATGCCTTCCGGCTCCGGAAGATCCGGCACCGCGAAAGCGTCGCCGACCACCTTCGGCATGACATACGTCCCATGCGACCACGTCACCTCAGCCAGACCCGGATAGGTTTCCCGCGAAACGATCTGCGGCGGAGCGATGTAATCCGCCACCTCAGTTTCCTCGCCGCGCTGAACCTTCCAATAGAACTCCCCCAGCACGCCCTTCACCGTCGTCATGCCCTTCGCGAAAAGTTTGTAATCGGTCCCCGCGAATTCAACGGTTTGCCCGGATTCATCCAGCATAGAGGTGACGCGATCGATGAGACTCCAATGACCCTGGAAGGTCACGAGCCAGTGGAAGCCGAGCCACGGATTGAAGAGGAGATACTCGGACCAGGTGGAATACTGATCGCCCCGCGAGACGAAACCGACCACTTCGTAGTCCACGGCCAGCAGCTTCCCTCGCTGGCCGATCGGAAGCACCGGCGCGAGTCCCTTCACCGCGGCGTCTGCTTCCTGGATCACTTTGAGTTCCGGAGTCGCCGTGTCGATCACGGTGCCGCACGAACCGCAGACCGCAGCCATCGACTGGCCGGCCGCGCGCAGGTTCACGGCGGCGCCGCATGACGGACAGGAGAGCGCCTTGGTCTTGTTTTTTTCCTGTTCGATCTCGCCGTCCCAACCGGGAACCGGTTTCAGATTCGCCAGGTTCAACGCGGTGAACTCTGCATATTCTCCCGCGAACAATTCCGCCTCGTCGCCGTCGAGTTCGATCGTGGCAAAACCGCCCTTCGTCCCGACGAGATCTACGCTCGTTCGGCTTTCCTGCGGCGGTGCGGCGAAAGGCAGCTCGCCCTCGGCGGCGCGGTACGTGACCGTCTTGACGTCGGTTACGGTCCAGGTCGCCCCGTTGATTTGCAGAGATTCGTTCGGCGAATACGAGTCGGCCTCAGCGGAGAGTGGATCGCCCGCCGGGGTGGGGAAGCTGATCATGAGCAGGCCCTGCGCTTCCGCGAGCCATCCCGTTGTCTTGGCATCGTAAATAATGCACCATTCGTTCCAGCTTCCTTGCTCCCACTCGACGCGGAGCCGGCCGACGATTTCGAAGCCGCGCCCCTTCCATTCTCCGCGAGTCCCAATCTGGAACGGGCTCAGGTCCGGTGGGAGCGCGGCCATCACGCCGATCGAGGTCAGGTCCGCGCCGTGCAGCACGACCATCGAGCGGCAGCTCTCGCAGACGGCGAAGACGGCGATCGAGGAACGGAACGTGACGGGCGCACCGCATTGCGGGCAATCGAGGACACGCGCGGCCATCGTGCGCTATCCTTTCAGAAATTCATCGAGCGCCGGACGCGTGATGAACCGTTTTGCGGGAAAGTCGGTCAGGCCCATGAGTTCGGGCCGAGAATATCTTTTGTGCGTGATCGAGCAAGCGCGATTCGTGGAGCGCTTCCCGCTGCGTTGCGACCGACCCTCCACAAGTCATCTCTAAAATAAATCTGTCATTCTGAGCGCAGCGAAGAATCTCTAATCGTTTCCGCGGGGGGTGCGCTGCCGACGGGGAAATAGTCAGAGATCCTTCGCGTTCGCTCAGGATGACAGGCTTTAGGAGGCTGTCAGACGACTAGAAGAAAATCGGAATGATCAGGATCGCAACGATGTTCACGACCTTGATCATCGGATTGATGGCCGGCCCCGCCGTGTCCTTGTAAGGATCGCCGACGGTATCGCCGGTGACCGATGCCGCATGGGCGGACGAACCTTTGCCACCGAGATTTCCTTCTTCGATAAACTTTTTCGCGTTGTCCCACGCGCCACCACTCGAGGTCATCGCGATCGCGACGAAAAGTCCGGTTACGATCGTGCCGACGAGCATTCCACCGAGGACCACCGGCCCAAGCGGTTTGATCATCGCCACCGCGAGAACAAATAGGACGGGCAGAAGAGCGGGGATAATCATCTCCCGCAGCGCGGCCTTGGTCACGATATCCACGCAGGTGCCATATTCCGGAACGTCTTCGCCGCGCAGAATGCCCGGCTTGGCCGTCAACTGCCTCCGCACTTCGCGCACTACCGCGCCGGCCGCCTTACCGACGGCATCCATGCTGAAAGCGGTGAAGATAAACGGAAGCAATCCGCCAATGAAAAGGCCGATGATTACCTTCGGATCGTTCAACGAAAATTCGAAGGAGTAGGTTCGATGCGTTGCGCCATAATGCGCCTTCAATTCTTCCACGTACGAGCCAAACAAGACCAGGGCGGCCAGACCCGCTGAAGCGATCGCGTAACCTTTCGTGACCGCTTTCATGGTGTTGCCGACGGCGTCGAGTTCGTCGGTGACGGTCCGGATTTCCTTGGGAAGATTGCTCATCACCGCGATGCCCCCCGCGTTATCGGTGATCGGTCCGAAGGCATCGAGGGAGATGATGATTCCGGCCATGGAGAGCATGCTCATCACGGCGATCGCGATTCCGTAGAGACCGGCGAAATGGAAGCTGAGCAGGATCGCGATGCCGATAAACCCGACCGGCAGCGCCGTGGCGTGCTGGCCAATGGCAAGCCCCGCAATGATGTTCGTGGCGTGCCCGGTCTCAGACGCCTTGGCGATCTTGCGGACGGGCGAGTAACTCATCGACGTGTAATAATTCGTGATCACCACGACCACGCCGGTCATGAGCAGGCCGACCAGCGAAGCGCAGTAGAGATCTTTGGCGGTGCGCTCCACGCCCGCGATCATGATCGAGCCAGGGAAAAGCATGTGCGTCGCAGGCCAAAACAGGATGGCCGAAACAATCGCACTCGCGCCGACCGAGCCCATCAAAACGGTGGCAGGCTTGCCGCCGCTGAAGTTGACGAAAAGGATTCCGATGATCGCGCCGAGCACGGAAATGCCGCCAAGAACGAAAGGATAAATGATCGCGGCCGGATAAGCCGCAA
Organism: Verrucomicrobiota bacterium; assembly: GCA_041167585.1. GTDB lineage: Bacteria > Verrucomicrobiota > Verrucomicrobiia > Chthoniobacterales > UBA10450 > AV80. The sequence continues at coordinate 24,635 of JBEEHV010000014.1, forward strand.
GCGTCAACGCGGCGACCAGGATGGCGCCGATCAAACTGACTGCGTAGGTCTCGAAAACGTCGGCGGCCATACCTGCGCAATCACCGACGTTATCGCCCACGTTATCCGCGATCGTGGCCGGGTTTCTCGGATCGTCTTCCTCGAGGTTGCTCTCAATTTTGCCCACGAGATCCGCGCCCACATCAGCCGCCTTGGTGTAAATGCCGCCACCCAGCCGGGCGAACACACTGATCAAGCTCGAACCCAGGGCCAGGCCCACCAGGCTTTTCACCGCGAGATCGTTTCCAAGCATCTTTGTTGCGATGGTGTAGAAAATTCCAACTGCGAGAAGCGCGAGCCCAACGACGAGGAGACCGGTGACGGCACCGCCATTGAAGGCGACCCGCATGGCCGCGGAGCGCGATTGGCCGGCAGCCTGGGCGGTGCGCGTGTTCGCCAGCACCGCGATGCGCATACCGATGTAGCCAGCTGCGAGCGAGCAAAAGGCGCCGATGAGAAATCCCATGGCCGTTGCTTTATCGCGGGCAAAGAAAAGAAGAACAAAAATGACCACGGCAATGACGCTGATCGTAACGACCTGGCGCTTCAGATACGCCTTGGCGCCTTCTTCCACCGCCCCGGCGATCTGGCGCATCCTCTCGTTTCCGGGAGACAACCGGATGACGGCCTTGATCAGAAAGAAGGCAAAAAGAAGGCCGGCGATCGCGCAAGCCATGGAGAGCGGGACACCGGATTCGAGAATGTTGAAGGCGATCAAGGTCATAGTAACTCCGAGGGCTTAGTGGCTGCGTTGAAAGTGGGGGACTTTAGTTAGGTTTCCCTCTCTGGCAACGGGTAAAATCCGGCGAACTACATCGCCGTTCCGGCAATGTTCGTTTTGATGTAGTGGCGGCTGTCATCGGCCGCAGAGTGCACGGACTTTCTGCGGGTGAGGACACCCGCCGCTACAGCGATTTACTCAAGGGCAGGCGGTGCGCTCGCCCGCGCCTTTGTGAAGACGTCTTGGGAACCTTTTTGGAGAGGGCCCGCCCCCGGGCCGTTTACCGTGGCGGCCAGGACAATTCCTCCCGGCCCGGGGGCGGGCCGGCTCCAGGTTTACAATTCGAAAACGGTGCGCAACCGGCGCAGAAAGGAGGCGCGATACTCGCGCTCCTTCTTTCCGTCGTCGGGCACGGGAGCGTCTTTGACAATGTTGTCGCCTTCCAGCCTTCGCTTGGCCAGGAGCTCGCTCAGCGCGGTCTGACATTGGGGCGACTCGCGTAGCACTTCGGCCATGACCGGTTTGCTGATCTCCAGGACCTCGCAATCGCCCTCGGCGCGCACCGTGGCCGAACGCGGTTCGCCCGTGAGCAGCGAAATTTCGCCGAAGCAATCTCCCTGGCGCATGACCCCGACGCGAACGCCGCTACCGTTCTTCGCCACCGACACCTGGGCCGTTCCACGCAGCATGATGAACATCGAATCGCTCTTATCGCCTTCCTGGATCAGGCGTTCGCCGCGGCCGTAATGCTGGATCTGCGCGTTGCGCAGCACGTTGTCCAGTTGCGCGTCATCCATGCAGTCGAAGAACGGCTCGTTTCGCAAAATGACACGCGCGTCCGCCTGCGGGTCGCCCGCACGCTTTGGGCCGCGCTGTAGATGCAGCGTCCGGATTGGGAATGGAATCGTGATCTGCTGCCGCTTGAATTCGTACCAGATGTTGGTCCGGATCGCATCGCAGATTTCGTTATAGGCGCGGTGGTTGCCCATGGAGAACTTGATCTCATAGATCACGGACGAATCGGCAAAATCCATCACGTAAACGCGCGTCGGCGGATCAGGGACGACCCCTTCCGCGCTCGTAGCCGCTCGGAGCAGGGCATCTTTGACCCGGTTCGGAGGGACGCCGTAATCCACGCCTACCCGCAATCGCATCGCGTGGATCGGCGTTGGATAATGCAGATTGATGATCGTGCCCCGCGCGATGGTAAAGTTCGGGACGTCGAGATAGATGCCATCGTTGGTCCGGAGCCGGGTCGAACGCCAGTTGATCTCCATCACTTCGGCGTAGCGGTCCTGGATATGGAGCCAGTCGCCGACCTGGTAAGGCTTGCTGATTTGCAGCGCGATTCCCGAGATGATCCCACCGAACAAATCCTGGGTGGCAAACCCGAGGATGATCGCCAGGATCCCGGAGCCGGCGAGCAAACCTTTCAGTTCCCCTTCCGCGTGATAGCCGACGCTCAGGACGAGCAACAGCGCGACCATGTAAATGGTAAGCGCGACGACTTGCCGCAGAAAATGCGGAATTGTGGTCTGCCGCCTTTTTTCGAAATAGATGTCCCAAAGGTAACGGTCCAGGAGTGCGACGACGAAGGCACTGCTGAGAAGAAAGGCCGCAGCGCCCCAATGATTGCGCCAGTCCGCCCTCATGCCGTAGAACGAAGTCGCCGCGTAAAACGCAAGGGTCAGGCAGAAGAGTTGGAAGAGCAGGCCGAGGCGCACGCCCGCGCGGCGCTTGAGTAACCGGCCGATGGTGAGCGCGGCAAAAAACGTCCCGATGAAAATCAGAACGGTGAAGACCGCTTTCTGGGTTTCGAGCAAATGAGTAAACATCAGCGGTGCGAGAGTATCAGCGTGAGGGCGACCGCGACAAGTGCCGTTGCAAATTCCAATCGACCTGCCTTATCGCTGGGCGGCGAGCGCTCACGATTTGGGTGTTCGCGTGAAATTGCTTGTCATCCCGAGTCGCGCAGACGGCGAGGGACCCCACAGTCGCACTCAAGATCACACAAATTATGCTTCGCCACGTTCGAAGCATGCGCTTCGTGGATCGCGAAGCGGAGTTTGCGTGAGTGACCGTGCGACTGTGGGGTCCCTCGCCGTCTGCGCGGCTCGGGATGACAGGCCATTTTCCTGCTCATGCTCATGCTCCTGCTCCTGCTCAGGATCTTTCGAACGATCCTGACTTCAGGAAAAGATCAGAAGTATGATCACGATCAGGAGCATGAGGAATCACAGCTTCGGCGCGATAACCAGCCAGGCCCAGCCGGCCAGAAAACAAATGCCCCCGATTGGCGTGATGGCACCGAGCCAGCGAACATTCGTCAGCGCCATCGCATACAGACTGCCGCTGAAGAAAATAATACCGGCCATGATCAGAAACCAGGCGGCACGATTTCCGGCGCCGTGCAGCGCCAGCGCGACCAGCGCGATCGCATGCAGGAAATGATACAACACGGCTTTATTCCAAGCGTCGAGCATCCCACTGTTCTGCAACGTGTCTTTTAAGGCATGCGCCCCGAACGCGCCGAGAGCTACACCGAGAAAACAAAGAGCCGCGGCGATTCGGAATAAAGTTACGTCCACGATGTTACCTCACTTGCCGCCGAAAAATTTCCGGAACGATTGAAAGATGCGGCTCGGGACGCTGCCCGACTTATCCGCCGGTTTCTGGGCGAACTGCGTCTGGGTGCCGCCATGAACTTCGCAAACCGTCTGCGGCACATGCCCCTCCGGCAGGTCGATTTCGTAGGCGGTTCCGGCCGAGTTGCACCCAGTCGTGGCGAGGTGGTTTGAGATCGTGCAAACCGTCGCGTGAGAGAGCGGCACGGTCGATTGCAGTGGATGAGCCGGATATCGTTGCGCCGCTTTCGTCATCGTCTGGGTCCAGACCGGCAGCGCCAATGCTGCGCCATATCCTTTGGGGACAATGGTGACTGGCTGATCGAAGCCGACCCAGACGCCGCAGGTCAGCGCGTTGGTGTAGCCGACGAACCAGGCGTCTTTGTAATCGTTCGTTGTTCCGGTTTTTCCGGCCGCGGGCAGTTTGAAACCTAACGACTTCGCACTCGCGGCGGTGCCGCTCGTGAGGACCTCCTCCATCAACTGGGAGGTCATCCAGGCGGAGCCCGCATCGAGCGCGGGAACTGTGACGTGCGCCGCGCGATAAATCGGATTGTGATCCTGGTCGTCGATGCGTTCGATGATGTAGGCCTGCTTCCGGACGCCGCCATTCGGAAAAATCGTGTAGGCCGCCGTGAGATCTTTCAAGTTGGTCTCAAATGAGCCGATGAAAATCGCCGGCCCGTGCGGAATATTTTCCCCGAGTCCGACGGTCGTCGCAATTTTTTGGACGTCATCGAGCCCGGCGATCTCGCCTACGCGAACGCTCATGGTGTTGCGCGAGTGGATCAATCCGTATGAAACGGGCTGGACGCCGCCGTAGGTGCCGTCGGAATTTCCCGGCGTCCAATTGCCCGCTCCCTGGATTTCGCCGGGTTGGATCGGACCATCGCTGATCGCGGCGCCGGGCAGGAGCCCATGCATAAAAGCGACCGCGTAGACGAACGGTTTGAAAGAAGAGCCGACTTGACGATTGGCCGGCGGCAAGGCGCGATTGAATTTGCTCTGCCCGTAATCTCGGCCGCCGACCAGCGCGCGAATGCCGCCACTCGAATTATCGATCGCGACCAGCGCTCCCTGGAGGTACGGCATCGAAGAATCTTCGCCCTCGTCGGGCGCGTGATAATTCGCCTTGAGCGGATGATGGAAATTGGATTGGTGCTCGATCTTGGCCAATTGCGTCTCGAGCGCCTGCGTGGCGGTAGCCTGAATCACCGGGTCGAGCGTGGTATATATATAGAGGCCGCCGTTGTCGATTTGATCCGGGGTGAGCAACAAATTCAAATCGCGCTGAACTGCGTCCATTGCGTAGTTCTCCTGGATTTGCGCGAGCCGTCTCGGATGGGACGCGATCTTCGTCGCCTTGGCTTGCTCGGCCTCCGACGCGTTGATTTTCTTTAACTCAACCAGCCGGTCTAGCACGGCGTCGCGTTGCAGCGCGGCGCCCTCCGGATTTTTTAGGGGCGAAAACCGATTCGGGCTCCGAATCAATCCGGCCAGAATCGCTGCCTCGGACAGGTTTAACTTCGCGGCGTTTTTTCCGAAATAGGCGAGCGATGCGGTCTCCACGCCATAGCAGCCGGAGCCGAAGTAGATCCGGTTGATGTAAAGCTCGAGGATCTGTTGCTTGGTGAACTCGTGCTCGATCCGGATCGCTACCATCGCTTCCAAGATTTTCCGGCTGAGTGTGCGTCCGCCCAGCGGAAGGCTGTTGCGCGCCAGCTGCTGGGTAATGCTGCTGGCGCCTTCCTTGGCCGAGCCGCTCATCACGTCCCGCACCAGCGCTCGGGCGATGCCGCGCCAGTCGATTCCTCCGTGATCGAAAAACCGCGTGTCCTCCCGCGCGAGCAGGGCGTCGACGAAAAAGGGCGAGATCTCGTTCAACGCGACCCGGAGACGATTCGCGCCGGCGAGCCGGCTGTAGATCTTGCCGTCGACGTCGAAGACCGTGTTGCGCTCTGGCATTTCCCCGACCGCTTTCAGGTCGAACGTCTGCGCCCAGATGGCAAAGAACGCGAGGACGCTGAAAATGGCCGCGATCGGCAGCGTGATCGCGGCGAGTTTCCAGCTGAGCCGGAACTTGCGTCCTCCGCTTTTCTTCGGCGAAGCGCGAGCGAAAAGCTTCATCGTTAAGAAGGTGGAATCGTTAGATTGTTAAACCGGTTTGACCGTTTCAACGCCTTAACGTTTCAACCTTTTAACAATTTACCGGCGACTAAAACCGCATCCGCACAGCGCTGTCATGCTGTTCGGTCGGGCAGGGAGCGTTGAGCGGCACGCCCGTGTCGGCCCCGCTGGGCTGGACGAGCTTGTGGTCGATCAAATATTCCTCCACCTCTTCGCCGCTGACGTCGGCCAGCATTTTGTCGCCGATCTCCACGCAGGGTGAGAGCGGCTGACCGGTTTTGGTTTCCATTTCCCAGCGGAAGGCGGGGTTCTGGATGATGTCTTTCTCGGTGTAAGGAAGATTGTATTTGGCGAGCACGGCGCGCACGCCGGCGCTCCAGCCGCAGGTGGTTTTGAGATAGGCGGTAATCGTAGGCGTTTCCATGTCGCTTAAACTAGCATGCGCGCCGCCGTTTGCATTCGCTCTTCGCGGCGCTAGGAAAAGGGATGAGCTTCACTCTGCAAATCGGGCAGCGCGCGCCGGAATTTCGCCTGCCGGCTACAGACGGTAAAACCTACGAGCTCGCGGATTTTACGGGCGATGAGGTGCTGGTCGTTTTCTTCACCTGCAACCATTGCCCCTACGTGACCGGCTCCGATGAGTCGACCCGCCAAACGGTGGAAAAATTTTCCGGCCGCGGCGTGCGCTTCGTGGCCATCAATTCCAACAGCCGCAACACTTACGCGGAAGACGACTTCCCCCACATGGTGGAGCGAATGCGCGAAAATAAATTCCCATGGCTGTATCTCCACGATGAAACGCAGGACGTGGCGCGCGCCTACGGCGCGTTGCGCACGCCGCACTTTTATGTCTTCGATCGCGAGCGGCGCCTCATCTACACCGGCCGCGCCGTCGACCAGCCGCGCCAGGCAGAGAAGGCGAAGACGCACGAGCTCGAGCAGGCGCTCGAAGAACACCTTGCCGGCAAACCGATTGGCACGCCGGTAACAAATCCGATCGGTTGCAATGTGAAATGGGACGGCCGCGATGTGCATTGGATGCCGGCCGACGCGTGTGATCTCGTCTGAAATCTCCTGCTCATGATCTTGATCATACTCCTGATCTTTTGAGCAATCGCGGCTTCAGGAAAGGATCATGAGCAAGATCAGGATCATGAGCAGGAGTTGAAAGCGCCCTTGCCGGAGTTCCCGCCCATAGCCCTTCGGGAACTCCGGCCACCCATTTCCACATGGCGCGTTTGGCGCTTCTGAAGAAAGCTGTTTCTAAATTTTGTTGCGCAATGGCCGCACGCCCTGGGTCAACTTTCGCAGGCCGAGTTGCAGCCGCGTTTTCACTGTGCCCAACGGCGTGCCGGTCGTGGCGGCGATTTCGCGCTGACTCAACCCACGGAAATAGGCGAGCTCGACCGCTTCGCGCTGCACCTTGGGCAGGGCCTCCATCTGTCCTTCGAGAAAACGCCGGAGATCCAGTCCCGATAAAGTTGCTCCGGTAGCGCGGTCGTTCGGGCGCAACTCCGGCTTGACCTCATCCTCGAACCTTTGTTTCGCGCGGCGATAACAATCACGGCGCCGCACCCGATCGATCGCGCGCCGGCGGGCGATGGTGATGACCCAACCGAGAGGTTTCCCCGCTTTCGGCGAATAGTTGCGCGCCTCGCGCCAGATTTGCAGAAAGGATTCCTGCAACACATCGTCGGCTTCCGATTCCTCACGGACGACGCTCCCGATCAGCGCGCGGAGCGAATTCGCGTAGCGCGAATATAATTCCTTGAGCGCGGGTTGTTGCCGCAGAGTGATTTTTTCCATCAAAGTCTCGTCGCAGAGGGAGCCATCGTCGGGCACGCCGGTCGATGAAAGGTGAAGTTCGGGAAATAACGCCATGTTGCTGATAGATCGGATGTGCCCGGTCGGTAGGCCATCAGCGCACTGCCGTATCATTCCCTAGGGAAAATCCCGAGCCGCTGCGCGCGACGATTTTGCTCGATTGTGACCGTGCCGGTGACCTCGGCAGACGCGGCTCTTGGCAATTCGGCCGGGATCACGGATCCCGGGCCAAAACGCATCGCGCAGCTCAGGAATTGTGGCGGAGCTGAACTAAATCCGCTTTCCCGCTTCAGACGCCCTGATTAATTTCTCGAGCCGGCTCGCGCGCGTTTCTGCCTTCTTGCCGGTCACGATCCACCAGATGGCGTTGTGCCGATATCCGGCCGGCTGACTCAGGAAAAACTTCCACGCGTTGTCGCGCGCGAGAAACTTTTTCTCATCCGCCCCGCTCAATTTTGCCGCTTTCCGATTCTCATAGGCGTAAATGCCTGACTTCTCTTCCTTCCGCCATGCGAAAGCCTCCAAGCCCGCTGGACGCATTCGGCCCTGCTCCGTTAGCTCCTGTACGCGCCGGAGGTTCACCGCGCTCCAGGTGCTGGTCGCTCGGCGCGGCGTGAAACGGATCTGGTAACTCTCGTGATCGATCGTCTTGCGCAGGCCATCGATCCATCCGTAACAGAGCGCTTCGTCCACCGATTCCGGCCAGGTGATGCTGGGACGGCCAGACGCTTTTTTGTGGAAGCCGATCCATTGCTCGCGACTGCTTTGGTGATGAACCCGGAGCCATTTCCGGATATCGGCCGGGGTGGCGAAGAAAAGCGGCGGCGATGTTTTCACCGTGGGAGCCTGGACTCGTTAGGCCAGACAGATCTTCGGCAGGGCGATCTCATTCGGCGACACGACTGCGAAATCTAGCAACATCCGGCCACTGCGACAGTGTCGAAAAATTAAAATGCAACCGACCTGTTCCTGCCGGGCGAATTCGCGGTTGTTATGGATAACGCTTCCATCGCGGAGCTGCTGATTCGCGAGGCCGAAACGGCAGAGGGACATCGCGAGAAGGCGTTTCGGCGCGCGGCGCATGCAGCGTTTATGTGGCCCGTGGAAGCCAGTGATCTGGCTTCCGCGGGACGCTCGGTGACCGAGCTGCCGGGCATCGGTCCGTCCCTTGGACGACGGTTGCACGAGTGGCTGGAAAAGCCGCCACCCGATCTGAAACCGCCGCCGTTGCGGCGCGAGTTTCTCACGCTGGCCAAAGCTCGGAAGGTCCTCGAAAAAAATTCGGGATTCGGTCAACAGCTGAAGGGCGACCTCCAGATGCACACCGAATGGAGTGATGGCGCTTCATCTATCGCGGAAATGGCGGCGGGTGCAGTCGAGCGTAACTACCGGTACATCGCGATTACCGACCACACGAAGGGACTCCAGATCGCCGGAGGCATGGACGAGAAACGCCTGGCGAAACAGGGGCGCGAAATCGTTGCGCTTAATAAGAAGCTGGCGAAACAGGGGAGCGATTTCACGGTCTTGCGCTCGGCGGAAATGAATCTTTCGCCGGACGGCGAAGGCGATATGGATCCGGAAGCGATGGAAGAACTCGACCTGGTTCTCGGCTGTTTCCATTCCGCGCTTCGACGCACGGAGGATCAGACGGATCGTTACCTGGCCGGCTTAAGAAATCCGATCATTCAAATTCTCGGACATCCGCAGACCCGGATCTACAACCGCCGCGAAGGGCTGCATTGCGATTGGAGCAGGGTTTTTGCGGAAGCGGTGCGGCTGGACAAGGCGGTCGAAATAGATGGAGATCCGAGCCGGCAGGATCTCCGGGTCAGCCTGCTCAAGCTCGCGAAGAAAGAAGGCGTAAGGATTTCACTGGGCACCGATGCCCACCACCCGGAGGAACTCGCCTATATGGAGCTCAGCCTTGCCGCCGCTCAACTGGCAAAAATCTCACCCGAGCGCATCATCAACTTCCTGCCCGTTGAAGAGCTGAAGGCATGGGCCGCTGGAGTCCGCGCTCGCGCGCAGAACTAGCCGGTCAATTTTTCGGCCATGTTCTTAAGAGTTCCCATCACTCCTTCTTCTTTCTCCGGCGCTTTCGGCTTGAGCTTTTTCGCGCGAAGATTGATGACGGACTTGGCCAGCTTCGTGAGCTTCTTGTCCGTAGCGCCTTCTTCCTTGAGGGTCGTCTCCAGCGACTTCGCGCCTTTCCGGTCACCCAGGAGTTGGGCGTAGGTCCGGGCACAGCCATAGCCGGCAATTTCGTAATGCTCGACTCGTTGCGCGGCCGCGATGAGGCCAGCGTCCCGCACTTCGTTTTCGGCATCTTCCTTCGCCATCTTGTCGCCCTCTGCGATCAACCCTTCCATTCCCTCGCACTTCGGACCGCGGGTGGACTCATCGTGGCTTTTGAGAATTTGTTCCAGACGCGTGGCGTGCCGCCTGGTCTGCTCGAGATGCTGATTGAAGCCAGCAGCGAGCTGCCTATTCGTGGCCGCCTTCGCCATTTTTGGGAGGGCCTTAATCAGTTGGCTCTCCGCGCTGTAAAGGTCTTTCAGTTCGTGAATGTAGAGATCCCTAAGAGTTTCGAGTTCCATAAACTGGAATACGCAGCGGACGCGGACATCGGTTTTGTTTCCCTCCCCAGCCGAGGGGACCAATCTGCGAGCGCCGCGCTCAACCCGCCGACCTAGGGGGCTAATGGATCAGGAGCGGGAGGTATGCGGTTCGCCGTTACTTCACCTTTCCGCGATCGAAGAATCAGCATCCGCTGTTTGCGGCGAAGCCTGGTGACCCGGCTATTTGCTGCCTCCGGCGTGGGCTGCAAGGAATGCTCCGCGCGGGCAATCAGGGGTTTCCGATAGACCTGTGAAAGCCGTTCCACTAACGCCTCGTTCACGCCGGCCGGGCCGGGAGCGGTTCCCGTTTCTCCAAATGCCCGTAACACCGCATCGCCTTCGTTGGATTCCTTCATATGAGTGTGCTGGTTCGAAGTTGGGGCTCAACTATTCTTCGGTAATCGGGTCAGATTTGGTTTTACCTATCCGAGAAATTCCAACCTTTGGAGCGCTGTCCGAGGTGCATCCGGGAAACATCAGGATTTCTTCTACTCTGCGCTCATAAACTTCTCCGATTGCGCTCGGGGTGGAATCCGTTGCACTGATGACCCCATGCAAAAACCACTCCTCTCGCTGGGTCGGATGGATGTTTTGCGTAGAAACGACAACGGCGAGGAGGCCGGCAATTTTTCCGTCGACCACAAAGGCTCGAGGAGCACACGCTTCCGTTCGCAGGGCGCAGAGGTAGTGGACGGCGGGGTGCGCTATCGCACCTGGTGCAAATGCGATCGGGCCGATGTTCTTATTTTCCGCGCGGATGGGAGCGTGCTTCGGACGGTGCGGCTCGAGGCCGAAGGCAGCGATTATTTTTCGGCCATCGATGAGGCAGGCAAAGCGGGAGACCTTTACAAATATCGGCTGGATGAAGGCCAGGCCTGGCCCGATCCGGCTTCACGGTATCAACCCGACGAGGTCCACGGACCGTCCATGGTGATCGATCCAACCTACGCCTGGACGGATTCTATCTGGGTTCCGCCGCCATTTTCCGAACTCATCGTCTACGAATTGCACGTGGGTGCCTTCACTCCAGCCGGGACCTTTCGCAGCGCGATGGATCGAATGGCGCATCTTGCCGCGCTCGGGGTTACGGCCATAGAGCTGATGCCGCTGGGCGACTTCCCTGGAGAACGGAACTGGGGTTACGACGGCGTGATGTTGTATGCTCCCGCTCGGGCGTATGGCACTCCCGACGATCTCCGGGCCTTGGTCGACGCCGCTCATGCCGAAGGCCTCGCCGTGATTTTGGATGTCGTTTACAACCATCTTGGTCCCGACGGGAATTACACCGGCGTCTACCACAAAGATTATTATTCCAACCCTCGGCGAGAGACGCCGTGGGGAGCCGGATTCAATTACGCGGACCCATCCGTGCGCGCTTTCTTTGTCGAGAACGCTCACTACTGGATGCGTGAATTTCATATCGACGGATTTCGTCTCGATGCCACGCATGCCATCACCGACGAATCGGACCGACCGATCCTCGCGGAAATCACGGCGACGGTTCATGAGCTGGGCGGTTTCGTCGTCGCCGAGGATGAGCGGAACGACCCGATGGTGTTAACGCCGGAGTCGGGTGGAGGCTGGGGCTTTGATGGTGTCTGGGCTGATGATTTCCATCACGTGATCAGAGTCCTTTTAACGCGAGAGCGAGAAGGCTATTACGCAAACTTTCACGGCGACAGTAACGAGCTGGCTCAAACCCTGGCCCACGGCTGGCTTTTCCGAGGGCAAACGCAGAGCACGAACGGCGAGGCGCGAGGGGGCGATACCTCCGGGTGCGCGCCGCAGCAGTTTGTTTACTGCATTTCTAACCATGACCAGGTCGGTAACCGTGCTTTTGGGGAGCGGCTGAATCATTCGACTTCTCCGGCGGCATACCGGGCCGCTTCGGCTCTGCTTTGTCTCGTCCCGCAGACACCCCTGTTGTTTATGGGCCAGGAATGGGCGGCCAGCACTCCTTTTCAATACTTCACGGATCATGAGCCCAAGCTGGGGAAAGCGATTACGTCGGGAAGACGTCGCGAGTTCCAAAACTTCAGCGCGTTTCGGGATCCGGATGCGCTTTGTAAAATTCCCGACCCGCAAAGTTCTGAGACTTTCCTGAATTCAAAACTGCGGTGGGACGAAATCACCGAGTCGAAGCACGCGGGTGTGCTTCTCCTTTACTGGGAGTTTCTGGAGTTGCGCAAAACCCATCCCGCGTTCCGCAGTCCCATGCGGGAGAATTGCACGACCATCGATCTCGGCGAAGGGGTTGTAGCAATGTTGTTCGGACAAGGCGGCCGTTTCGATTGTTTGGTCTTGAGCGATCTCATCGGTGGCCACCGCGAGCGGAACCTCGATCATCCGCGACTCGTCCCGGGCGGCGGGAGAGATTGGAAACTGCTCCTGTGCAGTAACGATGCGAGATTTGCCGGAGGAAGTTCTCCGGATCCGGGTTCGCCCGAAACGGCCGTGTTCGAGCCGATTTAACGCGGCTGCACGCGCTTGAATTTTAGTGGTCGCGGTTTGTCGGACTTGAATTTCGACATCATTCAGAGGTGTGTGCCGGCGCAAGCCGCCACCAACGATGCGTACGAGAACGTTTTTGCCGCGCCCGGAATATCCGCGTCCCGATCGACAGCGCAGTTTCGTCGCCGGGGTCGATTGGCTGAATCTGAATGGTGCGTGGGAATTTCGTTTCGATCCGGAACGCATCGGAAAGGCGAACGGATGGCACCTGCCCGCGTCGGAAAAATGGCCGGATCAAATCGTCGTTCCCTTTTGCTGGGAATCCCTCGCGGCCTGGGGCGAAGCGGACGCCGCGGGAAACGATAACTATTATTCCCTGCGGGCTTACCGGAATCCGCTCGAAGTCACCCGTTTCAATTACCGGCGCGCGGCACGCCACGAGACCGGCTGGTACCGCCGCACGGTTCGGATTCCTCGGAACGATCATTGGCGCGGCCGGCGTGTGATCCTGACGGTCGGCGCCGCCGACTTCTTCACCGAGGCGTGGTGCAACGGCCAGGAGCTCGGTTCAAACGAAGGCGGGTTCACGCCGTTCGAATTCGATCTGACCGATTCCATGGCGACCGGGGCCGACGGCCAATTGGAGGGAACCATCGTGCTTCGCGTGGAAGATCCGATGGACAATCGAGATCAACCGGTGGGCAAACAATGGGGTTGGTACAGTAGCGCGAGCGGCATCTGGCAGACAGTGTTTATCGAGCCGCGTGCGGAACATTTCATCGAGCGGTTCGAGGTGACGACCGATATCGAACGCGGCCGGGCCGATTTCAAAATCTTTGTCTCAGGCGGGACCGATGTGAGCTTGAACATTGAGTGCCCGGATGGCCGGCAGGTCGCGTTGGATGCAAAAGCGGCAAACGGAATCGCCGAGGTGGCGGCGGACCTTACGCCCGCGATTCTGTGGGATCCAAACTCCCCCGAGCTTTATCGCGTAAGGATGACTCTGGGGCAGGGGAGCGGTGCGGACGTGCTGCACAGTTATTTTGGGATGCGCAGTCTGGCGGCTGGGCCCGCGGATGAATCGGGCGCGCCCAGTACGCTCAACCTGAACGGCGCGCCGATCTATCTGCGCGGTGCGCTTTATCAATCGTATCACCCCGAAGGCGTTTATACGGCGGGCGATGTCGAGGCCATTCAGGATGACATCCTCCAGGCCAAGCGCGCTGGGTTCGATCTTCTTCGCATCCACATCAAGGTGGATGACCCGCTGGTTCTCTATCACGCCGATGCGCTGGGTATTCTCCTGATGGCGGATTTTCCGAACTTCGGTGAGGGCGGGGATACGGAAGTCGGCCGGCGCCGCTACGAAGAGATGATGCGCCGGACGATTGCGCGCGATTTCAATCATCCGTCGATCGTGGCCTGGTGTCTGTTCAACGAGACGTGGGGGTTCGGCGGCCAAACTGAGTTCGTCAAGCTGATCAACCCTCTGGAGGCTGATGGCGACGGAGAGAGACCGTCGATTAGCCCAGTCGCGACCGGAAAAATGGATAATGAGGCGGCCTACCGTTGGGTGCAATCGATGTGGCAGCTGGCCAAGACGCTCGACCCGACGCGCATGGTGGAAGACATGAGCGTGGTCCCGTGGGACCACATTGAATATTACGGCCACGGCGAAACCGACGTGAACTCGTGGCATTTCTACAGCAACAATTACGAACACGCCCGCCGCGTAATCGAAGAGATCGTGGAGAAAACCTACGCGGGCTCGACTTACAATTATGTGCCCGGTTTCCAGCAGCGCGCCCAGCCGCTCATCAACAGTGAATACGGCGGCGTGGGCGCTCTCGACGGCGACGTCGACACGAGCTGGAGTTTCAAATTCCTCACGAACGAGCTCAGGCGGCACGGAAAACTGAGCGCCTACATTTACACGGAGCTGCACGACGTGGAGTGGGAACGAAACGGTTTCCTCAATTACGATCGCACCCCGAAGGAATTCGGCTACGACCCGACCATCGTGAATCAGGGTGATGTGCTGCCAATCGATGCGCCGCCCATTAGCAGGCGGGCGCCTGGCGAGGAGGTGGAGCTGGCAGTTTTCTCTTCGCATTTTTCGCGCCGCAAACGGGAAGGCGTAACCTTGCAGTGGCGCTTGAGCGGAATCGATTCGTTAGGCTGGCTTTATGACGATCTCGATTCCGGGGCTGCTCCGATCGGCTTTGCTCATTTGCGGGTCGATCTCGCCCAACGGCTCCAACTGCGGATGCCGCTGCGGAACATGCTTTGCACTCTCTGGGTCCGCGCCTTCGTCTCCGATGGCACGCTCGTAGCCCGCAATTATGTCCAGTTCCTGGTCGACGGAGGGACGAGTGCTCGCGAGATCGTCGACGACCGCACCGTCTTTCGGCTTGAGCCTCATCAATGGCATGCCGGAGAATGGAACCGCGGCGCGAGCACGCGGGACGAAGCGGAAGCCCTCGGATATTGTTGGGGCGCTTCTCGCGGGTTTTTCGAGTGGCGATTTCCGATTGGGCCGGCCGAGTTGCGCCAGGCAACGCGCCTGACAGTCCTGGTTGAAGCGTCAGCTTTTCGCGAAGGCTCGCCCCAAACTGACTCATTTGCGCAACCGACCGCGCTTCGAATTCGGCTGAACGGCGTCCCCGTTCACCGGACTACTTTACCGAATCATCCGCATGACGCGCGCGGGGCTCTCAGCTATCTGCGCGGAGGGCGGGGCGCCTACGGATACCTGACGCACGCGACGATAGAAGGAGTTTTGCTCGACGAAGTCAAAGCAGCCATGAAAGGCAATACCGTTCGGCTGCGTTGCGCGGTTCCGCGGGATGAAACTCCAGTGGGCGGCCTGACGATTTATGGATCAGCCAGCGGCCGTTATCCAATCGGACCGACGTTGATTCTGGGATAGACGTGAGCGCGCGCGATCCAACGACCAGCGCTTACGCCCCCGGCCGCGTGGAGCTCCTGGGAAATCACACTGATTACAACGAGGGGGTTGTTTTGGGTGGTGCGATTGATCGCGGTCTTACGGTTAGTGGCAGTGTCCGCGACGACGGCGCGGTCTCGCTGCGGTCGAGTTCCGTGCGGCAAGTGCGCGTTTCGATCGAGCCGTTGCTGCGGCAGACGGGCGACGCGCGCTGGGCAAATTATGCTCTCGGGGTCGTAGGTGAATTTCTGGCTGCCGGCATTTCCGTTCCTGGATTTTCCGCGGAAGTGGCCGGTGATCTTCCGGCAGGCAACGGTCTTTCCAGTTCGGCCGCGTTCGAAGTGGCGACTGCGTTTTTTCTAAACAAAATTTGTCACTCTGGATTCGCCCCCATGGAGATCGCGAAACTGTGCCAGCGGGCAGAGGAGCACTTTGTCGGCGTTCGGTCCGGTTTACTCGATCAGGTCACGTCGATTTTCGGCAAGGCTGACCATGCAGTTTTCTTCGACGTCAGGACCGAAGAGGTCCGCACGATTTCTTTTCCGCAGGATCTGGCGCTGATCATCGCGCAAACCGGCGCACCACGGGAGTTGGCCAGCGGAAAATATAACGAACGTCGGGAGGAAACTCGGGCGGCTGCGCAAGCACTGGGCGTCGCGGCGTTGCGGGATGTTTCCTCTGGCACACTCCGGGCGCGCACCGATCTCGCGGCGCTCTTACGGCGTCGCGCCGCCCATGTCGTCGGAGAAAACGAACGTGTCTGGCGCGGGTTGGAATTACTCGAGCGCGGCGATGGCGCTGGTTTCGGCGAGCTGATGAATCAATCGCACGAAAGCTCTCGCGAGAACTTCGAGAACAGCAGTGTCGAACTGGATCATTTGGTCGAAGCCGCGCAAAAGTTGCCGGGTGTCCTCGGCTCACGGCTGACGGGAGGCGGTTTTGGAGGTGCGACAATTACTCTCTGCGAGCGAGCGCGAGCGAATGAAACCGGAGCGGCCCTGAGCGCAGCGTACGCGCAACGAACCGGCCTGGTTCCAATTATTTTTGTGTGCCGCCTTTCCGACGGCGCAGACGTCATCGCCCGGAGGTAGGCCGTTAATCAGACGGCTCGGGGAAATTCCTACCATCTAATCGGGAGAATGTCTCCGCCCACTCAAGGGCTTGGCGGCGATTGAGAGTGAACGCATGAATCAAAGAGATAATTCGAATCTTACTTTTGTGGCGCCGTCGGCCTCTGGAACGCAGCCGAGCGGCTATCCAATCATTGTCCACTCGCATCTGGGCTGGGACTGGGTCTGGCAGCGCCCGCAACAATTTCTTTCCCGTCTATCTCGAAATCATCGCGTGCTTTTCATCGAAGGCCCCGTGCCGGCGGAGGTCTCAGCCGCGGAACTTTCCCTGCGCGAAGTCCCCGATTTTCCGAACATTCTCGTGCTCCAGATGAAACTGCCCGCGACACGCTGGAGCGACGGCGCATGGATCGATCAGGAGCGCCGCCGCCAGGTCGAATCTCTTCTGGCCGGTCCTCTCGGACGCGTTTTCGCCTCACCCGTCCAATGGTTTTACGATCCGATGGCAGTCACGGCTTTTGCCGGCCACCTGAACGAACGCGCGATCGTTTACGATTGCATGGACGAGCTCTCGCTCTTCCGCGGAGCGCCGGCGGAACTCGTGCGGCGCGAGCGCGAACTGCTGGCGGTGGCGGATGTCGTCTTCGCGGGGGGACCCAAGATTTGGAAGGCTAAGCGCGAAGCCAACGCGAATTGTTTCTGCTTCGGCTGCGGAGTGGACTCGCAACATTTTGCCCAGGCACGCGATGAAAATCTGCCGCGGCCAAATGATATAGCCGAACTGCCCAGGCCGATCTTCGGTTATATCGGCGTGGTCGATGAACGACTCGATTACGAATTAATCGCGGCTCTGGCCGATTCCACCTCCGGGAGTGTGGCGATGGTTGGTCCTTGGACCAAGGTCGATCCGGCGACATTCCCGCGGCGCGACAATCTGCACTGGCTCGGCGGACGCGATTACGCGCAGCTCCCAATGTATGCCGGGGCCTTTGACGTTTGCCTGATGCCGTTCGCGCTGAATGACGCGACGAAATTCATCAACCCCACGAAGTCGCTTGAGTATATGGCCACGGGACGGCCGATTGTCTCCACGGCAATCGAAGACGTCGTCCTGCAGTTTGGCGACATCGTAAATGTTGGCCGGACGGCGGAAGAATTTCTGAGGATGTGCCACCGCGCCGCCAAACGTCCAAATGCGCTCCAAGTCGAACGCGGCCTGGAGGTCGCGGCCAACAACTCCTGGGATTCCATCATCAGTCAGCTCGACGGCCACGTGCTCGATGTGTTGAACCGAAAGCGCTCCCTCGCCACCGACGCCGCCTAATCGCCATGTTCGACTATCTCATCGTTGGCGCTGGGTTTGCGGGGAGCGTTCTGGCCGAAAGGCTCGCGCGCGGAATGGGCAAGCGTGTTTTGATTTGCGACCAGCGTTCGCATATCGGCGGAAATGCCTACGACGAATACGACTCGGCGGGCGTCCTGGTCCATCGCTACGGACCACACATCTTCCATACGAATTCCGCCGACGTTTTCGATTACCTGTCGAAATTCACGGAGTGGCGCAATTACGAGCATCGGGTCCTGGCGAAGGTGGACGGCCAACTGCTGCCCATGCCGATCAATCTCGATACCATCAATCGTCTTTACGGTTTGGATTTGGATCCGACTGGAATGGAAACGTTCCTGGCCTCGGTCGCGGAGACGCGCGACCCGGTGCGCACGTCGGAGGATGTCGTGTTGAGCCGGGTGGGCCGCGACCTCTACGAGAAATTCTTTCGGAACTACACGCGCAAGCAATGGGGCATAGATGCTTCCGCGCTCGATGCGCAAGTGGCCGCCCGCATCCCCGTGCGCACGAATCGCGACGACCGATATTTTACCGACCAATTCCAGGCCATGCCCAAACGTGGGTTCACCAGACTTTTCGAGAACCTGCTCGATCACCCGAACATTTCGATCCTGCTCAACACAGATTACCGCGAGATCGCAGACGAGATTCCGTATCGTTCAATGATCTACAGCGGGCCGGTGGACGAATTCTTCGATCTGCGCTTCGGCAAACTCCCATATCGCTCTCTCGAATTTCGGCATGAGACACACGATCGCGAGCGGTTTCAGCCCGCCGCGGTCGTCAATTTTCCGAACGATCATGACTACACCAGGGTTACGGAGTTCAAGTATCTCACGGGCCAGGAACATCGTAAGACAAGCATTGTCTACGAATTCCCGCGGGCAGAGGGGGATCCGTATTATCCAATCCCGCGCGCAGCGAACGCGGCGCTCTACGCTAAGTACCGGGCCCTCGCGGAAGCGACGCCGAACGTCCGTTTTGTCGGCCGTCTTGCGACCTATCGCTATTACAACATGGACCAGGTGATCGCACAGGCGCTGACCACCTATAAAAAAATCTCAGGCGAACGCATGAACGTTCACAACACCTTTACGAATGGAAACGGAAACAGCGGACGGCCTGGAGCTCTGGGGCGGAGTCGAGTGCACAGTCAATCGAGTCGGTAACAGCTTCTTCAACCAGCTGGAACGAACCGGCCATTGGGAGCGCGAGAGCGATCTGGATCGGTTCGCGGAGCTGGGCCTGCGGACGCTGCGCTTTCCCATCCTGTGGGAAACGCTGGCCCGCGCCGCCGATGGACCGATCGATTGGAGCTGGAGCGATCGCCACGTGACTCGGCTGCGCGAGCTCGGGGTTCGCCCTATTGCAGGTCTGCTGCATCATGGCAGTGGACCGGCGGGAACGAATCTTCTCGATCCGCAGTTTCCCGAAAAGTTCGCCCGTTATGCGGCCGCGGTCGCGCGACGTTATCCCTCTCTCGATGCCTATACTCCGATCAACGAACCGCTGACCACAGCGCGCTTCAGCGCTCTTTACGGACACTGGTATCCGCACGCGACCGACCCTCTGAGTTTCGCGCGAGCGCTCCTCGCACAATGTCGGGGGATCGTCCTGGCGATGCGAGCGATTCGTGAGGTGCGGCCGGACGCGCAGCTCATTCAGACAGAGGATTTCGGAAAAACTTTCAGCACGCCGGCGCTCCATTATCAGGCGCATTTCGAGAACGAGAGGCGCTGGATCACCTGGGACCTCTTGTCGGGCTGGGTTGGAGCGAAACACCCGCTGCGGAGTTACTTCAAATGGGCCGGTATCAGTGACGCTGAGATCGACTTCTTTTCCATCCATCCGTGCCCACCGGACATCATCGGCGTGAATTATTACGTCACGAGTGAGCGTTATCTCGATAGCGATCTTTTCGCTCATGAGCCCGAAACGCGCGGCGGTAACGGGCAGGATGACTATGCGGACATCGCGGCGGTGCGCTCTCCTCTCCGCGAGTTCACCGGGTTGGCCCACCGTTTGGACGAAATCAAAAGGCGTTACCGAACGCCGATCGTAATTACCGAGGCCCACATCGGATGCACGGCGGACGAGCAAATGCGCTGGTTGATGCAGATCTGGAATGAGTGCCGGTCGGCGCGGGATGACGGTGCCGACGTTCGCGCGGTAACGGTCTGGGCCCTTCTCGGTTCGTTCGATTGGAACAGTCTGGTCACTCGAGCCGCGGGCCATTACGAAGCGGGAGCTTTCGACGTGTCGCGTGGCGATGTTCGTCCGACTGCTCTTGCGGGCGCGGTCCGCGCCCTCGCCCGAAACGGCCACTACGAACATCCGTTCCTGAACTCACCCGGATGGTGGCGTAGCCCCGAGCCTTTGGAACGTTGCGCGTAGATCTCGCTAAGAATAGTCCCGATATATTTCTCGTGGTCGCTTCCGATTGCGCCGCCGCACCGAAACATTTTCGTTGCTGCATGCTCAACCCAAACGATTCGATTTCCGACGAAAGCGAGAAGGATAACTCTTCGAGTCAAAAGGAAGCCGTGCGCGAACGCGTTCGGACGCTGGTCGAACAAACCCGGGAATTGTCCGCCAAGATGGACAAGGTGAACGAAAGTTTGAAGGTAGCGTCCGGGGAGTCGGAAGACTGAACCGGTCGTCTTCCCTATTCCGGGCAGTGCGTCTGCCGGATCATGTCCCAGACCGCGCGAAGGGAGTCTTCCGTCGTGAGAATGTTTCCCAGGCCCAACCGGATCGCCGCACTCTGATGGAGCTCTGTTTGCGTGAGATAAGCACGACCGGAGCTATTAATTTGCTCAACGATGGTGCGGCATTGTTCGCGGACGCGGCTGGCGTCTGGCTCGACCGGCGCGAAGCAGACAACCCCCATCACGACCGGCGCGAGAAGATGGAAGTCCGGATGTTCCTGGACCCAGCTCCCGAAAAGTTGCGCGAGACGCATGTGCTCACGGATGCGGGCCGCGAGGCCTTCCCGGCCGAATGTGCGCCAAACCATCCACGCTTTCAGCGCTCGAAAACGCCGGCCCAGTTGCACGCCGTAATCCATGTAGTTCGTATCCGCGCCGCTCGCGTCGCCGCGCAGGTATTCCGGGACGAGGGAAAAGACGCTGCGCAGGCGCTCGATCCGCCGGACGTAGAGGGCACTGAGATCAAACGGCACGAAGAGCATTTTGTGCGGATTGACCACCAGGGAATCGGCTGCTTCCCAGCCTGCGGTAACCCAGGCGGCCTCGGGCAATAAGGCTAGTCCGCCACCGTAGGCCGCATCCAGGTGCAGCCAAATGTTCTGCTCCTGACAGATCGCCGCAATATCCACAATCGGATCGACACTTGCCGTGGAAGTCGTTCCGACCGTCGCCACTACTGCCATCGGCCGGAAACCCCGGGCGCGATCGTTCTCGATCTCTCGCCGAAGGGCCGCAACGTCCATTCGGTAATCGCAATCGCTGCGCACACGGCAAACGTTCTCTTCTCCGAGACCGAGAGCTATGGCGGCTTTATCAACGGAACTGTGCGCCTGATCTGAGGTGTAAATGCGCAGCACCGGGCCTGCGCGCCCAATCAAACCGCGGCGCCGAACATCATCGATTGCGCTTTCGCGGGCTGCGGCGAGCGCATGCAAAGTTGAAACCGAAGCCGTGTCGTAAACGACGCCTCCGAAACTGGACGGCAAGCCGAGCCATTGACGCAACCAATCGAGCACGACCGTCTCCAATTCCGTAGCGGCTGGAGAAGTACGCCAGGTCATGGCGTTGACGTTGAGCGCCGCTGCGATCAACTCCGCGAGAATCCCCGGGGCGGTCGTGGTCGATCCGAAGTAACCCATGAATTGGGGGTGTCCCCAGTTCACGATTCCGGGCATAATCACGCGGTCGACATCCTCGAGAATTCGCGCGAGCGACTCCGGGTTTTCGGGCGCGGAGTTCGGCAACGAGGCGATCAACTCTCCCGGCCTCGCTTCGGGAGCAATACGGCGCTGGCCAATCTGTTCCCGGTAATCCGCGACCCAATCCGAGACCTGGTGCAGAAGATGGCGGAATTGATCTGGAGGAATATCTCCCAGGTCAGGCAAAGGATCGTCGGGCTTTTGTGGCATCAGGCCGCCGCTCGCTCACGCATTTTTTGTGCGGCGACTCGCCCGCCTTTCCGCCAGTCCCGGCCGATGCCCTTGGAAAGAAGACGGTCACCAAACGGATAACCGCCGCGAACCAGAAACCAATACAAAGCCCAGTAGGTGCTTAACGAGCGTTCGCACACCCACAAAGGCGCAAAGAAAACGGTACTGAGCGGGAAATATTCCCGGGCCCGGCCACGCAACCATCCGCGGAAAGCGATCGCGATCGCCAGGAAACTCACCACTGCCAGGCCGAGCACGATGCCCTTTGCGCCCCAAAGGAAACCCGAGCCGAGTAGAAGCGGCAACACGGAGAAAAAAAGAGCTGTCTTGGCGCGGAGCCCGAAATCTTCGTAGGCCTGTCGCGGGCGTTGTTCGATCCATTTCTGGAAGGAGGATGGAACTCTCCGCACGAATAGATCTACGGCGTAATCGATCTTCGCCCCGGCCTGCGCGAAATGGCGAATGATCTCTTCGTTATCGAAAAGCACGTCGCCATCGTAGTGGCCCGCAGCAAGCATGGATTCACGCAGGAAAGCACACGTGCCCGGGTAATCAGCCGTGCGCAAGGTGCCGCGGTTGATCAGCATTCGAGCGGCTTCAAGCCGCGCCCACCACGGCAACGGGCGGAGGAAGTTTTGTGGTCGTACAACCTCAAAGCGATCGAGCGATGCTATCACGCTCAATACTGACTCCCTCGTGTAACGGATGTCGTCATCAGCCAAAATAATTTTCTCGTGGCGGGAAAGGGCCACCCCGGTGTGGATGCCGTTTACCTTGTCGTTCAAATAGCCAAAGGAGCGGACGGGCTGGTGAGAGCATAACGAACCCCAGGCCTCGCCATTCTGGGCGAAGACTGCCGGCGGCGAACCATCCACCACGAGAACTTCGCAACCTGCCTCGCGAAGCAGTCGAAAATAATCAGCCAGTGCCCGGCTCCTTTGCTCGGAAAAGCGAGCGCTCCGGAAGGGAAGCAGGTACGTGCAACTACTGAGCGACTCCATCTATCGCTACATCGCTTTTCAGGCGTTTTTCGGCTTCTCGAATCTCGTAAAAAGTAACAACCGGAAGTTTCCGCACCCGCGTTACCTAGCTGCGGAATGGAAACAGAAGCCAACACACTGTCTCCCCGGGAGGGGGAACAAGGGAATGACCAGATGGCGCCTTCCTTTGCGGAAAACGCGCGGGCTGCCTTTGTCGACTTCGTTACCGACCCTGCGTTCCCTTGCCTCGGTGCAAAAGCAGCGCTCAACGCGAACTCTTATCAGTTGGTCGCCTACGAGACGCTCGGCGCCTCGAGCAGCTCGAAAAAACTTCACGCCGATCTCGCGGCCTTCGGTCAATCCGACATGGCTTGCACCAGTGAGTACGCGAGCTTCATCGCCGTTTTCCGGAATCCCGCCATGGTGTCGGAGCTCACCTTTGAAAGGCTTCTCTGGTGGCAACTGCAACAGCTGCACGATCTCGATCACCAGCAGCAATCGGCTTGGGACCCCGAGGTATCGTCCGATCCTGAGGACGCGCATTTTTCGTTTAGCATTGCGGGCCACGCCTACTACGTGATCGGGCTTCACGGAAATAGTTCGCGGCTGGCCCGTCGGTTTCCATGGCCTGCTTTGGTCTTCAATCCTCACAAGCAGTTTGAGAAATTGCGCAGCGACGGCAAGTGGAGGCGCATGCAGGGAACGATTCGCGAGCGCGATATCGCCTTGCAAGGGTCGGTGAATCCGATGCTCAGGGATTTCGCCGAGACCTCGGAGGCCCGTCAGTATTCCGGGCGCCAGGTGGAGGACGGATGGCAACCCGAATTCGAGGTTCGCGGGGCTGGATCAGGAGGCTGCCCTTTCGCGCACTAGGATCATGGCTCACCGGATAATCAAGCCACAGACCGGAACTGCCTTCGAACTGGAAAAAGGCCAGCATCTCCGGGTCATCGATCTCCAGGGAGAACAAGTCGCGGACCTCACCGCCTTCAACCGGGAGAACCACGAAGAGTGGCTTTCATCAGGACGCACGATCGATTACGCGAACACCATTTATCTCACGACCGACCACATGCTCTACTCCAACCGGAGCCGTCCGATGCTGACGATCGTTCAGGACGATGTCGGGCGCCATGATTTCCTGCTCACGCCGTGCAGTCCCGAGACTTTCAAGATCATCTACGAGGATGAAAGTTATCACCCCAGCTGCTTCGAGAACCTGCACACCAACCTGGAACGGTTCGGCATCACCCCAGATCGCATCCCAACTACGCTCAATATCTTTATGAACGTCCTGGTCGCGTCCGATGGCGCTCTCTCCATCGAACCGCCGCGCTCACGAGCGGGCGATTCCATCACCTTTCGTGCTGAGATGGATTTGATCGTCGGGCTGACTGCCTGCTCGGCGGAAATGTCTAACAATTACTCGTTCAAGCCGATCGGGTACGAAATTCTGGACCAGTTAGGTGACAGTGATGGGATTGCGTGAAAACGCCTGCGTATGAAATAAAGGCTATTAGGAAACAGCGAACAGCGACCTAACCTCGCCGCTGGAGCGAATACTGGTATGAGCACAATTCAGAATCTTTTCCTCGTCCTCCTCGGCCCCGATGGAAAACCTACCGAACTTACCCTGGTGAATGTCTCGGTGCGTTCGCTCGTTATCTTTCTCGTAGGCATCGCCCTGGTTCGCATCGGCGACCGGCGATCCCTCTCGCAGAAGACTGCCTTTGACGCGATGTTCATTGTCCTGATCGGTTCCATGTTGTCTCGCGCGATCAATGGGAGCGGACCTTTTTTCATGACGATCGCCTCTGGAACTGTTCTCATGCTCATCCATCGCGGGTGCGCGGTGGGCGCATGCAAATGGCATCCGTTCGGCAAGCTGATCAAAGGGGAGGCGGTCACCGTGGTCCGGAACGGAGAAGTGGATTGGAAGGGATTGCGTAGTGCGCTGGTTTCCAAGCATGACTTTGAGGAGGATCTGCGCCTCGACGGCAAAACGGACGATGTCGGGACGATTCAGCTCGCGCGGCTGGAGCGAAGCGGCGACATCAGTTTCATCAAGAAGAAACAATAAGCGGCGCGTCCACCCTCAACGGCGGCCGAAGGCCCTGCCCGCACGATTTACCAGCGATGCAAAAGATGCCGGCCACGCTTTCGTTCGTCGAGCCGATGGAATGCAAGCCGGTTGATAAACTGCCGGAGGGCGAAGAGTGGCAGTACGAGATCAAGTTCGATGGCTACCGTGCCATCGCGGTGAAGCAGTACGGCGAGGTGAGCCTGTTCTCGCGTCGCGGGAATTCCTTTAACGCAAACTATCCGGAGACGGTCGCGGCGTTGAATGGCTTGCGCGCGAAATCGTTCGTCCTCGATGGCGAACTGGTGGCGCTGGACGAGCAGGGCCGGCATTCGTTTTCCCTCCTGCAAAATGCGAAGAGCAAAGCGGCCTCCGTGGTCTTCTACGCATTCGATCTCCTCCATTTCGACGGCGAGAACCTGATGCTCCAGCCGCTCCATAAACGCCGGCAGCAACTGGAAGAGGCGTTTCCGAAATGGCCGCCGCTAGTGCAGCTCTCGCCTTTGTTAACGGGACCACTGATCGAGATAACGGCCAGGATCCGTCAGTTCCAGTTCGAGGGGATCGTGGCCAAGCGGACTGACTCGATCTATCGGCCCGGCGACGAGCCAGGCACATGGGTGAAACGGAAATTGCAGCGGAGCGAAGACTTCATCGTCGGTGGATTTATTCCAGGGGCGCACGGGGTCGACCAACTGGTGGTGGGCGTCCGAAAAGAGGGCGCGCTCCATTTTGTCGATAGCGTGAAAAACGGTTTTGTTGCGACGACGCGGCGCAAGGTGCAGGAAGCGATCGAAAAGTTGATCACGCCCGAGTGCCCCTTCGCGAATCTTCCGGAAAAGAAGCGGCCCCATGCGATGGACCGGGAGAAAATGAAAACGGTGCGCTGGGTGAAACCGAAAGTGATTTGCGAGATCGCTTTCAACGAATGGACGCCCAGTGGTCACCTGCGGCACTCGAAGTTTCTCCGGCTGCGGGAGGCGCGCGACTTGAGAAAAAATCCCCGGCGAGAGCGAAAATAACGAGCCGGCTGCTTCCAGCTCAGGAGCGCTGCCGGAAGTGACTAATAATAAGGGCTCCGATGATTTGGCGGAGCCTGTTCGACGGTGGGGTGAGTTGAGAGGGGCGCTCGCGTAGTTTTCCCATGCGATGGATGGGCTCGGATCTCGGTTCCGGCCGCTCCAGCACGGTCTTCGCCTGAGGCAGAACCCAATCCATTGGGATCGAGCGGCACCCTTCCGTCGGACATTCCAATTGAAAAGGCGCCGGGCCGACGACGCGGACCTGCGCGCCGGTGATAATATGGCCGCACTGGAGGCAGCAACGCGCTTCCTCCAACGCGCTCCAGTGCCGAAAGCGATCGTATGTCCGCAGCGCGGCGAGCTTCTCCGCCGGCGACAACTCAACGACGAACGGAGCGTTCATTCTGGGAGAATGACAGGCCGTTTAGTGGCCGGCAATCGGACGAGTTCTGAAGTTTGTATCGGCGAAAATCCGATATCCCGGAGCGCTACGGACGGGTCTGGCGATGACTCATCCGTTCGCTCTTTTCCGCCTCCGAAAAATCTCTTGCGCTGCCGAGCCGGCCGAGGGGAGCGAAAGCGAAAAGTGATTTGGGAGCGTCAGTCTTCCTGGTCCGGATCAGGGCCCGGAAAAACTTTGCGACCCTGCTCTGTGACGGGCCCGTTCTCCGGGGTTCGAAGCGGGCAGGTAACGGGCTCGCGCTCTTTCGGGTGGCCTGCTGGGCCAGAAAAAGGGATCCGTTTTCCGTAATGCTGCGCGGCGAGGCCATGCTGAGAGAAGACTGTATATGCGCTCTACGCAAACCAATCGGGAACGATAATGATTCTGCGCTAGGGAAAAACCTGAGGAGCGCTCAGAGTTTTCTGCCTCTTAAGGCGGACATTCCCGTCCCACGCCAGCCGAGAAATGAATAGCACAGCCGACCCCGAAGCATTGTGCGATTTTGCAGGACATATGTCCGATCTCAACAACGACCAGGAAACGCCGCAGACTGCTTTACCCGGAAATGGAGCGCGCAAAGAAAGGCGCTGGGCCATCGCGTTATCGATTGCAGCGGTGCTCCTCATTTACCTCGCTTCACCGTACGTCTCGCTTTGGAATTTCATGCAGGCCCTGCGCGCTCGTGATTCGGCGGCGCTGGCTGGCCGGGTCGATTTCCCCAAAGTGCGCGACGGGATCAAAGCGCAACTCAGCGCCCGTTTTTCCACGCCCTCCTCCGGGGAGCAGCCGAGCAAGCCGAGCAAGCAGAGCCGGATTCAAGCGTTCCTGATGGCGAATGCGCCATCGCTGGTCGATCAGCTTCTCGACGCCTATTTGACTCCGGATGGTCTGGCAATGTTGCTGGCGAAGCCTGAGTTCGCGATCACGAAAGAGGCAGTAATGGCCGGCCCGCCCCAGGAGAACGCCGAGCAGACGGCTTCCGTCACGACGAATTATTGGTCGAAGGTGAACTATGCCTTCTTCACCAGCCCGCGTGAGTTCCTGGTCGACTACAATGGGACACAATTGAAGTTCCGGTTTTACGGGCTGGGCTGGCGCCTGGTGCGGCTTGAGCTGCCATTCGCACCTCCGAAACCCACCGCGCAGGGGTGAGCTCGTCCCACTGACATGCGCCTCATTCACGACATCAAGGAGCCGGTCCGGGTTCTTGCTCTGGCGGGCGAGATCGATCTTCATTACGCGCCCATTCTCACGATCCTGCTTGAAGAAAAGACGCCCGTTCCCGCCGAAACGCTGGTGCTCGACTTATCGGAAGTCACCTTCATCGACTCGAGCGGGATAGCCGCCATCATTGCCTACTTACGAAGCGCCACGCGCGCAGCCCGAACCTTTTGCATCGGGGGCATGAGCGAGGCCGTGAACACAATCTTCGAAGTGATTCATCTCGCCAAGGCGATGCCACTCTTCGCCACGAGGGAAGCAGCGCTGGACGCCATCGAGAAAAATCAGATTGCCGAGCCCGCGCGGCCGCTCTTTCACGCGGCGGGCGATTGATGCATCCAGCTTATTGTTGAGACACGATTTTTGATTGTTCTGGGGGGAACAAATCCCGGTGGTGCCTCGTGTGCTGCCGGGATTCTTTTTTTGGGCGTCCTGCCCGCTCGGATTTCATGAGTCGGTCGCATCAGGCGAGGACGACGGCCTGGCTCGGAGAAGGTAAACGATCATCGCGCCGCCGATCGGGAGTCCGATCAGGGCCCGATAATCGTGCCGGACCAAAGCGTCCAGCAGATCCCCCACGATGTCTACCGAGAGGATGATCACGGCGAGCCGGATTTCCCACCGCGTATCGCGCCACAGTCCGACGGCCGCGCGGTGGGCGTCAACGACACGTCCGTTATTGGCCACTCGCGCGTAATCTGGGTATGGCCGCAAAAAAAACAAAAAGCAAAACCAGCAAACGGACCGTGATTGAACCGCACAAAGGGGACCGGCGTTATGTGCGCCGAGACAAGGAAGGACAGTTCAAGAAGCAGGTGGATGTAGGCCGGTCGCTTTCGGCCGATAAGAAGCGCACCGCGAAAACCAAGGTCAAGAAAGGCCAGGGCGATCGCGGAGACGTGAAGAAATAAATTCCGCCGTGGAATGGGGGACCGATCGCAGGGAAGCGATCGCGCAGTTGCAGACCAGGTGCGGGCGACGGGGAGCTTCGTGGACCGGGCCATTGTGCGCGAAATGAAAATCGCGGCGGAGCGCTTCCCGGAACATCACGCAACGTGGCTTGAAGTGGACGCGCTGATCCAGCGCTGGGAACAAGGACTGCCCGACCTCCAGGTGCTGGAAGCGCTCCGGCAGGTCAATCGCACGGCGAGTTGTTGGAGGGACAAGCCCTCAGCCAGTTTTTGAGGAAAAAGCTCGCGCGAAGACGCGGGTAATGGGACAGGACAGTGGGCTCGCAATGCCAGCCAGACAAGGTCCATGACGGCTACGACCAGCGATTACTCGTTAGATCATCTCGCGGAAGTTCTTTCGAGCTGCCAGGAAGAGATTATCAACGAGTGGCGAGCGCAGGCTGGTGTGCTTTTGCGGGGGCTAAATCTAGACAAGCCGACGATCACGGATCATTTGCCCGACGTGGTGGCGGAGATTACCCGGGATCTCGCGCTCGGCCGGCATGGCTCTCTCTCCAGCGAGCACACCCGGGGCAGCCCGCCCGTGCACGGGGTGCAGCGCTGCCACGACGGCCTGGATGTGGGCCAGGTGGTGGCCGAATATAACCTGCTTCGTGTTGCCTTTATCACCGTAGCCCAACGACACGATCTCTACATCGTGGGCGAAGCCGCGCGCATCATTAATCATCGGATCGATGAAGCGGTGCGGATGGCCGTGATGGCTTTTGCCGCGCAACAGGCGCTGATGCGGAAACAACAGGAGGACGAACACCTGGCCTTTGTCGCGCACGATCTGCGCACTCCGCTCAATGCGGTCTCACTGCTTGCTGAGGAGGTGCGGCTCGAGCTGGACGAACAAACCCGCGGTAGAACGGCTGACCTCTTCGAAATCATGGGCCGCAATCTGCAGCGGATCGACGATCTGATCCGGCACGTGCTGGAGACCAAAGGACAATCGGCGATTCCCGGCGGCGTGTTTCGGCCCGAGCGCCGCAGCTTCGAGCTCTGGCCGCTGGTTCAGAGACTCATCGTTGATCTACGATCGGTTTCTTCGAAACATGACATAAAGGTGGTGAATGAGATTCCGCGCGCGCTCACGGTTTACGCGGATGCCGGCCTGATCTCGCAAGTCTTCCAGAACCTTCTGGGGAACGCGTTCAAATATGCGGCGCGGGGACAAGTAGTGGTAAGCGCGATGGCCGATGGGGGCACGGTCACGTGTGTCGTGAAGGACAACGGGAGCGGGATTCCGCTGGAAATGCTGGCCAAGGTTTTCAAGAAGCATGCGAGCGATCCGGAACAGGCCAGCACGGGACTGGGGCTCACGATTGTAAAACAGATCGTGGAAGCCCATGGCGGCAGCGTGACCGCCGAAAGCACCCATGGCGCCGGGGCGACGCTAACTTTTACCCTTCCCTCTCCCGCAGAGACCTAGCGCGCAATCCCGCTCTAAGAGCATCCGTGGCGGATTGGCGCTCGTGGCGACGTTAGGCCGCGCGATTCAGCGTCAGCGCCGAGGCAACGTCTGGCGGACGAAGAGACTCAAGATATTGCCGGTCGAAAGCGCTCAAGGCGGCTTCGACCGTGGGACCAAATCCCGCTATGCCGTCGCGGATCGTTCCTCCGAGGAGCGCGATCCAGACGCCGGAACGGACAAAGAGCCGGGGCATTCGCACGGCGGAAGGGCTGCCGGGATGCGCTTCGCAATAGAGTTCGGCGCGTTGCCGGGCGGCGATCTCATCGAGTTTCTTTGCCGTCATTTCACGCAGAATACGTTTCGCCTTCCGGCCTTGGATATAGGCGCAGGGCCGGAAGAGATGGTCGGAAAAAAACTGACGGGAGATTGGCCGATCCAGAATTTCCGTCTGTCGAGCACTGATGATCTCACCGGATGTAGTGGCGGCTGTCCCCAGCCGCATGTTTTATTTGAGAAGACTCCGCGGGTGAGGACACCCGCCGCTACACCGGAAACTCTGCGGGTGAGGACGGAAACTCTGCGGGTGAGGACACCGCCACTACACCGCAGGTATCACGCTCGATCGATGTACACGGTTTCGCCTTGGTAGGGCCAGTCCTCGGCATTGGTTACGAGTTCGGCGCGGACCGGATTCTCGCGGACGTAATTCCATTTCTCTCCATAGCTCTCATCGTTCCGGAGCAGGTGATCGAAAAATCCTGGCTGCCATTTCAGGCACTCTTCCGTAGCGGCAAATGCGTTCGAGATGGCGCGCTTGAGACCCTTCATCCACTCAGCTAACACGAACGCCTGTTCGCCGCTCACGAACAAATGCAGGTGGTCCGGCATGATGACATATCGGCCGACCGCAACGTTGAAAGAGTGCGCGCGAGTCGCGTAAACCACGAAGGCATCACACGCGGACGCTAGAGATGGAAATGGTTTGCGGTAGAGAGTACACGCTGTCACAAAAAACAACGGCGCGTCATAAGTCTGGAAGATCGGCGCGAGACGCGGGGGACGCCCTTTGATCACCTCCTCGGTGTAGTGGCGGCTGTCCCCAGCCGCAATGTCAAAGTTGTGCGAATGCGAAACTGCGGGTGAGGACACCCGCCGCTACAGCAGAGAAACTGCGGGTGAGGACATCCGCCGCTACAGCAGCGCGGGCATCAGCCGCATTTTGAGAAAGCAATCCGGCAGCTACGGCCACCGGAAGCGGCTTTTTTCCACTCAGGCAGCGGACGCACGAATCGATAACCTGTGATCTAAACCGTTAGTGTTAGCCCGCGGCTGCCGTCGCGCTCGGAACAACGGGGAGCGTGACGAAGCGATCCAGACGTGGATGCAGGACGTGATCGTGATGAAGGCGGATGGCGTCCCGGAGACGGTTGTCGACCATCGCGCCGCAGCCGGGACAGCGATAAAAGTTCTCTTCTTTGACTGCTTTGGCTCTCGGTCTGGTGATCATGGAATGTTCCTCGGTTTGGCTCGGGGCGACATCATGGCCCCATGGGATCGGGCGGGAGCGGAACCGTTCCCACCAGCGGCAGGCGCTTCATTCGGCTCACGAGAAAGCGCTGCTTTCTGAGGATAAGCGCGCGGCGGGTTCTAACTGGTCGCGGCGTGGGCGGGAGGGAGCCGCGCGATTTCGGGGTTTCGCCGTGGTTATCAATCTGGAAGGCGCGAGCGGGCACAGCCGTCTCGACTTTTATCTCGGGGAGTTTCATGCCTGCGCAAAATTCGGTCGGGCCTCCTCGTTCATGCAATCGGACGCAGCCCTGTCATTGCATCGGAATAATTCTTAAAAGGCCGGCGATTGCACTTTGCTCCAACCAGCGGCGGCACGTGTCGCGTAGTAGTCAAAAAGGGACAATCATGAAAATCATACCGAGGTTTTATCACGGAGTGCTGGATTACTTGAGCGGTGTGCTTCTGCTCGCGGCCCCAAATTTGTTTGGCTTCGCCGAAATTGGCGGCGCAACGGCCTGGCTGCCGCGAATCGCTGGATTGATGATTTTATTGCAGGCGTTAATGACCGATTACGAGCTCGGCGCGATGAAAGTCATCCCGATCGCGATGCATCTAATGGCTGATTACGGCATCGGCGTGTTGCTCCTCGTTGCACCGTTTCTGTTTGGCATTTCCGGCCGGTCGGTTGCGGCAACCGTCGTGCTGATCGTGATGGCGTTGCTCGTGCTTGGCGCTACAGCGATGACACAGCCACGTGGCCGCCCACGCGAGACGCTGCAGGGCTAAGCCCGGGTCGTGTAAATCTTGCGGCGGGTGTCCCCACCCGCAGGTTATTGCCGAAGGCGAAGCATTTGGGGGTGAGACGTCCGCCGCTGCAACGGACGGCGTTTCTATTGGGAAGTCGCCTGGCGCGCGCGTAGGTTCGGGTCGCAGGGCGCCGCGGGCGGCGAACTTGTCGACATGGCCACGCAAAAAGATTCACCACCAGCGGCGGAGCTTGATCCGGCGGCGACCGATTTGCCCGGCGCGAACTCACACAATGGCGCCCGCAAGCGGCGGGACGAGCACGAGCCGGTATCGGTCGTAGGCATCGGCGCTTCCGCCGGCGGCATCGCGCCGTTGCAGCAGTTCTTCGCGGAGATGGCGGTGGACAGCGGGCTGGCCTTCGTGGTGGTGATGCATCTTTCGCCGGACTTCGAGAGCCAGCTGGCGGAGGTGTTGCAGCAGAAGACGACGATGCCGGTGGTCCAGGTGACGGAGGCCGTGAAGGTGCAGCCGAATCACGTCTACGTGATTCCGCCGAACCATCAGCTCACTTTTGAGGACAGCATGTTGCGGCTCATGCCGCCGCAGCAGGCGCAGGGGCGGCGGGTGACGATCGATCTTTTCTTTCGCACGCTCGCCTACGCCTACGGGCAGCGCGCGGTTTCGATCATCCTGTCCGGGACTGACTCAGATGGTGTCATCGGGCTCAAACACATCCGGGCGCAAGGCGGGGTGACGATCGCGCAGGAACCGGAGGAAGCGGAGTTCGACAGCATGCCGCTGAACGCGATCAACACCGGGATGGTGGACTGGGTTATGCACGTCGCGGACATGCCGGCGCGTTTGCTCAAGTTCGTGCACAACGAAAACCGCATGACGTTGCCGCCGGAGATTCCCGAAGCGGAGGAGCCGGACGAGAAGGTGAAGGATGCGCCGGGCGGCGAAACCGTCTCCGACGAGACGCGCGACCCGCTTGACGAAGAAGCACTTTTGCTCGTGCTCAAGCACGTGCGCGTCCAGACCGGGCACGACTTCTCTCACTACAAGCGCGCGACGGTGCTGCGCCGCATTGCCCGGCGAATGCAGGTGAACTCGATCGATTCCATCCCGCCCTATCTCGAGTTTCTGCGTCGACACCCGGCCGAAGCGCACGCGTTGATGAACGACCTGCTCATCGGCGTGACGCATTTCTTCCGCGACCAGGGGTCGTTCGCGGCGCTGGACGCGAACATCCCGCAGCTCTTCGCGGGCAAGAAGCCGGCGGACGAACTGCGCATCTGGGTAACAGCATGCGCGACGGGCGAGGAGGCGTACTCGATCGCGATGCTGCTTTGCGAACATGCCGCGAAACTAGACGACCCGCCGAGCGTGCAGGTCTTCGCGACCGACATCGACGAGCAATCGATCCACAGCGCGCGCGAGGGTCTTTACCCGGCTACGATCGAAGCGGATGTCTCACCGGAGCGGCTCCGGCAATTTTTCATGCGCGACCACGGGCGCTATCGCGTGAAGAAGGAGATTCGCGACAAGGTGCTTTTCGCGCGGCACAACGTGCTGAGCGATCCTGCCTTCTCGCGGCTCGATCTGGTGACCTGCCGCAACCTGCTCATCTATCTCAATCGCGACGCGCAACGGCGCGTCTTCGATATTTTCCATTTCGCGCTGCGGCCGGGCGGCCTGCTCTTCATCGGGGGGGCGGAGAGCGCGGACAGTTCTCACTCGCTCTTTTCGCCGCTCGATAGTCACCACCGGATCTACGTCCGGCGTTCTGTGCCGCGGCCGACGTGGAACATTCCGAGTCTGCCGGCACGCGTCGCAGCGCCGAACCGCCGCGGTGGCAAAGCCGACCGGCCGATGCTGCCGGGGATGCCCTCGGCCGGAATCGAGGACGCGAGCGAACACAGCCAGACATCGAGCTATGAGGGCCAGGGCCGCCGCTCGGTTTTGTTCGGCGAGCTGCACCTGAAGCTGCTCGAAGAATACGGCCCGCCCTCGGTCGTCGTGAACGAGACCTACGACATCGTCCATTTATCCGAGAACGCCGGGCGCTACCTGACTTTCCACGCCGGCGAGCCCTCGACCAACCTGATGACGGTTATCCATGCCGCGTTACGCGTCGAGCTGCGCACCGCGCTTTTCCGGGCCGCGCAATCTAACGAGAGCGTGACCGTGCCCAGGTTACGCCTCCCAGTCGGCGGCGCCGAAGAGATAATCAATCTGCAAGTGAGGCCGATTCGCCCCGGCGATTCCGCGCACGGCTTCTTCCTGGTTCTCTTCGACAAGCAAACCGTTCCGCTGACCGAGGCGGAGGAAACGACGGAGCGCGAGACGATCAGCCGCGAAGTCGGCGATGAACTGCAATCGTTAAAAGAGCAGCTCAACGCGACGGTCGAGCAATTCGAAGTCTCGAGCGAAGAGCTGAAGGCCTCGAACGAAGAGCTGCAGGCGATGAACGAGGAGCTGCGTTCTGCAGCGGAAGAGTTGGAGACGAGCAAGGAGGAACTGCAGTCGGTTAACGAAGAGTTGATCACGGTAAACCATGAGCTGAAGGAGAAGGTGGAGGAAGTGAGCCGCTCGAACAGCGACCTCAGCAACCTCATTACTTCCACCGACCTGGCGACGATCTTCCTCGATCGGCAGCTGGCGGTCGTGCGTTTCACACCGCGCATGCAGGAGTTCTTCAATCTGCTCCCGTCGGATGTGGGCCGGCGGATCTCCGACATCACGCATAACCTGCGCTACGACGCGCTCACCGCGGACGCGAAGCGCGTGCTCGATCGACTCGCCGCGGTCGAACGCGAGGTCGAGACAGGAGATGGGCGCACTTTCCTGGCCCGCATCGCGCCCTATCGCACCGTCGACGACAAAATCAGCGGCGTGGTCCTGACGCTGGTCGATCTCACGCAGATCAAACAGGCCCAGGCGGAGGTGCGCGCCATTTCCCATCAACTGGAGGCACAAACGCTGCGCTTCCGGACGATCGTTGAGGCAGTCCCGGATTTCATTTACGAGTTCGACCGCGAAGGCCGCTTCACTTTCGTGAACCCCTCCCTTCTCCGCCTCTGGGGAAAGACTGCGGAAGAGGCCGTCGGCAAAAATTTTCACGAGCTCGAGTACCCGCCCGAGTTGGCGACCAAGCTCCAGCGCCAAATCCAGGAGGTCATCGACACGCGTACGTCCCTCCAGGATGAGACGCCGTACACGAGCAAGATCGGCGAGCGCATGTACGAGTATCTCTTTTTCCCGCTCTTCGGCGAAGGAGAAAAGGTTAATGCCGTCGCGGGTGTGACGCGCGACATCACGGAACGCCGGCGAGCGGAAGCCGCCCTTCGCGAGAGCGAAAGGCGCCTGCAGCGGATGGTGAACGTGGCGCGGGTCG
Organism: Verrucomicrobiota bacterium; assembly: GCA_041167585.1. Lineage (GTDB taxonomy): Bacteria > Verrucomicrobiota > Verrucomicrobiia > Chthoniobacterales > UBA10450 > AV80. The sequence continues at coordinate 60,310 of JBEEHV010000014.1, forward strand.
GCGTGATGACGCTCGACAGGGAAGGGGTCATCCTCCACGCGAATGAGGCCTTGATCGAGATGCTCGGCTACGAGCGAGCAGAGTTCGAAAAGCGCGCCCTTACCTGGCGCGACCTGACCCCGCCGCACCACATGGCGGCGAGCAAAAAGGTGATGGAGCAGTTGGCGGTGACCGGGCGCTGCGGGCCCTATGAGAAGGAATACCTGCGCCAAGACGGGACCCGCATCTGGATGATGCTCGTGGGCGCGGATCTCGGCGACGGCACGATGGTCAAATACGCGATCGACATCAGCGATCGCAAGCGCGCCGAGGAAGCCCAACGCGCCAGCGAAGAGCGGTTTCGGCTCCTGGTCGAAGGCGCGAAAGACTACGCGATGTTCCTCCTCGATTTGGATAATGTCATCACCTTCTGGAGCACGGGCGCCGAGCGCGTTTTTGGCTGGACGGAAGCGGAAGCGGTCGGTCAAACCGGCGCCGTTATTTTTACTCCAGAAGATATCGCGAAAGGTGCGGTAGAGAAGGAAATCGCGACCGCGATGAACGAAGGGCGGGCGCCCGATCGCCGCTGGCACCTGCGCAAGGACGGGAGCCGCATCTGGGTGGACGGCGTCATGACGGGTCTGGACGATGCGGACGGAGCGCCGCGCGGCTTCGCCAAGATCGCGCGCGATGCCTCGGACTTGCGCGAAGCCGAGGAAGAATTGCGCCACGCCCGGGATGAGATGGAGCAGCGCGTCATCGAGCGAACGCAGGACCTGCTCGCGACCAACGTGGAACTCGAGCGGACGATGACCGAGCGGCAGCAACTCGAGCGCGAGTTGCTCGAGATCAGCGAGCGCGAAAAACGCCGCATCGGGGAGGACCTTCACGACATGGTCTGCCAGGAATTGAGTGCCACGGCGTTGTTTTTGAAATCAAACGCCAAGAAGGTCGCTAAGGAAAACCCCGAAGCGGCGGAGACGCTGGAGCAATCGGCCCAGACCGTGAACCGGAACGTCGTGCTGGCGCGCGAGCTTGCCGGCGGCTTGCAGGCGATCGAACTCAAGGCCTCGGGGTTGAAAAATGCGTTGCGCGATCTCGCGGTGCAGGCCTGCGAGAACACCGGCATAAAGTGTCATTTCAAGTGTGCCCGGGGCGTTCGTGTCCCGGACGACACGGCGGCCTTGCATTTGTACCGTGTGGCGCAGGAAGCCGTCACCAACGCGATAAAACATTCTGGCGCGAAGAACGTGCTCGTCAGTCTCGACCGCAATGCCGAGCATATCTGCGTAAGCGTCCAGGACGATGGGAAGGGGCTCACCTTGCGGAAGCGCGGAAAAGGTCTCGGCCTCCATATGATGCGTTACCGGGCGAATGCCCTCGGTGGCGAACTCAAAGTAACACGCCGGCGAACCGGGGGCACCGAAATTACCTGCGTGATCCCCACAAAACGGTGAGATGTAGAGGCGGGTGTCTCACCCGCAAATCGTCGCTCTTTCCGCTGTGCGAATGTGGACCCGCAAAAGGTGCGGTATGCGGACCGCGGAAATAGCGGGTGAGGACACCCGCCGCTACACCGAAGTCAGGAGGCGCCACAGAGGGGGTGAGGACACCCGCCGCTACACCGAATAACTTTATGCGAGCAAATGAGCACGGGGAAGCGATGATTCTGTGACCGATGCCAACGCCGCGAAAATTAAAAGAGCCGAAGCAACCCGGCGCAAACGCGACCTCGGGTCCCGACGCCAAGGAAGCGCGGCGCCAGGCCATTCAACCGGACGTGAAATCAACCGCGGGCCTCGGCAGCGGCGTGGTGGCAAATCCGAAATGCGCGCTGCCGGAATTGATCAAGATCGTCGTCATCGACGATCATCCGCTGTTCCGCCACGGCCTGATCCAACTTCTCAATTCCGACGATGGGTTCTCCGTTTGCGGCGAAGCGAGCAGCGCTGGCGAGGGGATGGAAGTCATTCGCAAGGTCAAACCGCATTTGGTTATAGCGGACCTGGGGTTGAAAGGGACGAACGGCATCGAGTTGACGAAAATGATCGTCGCGGAATTTCCGCGCGTGGCGGTGCTGATTCTCTCCATGCACGATGAATCGCTTTACGCCGTGCGCTCGTTGCGCGCGGGCGCCCGGGGCTACGTCACGAAACAGGAAGCACTCGGCAGCGTGCTTGAGGCGGTGCGCGCCGTGATGGATGGGCACACTTATCTCAGCCCGAAAATGGCGAGCCAGGTGATCTCGAAAGTGGTGGTGAATCGCGTTTCACCCGACGAAGAAATCACAGATCGATTGAGCGACCGCGAGTTGGAAGTCCTGGAAATGATTGGTGCGGGGAAGGAGATCAAGGCCATTGCGAAGGCATTGAATCTGAGCCCCAAAACGGTTGAGACTCACCGGACTCATATCAAAGAAAAGCTGAATCTGGAGAATGCGCGCCAGGTCGCACGCTTCGCTGTGCAATGGGTGGCGGAGCGGGCGATTTAGCCTCGCTCTTTTGCTCCTGATATTGATGTTGATCGCGCTCATTCGAGCGCAGCGTTTCTTCCCATGATCATGATCATGATCATGAGCAAGAGCAGGAGAGGAAATACGGCGATACCTGTCATCCCGAATGGCGCGGACGGCGAGGGACCCCGCGGTCGGAGGTTCAGTCAGCACAAATCAGCTTGCGCATCTTCGAGGTCAACGCTGCGTGGATCGCGAAGGGGTTCTAGCGTGATGCTCCCCGCGACTGTGGGGTCCCTCGTCGTCTGCGCGACTCGGGATGACACGCGGTATCGCGTTATCGATTTTTCGGCTTCAACAGCGGGAACAGAATCACGTCGCGGATCGACTCCGCGCCGGTGAGCAGCATCGTCAACCGATCGATGCCAAGTCCGAAGCCGCCGGCGGATGGCATCCCGTGTTCGAGCGCGAGCAGGAATTCCTCGTCGATCTTCTGCGTCTCCTCGCCGGCTTGTTCGAGCAGGCGCTGCCGTTGCACGACGGGGTCGTTCAACTCAGAGTAACCGGGAGAAATTTCCTGGCCGTTGATGATCAACTCGTAGACATCTACCAGCGAGTCGTCCTCAACATTCTGTTTGGCGAGAGGCACCAATTCCTTGGGGCAATGCGTCACGAAAACCGGGTCGAAAGTTTTCTCCTCGACCAGCTTCTCGAAAATCTGCTGCGTGACTTCGTAGTCGGCCATGCGCGGGTTGATTTCGACCCCGAGTTCCGCGCAACGTTCCCGGCGTTTTTCCGTCGTGTAGTTGAACCATTCCGGATCGACCTCGCGGATCAAATCGCGGTAACGCGCGCGCCGCCATGGCCGCTTCAGATCCAGGGTTCGCGTCACGTTGCCTTCAACGTCCTTGTGCTCGATCTGCAGCCCGCCGGAAACCACCGTGGCCAGGTGACAGATCATTTCTTCTACCAGATCCGCGATCTTTTCGAAATCGGCGTAAGCCCAGTACCCTTCCAGCATGGTAAACTCGGGATTGTGTTTCCGTGAAATTCCTTCGTTCCGAAAATTCCGGTTCAGCTCGAACACCTTGTTGAACCCGCCGACCAGCAAGCGCTTGAGATAAAGCTCCGGCGCGATCCGCAGAAAGAGCTCGAGGCCCAGCGCCTTGTGATGGGTGCGGAACGGTTCCGCCGCGGCACCGCCCGCCACCGCTTGCAGCATCGGTGTCTCCACCTCGAGGAAACCGCGCGCTTCCATGAAATGCCGGATCTCGCGCAGGATCGCGATGCGTTTCTCGAAAACGCTCCGTGACTGCTCGTTCGTGATCAGGTCGAGATAACGCTGTCGATATCGCGTCTCGACGTCCTGAAGTCCGTGCCATTTTTCCGGCAGCGGGCGCAGCGATTTTCCCAGCATCACCAACGTGTGCACCTTCAGGGTGGGCTCGCCGGTCTTGGTCAGGAAGCAGGTCCCTTCGACGCCGATGAAATCGCCCAGGTCCACCAGCTTGAACAGTTCGATCACTTCCGGGCCCACTTCTTTCGCGTGGATGTAAACCTGGATCCGGCCGGTGGAATCGCGCAGGTCGACGAAATGGCTTTTCCCCATGTCGCGATGCGCGGTGATGCGGCCGGCCGCGCGGAGCGTTGCGCCGTCGGAAAACTTTTCGCGCACCTCGGCGACGGTGCCGGAGGTTTCGAAGGCGCGCCCGAAAGGGTTCACGCCGAGTGCGTGAAGCGCTTCCAATTTCTCGCGCCGTTGCGCAATGAGGCTATTTTCGTCGTCCATCGGTCAGCGACTGTTTAGCACGTTTCCGGAGTTTCTCACATACGACCTATAGGTCGTTAGGACCTATTTGTTGGCCCACGATTCCAACTATTCGTTTGCATAAAAAACAGAGCCGATGAGATACTGGCCCTCGCGTCAGGCCAAACCAGCCCGGGCCTTTCGCCACCTTCCTCATGCCTGTAGACCTGCCTCAAACCACCTCGAAAATTGACGGACCGCTCGTCAAACAGTTCTCCATTTTTCTTCCAAACAAGGTCGGCGCAATGCTCGACGTGGTGAAGCTGCTGCACATGCACAACACCCACGTCGTGGCGTTGAGCATCTCGGAATCGACCGACTCCGCCATCGCCCGGGTCGTGGTGAGCGATCCCGAGCAGGTGGAGGAACTCTTTCGCCAGCATGACGTGCCGTTCGGGGTATGCGCGATGGTCGTGGTGGAGCTGCGCGAGGTCGCGACCGAACTGGCCAAGCTCCTGGCGGCGTTGCTTATGGCCGAGGTGAACGTTCATTTCACTTATCCGCTGCTCACGCATCCACGCGGGTTCGCGGCGCTCGCCTTGCACGTGGACGACACCGATTGCGCTACTTCCGTACTGGTCGGCGAAGGCTTCAAGCTGCTCAGCCAGGCTGACATCTCGCGCTAGGCCTCTCGTAATCCTGCTCGTGCTCCTGCTCGTGCTCGATTTCCGGGTGATACGATCACGAGCACGAGCACGAGGAATGAGTCGGAAGAGTGATTTGCGGGGCGGGGTTTCCAAGGCATAATTCCGGGGCACGATATGGAAGCAGAGGTCATCACCCCGCCAACTCCGCCGCCGGATAAGATTTTCCGGGGGGCGCTTTGGGTGGTCGCGATTTTCGGTGCCGCACAGCTTTCGCTTGTAGGCATCCATTATATCGCTCGCGCCCGCGCCCAGTATGTGGCGGCGCATCCGAACGTTCCAGCTGTTCCGGCTGTTCCGGCTGCGACTCCGGCGCCCGCCGTTAGCACCCCCGCTCCGGTCCAGGCCGCTACTCCCGCGCCTCCAGTCGCAGTCCAGTCGCCTCCCAGCGCCGCTGTCCTTTCCACAGCCGAAAAGCTTTTGAAGGAAGCGACGGAGCTCCGCGATCGCGGCGATACGACCAACGCGCTGGCCCGCCTTCAGGATGCCTCACAGCGCGATCCGAAAAACGCGAATGTCCTGGCGGAAATGGCCATGATTTACGAGTCGATCCAGCTCTTCGATCGCTCGAATGAAGCCTGGCGCAAGATCCAGGAGATCGGTCCTTCCGCGGGAGCTTTTTATGAGCTCGCGGAGATGAAATTGAAAAACGGCCCGCAGACCTCCGCAGCCCCCGCCACCACCGGGCCCGGCCTGGTCGGCTCTTCGCCACTCGACGCAGGCACCACCCGCAATGATTCCGATGGGATCCCGGACGGTTCCACTTTCGGCATCACAGAAGTGACAGCGACTGATTCACCGGACGCGGACTCCGAGACGAACATGAAGTTGAAGATCGCGGTCAAGGTCCGGCCGACCACCCTGATCGATCACACCAAGGTGAAGATCCAGGTTTTTTTCTACGATACCGTCGATAACAAAGAGGTCGTGTTAACTGACGCCGATGTCAGTTACGAATGGCTCACCCCACACCACGATTGGAAGGACACCAATCCGGAAGTGCTCGCCGTCACTTATCTGCGTCCGAAAAACAAACCTGTCTCCCCGGAGGCCGCCCTTTCCGCGGCAGCGGCTAACGTCACGCCGTCCTCGAGCTCCAAGAAAAAGCCCGCCACCCCCAAGAAGACCGAGCCCACGGCGGAACTGCCCGGCGATGCGAGCCACCGGAAATATCTCGGCTATATCGTGCGCATTTATTACAACGACCAATTGCAGGCCGTGCGCGCCGACCCCAGCAAACTGCTGAACCTTTTCCCGCCACCCTTCACCGCGCCTCAGTGATGCAATTGCTCATCGTCCACGACGACGCTGAGGTGGGGGGACAGTTGATGGCCATGGTGCAGGATTACACCGAGCACCAATGCGATCTGGTCGAGAGCGACGAGGCCGCGCTGCGCTGGGGGCGCCAGCACGCCCGCTGCGGAATTCTGCTGGCCCAATTAGAGGGTCCTGCCGTGGATGGGCTCACGCTCGGCGGCCTGCTCGGAGAAATTTTTCCCGGCCTGCAGACGTTGTTCTTGCCGGCCTATCCCGCGTCGGAGCAGCGTCTGGAAATTGGTGCGACCAAAGTTTTTCCCGAGCCGATTGATGGCGAGCGCTTGCTGGAAGCGATCGAGGCAGCGGCGGTAGCTCGCCCGGGCGCACCGGATTTTTTCCACGTCATGGACGTGCTGCAAATGTGTTGCCTGAGCGGGCGAAGCGGCGCCGTCCAAATCGTGAAACAAATGCACAACGGCATTGTTTACCTGCGCGATGGCAAAATGGTTCACGCCGAAAGTCCCGGGGCGCGAGGGACCGAGGCGCTGCTCGAGATTTTGGGGTGGGACCTGGTTGAGTTTGCCTACGACTCATCGGTGCGCGCACCGGAGACGATTTCGATGCCCTGGGACGAAGCGCTGGTGCAAGCGGTCATTCGTCATAATGAGGGGAAAGCGGAGGAGACGGCGGAGCCAAAGTCAGAGGAGCCGAGTGTGAATGATGAGCCGCCGCCGCCGCCGCCACAGAAGCGCGGTTTTTTTAGCGCACTGCGGAAATCATAAGGTGGATCGCGCGCTCCGGCGCGCGATGATTGTGACGTCGCAATTCAACCGGCCACCATCGCGCGGAGCGCCCGATCCACCAGAACTTCGCTCTCCGCGGCCACACGATTCTTTCTTCTCGAAGCGAGATGCGTTATTCTAGCGGCCGATGAAGTTTTTCGTTCCTCTGGCCGCATTTGTTTTTCTGGCCGTGGCCGCGCAGGCGCAGATCCAGGTGGAACTGAAATTCAAACGGGTCCAGTACATCGCCTACGAGCCGGTCACCGCCACGGTCAAGATCACCAATCTGGCGGGACGCGACGTGGACCTGCACGATGAAAATGGCCAGCACTGGTTCGGTTTTGAAATCAACGCGGGCGAAGGGCGCTTGCTCGCGCCGATCCGCGAGCACGCACCGGAACCGGCGCTCCATGTCGAAGCGGGCAAGACCGTCACCCGCAAAATCAATCTGACGCCGGATTTCCCCGTGAGCGATTTCGGCGCGTATCATGTGCGCGCGAACGTTTACTTCGCAGATTTGAACAAGTTCTTTTATTCGGAGACGAAAGTTTTCCAGGTCACCGACGCGCGCGCGATCTGGCAGAAGACCGTGGGCGTGCCGGATGGAACGTCAGGCGCGGGCGAGGTGCGCACCTACTCGCTCCTTTCCAATCGCTTTCCCGACCACACCTCGCTTTACCTCCGGGTGGAAAACAAAAACAACGGAGTCGTCTACACGACGTACTCGTTAGGCCACATTATCGCGTCGGACGCGCCGCAGGCCGAGCTCGACCGCGCAAATCAATTGCATGTTCTCCATTGCGTCGCGCCCCGAACTTGGGCTTATTCCCACATTGGTTTGAACGGGGAACTTCTGCGGCAATCTACTTTCATGGAAACAAAAACGCGCCCGCGTTTGCGGCACACCCCGGATGGCCTTATCGCGGTCAGCGGTGGAATGCGCGACGCCCCGGTCGCCCAGACCGCGCGCGGACCAGCCTCGAAGCTGTCCACCAGGCCGATGAACCGGCCCGTGGATGATTAAACTTATCGCCTGATCTCCTGCATGAATTATCGCCGCCTGATCGCCTTTGCCGCATTCGCGAATTTCTTCGCCCTAGCCTCTTTCGTTTCGGCGCAAAAAACCATCGTGATCGATGCCGGCCACGGTGGATACGATCGCGGCGGCGTTCCCGGCCAGCGCATCAGCGAAAAGGACAAAACGCTCGATGTGGCCCAACGCCTCCGGCGTCTGCTCCAGGCCGATGGTTACCGTGTGATCATGACCCGGGACAGCGATGTCTTCGTCCCACTGCCCACGCGGGTGGCCATCGCAAATTCGTACCGGAACGCTTCCTTTGTTTCCATTCACTTCAATTGCGCCTCGCGCGTCGGCGCGAATGGCATTGAGACCTATTACTATCGAGGCGACAGCGCCTCGCTCGCGGCCAGCATTCATCGGAACGTGATGTCCGGCGCGCCTTCGGAGAATCGCGGGATCCGCCGCCGTGGGTTTTATGTGATCCGCAAAACCGCCATCCCGTCGGTCCTGGTGGAGTGCGGGTTCCTGACCAATCCGACCGAGGGAAGATTGGCGCAGACCGCTGATTACCGGCAAAGGCTCGCGGAACAAATCGCCCGCGGCATTCGTCGCCAGCCCGCCGGGCCGGTCAGGTCGCTGACTCCCAGTTTGCGCAGCGTCTCGCTCGGCAACGATTTCGTGCGGGTGCCCGCGGAAAGTTTCTCCTCGCGCCGCCACAAGTCTTCCAAATCTTCGCGCCACCATGCCAGCAGCAAGAAAAAGAGCAGCAGTTCCAAGAAGAAAAGCAGGAAGAAATCGGAGGATTGATTGATTTCGCCGATCGTGAGCTCGGCGGAAATGCGGGAGGCGGAAGAGGCGGCCTTCGCGCGCGGAATTGAAGTAGAGGCGCTGATGGATGAGGCCGGCGCCGGCGTGGCGCGAGCGGTAGAAAAATTTTTCCCGCGAGCGGGCCGATGCGTCGTTTACGCCGGGAAAGGACACAACGGCGGGGACGCCCTCGTGGCGGCTGAATGCCTGCGGCGCTCCGGATGGGAAATCGATCTTCGTCTTCCATTTGCTGAAGCCGATTGCAGCGAGCTAACGCGGAAGAAACTCGCTGTAGTGGCGGCCGTGCCGGCTGCAGGGACAGCGGATACCGCTATGAAAGAGCGCGACAAGCGCGCCTCTACCGGTTCACCGCTCGTCATTCTCGACGGACTGCTCGGTATCGGCGCCGGGACCCTTTTGCGGGAGCCGATTCGCGCTGCGGCCACTGAGATAAATCGCCTGCGCCGCGAACAGAATGCTTTCGTTTTTGCGGTCGATCTTCCAACCGGCCTCAACGGCGATACCGGCGAGACCGACCCTGATTGCGTGATCGCGGATTTCACCGTCACGATCGGTTTCGCGAAGCACGGCCTGATTGCGGACGCCGCGCTCGAGTGCGTGGGCCGGATCGAAGTTGTGCCCTTGGCCGAGCTGGTCGTGGGTGGCGTTCGAAACGACATTGCCGCCGCCGGGCATTCCCTGGCCGCGCTGATTCCGCGGCGCAAATTCGGCTCCTACAAGAATTTATTCGGCCGGATCGCAGTGGTGGCAGGTTCAAAGGGATTTGTCGGCGCGGCCATCATGACGGCAAGCGGCGCATTGCGTTCTGGCGCGGGTCTGGTCGAGCTTTTTGTTTCCGAGGATATTTACGAGATCGCAGTCGGCGCCGCGCCGCCGGAAGTAATGGTAAAATCCACGCGGACCTATCGTGATCTTGTGGATGAGAAGGTGGACGTCTGGGCCGTTGGACCCGGCTTGGGGAAAGCGCATGCCGCGCGGATTCGGGACCTCATCGCGTACGCCGAACAACCGATGGTGGTGGACGCCGATGGACTCAATATCCTGGCCGAAGATATTGCCATTCTGAAAAACTGCCGCGGGCCTCGTCTGCTCACGCCACATCCCGGTGAGATGAGTCGCCTGCTCAACCCCGGGAAGATGTCCCGGGCGGGAGTGGTGAGAAGTTTCTGCGAACAATTTCCCGTGACGCTGTTGCTGAAGGGTGCGCGGACGATCGTCGGGCAGCGCGGAAAGCCGCTCAGCTTCAACACCACCGGAAATCCCGGCATGGCAACGGGTGGAATGGGGGACGTGCTGACCGGCGTTTGCGCAGGTTTGATGGGACAAGGTTTGGCGCCCTATGACGCCGCGCGTCTCGGCGCGTGGCTCTGCGGGCGCGCGGCGGAGTTAGCGATCTTTCAAGGGAGTGCGTGCGTAGAGTCGCTGCTGCCGAGCGACGTACTGCAAAACCTCGGCGTCGCGTTTAAGGAATTGAGGGGGTAGGGAAACGCTGGGCGCTCCGGACGCCGCAGCGCGGCGTCCCTACCGGAACTTCTCGAAGCGCGGATCGGCGCGCACCGGGTCCCATTCCTAGCGCGAGTTCATTGCCCGCGGTTCTTTTCACAATAGAAGTCGTCGCGCGGAAAATGCGACGACCACCAATTCCCACAAGCCGTCTTATAATCCAAAAGGTTGTCATCCCGAGCGAATGCGAAGGATCTCTGACTATTTCTCCGCTCTATACCGAACGAAACCGGAAATGATCAGAGATTGCTCGGGCGAAAACGCGGTAGGGACAGCGCGCTGGGCTGTCCGAGACTCGTCGCTTCGCTCAGAACGACAGCGCTCTGTGAGATCGCTCCTACGGTTTTGTCGCCTCCGCGCTCTTGGGGGCGAGACTCGCGACGATTTTTTCGAAGCGAGCGTCCCCGCGAAGCGCGTCCCAATACGGATGCAGGCGGAGCTGCCCGTAACTCAATAGCGTGGACCCGGCTCGATTTTGAAATCCGATGTCGTTCCGTTTCCACTGGCTTTTAGTTGGCCGCTGCTTTGGGCGCCGGTTCGGCCACAAGTTTTTGGAAACGCGGGTCGTTGCGGACCAGGTCCCATTGCCAGCGGGTGCGCAGATCACTGGAGGTGATGCAGCAGTTCGTGTTGTCGATCGGCCCAGGGGAGGCGAGCAAACGTTCCAGGATTGGAAGAGCCGAATCGAGTTCTCCGACGCGCGCATAAATCATCGCCAGATACCCGCTCATCCAGGGACCGCTCACCGCGTCTTTCGATTCCGGTTCGAGTTCCACGGCGCGGTGACCTTCGCGAATCGCCTCCTCTTTGCGCCCCATGAAAGAGCAGAGCAAACCGAGATTGGCGTGACGAATCGCGCTGCCCGGCGCCTGGCGCACCGCTTCGCCGAAGGCGGGCAGCGCCATCTCGAAATGCTTCCGCGCATTCACCTGGTCGCCGCGCGCCAGGGCGACACAGCCCAGATAAAAACTCTTGGGAGTCGGCTGTCCATTTGCCTGAAATTCATGGAGCGGACAGGCCGCCATGGCCTGCTCTGCCGCGTCGTAATCGCGTTCGATCATGGCCAGATCCCAGCGGGCGCGGCTGACAATTCCGGCCGGATCCACGCCCGGCGGAATCTTCCCGAGCAAATCCTTCAGGATCGTGGTGGTCCCCTTTGCCCAGAAGTCGTAGTAGCCCATGAAAATCTTCGAATTCAGCGAGTCTGGCGCGAGCGCGAGGACGCGTTCCTGCATCCGGATTGCTTCGGGCCAGTCGTGGAGAAAGCCATGGGTGTAGGCGACCTCGGCCGCGACATTTACGTTCCCCGGGTCGAGCGACAGGCTTTTTTTCAGGAGCTCGAGATTTTCCTTCGAGTGGCCCTGGCGGCGTTTAATGGCGGCGGCAAAATAACCGATCTGGCTGTCGTTAGGCAGCGCCTTGGCCGCGATCGCAAACTGATCGAGCGCCCGGTCGTAATTCTTCTCGCCGTAGTAATAGTAAAGACCGAGAGCGAGATGGCCTTCGCCCAGATCCGGCCGGAGCTGCAACGATTTTTCCGCCTCCATTTTCATCCTCGTTTTGCGCTCATCAGTCGAATCGAACCAAAGATAAATCCGCGCGATGGTGGCGGAGAGACGGGCATGGGCCAGGGCGAACGACGGATCGTGCTGGATCGCTTCTGTGTACAATTGCTCGGCTACGCTGAAGTCTTCGAAGAGCCGATCCGCGTTCGCTTCGAACGTGCGCGCTCTCAGATAAAGCACGTAGGCATCCGGGTTCTCGGTCGGCTTGGTTTCCACGCTCGCTTTTTCCTCGGGGCTCAAAGTGGCGCGCAACTCCTGGGCGATTTCCGCGGCCAGCTCGCCTTGCAGCCCCAGCGAATCCGCCAGCGGCCGATCGTAGCGACGCGACCAGATATTGCGATCGGTCCGCGCGTCGATCAGCTGCACGCTGACCACGATGCGATTCAGTCCGCGGCGGACACTTCCCTCCAGGATGTGAGCCACACCCAGCGCGTCCGCGATTTGCCGGAGATTGTTCAACCCAGCGCCGCGGTACGGCATCACCGAAGTGCGGCTGACCACCCTCAGGTCCCGGATCTTGGCCAGGCTGGTCAAAATATCGTCCTGAATTCCGTCCGCGAAAAAGGCGTTTTCCTTTTCGTCGCTGAAGTTGTCGAACGGAAGGACCGCAATGCTTTTTCCCATGCGGTCCGGGGGCGGATCCTTGCGGTAGAATCGTTGATAAACCAGGAACCCGATGATGCACAGGAGCACCGCGATGATCAGGGCATCCAGCTTCCGGCCCGTCTTGCGCACGATGGAATGGTCCACCACGACTTCGTCGGTGCGCTTGATTCCTTCCGGCGTGATTTCGTAGATCCACGCCATGATGAGCGCTACCGGCAGGCCGAGCAGCAGAACGAGAATGATCAGTCGAACCGTCCAATTCGGGACTTCGAAAAACGGCGAGACCTGCGTCGCGATCTGAATCAGGAGCCATCCCACGATGGCATACGCGACCCCCACGCGGTAAACGTTGCGTCGCTTCAGTTCGACGAAAAAATTCTTTGGATCCATGGCGCCCCCCAACGCTCCGGAATGGATTGATTCAATGGCAACGCGCAGTCATTGCCAAATCTAAAACGGAAAAAGCCGCTCGCTGTCGCGGCTGTGGCCTGAGCCTGGAGCTGCTTATTTTGGAGTCGCCGTCGACGGGGGCTGAGCCAGGAGCTTTTGGAAACGAGGATCGTTCCGCACCGGATCCCACTGCCAGCGGCTGCGCAGATCGTGGTAGGTGATGCAACAGTTCGTGTTGTCAATCGGCCCGGGCGAAGTGAGCAAATGCTGGAGCAGCGGTGTGGCCGAATCCATTTCGCCCACGCGCGCGTAAATCATCGCCAGGAAACCCGACATCCAGGGTCCGTCCAGGGCATCCTTCGAATCCGGCGTCAGTTCCACCGCGCGGTGACCCTCGCGAATGGCGTCTTCTTTGCGGTCCAGAAACGCGTAAAGCAGTCCGAGATTAGCGTGTCGGATCGCGTTCTCCGGCGCCTGTCGCACCGCATCTTCAAACAACGGGAGCGCCAGTTCGAAATTCTTGCGCGCGTTCGGCTGATCGCCGCGCGCGAGCGCGGTGCATCCGCGATAAAAACTTTTCGGCGTCGGCTGGCCGTTGGCCTGGAATTGATCGAGCGCATACGCAGTCATGATTCGATCTGCTGCGTCAAAATCGCGTTGAATCATGGCGAGGTCCCAGCGCGCTCGGGTTACGAGACCGCCCGGATCGATCCCGGCCGGGGTTTTCGCCAGCAATTCCTGCAGCGGCGCCGTGTTCCCTTCCGACCAAAAATCGAAGTAAGCGCGCGAGATCTTCGCGTTGACCGAGTCGGGCGCGAGCACGGTCACGCGCTCCTGCATCTTCTTGGCCTCGGGCCAATTTCGCAGAAAGGCATGGGAGTACGCGAGCTCTTCGGCGACGTTCGCGTTCCCTGGGTCCAGCGTCTGGCTTTTGTGCAGCAGCTCCAGGTGTTCCTGCCACCTTCCCTGGCGCCGGCGGATTGCCGCGGCGAAATAACTGATATCGCTATCGTTTGGCAGCGCCTTGGAGGCCACTGCAAATTCTGCGAGCGCCTTGTCGTAATTTTTTTCCGCCCAGTAATAATAGAGACCGAGCGCGAGATGGCCCTCGCCCAGGTCCGGCCGGATTTGTAGCGCCCTTTCCGCTTCGGTTTTCATCCGCGACTTCCGCTCATCGGTTGATTCGAACCAGTGATAGATCCGCGCGGTCGTGGCCGAGAGCCGCGCATGGGCGAGGGCGAACGAGGGATCGTACCGGATTGCTTCGCTATAAAACTGCTCCGCCACGCTGTAATCCTCGAACAGGCGATCGGGATTCGATTCCAGTGCGCGCGCTTTCAAGTAAACGACATAAGCGTCCGTGCTTTCCGTCGGCTTGGTTTCCACGCGCACCTTTTCCTCGGGGCTCAGGGTCGCCCGCAATTCCTGGGCGATCTCCGCCGCCAGCTCTCCCTGCAATCCAAGCGAATCAGCCAGCGGCCGGTCGTACCGCTGTCCCCAGATATGGCGATCGGTCCGCGCATCGATCAACTGCACGTTTACCACCACGCGATTTTCGCCCCGCCGGACACTTCCCTCCAGGATGTTGACCACGCCGAGCGCGTCCCCAATTTGCTTGAGATTATGTTGGCCCGCGCCCCGGTAGGCCATGACCGAGGTCCGGCTGATCACCTTCAAGTCGTGGATCTTCGCGAGGCTGGTCAGAATGTCGTCCTGAATTCCATCCGCGAAAAAGGCATTCGCCTTGTCGTCGCTGAAGTTGTCGAAGGGGAGGACCGCAATACTCTTTTCCGCGGTATCCGGCGGGACATTACCGCCGCGGTGGAATCGTTGGAAAACGAGGAACCCGATCACGCCGAGCAGCACCAGGATGATCAAGACATCGAGTTTCCGCCCGGTCTTGCGCACGACCGATTTTTCCGCCGGCACGTCTTCCGTCCGCTTGATCCCTTCCGGCGTCATCTCATAGGCCCACGCCAGCAGCATTGCGATCGGGAATCCGAGCAGGACGACGATAATGATCAATCGGACGCACCAGCTCGGGATCTCGAGAACCGGAAAGGTTTGCGTGGCGATCTGGATCACAAGCCAGCCCACCACCCCGTAGGCGACGGCGACCTTGTAGACATTTCGCCTCCGCATCTCAGCGAAAAATTTTGCAAGGTTCATGCGCTGTTCTTGAATTAGTCGCGCTCCCGAAGCGTAGCGAGTCAAAAGGTGGATCGCGCGCTCCATCGCGCGATTATTGCCGCGCCCTCTTTCCTCATCGAGCGGCGGGGCGGTCGATCCACCATGACACTCGCGCCTCGAATGCTACTTTGCTCGATGGCGTTTGAGCTCGAATCCAACTACACCCCGCGGGGCGATCAGAGCCAGGCCATCGCCAAGCTGTTGAAGTCGATCGAGGCCGGGAACAAACATCAGACGCTTCTCGGAGTCACCGGCTCGGGCAAGACTTTTACGATGGCCAACGTGGTCCGCGAGCTCGAGCGGCCCACTCTCGTCATCTCGCACAACAAGACGCTCGCCGCGCAGCTCTACTCGGAGTTCAAACAGTTCTTCCCGCGCAACGCCGTTGAGTATTTCGTCAGCTATTTCGATTACTACCAGCCGGAAGCGTACATCCCGCGTTCCGACACCTACATCGAGAAGGACTCATCGATCAACGAGGAGATCGAGCGGCTCCGGCTCTCCGCGACGAGCGCGCTCCTTTCCCGGCGGGACACGATCGTAGTGGCAAGCGTCTCCTGCATCTACGGCGTCACCTCGCCGGAAGATTACCTGCGCATGCTACTCACCGTGAAGCGCGGGCAGCAGATCACGCGCGAAGCCGTCCTCAGCCGTCTCGTCGACATGCTCTACGAGCGGAACGACATGAACTTCGCCCGCGGCAAGTTCCGCGTGCGCGGCGACGTCGTCGAAGTGTATCCGGCCACGGCGGATGAAGAAGCGATCCGGCTCGAATTTTTCGGCGACGAGATCGATGCGATCACGCGGATCGATCCGCTGACCGGCCACGCGCACGAAGGCCTGAGCGTGATCACCTTTTATCCCGCCAAACAGTTCGTCACCCCGGCCGACAAATTGAATCGTGCGCTCTCCTCGATCAGGAACGAACTCGATCACCGCATCGTCGAGCTCGAATCGCAGAGCCGGCTGCTCGAAGCGCAACGCTTGAAAATGCGGACGGAATACGACCTCGAGATGTTGCAGGAGATGGGATTCTGCAACGGGATCGAGAACTATTCGCGGCATCTCTCCGGCCGCATGCCGGGATCGAAGCCCTTCACACTGCTCGATTTTTTCCCGAAAGATTACCTGCTCATTATCGACGAATCGCACGCCACTATCCCGCAGATCGGCGGCATGTATGAAGGCGACAAGTCGCGGAAAACGGTGCTGGTCGAATACGGTTTTCGTTTGCCGAGCGCCCTTGATAATCGCCCGTTAAATTTCAAGGAATTCATGGGGATGACCAACCAGCTCACCTACGTGAGCGCGACCCCGGCCGAGTTCGAAATCAAGAACAGCATCGTCGGAAATAACGGCTATTTCCCGCACAAGCGCGAGCGCATCGGCGAGGACGAAGCGGTTCCTTTCATGGTTGCGGGTGAGGGTGTTGCAGGGCAAGCGCATCGCTTGCCGGGCGCAGGCATGGCTGGCGGCGCGCCTGCCCTACAAATATCTCGAACCGATCAACCTGTTCAGGAATTCGATGTGCACACGCCGGGCATGCCGCTCGTGGTTGAGCAAATCATTCGCCCCACCGGCTTGCTCGATCCTAAGATCACCTTGAAGCCGCTCAAGAATCAGATCGACGAGACGATCGAGCTTTGCCGGCAACGCGTCGAAAATCAGGAGCGGGTTCTGGTTACGACGCTGACCAAACGAACCGCGGAAGACCTTTCGGATTATCTGCGCGATGTGGGATTGAAGGTGCGTTATTTGCACAGCGACATCGACACGATCGAGCGTGTGGAAATCCTGCGCGGATTGCGCGCGGCCGACTTCGATATTCTGGTCGGGATCAATTTGCTTCGCGAAGGACTCGATCTCCCGGAAGTGTCGCTCGTCTGCATTCTCGATGCCGATAAAGAAGGTTTTCTGCGCAGCCAGACTTCGCTGATCCAGACGGCGGGCCGGGCCGCCCGGCATATCAACGGTGAAGTAGTTCTGTTCGCCGACACGGTTACTCAAAGCATGCAGGCCCTGATCTCGATCTCGGATTACCGGCGCGGCAAGCAGATGGAATACAACGAGAAGCACGGGATCACTCCGACCACGGTGAGGCGCGCGATCCAGGAAAGTCTCCACACCATTTTGCGCGGTCGCGAAATCGCCGCATCGGTCATCCAGGAAACGGGCGGCGATTTCGATCTCACGGAATTGCTGCGCGAGCTGGAGGACGAAATGCAAAGCGCCTCCGCGAACCTGGAGTTCGAACGCGCCGCCTTATTGCGCGATCAGATCATGGAAGTAAAGAGCGGGACTGGGCTTTCGAAAATCGAGCCCAAGCGAAAGCCGGTGAAGTATTCTCGCGGCGGCGGCACCCCACGACGGCGCGGCTCGCGGGTGTAAACCGCGGGGCCGCGCAAAAAACCGTGTGTCATCCCGAGCCGCGCAGACGGCGTGGGACCTCCCAGTCGAAGAGACCGTCACGCTAACAACGCTGCCGCGATCCACGAGGCATAAGCCCTCGACCATGCGAAGCGTGTCTAGTGTGAATTGAGGTCCCTCGCCGTCTGCGCGGCTCGGGATGACAAGCAAGTGGTGGCGCGATTTGATTGTTTCGTTGTTGCTGCCGCGAAAGATCCCGGAACTTCTTTGCAACCATCCGATGGCGGCTAAAATTGCCGCCACCCATGCCGAAGGCAAAAACCCAGACCGCTGAGTCTCAATCGAACATCCACGCCGTTGTCGGTTCGGATGAAAGCGAAGTGAAGCGGATCGCAGCCGAGCTTGCGGCCACCCTGGCGCCGCCCGACGCCGGCGAGTTCGGCGTGGAAGTAATCGACGCCTGCGCGGATAACGTCGATCAGGCGGTTTCGAAAATCCGCCTGGCGATCGAGGCGTTGCAGACCCTGCCATTTTTTGGCGGAGGAAAGTTGGTCTGGCTCAAGAACGCGAATTGCCTGGGCGACACCGTCATTGGGCGTTCGGCTTCCGTGCAATCGGCGCTGGAAGATCTTTCCGATTTGCTCGAGGCCGGGCTGGGCGCGGAGGTGACTTTGCTGATCAGCGCCACGGAAGTCGATAAGCGCCGCTCGTTTTACAAATCCCTCGGCAAACGCGCTGAGGTGCAGGTTTTCGACCGGCTCGATTCCTCGCGAGCCGGTTGGGAAGAGGAAGCCACTGAAATTGTGCGCCGGCGCGCCCGGGCCAGAGGTTTGCAGTTCGACGAAGAAGCGCTGGACCTTTTTGTCCTGCTGACCGGTGGCGACACGCGCCAGATTGAAAATGAGCTGGAGAAGATCGACCTCTACCTGGCGAGCGATCGTCGCGTGCAAGTTGAGCAGGTGCGCACGCTTGTGCCGCTCTCCCGCGCAGGCGTAATTTTCGAACTGGGAAATGCCCTCGCGGCCTGCGACCTCGAACGCGCGCTCAAGCTCGTGAAGGGATTGCTCGACCAGGGTGAGACCGCGATCGGGATTTTGCTTGTCGCCATTCTGCCGACCATCCGGAATCTGCTGCTGGCGAAAGACCTGATGGAGCGCAACCGGATCCCGCGACCGCACGCGCCTTTCACTTTTATTTCAGCCTTGAACCGCCTTCCCGCGGAAGCGACGGAGCACCTGCCGCGAAAAAAAGATGGTTCGATCAACGGCTACGCGCTGGGCTTGGCCGCGCAGCAGGCGCATCGATTCCAGGCGGCGAAACTGATCGCCGGATTGGAAGCGTGCCTCGAAGCAAATGTGCGCCTGGTCAGCAGCCAGCTCGATCACGAGCTGGTTTTGACTGAGATCGTGGTCAAGCTGCTGGCTTGTTAATTACGGCGCTTCGCCCATCTGCTTGCGAGCCATCGGACCGACGTAGGGAATATCCCAGCGCAAACCGCTGAAAGCTTTCACCATCGCGAAAACCATGATGACGAAGAAGCCGAGGTGAATCAGGTCGGCGAGGAAAAGCCAAAGCCGCGCCATGAAGTGTCCGATCACCGGCATCGCCCAAAAGATTCTCCACAGAATCGAGGAGACCAGATGGAAGAGCAGCCAGATGCCGCCAAAGATGATTGATTGCATCGCATAAAAACGGACGAAGCGGTCGTGCTTTTCCCAGACGTAAAAGACGAGGCCTCCCAGGAGAGGAACGCACGCGAGGGTCGCGGCAACGTTTGCGGGCAGGCCAGTCGAGGTGGGCCGGCCGACATTCTCGGAAGGCGGGATCGCTTCCGGTGATGGCGATGATTCCGGCGGCGGCGTTGGTGGAGGAGGAGGTGGTGGCGGCGGTGGCGGAGGAGGAGGAGGCGCGGGTGGTGGTGGGGGAGACGGTGGATCGGCGCGCTGTGGCATGCGTTCAGTTTAAGGGTTTCCCGGGGTTGCTTGTCAAGGCCGGTCGCAGTCCATACGGTTGGTCTCCCGCCAAAACTCCAACTCGACCAACCACGTGACGCCCATCGTTATCCAAGCAGGTAAACAGCGTTACGAAGCGCTGGTCGCTCCGAACCTGCTGCCGAACATCGGGTCGTTGATCGCGCAATCGCAACAGCTCGGTGGCCCGGCCTGCGCCGTCGTTTCGGACGAGAACGTGGCGGCCCTATTTGCCGCGACCGTGGAGGGCAGTCTGACCAAGGCCGGGTTTCAGCCAACCCTGATCGCAGTCGCTCCGGGCGAAAAATCGAAGTCGTTAGGCCAGGCCGAATTGATCTGCCGGCAAATGAGCGAGGCGGGTCTGGATCGATCGTCCTTCGTGGTCGCGCTCGGCGGTGGAATGGTGGGGGATCTCGCCGGATTCGCGGCGGCGATTTATCATCGAGGAATCCCCTGGGTCCAGGCGCCAACGACGCTGCTCGCACAAGTGGACAGCTCGATCGGGGGGAAGACGGCAGTGAACCTGAGCGCGGGCAAAAATCTAGTCGGCGCGTGGCACCAACCTTCACTGGTGGTTTCGGATACTGACACGCTCGCGACGTTGCCGCCTCGTGAGCGCAAGCAGGGCTTCGCGGAAATCATCAAGCACGCCATCATCCGCGATGCGGAGATGTTCGAGATGCTTCAGCATTTCGATGGAAAGGATTTCCCGGAGCTGGTGCGAAGGAATGTGGCGATCAAAGGCGCGGTCGTCGCCGCGGACGAACGCGAGACGAAAGGCGAAAGGGCTCTGCTGAACTTCGGCCACACAATTGGTCACGCGATCGAGCGGGCAGGGGATTTGCACGATCTTCTTCATGGTGAAGCTGTCAGTCTTGGAATCATAGCCGCGTGCGAGATCTCGGTGCGCAGTGCTGGGCTGGCCGAAGTGGCCCGAGATCGGATTTGCCGCACGCTTCAGGCCTTTGATTTGCCGATTCGGTTGCCCGCAGGTTTCCCGCGAGAGAAAATTCTGGAGGCCATCCGGTTCGACAAGAAGTTCGAGCGTCAGCAAATCCGCTTCGTCGTCACCTCTGCGATTGGTTCCGCCCACGTCGCCACGGATGTGACGATGGAAGAAATCGGCGCCGCGATTCGCGACCTGTAGTCAGCGACGCGCGGCGCGATAATATTCCACCAGACCGTTGACCACGCTGTCGACGTACTCGCGGAAAATGCTGGGACGTTCGATTCCGTTGACGAGCCGCGTGCCTTGGTAGTCTCCGGCCTGAACTCGCGCGAAAACGTCGCTGTTGTTCATGACGTACGGCTCGAAATAAACGACCGGACATTGATAGAGCCGGGTCGCGGCCAGGTTACGCGCATAAACATACCCGCTCTTGCCGACCTTCCTCACGTTGTCCGTCGTGTATTGATAGGGCGGAAGCCCCGTTTGCTTTGCCATCGTCGCGGAGACCGTGTCGGCAATCGTGAGCTCTTCCTCGTAGGCTCGGCTCAGGAGCCGTCGCACCATCTCGAAACGTTCGTCATCGAAGGCGAGCTCGGATTCCGAATAGGCGCCGTTCACGAGCAGATGGAGATGGTTTTTGTCGATGAAGGTGGGATTACGTTCGTCGCCCCACGCTTCGGCGTTGAAATGCAGACACAGAACCAGGTCGGGCCTCAGCCGGAGGTTAACGCGCCGCGCGCGCTGGCGAATCTCGCTGCTTCGATAAAACAAAATTTCACTCTGCCATCGGATGGTCTGCTCCTTGAGCGGGTCGTCGGGGCCGTCAAAAGTTTCGCGCGGATTTTCCGTTCCCGCCGCCTTTAGCACTTCAATTGCAGCTCCCTTGAAATCATTGGGACGGAATGGAGTGACCGGTTCGTTCTTCTCGCGCACGAAAGAGACGCGCGCGCCCAAAGCCTTCAGCCTTTCCGCCAGCATTTTCGCCACGCGCATGGTCATCTCGCCTTCCTCGACCGGTTCCGTTTCGCCCATCTTGAACCAGCGCTCTTCCATCTTGGCCCACTCGCCGCCAATATGGCCAGGATCGAGCGCGATCTTTAGTCCGGAAAGGACGCCCGCTTGTTTTTTGCGCGGGAGCGATCGGGCTGTCTTCCATCGAACGATGGCCGGCCGGCGGCTCGCTTCATCTTTGGCGAAACGAAGAGTGAACCAGGTCTGCGCGTCCTTATCCATGAGGATGCAGGCCGCCTGCGCATCGACCCGGATGAGTTCTTCGCTAATCCCATGAGTGCAATAAACCTCGCGGAGCAAACGCTCAAATTCCTCACGCGTGATCGTTTTTTGAAAACGCTCGAGCGCCTTCCAGTTCGGCGGATCGGCCAGTGGATTGCTGAGGTGATCGACGGCCAGCGCAGGAGCAACACCGAGCAGGAGGATGAACGACAACCGCAAAAAGAGAACGCGCGAGATCACGGTTTGGATTTCCGTCTGTTCAATACGATGCTCGCCGAATGCTGACGATTCTTTTTCTCGGCGACATCGTGGGCGAGCCCGGCCGCAGCGCCGTGATCGCGCACTTGCCGCGTCTAAAAGAACTGCACGCGCTCGATTTCATCATCGTCAACGGCGAGAACGCCGCGGGCGGGCGCGGAATCACGCCGAAGATCACGATCGACCTTTTGCGCGCGGGCGTCTCGGTCGTTACCACGGGCGACCACATTTGGGACCAGAAAGAAATCATCGCCTTTATCGACACGGAGCCGCGGTTGTTGCGGCCGGTGAACTACCCGGACGGCGCGCCAGGGCATGGCTCGATCGTGCTCGAGACCGCGAAAGGCCCGGTGGGAGTGATCAGCGTGCAGGGCCGGACGTTCATGCAGCCGATTCTCGAAAATCCGTTTCGCGCGGTCGAGCTCGCGGTGGAACAAGTGCGCCAGCAAACGCCCGTCATTTTTGTCGACGCTCACGCTGAGACGACGAGCGAGAAAATTGCGATCGGCCGGTTTCTGGACGGCAAAGTTTCCGCAGTCATTGGGACCCACACTCACGTGCAAACTGCCGACGAACAGATTTTCCCCGGAGGCACCGCTTTCCTGTGCGACGCGGGAATGTGCGGACCAGCAAGTTCAATTCTCGGCCGCGCGATTGATCCGATCGTCAACCGCTTCGTCTCGAACCTGCCCGCCCTTTTTCCCGTGGCCCGCGGTGACGTCCGCTTATGCGGCGTAATCGTTTCGATCGACGAAGCGACGGGGCGCGCCGTGCAGATCAGGCGCGTGAATGAATTGGTCGTCGAGAGGCCTCCCGAGCCGCCCCAGCCTAAGTAACCGCGAATCGGAGGATCACTCGGGCGTCTCGGCGGCGCTTTTTTCCGCGTCCGCTTCGTCCGCATCATCTGCTTCGACGGAGAACCGGCGTTTCCGGCGCGCGGCCGGAAGGGGCGACAAGGTCATCGTCACGTTGCGCCCGGCGATCTTCGGTTCCATTTCCACCTGCGACATTCCGGCAAGGTCGTCGCGCACCTTCTCCATCAACTGCATCCCAAATTCCTGGTGCGCCATCTCGCGGCCACGGAATTGCAGTTGGACGCGAACCTTGTTCCCTTTGTCGAGGAATCCTTCGCCGTGCCGGATTTTCGTCAGATAATCGTGGTCGTCGATGTTTACCCGGAACTTGATTTCCTTGAGCTTGGTCCCGGAGGTTTTCTTCTCCTTCTCCTGCTTGGAAATGTCGTAACGGAACTTCCCGAAATCGACGATTTTGCAGACCGGCGGATTCGCCGTGGGCGCGACTTCCACCAGATCGAGGCCGAGGCTTTGCGCTTTGCGCAGGGCGTCCGAAAGCTTCATGACGCCAAGTTGTTCGCTGTTGGATGCGAGAATGACCCGGACTTCCCGGGCGCGAATCCGACCGTTTACACGAATTTGTGGTTGCAGATTAAATCAAAGCTCCTGGCCGGCGAAACGGGAAGTGAACCGCGTCGCCGTGTTTAGTTCGCCGCATTTTCCCGGACATCATTTCTGAGGGACGAGACACTTCTGCTCACCGCGGCTGCGGACATCGCGGTGACGGACCTGCGCTTTCCCGCAAGCCGACTGGAAGATGTAGGCAACATTCCCTGAGAGGCAAGGTTAATCTGTCGCTTTCCCTCCTGCTCGTGCTCATGCTCGTGATCGTAATCGAACGGAAGACAGGGATCGATCACGAGCAGGAGCACGAGCACGAGCACGAAAAAGAGTCGGTCCTACGCCGGCGGCGGAGTGCCGAAGTGCGCCGCGTGCGAATCGTAGGCGGCGAGATCTTCGAGCATCGCGTCGAGCGCGGCCACGAGCGGCGGCACCGTTGCGATCCCTGAGAAAACAGCGCGGTCGCCGATTTCGCTTTCGACCACGAAGGTCGGACGCTGCGTGACTTGCAGGGCGTGAAAATCCGCGGTGCTCGCTCGCGCTCGCGCTTCCACTTCCGGCGACTGCGCGCGTTCCAGCAACTGCGCCTGGTCGAGACTTCCCGCCTTTGCGGCAATGGCCACAGACACCTCCCACTTCGCAACCTGTTCTCCCTCGCGCAAGGCCGCCTGCGCGATCGCAGTCCAGACTCGATCGTCCGCAATGCCAAAATCCTTCGCGGCTTCCGCTACCAGATTCGGCGCGAGGTACTCCTTTCGTCCGGCCTCGAACCATCCCGCGTTGAGCATGAACGGTGAGCGCATCAAAGTGCCGCTGCGGCGGTAGAACCATTCTGATTGGGCACGCGTCGCCGGCAAACCGCTCGGATCCATCAGCGCGATCTTCCAGGAAAAGTCCACCCGGCCGGCATAACGCTTTTGCAGTTCCCTCCACGCCGGCACCGCCCAGAAACACCAGGACGAAATCACCTCGAGGTAGAGCGTTACTTTGAGCCGCATCGTTCTGCTTCTTTCGTCCCTGTTAAATTTCTTGTTTTGGGAGTCTGAACGTCCAACGTCCAACCTTCAACTGCGGAACGGGATGATCGATCTCAACCACATTTTTCTTTTCATCGCCTGCGTCTCCCCGCTGGTTTTGCTCTCGCAAACCTGGAGAGCCGGCGGGTTAAATCGGGGCTGGCGCATCGCAGCCGTGGCCGTGCTGATCGTGACGGCTGTGTCGTGGATCGTGAAACCCGACCTCGCGGGATTTGTGGGCGGCGGGGCCTGGCTGGTCCTGATCCTCGCGCCCTCGCTCGGCCTCCGAAAGGCGGCGGAACTGGTGGCCCAGCAGCGCTACGCCTCGGCTGCGCGACTCGCGCGCCTGATTCGCTTTCTGCATCCGGCGGGCGGCTTGCGCCAACAGTCCGATCTGCTCCGGTCGCTTGAGATTGCGCAGCGCGGCGACTTCGGTTCCGCGCTCGCCTTGCTCGGGCGGGTGCGGAATATCCACACGAACGTCGGCCGCCAGGCGATCGCCCAATCTTTCCGGATCCGCGCCGATTGGAATGGGCTTCTCGGATGGCTGCGGGATGAACTGCCGCCGGGAATCATGCAGACAGATGTCGCTTTGCAGCCGCTTTACTTGCGTGCCCTGGGCGAAACCGGCGCGCGGGACGATCTTTTGCTCGCCTTTGCTTCCAATGCGAAGAGCGTGAGCGCTTCACCCCAAAATGCCTGGCTTTACGACGTCAGTTTGCTGCCGGTCCTCGCTTTTGGCGGTCGCCTCGAAGCGCTGGCGCAACTCTTGGAAACGAAGCTGCGCAAACTTTCGCCGGACACAAAAGGGTTTTGGCTTGGGCTCGGCGAACTGGCCGCCGGCGAAATGATGGCGGGTCGCGCGCGTTTGGAAAAATTGCGCGCAAACACGGGAAACGCCTTGATCCGAGCCGAGGCCGCGCATCGTCTGGAGCGCGTCGACGAAATGGCGCATGCGCCGCTTTCGCCGTCGACTGATGCGCTCCTCCGGCGTCTCGAACAAAGCCGGCGTCCGTCGACGCGCCTCTTTGCTTCGGAGACCGCGCGGCCGACCGCGGTCGTATTCGCGTTGATCGTTCTGAATATCGCAATGTTCCTCGCCGAGTTGAGATTTGGCGGCTCGACGAGTCCGCTGACCCTGCACCGGCTCGGCGCGCTCGAATTTTTTGCCGTGCGTTTTGGCGGAGAATATTGGCGCCTGCTCACTTCGCTCTTTCTGCATTACGGACCGCTCCACCTCATCTTCAATTTGTATGCGCTGTTCATTATTGGGCCAGGACTGGAGCGGGCGCTCGGCGCAATCCGTTTCGGCGTTTGTTATTTTATCGCCGGCTTCGGCTCGGGAATCGGTGTCCTGCTCTTGCACATGACGGGCTTGAACCGGGCCGAACAACTGGTGGGCGCCTCCGGTTCCGTGATGGGCCTGGTGGGAGCGTGGGCCGGTCTGCTGTTGCGTCATCGCGATGCGCCTCTGGCCGGGCGCCGGTTGAAGAACATTCTCGTGATCGTGGCGATCCAGACGGCATTCGATCTCTCCACGCCGCAGATCAGCATGGCCGCGCACATGAGTGGATTGCTTACCGGACTGCTGCTCGGATTGATTCTGGCGCCACCAGCGTTGCGCGAATAACAGCGATGGAGCCGGCCTGCCCTCAGGCCGGTTGGCCGAGCAGCGGGGTAAGCACCTCCTCCGGCGCGAGGGCGCGCCGGCTCCAGATGGAACGCTTGATGCTAAAGTTTTTCCTGCCAGATTCACGCTTCCTTTGCCACTGAAGCCGCACCCGCTCCATGCCGACGTACCACACTTATAATGTGATCCCCACGCTTCCGGCGTCCCTCGAGCCGTTACGCGAAATGGTCTTCAATTTGTGGTGGACCTGGGAACCTTCCGCGCGCCGTGTGTTTCGTCACCTCGACCCGGAGCTCTGGCATCGCACGAACCATAATCCCGTCCGCATGCTCCAGCTCTCGCGCCAGGCCCGGCTGGTGGAAGTTTCGCAGGACAAAAATTTCCTCCGCGAACTCAAGGAAGTGCACGACGCCTTCCGCGATTATCTCGCGCGGAAAGACACCTACGGAAAAACCGGCGAAGGCCGCGCGATCGAAAAACCGGTCGCCTATTTCTCGGCGGAATTCGGTTTCCACGAATCGATCCCGAATTACTCCGGCGGCCTCGGCATTCTCGCGGGCGATCATTGCAAGTCCGCCAGCGATCTCGACCTCAATTTCGTCGCGATGGGGTTGCTCTACCGGCACGGTTATTTCAAGCAGGAGATCGACAAGGACGGCGTGCAGCACGCGGTCAGCCTGAACCAGAATTTCCATCATCTCCCGATCAAGGAAGTGCGGCGGGGCGACAGCAACCTGCTAATTTCGGTCCGCCTGCTCGAGCGTGAAGTCTTCGCGAAAATCTGGGAACTGCACGTCGGCCGCGTCACCCTTTACCTGCTCGATACCGACATCGCGGAGAACAAGGCGGAAGATCGCCTGATCACGGCTGAGCTTTACGGCGGCGATCTCGAGATGCGCATTCGGCAGGAGGTTGTGCTTGGGATCGGCGGGGTGAAAGCGCTGACCGCGCTCGGGATCGACGCGGAAGTTTTTCACATGAACGAAGGCCACTCGGCTTTTCTTGCGCTCGAGCGCATCCGGCTTCAGGTCACGGAAAAGAAGCTCGATTTCTATTCGGCGTTGCAGGTCGTCGCGTCGGCGAATGTTTTCACGACGCACACGCCGGTGCCCGCGGGCAACGACGCTTTCCCGCGCGAAATGATGCGGAAATACTTCGGCGAATTTTCCGCGCAATTACAGATTTCCTTCGACGAATTTTTCCGCCTCGGACAGACCAGTGTGAATCCGCAGGACGCCTTCAGCATGACTGTCCTGGCCTTACGCGCGAGCCGGCACTCGAACGGCGTAAGCAAATTGCACGGCGAAGTGAGTCGCTCGATTTGGAAAGACGTCTGGGCCGGCGTGCCGGGGCACGAAGTTCCGATCACCAGCATCACCAACGGCGTCCACACGAAAACGTGGATGGCGCCGGAGTTTTCGGCGCTCTACGACAAATATCTCGGCGATTGGGAGGAACACCTGACCGATCCCGATTTCTGGCGGCGCGTGACGGACATTCCCGACGCGCAGCTTTGGGACACGCACCAGAAATTGAAACTGCGGCTGGTTGAGTTTGTGCGCGAGCGCGTGCGGGTTGCGCGAGAGCGGGCGGGGGAGTCGCCGGAGTCGATCCGCAGCGTCAATCGCATTCTCGATCCGGAGATTTTGACGATCGGGTTCGCGCGCCGCTTCGCCACCTACAAACGGGGCGCGTTGTTATTCAGCGACCTGGAGCGGCTCAAGCGTTTGCTCAATGACGACACGCGTCCGGTCCAGTTCGTCTTCGCCGGCAAATCGCATCCGCAGGATGAAGGCGGCAAGGCGCTCATCCAACAGGTTTACAAGTTCAGCCGGGAACGCGGCTTCGAGAACCGCATGGTCTTCGTGGAAGATTACGACACCTACATCGCGCGCCGGCTGGTCCAGGGTGTCGATCTTTGGTTGAACAATCCGCTCCGGCCGCTGGAAGCGAGCGGCACCAGTGGAATGAAATTGCCACCGAACGGTGGATTGAATCTGAGCGTGCTCGATGGCTGGTGGTGCGAGAGCTACAACGGCAACAACGGGTGGGCCATCGGCGGAGAGATCAAGGGCGGCACGGTCGATTTCCAAAGCGACGTGGACGCGAGCAGTCTCTACCAGTTGCTCGAGAATCAGATCATCCCGCTCTATTACGCGAAACCAGATGGGAAACTCCCGCTGGCCTGGCTCCAGTTGATGCGCGAATCGATCCGGAGCGTCACGCCCGTTTTTAACACGCATCGCATGGTGAAGGAATACACCGAACGTCTCTACACGCCGGCGGCGAAGGCCCACCGGGAATTTGCGCGCGACGATTGCTCGGCCGCGACAAAGCTCAGCCAATGGAAAGCGAAAATGCGCAAAGATTGGCCTCAAGTGAGTATTCGCGATGTTCAGGTGGGCAACGACGATCGCCAGAACATTCAGGTCGGCGAAGCGCTCCAGGTTTCCGCGAAAGTCCACCTCGGCGCGGTCGCTCCCGATCATGTGCGGGTGGAGGTTTACCACGGCGAAGCGGATAACGGCGGAATCAAAAATCCGGCGGTGACAGTTCTAAATGGAAGCTCACCCGCGGAAGGCGAGGGGAATTATCTCTACCAGGGCACAGTGCCCGCCTCCGATAGCGGAACGTACGGTTTCAGTGTGCGCGTCGTCCCAGTTCATCCGCATCTCATGCAGGCGCATGAGCTGCGCTTGATCACGTGGTCGTAACTCAGGCTAAAAGCCTGAGTTACAAGACGTGCGCGCGCCACCATGCTTGTCATCCCGAGCCGCGCAGACGGCGAGGGACCTCACAGTCGCAGGAAAAATCACGCGAGGTCGCTTTCGCGATCCACGCAACATCGGCGTGACGCTGTCGTCGTGAGATTATTTGTGTGATTTATGACCGCTTGTGAGGTCCCTCGCCGTCTGCGCGGCTCGGGATGACAGCTTAAGCGACCGGCAACTTCCCAAAAAAATCCTCGAATTCAGTATCGGACCTCACAAGTTCATTGAGCGCTTCGAGACGCGCGTCACCGGCGGGCTCCGGCAGCGTCACGAGATGTGAACGCGCCCCGTTCGCGAAGGTGATCTCGTCCCATTGGATCGACGTGATCGCGTCGTTGAACCGGGCAACCGACCGTCCGCGGAACCACGCGCGCGTCGTCTCCGGCGGCGCGAAGATCGCGCTCTTGATCTCCTCCTCACTCACGAAGCTGCGCATCGAACCCTGCCGTAACAGTTCGTAGAACAATCCCTGATCGGGAATGATGTTGTGATATTCGAGGTCGATCGCCTGGAGCCAGGGATCGCTCCACGAAAGTTTTTCCTCCTCGCGAAACGCGGACAACAGGAGCTTCTTCGCCACCCAGTCCACGCGATCGCGCGTCAACGTGACGTCCCGCTCCAGATCGTTCAGCACGTTCTCCCACTCCCGCAGCAACCACAGCGTTTCCGCATCGTCGCCGGCGATTTTTTCGGCAGCTTTCAGATACAGCCGTTGCACGTCGATCGCGGAAATCTTGCGCCCCTCGCTCAGCTCGATGATCCAATCGTAATCCTGGTCTCGGCTGATGGATTTCGTGGCGTTGATCGGCTGGGCAATCTCGAGCTGCGGCGCTTCGCCCCGTTCGATCGCTGTGAGCGCGAGCGCGGTAGTCCCGACTTTTAGGGCGGTGGCCCACTCACTCATGTTCGAGTCGCCGATGATGACATGAAAGCGGCGGTAACGGTCTGCGTCGGCGTGCGGCTCGTCGCGGGTGTTGACCAACGGCCTCTTGTTCATCGTGTCGATGCTCACCAGCGCGCTAAAGAAATCGGCGCGTTGTGAAATCTGAAACAAGCCGGGTTGACCGGCGCTGCTTTCCGCTTCGATCCCGATCTTCCCCGCGCCGGCGAATATCTGCCGGGTAATGAGAAAGGGAAGAATGCCGGTGACGAGCTGGTTCCAGGGCACGTCGCGCCGGGTTAGGTAGTTATCGTGGCAGCCGTAGCTGTGGCCGACGAAATCGGTGTTGTTCTTGTAGAGCCGCACCTCATGGCCCTGGGGTAGCTTCTGGTTTCGGCGCCGCGCGCACTCGGCCAGAATCCGCTCCCCGGCTTTTTCGTGTGCGACCAGCTGCCGCAAGGTGGTGCATTCCGGCGTCGAATATTCCGGATGCGCGTGGTCGTTATAAAAGCGGGCCCCATTCGACAAAACCAGATCGCTTTTGATCTCTTCGAAACTCAGCGGCCGGCTCTGGTCGATCTCGTAATAAGCGGATTCGTCAGTGTCCTGAAGCAGCTCGGCGGCGCGAAAGCCACGCGCGTCCCGGTGTGGGTCCTCCAGCGCATAATCCCATTTCATATGCGCGCCGTGCTCCGTGTACGAGTGCACCAGCTCGATCGATTCTGCGACGACGTCGATCGATTCCGCGCCCTGGATCGTGATCCCGTATTCCGTTTCGATCCCGAAAACTCGCTGCATCGTGCGAACATACTCTCGGGAACCGAGAGCTGTCATCCCGCGGCGCGGAGACAGAGCGCTTGAGAGATCCCCGGCCGTGTGCGCGGCTCGGGATTAATCGCTAAGAAATCATCACACTGCCGCGACGATCAGGCGCCACCCGATGGCTCCCTGTTCGAGGCCATGCTGATGATGATCTTGTGGCGGCAAGGGATGGCCCATGTTCGAGGTGACTTCGCGGCCGCATCCCTGGCACTTGTAGATCCCGGAGTGCGGCGCCATCGCCCCGGCGGGGTGGGCAGGATCGAAGCTGGAATCGGCGGAGTTGGTCAGGTAATGGGAATATTTGAAGAGAGCCATGTCGGTAGGGAACGCGTTAGCTTGCCGTCCCTCCGGTGGGAACATGAATTCGTAAAGTAGGAGAATTCCTACACCCCGGGGGGCGCACCTCGTGGCGGCGGGCCGCTCGTTCACGTCACGGACTCGATCTCAAAAGATTTTCCGAGAAGTTCGCAACTTCGACCGGTAGACCTCGTAGTTCTTGGTAGACCCATGTCATTGGATCCATCAGCCGGCCGAAACGGATTTCACCCTGCCAAGACTCTGCAAGCCCTGCTTGTAGTAACGCCGAACGGGAAAATTCAGTTCGCCACCCCGCGGGGCCGGCTTTGGCTGCGTGATTTTGTGCCGACGGCGTCAACCCCAGACCGTCTCCCGGAGACCCTAACCCGTTGGCTTGCCGACGGCATCTCCGGCGGCCAGCCGTCCAGGTTCGTGCTTGATCGGCCCGGGACAAAACTTAGCGTGACCATCCTCGCTTGTGAAAAAAATTCAGTCGGCCTCCTTCTGGAACGGAAGTCACACCTCCGCCCGAGAAATAGCTCCTTCACCGCTTTGACCAAGCGGCAAAATGAGGTGCTGGCCTGGGTAGCCCGAGGAAAAACGAATGCGGAGATCGCTGAAATCCTAAGTTTGAAAACCGGGACGATTGGGAAATATCTCGAGCGGATTTTCCCCAAGCTTGGCGTCGAGAATCGCACCGCCGCGGCGAGTTTCGTGCTCGGGCCGAACGTGACGGTTTAGTTTTTTTCAACGTGCGCCGCAGCGGCGGCGCGGCCGGCGCGGGTTCCGGTCGCAAAACATCCCTGGAGGAGGTAACCGCCGGTCGGCGCGTCCCAGTCGATCATCTCACCGGCCGCAAAAACGCCGGGAAGTTTTCGCAGCATCAGGTTTTCATCGAGCTCGGTCCAACGAACCCCACCGGCGGAGGAAATTGCCTCCGCCACGGGGCGCGGTTGGCGAAGCGGCAAAACGAAATTCTTTACGCGATCGATCAGCCGAACCGGATCATTGCCTTGCTCGGGTGCGATCGTTTCGAGCAAGGCCACAGCTCCGGCACTCAGCTTCCAGGCGCGAAACAAATCGGGCGCGTTGGTTAGATTAGCAGCGCGCTCGCGCAACGCTTCCACCGTAAGCTGCGGCTTGAAATCGATCGTGAGGCAAGGTTCGTCCATGGAACGAAGCGTTCGACCCAGGCGATAGATCGCGCCGCCCTCCAGTCCGTGGCGGGTAATGAGCAACTCGCCGGAAACGGATTCGTCTCTCGCGCGGACGGTGAGGTTCTTGAGCGGCAGACCTTCCGCGCGGGCCAGCAAGTCGTTAGGCCAGTTGACTTCCCACCCGCAATTCGCGGCCTGCCACGGAGCAATCTCGATTCCGTGCTCGGCCAGAATCGGCGGCCACGTTCCGTCCGAGCCGGTTTCCGGCCACGAAGCGCCGCCCAGCGCGAGAACGATGGCGTCGGCCGGGAGTGAAACCTTGCCCTCCTCCGTTTGGAATTCGGCGCGCCACCCGTGATCGCTTTCGCGCGTCAGGCGGACGAAACGCGAGCCGATTTGGAATTGGACGCCGCTGGCCCGGAGACGCCGAAGCCAGGCGCGCAAAAGGCCCGCAGCTTTTTGTCCGCGCGGGAAGACGCGTCCGCTTGTCCCGACGTACGTCTCGACGCCTAGTTCGGTGGCCCAGGCGCGCAAATCGTCTGGTCCGCATTCGCGGAGCAGATCGCGCCAGCGTTCAGGTGCGTCGACGTAGCGCGCCGGAAAATTTTCCACGGCCTCGCCATGGGTCAGGTTCAACCCGCCCCGGCCGGCTACGAGAAATTTCCGGCCCACGGATCGTTGCCCGTCGCAGACGGTTACGTTCGCGCCCGCCGCGCGCGCGACTTCGGCGGCGCGCAATCCAGCCGGCCCGCCGCCGATGATGAGGACCGATTTGATTTCCGCGCTCATAAAAACAGGGTAGCCCAAGCTGGATCGCGCGCTCCGCCGCGCGATGAGTCTCATCGAGGCCGCGAATCAGGCATCGCGACCGAGCGCCGCGTTTCCCGTTTCCCTCTACTTCAACACCTGTTCCACCGAGGTCGCGTCATCGAGTAAGATCCATTCCACGATCGAGAGTGGAAGGCTGCCGTTCTTGATCAAGTCGTCGTGAAACTGGCCGAGCCGGAAATTTGCACCGGCCTTGTCGCGATAACGGCCCAGCAGATTCATGATCTGCCATTTGCCCACGATATAACTTATCTTCTGGGTGGGGCTCGAGGCCGCACCCGCGGCTTCACCTTCCGCCGCCTCATGATCGAGGCCGCCTGCTTCCATAAAATAGCCGACGGCCTGTTCGAAGCTCCATTTGCCCGTGTGCAAATTTACGTCGACGCCGATCCGCGCCGAGCGGTAGCGCGAGAGGCGCAGGATCTGTCCCTGGGCCGCGGAGTTGTCCGGATAGAGGCCCGTGCGCATCAGCATCTCCTCGCCATAAAGCGCCCAGCCTTCGACGAAGACATTGTCGCCGTGCTGGCGGCGAATCTCGTTGGTGAGGTGATTCGCGATGGAGAGCTGCATGAAATGCCCGGGAATTCCTTCATGCCCGAGAATCGGCCGCGGATCTTCGATCGCAGCGCGGATATAGAAATTCTTCGACTCCGGGTTGTAGGTCGGGATGAAAAAAAAGCCGGCCGGATCCTTGTCGTAAAGGCCGGGGGGATTCATGAAACCGCCGGGGCTCGTCGGCTTGAACGCTTCAGGCAACTGACGGATTTCGAAGCGGCCGAGATAATCGGGAATCGTGACGAGTTGATGTTCCTTCAGGAAGTTAATCATCTCCTGCTCGCGGCTTTCATACGCCTTCAGGAACGACGCCTGGTCGGGCGGAATGTTTTTGCTCCGGGCCGGGTTCGGGTCGGCCAGCGTGGGATCGGCCAGGAGCGATTCAAGCGCGCGATAGCGAGCGAGCTCCGTGCGCCCGAGCATCTCCACCTGGGTCGCGTCCAGGGGGAGCAGAAGGACGTGCTTGAGATAGTAATCGTAGTTCGCCGTGCCCATCGGTGCGAAGGCCGGCATCGAAGGCAACCGCTTCTCGAGCTTGTCGGCAAAACCATGGATCGCGACGAGCGCGGCATCACGCGCCTTGACCAATTCGTCCCGCTCGTTTGGCGCGAGATCGCGCGCAAGAGACATCAGGCTGTCGTTGAAAAGGGGATCGATCGAGCGCGCGGACGCGATGGAAAGCTGGGCGAAAAGTTTGACTGGCTTTTGCAGATTACGTTCGCCCTCAGCTAACATCGCCGGCATGGCCTTGAGCCGGGCCGTAGCCGCGAGCGCGCGAGTCCGCGGTGCGTCGTACTCTTTTTTCAGAAGCGAAAAGATTCCGTTGCTGCATTCGCCCACGTAAACCTGCGGATCCGTCTTTTCCGATTGCAGGATGCGGTTGCCGAAGTCGGCCCCTTCCAGTTGTGCGCGGAACAGCATCCAATCGATGCGATCGTCCTTCGGCCAATTCGAAGCCGCCATTCCCCGGACCTGGTCGAGCAACTTGCGAACGTATTGCGCGCGTTCGGCAATTTTTGCCGCGGAGTAATCGGTCAGGCGATTGTCCCCGGTGTGGAGACCCGCCTCGCTGCTGCCGACCGGATAATTTTCATTCCGCCAGGCATAATAATCGTCCGCCAACTTGCGGAGGCGGGCGATGCCGGCCGGATCCGGCTTGGTCGACTCTGGCTTCACCACGGGTGCTTGCTTGGTGATGAGCGCCTTGTTCGAAACGTCGCTCCTTCCGTCAGGAGTTGGTTGAGCATGCAAGACGTGACCAAGCGGTCCCAAGGTTAGGGTCAGAGCGATCAAACGGGCGAGCAACTTCATGCCGCGGAGAATAATCGACCCGCCGCGATAAGCGGAAGCGATTTCCTAGATCACCCCGCCGCGGGCGGGCATCTTAGACGGGTCGTCCCGGCGCACGGGCGAAATCTTGACCACGTTCTCCGGATCGTAATCGATCAATTTGAACCAGTCTTCCACCATGTCGGTCGGCGGGAAGATGTCGTTCTCGGTGAACTCAGCGACAAATGAAAGCTGAAGATCGCTCTCACTGATCCCCTGGGTTTCTCCCGTGGCGATCGTGCGTTTGATCGCCAATGCCTTCGCGCGCTCCACGATCGAGGCGATGATTGCGCCGCTAAACAAATCGCTCCGATAAAGGGTCTCTTTGCGGCCACTTCGCAGCGTGATCTCGAGAAATTTGTTTTCCTCGCGCCGCGCGAACTGCACTTCGAGGATGCGTTCGATCAATTGATCGATGGCGGCGCCGATGTTGCCCGCTTCCTTCGCCAGCGCGCCGTCGTAAGGCAGATCGTTGGTCAAATAAATCCGGTAGATTTCGCGCGCACCCTCCTTGTTCGGCCGGTTCACTTTGATCTTCCGATCGATCCGACCTGGGCGAAGAATGGCGGGGTCGATCAGATCCGCGCGATTTGAGGCGAGAATAATCACGACGTCGTGGAGGGAGTCGATTCCATCCATCTCCGAACAGAACATCGGCACGAGGGTGGAGAGAATGTTTGAGGAGCGAGAGGCGCGCCGCGTGCCCAGGATGCTCTCCGCTTCGTCGATGAAGAGGAAAGGCAGGAAACCTTCCCGGCGTTTCTCGCGCGCGGTCGAAAAGATCTCGCGCACGATCCGCTCCGATTCACCCACCCACATGTTGAGAATTTCCGGGCCTTTGACGTGCATGAAATATTCCTTCATCTCATCGCCCGTTTTTTCGCGGAGCTGTTTCGTCAGGTTATACGCGGTCGCTTTGCCGATGAGCGTCTTGCCGCAACCGGGCGGGCCGTAGAGGAGAAATCCTTTCGGCGTCGCGTGCTCGAATTTCTGAAAGAGCTCACCATGAATGAGCGGCAATTCGATCGCGTCCTTGATCGCCTGCAGCGCCTGGTCCTGGCCGCCCACTTTTTCCCAGGGCAACTCGGGCACGTCGTCGAGGTAATGCTCGCGCGATTGCGGATGGGAAAGAACTTCAAGCGCCACCCGGTAATTCGGATCGACCCGCACTTCATCGCCCGACTTCAGCGTCGCTTTCATCAGCTCCGCGGAACGCTGGAGGATGAGGGACTGCAAGCCATGTTCCGAGCCGACGCGGAGTCGATCCTCGCCCAGGACCTCGGTGATTTTCGTGACCGGGCCGGCGGTTTCGAAACCAAGATCGCCCACGATGACGTAGGCTTCGTTGACCAGAACGCGCGTGCCTTTCTTGAGCTTCGCCAGATTGATTCGCGGATCGACGTTGCAATAATAATCCGCGCCGCCGACGACGATGTGGGCCGTCTCGCGGGCGGGGTTGTTGAGGAAAGTGCCGATGCGGTTCGCGGGCGACGTCACTTTCTTGATCACTTCCTCGAGTTTCTCGATCATCGCCTGCGCTTCGCCGATCATTTCTTCCTGCGCCGCAATTTCCGACCGAAGGCGAAGCAAATCGCGCCGGCTCCGATCGTTCGGAGGGAGCGAGCCGAGAACCAGATCGAAGGCTTCGAGCAAGCTCAGCTCGCGCGGGCCCGATTCACCGTCGGGCTTCGGAAATTCCTGGCTGCGCTCGTCATCCATCCGCGGCGAGTATAAAACCTTGCGTCTCCGCCCGCAAATCCGTGGAGGGTCGAGCTCTTGCGAGACCGCGGCTTGGCCCGAGGTCCGCCCTCGAGGGTTGCCCTACCGATTGCCGCCGCTGAGGCGGAACGATTTCAGCCAGTAGTGGGTCTGCGCGCCATCGAGGTATTCCCACCGCAGAGTGTTCCGTCCCGGCTGGACGTAATTCCCTGGATCGATCTTGTCTTCGATCCAATCTATTTCAGCCGGACTGCCGCGAAAAATTTCGTTCCCGTTCAACGTGATTCGAACCGGCGAATAGCCGGCCTGCTTCCCATCCGGTGACGAAGAAAGGTGGCGAACCATTAGGCGAGTGGGCGGCGCCGCGTCGCCAGGAAAATCGAAAGTCGCTTCGAGAAAACTACGGCCACCGTGAAGGAAACGAAGATGTTCCCCGCCGGCTGTTTTTCCGCTGGCCTCAACTACTTCCACGCCTTCGGTCCGAATCCCTGGCAACATTCCGCCCGAGAAATCCCATGACTGGTCGAATGGTTTCGCCGTGGCGGGAATCGAAGGTGAAGACGCGGCCGTCGAACTGGAGTCGTTGCTCTCCTTCGAAGGCGGGAGATAGACCTGCAGATTATCGAAGTAAACTGCCCACGGCGTGGAATCGGCGGTTGAAAGGCAGAGCCCCAGCCGGCCGATGGTTAATCCATCCATGGAAAACTCCGTCGCAAACCGGTCGTTGATAAAAACCCGGAATTGATTAGCGACGGCTTCCAGAGTGATGCGGCTCTTTCGCCCAACCTTGAGCAATCCCGACGGCACAGGCCGTTCCGGGTTCATCATCCATCGTCCGTCCGTCCACCAGCGCATCTGCGCGATGTTCTTGTTCGGATCGAGCAGGAGCGCGTAATACCGCGCAATGCCGCCGTTCTCCACCTCGGCTGCCCGAAAAATGAAACCGTAGCGCGCGCCGGGCGGCGCGGTTTCGGCCCGCATCCCGCATTCAACGATGAAATCGTCGAGAACCAGCTCATCGAACATCGCCGGAAGGATGCCAGCCGATTTCGCCGTGATTTGACCTTCGCCGTTTGCGTTTTGGACGCTCATCGCGTTTGGACCGAAGAGCGGCCGGGCGATCGGCGCTGCCGTCTCGAAGTTGTGGCTGAAGAGTTTCTTTTTTTTAGCCGATGGAATCGGGAAGGCCTGACTCGGCGGGAAGCTCGCAATTATGGATGGGGCCGGGGATGGCGCCGGTGTCGCACTCGCGGTGGGAGATGATCCTGGGGCGACGATGCGTTGCGGCAGGACCCGGTCCCTGAGCAAAAATAGCCCAATCCCGCCCAGTAAAGCGGCGCCGACGAGCAGTGGTATCCGGACTCTTCGTGACGATGAATCGCCCGGCGCACCACCCGGCGGAACCGAAGGCGGCGGTTCTTCCCTTCCCGTCGCGGGAGCGGTCCGGTTCCTCTCTTCGCTTGCAATCGCCGTCTGCGCTCCCGCTTTTCCGAGCAAAGTCTTGAGGGAGCTTGCGAGACGATCGAGATGATTTTCCAGCGGCGGCGTCATCGCGTCGAGCCAATGCGGCGTGCTGAGATAGTATTTGAGATCGTCGTTGAGGAGCACCTCTTCGATCCGGAACTGGAGGATGTGCAATTGCGAATCGACCGCGAGCTGCACTTCCCGGAGGACCTGCGACGACGTGTTCGAATTGGCGGAGAAAATCAGCACCATCGCTTTGCCTTGCTGGATCGCGCGCGTGATTTCCCCGGCAAAGGAACGGCCCGGCTGGACATCACGCGGCGCGACCCAGCAGCGGATCCCGGCATTTTCCAGCGCGGCACACACGGCATCGGCGACCGGTTTGTCCCGGCTCGAGTGAGAGATGAAAACATCGTGCGCCATGGCAGCCGAAGTCCGGCTTTTGTATCCGCCGCTTGCGCATCAGGCAATCTTCAATGCGCCGCATTGTAGCCGCCGTCCTATGGGCGGCGTCTTTTGCAACTGTAGCGGCGCCTGTTCGCACGCGGAACATCTCGCATTAACATGGAGTTGCGGCTGGGGACAGCCGCCTCTACAATCTTCTCCTTCTCGAGGAGTCTTAGCTCAATTGGTTAGAGCGCCGCCCTGTCACGGCGGAGGTTGCGGGTTCGAGCCCCGTAGACTCCGGTTTTTTCTTCCTCAGCAAAACCTGCAGCTCATGGCCGGCGACTGGAAGGCCATCCCGCTCGCCCGCAATCGCAAATTTACACTACGAACTCGCAACCTGTCGTCTGCATCGAGTTGGCACTCTGTCGCTCGGCGGTTATTTCAGGGTCTGTAAAATGTGAACACTGTCTCCTCGGGGGCTGGTTGCGCGATCGACTCCTGAGCCGGTTGCTGCGCCATCGACTCCTGAGCTGGTTGCTGCGCGATCGATTCTTGAGCGGCTTGTGGCGCGAGGGAATTTTGCATGGGCGCCGCCGTTGAGTTAGCCGGAGCGTCGAGGCAGATCGCATAAAGCGTAACGGTGGGCGTGGGCCCTCCCGGATTGTAGTACGCGCCTGTCCAACCTGTCCCATCGGCAGTCGGAGAGGAACGTATCATGTGGGCGTTGAAGTTGGCTGCCTGTTCGGCATTCACATTCCAGCCACCGCCGACGGCAACCTTGCCTGAATCGCAAAAGAGCGATCCCATGACAAGCTGCCCCGGAGGAACAGGGGTTGATGCCTGCTTGAACTGGTAGCCGCTTGCCCCCTTCGGACCAGTAGGCCCCGCAGGTCCCTGCGGCCCGGTCTGGCCTTGCGGCCCGGTCTGACCCTGCGGCCCGGTCTGGCCTTGCGGCCCGGTCTGACCTTGCGGCCCGGTCTGACCTTGCGGCCCGGTCTGACCTTGCGGCCCGGTCTGACCTTGCGGCCCGGTCTGACCTTGCGGCCCGGTCTGACCCTGCGGCCCGGTCTGACCTTGCGGCCCGGTATCGCCTTTCGGTCCAGTGTCGCCTTTCGGTCCGGTATCGCCTTTCGGTCCAGTCGGACCTTGCGGGCCGGTCGGACCTTGCGGGCCTACCGCTCCTACAGTCACCCATGACTCGTCGGCTGGACCGTCACCCGTCTCGACCGTAAGGAGGTAGGACCCGGGCACAATTGTCGCGGGCACCTGGGCCAGAATCATGTTCGCCGTGACGCTGGTCGTCGGCAGTCGCACGGAGCCGAGGGAAACCACCGTGGGATGCTTCGCGGGATCCTTGAGCTGGAGATCGGTGCCGACGATCTTCAAGGTAGTTCCCGTGACATTTGCCTGGAGGATCACGGGGGAAGCCGCACTCGCCAGTCCAATTGTGCACAAAAGCAGCGCCGGACAAAGATAACGACAAGAACGACGGACGAAGGGGCGCAGAGAATTGCGGGTCATATGGAATCTCCTTTTTTTGGCAGTCGGTAAATCAAATTGTATCCCGTCTTTCAAGGAAAAAAGCGTCGGGGGTGTCAAAGTTTTTGCCGGATACCTAGCGAGAACAAGATGCTCCCAAGGGCCTGAACTCATCCTACCGAGTGGATCCTTTGCGAAACGAATCGGAGACGACGCGGTGTTGCGGCGCTGCATCTCGCAACTGGCCAAGCCGCACAGAGTGGTTAAGAGTTCAGCCCGCATGCCAAAATTGCTTTTCGCCCTGGGGCTTGTCCTGACGGCGGTCGCCGTCCGGGCCGATCAGCTCCTGCCGACCGCGGAAGGAACCGCGTGGGAATATGATTCGACCGAAACGTTTACCGGGACCGCGCCTGTGCACACCGTCGTCACGGTACGCGCGGGCAAAGAGCTTTTCGAGGGCACCGAAACCGTCAAACTCACGACCGTTTTCGGCGACGGGGCGGCGAAAACTGAGTTGCTCACGGTCAGTGATCGCGGCGTGATCTGCCTCGCCCGCAGCGGGAAGGATGGGAAGATGGCCAAACTGGATCCGCCGGAAACCATGGTCGCGGCCCCGCTGAAATCGGGCGTTGCCTGGGATTTGAACGGTGAAGTATTGGGCAACAAGATCCATGAACACTTCACCGTCGTAGGCGAAGAAAACGTTACGGTGCCGGCCGGGAGGTTCCGCGCCTTTCATTTCCAATGCGAAGATAATTCGCTCATGTCGATCAAGCTTGATCGCTGGTTTGTTCCCGGCACCGGACTCGTGAAGGAGACCACGGTGGTAAGAGGTCCGGGCGTTCTTCAGCGCGTCACTCTCGAACTGCAAAAGTTTTCTGAGGTCGTTCTCAAGCCTCAACCGACGTCGCCACCGGTTGCGACCGTCCCCGAGGCAAAACCGGTTACCTCTCCCAAAGTCGAGACTGCGCCGCAGCCCCCAGCGACCACTCCTGCACCCACTGCGGCCGAGGCGGCTGCACCACCAGACGGGAACGCGCCCGCAGTTTCGACGAAAAAACTCACCGTCGAAGTTTCAAGCGAACCGTCCGGCGGCCTGAAAACGCGATTCAAATCCACCGTCCCGAATCTCTATGTGCGATGGCATGGCCGGGACCTGCCCAAGGGCGCTACCATCCGTGTGGCCTGGGTCGCGGAAGATGTAGGCGATATCGTCGAGCCAAATTTCATCATCGACGAAACGGAGAGCACGGCGTCGACTCCCGATGCCAGCGCGCGTTTCACCCTGGGGCGGCCGCCTGACGGTTGGGCTGAAGGAAAATACCGCCTTGAATTCTACATCGACGACGTGCTGGAAGAGACTATTAAAGTAACAATCGAACCGTGATCTCCGATCAGCGTTGAACCGGGCTCCACCTGGTCTTGCTCTCGTTAGGTCGGA
Organism: Verrucomicrobiota bacterium; assembly: GCA_041167585.1. Lineage (GTDB taxonomy): Bacteria > Verrucomicrobiota > Verrucomicrobiia > Chthoniobacterales > UBA10450 > AV80. Next base: position 101,301 of record JBEEHV010000014.1, read on the forward strand.
CGCCGTCTCATACTCATGACTCCAACGCTGGGCAATGGCAAAATCTGTTACGTTGAGATACCCGCGACCGACATTCAACGCTCGGCTGAATTCTACGAGAAGGTCTTCGGCTGGCAGCTGAGAAAGCGCGGCGATGGCGCGGTCGCCTTTGACGACGGCGTGGGGCAGGTGAGCGGCACCTGGGTCACCGGCCGTTCGCCCGCAACACCGGGGCTGCTAATTTACATCATGGTCGACAGTGTGGCGGCGACGCTTGTTACCCTCGCGGCCCACGGGGGCGAGGTCGTGCAGCCGATCGGTGCTGACGCGCCCGAAATCACGGCCCGCTTCCGCGACCCGGCGGGCAACGTGATTGGTTTGTATCAGCAGCCACCGGGTAGCTGAAGGAAGTCGAACGCACGCGGTTCGGCCCCGCGAAAAATTGTTCGGGAAAAGCCTTGAAGGCATTCGGGCTTTTTTGTTACTCCCTATCGAAACCTAACGAAGGAGCCCCACCCTATGAGCAGAACTGAACTGGTTAAGTTTGGATTCTTCAGGATCATCCTCGCCGCCGCCGTCGCGATGCCACTCATTCTGGCATCGAGTGTCCTGGCGCAGGCGCCATCCCCATCGCCCACATCGGAAGCCGTTGCCTACAACGAAAACGGCACCGTTATCCAAAGGACGGAAGTCTCGACCGAGCGCATCTTCGTGACCGGTTCGAATATTCCGAGCGCGCAGGAGGTGGGACCGAACCCAGTGCTGAATATCAATCGCGACCTGATCAGCAAGTCCGGCGAGCGCAACCTCGAGGAACTTCTGCGCAACCTGCCCGTAGCCAATGCCAATGGCGTCCCGGTTTCCAATAATGAAAACGGCTCCAACACCGCCGTGGGCGCCGCCACTATCGCGCTGCGCGGTTTCGATGCTCGCGCCACGCTCATCCTGGTCGATGGCCGCCGCGTCGCGCCTTATCCTACCAGTAACGCTGGGATAGTGTTTATCGATCTCAACTCAATTCCGCAAGCGTCGATCTCAAGTATCGAGATCCTGAAAGACGGCGCTTCCACCACTTACGGCGCCGACGCGGTTGCAGGTGTGGTCAACGTCCGGCGGCACCACGAATACAACGGTGTGGAAGCTTCCGTGGAATACGGCAACACGACTGACGCAGACTCCGGGGAGTACGCTGCCTCTATTCTGTTCGGTGTCGGAAACGGCACGACCAATATCTCTGGCACGGTCAATTATTATCACCGCAACTCCATCTTCAATCACGACCGAGATTACTCCGCAGTTCCGCCTTTCCTGAGCAGCAACGCCAGTCCCTATAATTTGCAGTTGAGCAAACTGGCGGTGGCGGCAGCGGGGGGCACCGTCCTTCCCGGAGCCAGCGCGAACGAATTCGCGGGTGCGCCCACTGGAACCAACGGGTTAGCGCCGGCCAACACGTATTTGTATGGAACATCGCGGGTCAGGGCGGCAGGTGGGCTTCTTCCGGGCTTTAACTTCAATGAGTTCTCGCTCTCATTTCCCGATTCCGAACGCTTTGGCGGTTATGTCGCGTTCGACCACAAAATCTTTGGAGAGCAGCTGGTCATGTATGGCGACGCGATGTATCAAAACGTGAAAACGCATAATGAGCTCGCGGCGCCTGCCACGGGCAATTTCCAGACCAACGGCCAGGTTACGATCGCCATCCCGCCGCGGGTGGCTAATCCCGCCGGCACAACTCCTCTAGGCGGCCCGACCTACGCCGAGACCGGTCTCACGCCCGGTGCTTTCAACCCCTTTAACCCTTTCAACCAGATCATCTCAGGAGGGACGCGGGCGCGTCTGGCCGAATTCGGAAACCGTCTTTTCGACAATGAGACGGACGCCTTCCTCGGCACTCTAGGGTTCAGGGGCTCCAAGCTTTTCAACGGCACCTGGGGTTACGACACGGGATTTCGCTACAGCGAGGTTAGGAATACCACCACGGGAACTCAGGTCTCCGCCTCCCGCTACAATCGCATCTTGAATCAGGCCGATCCGATCTTTAACCCCGCATCGTCCCAGTACATCGGCACGACCGTGGCCTTCAATCCTTTCGGCGATTTCCGGGTTCCCATTCCCAGCAACGACGCTTCGATCGAGTTCGCGCGGGTCCATCCTAAAGATACCGATGTCTCGAAGCTCGCTACGCTGGATGCGTCGGTCTACACCACCAGCCTGTTTGACCTTCCGGCCGGCGGGATCGGATTCGCTTTTGGCGGCCAATTCCGGCGCGAGTCGCTCAACGAGGATCCGGATAACGCTAACATTATTGGTGATGTCGTGGGCAATTCGGCGATTGCCGCGGCGCGCGGTGGGCGGAAATCGTACGCCATCTTCGTGGAATCGACCATTCCCATCTTCAGTGAGAAGAATGCGATTACCGGATTCCACGCTTTGGACCTGAGCCTCGCCGGGCGTTACGAAGAATTCCGAAACAACAACACGAATGTCGCCGTGCCGAAGATAGGATTGCGCTGGCAGCCGCTCGATGATTCCCTCACCCTTCGCGCGACTTGGGGCAAAGGATTCCGGGAACCGTCCCTGGAAGAGTTATACTCATCGCCTATCTCCGATATCCGCGCTTCGCACGACCCGCAGAATGGCGGCGCGTTCGAACCTGAAACGCCGGTCCTCATCATTAGCAACCCCAACCTGAGTCCTGAAGACTCGGAGACATTCAGCGCCGGCCTGGTCTATTCCCCCAAGTTTGTCCCCGGCCTGACGGTTTCGCTCGACCTCTGGCAGATCGAGCGCACGGGCGTGGTTCAGAACGCCTTTCTCGATGCGGTGCTGGCCCGTGAGCTGACAGGAACATTGATTCCGCCCGAGCGCGTCGAACGCCTGCCCAGCGGAGACATTGGGCGCATCGTGGTGCCATATCAGAATGAAGGCGCCCAGAAGGCGAACGGCATCGATTTCGGCATTCAATATGTATTTGAGACCTCTTTCGGCACCTTTACTTCCCTGACGCAGGCTACTTACCTCAATGCTTTTGAAGTGCAACGAGTGGCTGGCGGACCGATCGAGGAACTCGACGGCCAGACCACCAATCCAGGCGCCTCTAACGAAGGTTACTACAAGTGGAAAGCTGATACCCGGCTCGACTGGGCCTGGAAGGGTTTCGATATCATTGGCACTCTGCGTTACATCGACGGCTTCGACGAAGAGGATCCAGACCTTCTCCCTCACTACGTCGACGAGACCTTTACCCTCGACCTTCAGGCTTCGTATGACTTTACTTACAAGGACGAGAACCAGCCGGTTTCCACCTACTCGAAAGACAAGAGCTCGGAAAAGGTATCGCCACTAAGCGACAGCTCTAGCCGGCCCATGTGGCAAAAAGCACTAAACGGCCTTCGCCTTACCGTCGGGTGCAACAACGTCTTTGATCGCGATCCACCGCAGGCCTTTGGCCAGGGCGGAAACGCCGTCGGCTATCCTGGCTTCACGTACGATTCCACCGGCCGGTTCGTCTACATCCGCGTCACGAAGAAGTTCTAGGTCGAACTAGTCGGCGCGTTGCTTCGAAAATCGGAGGGACATGCTTCCGCATGTCCCCGCCTGCCTGGCTACAACGCACTTCATAAATCCTGAAACCGCCTGTCATCCTGAGCGTAGCGAAGGATCTCCGACTATTTCTACACCCGCCGCGCATCGGTTGCCAGAAACGATCAGAGATCCTTCGCTACGCTCAGGATGCCAAACCGTTTTGGGATTGATAAGATGGCCCGTAGCTCGGCAGAAATGGGAGCGGATCCGGTAGACGCGACACCATCGTTGCGTTTCTTCCTCAAATAGGGGAGCGGCGGACGCCCCGCTGCTACTTCACTGCGCTGGCTTCTAGTTCTTCTTATCTTGGGCGCCACCAAACCGTTGGGACCACTCAGCTAGCTGAGTATCCTCGATCTTGGCGAAAAGAACGTCAGGGACAGTTATGGGCGCACCAGGAGTAAGTTGGGATAGCTTATCCGCCAGGGCCTTCGGCCAGGCCAGGGTTGAATCCTTGTTGCCTAACGCACGCGAGACCCTGGCTGTGGTCTCAGGTATAAAGGGTTGAGCGAGGGCGGCGAAAACAAGCGCCAGGTTAAAGGCATAACGGATCGACACGCCAGCCGCGACGGGATCCGTTTTCATTTTCATCCAGGGCGCTGCCTTTTGGAGGTATTCGTTCCCGATTACCCACATGGACCGTAGCTCAGCCGCGGATTTGCGAAAGTCGAGGGCCTCCATGTATGCGGTCAGTGTGGTAAGCTTTTGTTCCAACGCGGCCGTGGTCTCACTTTCCAAGGCGCCATACTGACCTTTGTCCGGAATGCGGCCTTCGAATCGCGCCGCGCAAAATTTGGCAATGCGATTCACGAAGTTACCGAACACGTCGGCCAGGTCGTGGTTGATGGTAGCTTGAAAATGTTCCCACGTGAAATTGGCGTCGTCCGATTCCGGCGCGTTCGCGAGCAGATACCAACGCCAGTAGTCCGCCGGAAGTAACTCCAGGGCGGTATCCATGAAAATACCCCGGTTGCCCGACGTGGAGAACTTACCTCCATAGTAGTTCATCCAGTTAAGGCCTTTGATGTAGTCCACTACCTTCCAGGGTTCTTGAGAGCCGAAGAGAGTGACAGGGAAGCCTACCGTGTGGAAGGGCACGTTATCCTTGCCCATGACCTGCACGTAGCGAACGTCGGCAGCTCCTTCGTCCTCCCTCCACCAGCGCTTCCAGTCCTGCTTGTTGGCATCGGCCCATTCCATTGTCGCGCCGATATACTCGATGGGGGCATCGAACCAGACATAGAAGACTTTGCCTTCAAAGCCCGGACGCACTTCCCCTTTGTAGGCTACCGGAATACCCCAATTAAGGTCGCGAGTAATGCTGCGGTCATTCAGTCCTTCATCGAGCCATTTGCGTGCGATTGATGTAACCAACAGCGGCCAATCCTTCTTCGAGTCAATCCACTCGCGTAACCGGCTTACCATCTGAGATTGCTTGAGAAAGAGATGCTTCGAATCACGGGTCTCGATGTTAGTCGATCCGGAGATGGCGGAACGCGGGTTGATCAGGTCCGTCGGGTCGAGCACGCGCGTGCAATTCTCACATTGGTCGCCGCGCGCTCTGTCGTAACCGCAGTACTTGCAGGTCCCAACGACATACCGGTCCGGTAGGAAGCGCCCATCGTCGATGGAATAGACCTGGCGCGTAACGCGCTCCTCGAGAAGGCCGTTCTGGTCGAGCTGATGATAGAAATGCTGCGTGATCTCGTGGTTCTGATGCGAGTGCGAGCGGCCAAAGGAATCGAACGAGAGCGCGAACCGATCGCCCAGCTCTTTTTGGAGCTGATGCATTTTCGCGCAGTATTCTGCGACCGGGAGGCCTGCTTCGTGTGCTGCCAGCTCCGCCGGCGTCCCATGCTCGTCGGTTGCGCAGATGAACAGAACTTCGCGACCCAGCGCTCGTTGGAAGCGAGCATAGGCATCAGCCGGCAGCATCGAGCCAACGAGATTGCCAAGATGCTTCACCCCGTTGATGTACGGAAGCGCTGATGTGATCAGGTATCGGCTCATTTAGGTATTCGCTTACCAGGAGCGGTGGTTTAATCCCACCCGATCTGCCGGCCTTTGTTCTGAGCTTCCAACCATGACTGAAGCGGCTTGAAGTATTCCACCATCGCCCGTGTCGATAACTCCTCGCCGGTAGCTTCCTTCAAGACCTTACGCCAGTCTTCCGTGCCACCTTTCTCCATGATGCGTTGGAGAAACGCTCCTACCTCTTTGTTATCGGCATAGTTACAGGTCTGCGGGGGCTGGTGAAGAATCTTCCGCGCGATGTAATCGTGAAGTTGGAACTTCAGCACCGTGGCGAAGGCATAGCTGTGGTAGTAGCAGGGCGTATCATTGATATGAGTCTTGGTCGCCGCGTCGCACCATTCTTCGCTGCGCGGGCTAGGAGGCTCCACGCCTTGCAAGTCGCGGACGTATTGCCACCAGCGGGCGTTCCATTGCTCGGCTGGAAGGTCCTTCGAATAAACGTCCGCTTCCCAATGCGTCATCGTGCCCGAGGCCCAGAACATAAAGGGGAGGGAGCGCGCCAGCGCGTCATCTAGCAGGAACGCGGTCGCGTCCGCTTTGAAATCGGCCGGTAAAACCGTTTTGGCTTGGAGATAAGGCACCTGGCTCGAAGCCAGCGAGATCAGTTCGCCAATGCCTTCGTGATAACCAGGATTCGCGCCGGTGCGTAGAAGAGGCGGCACCTCCGGGCGCGTGTAAGCCTTGAAGTAGTAGCCATGACCCAGCTCATGGTGCGCGGTGAAGAACCAGCGCGAGTTAGGTTCGATGCTTTGCAGAGAACGAATGTCGTTCTCGAGATCGACATGCCAGCAGGAAGCATGGGTATTCTTCTTCCGAGGGTCGCCTGCCTTTACCGGATAGAGGTCGGACTTCGTCCAGAAACTCTGGGGCAACGGACCGAAGCCAAGGCCGGTGTAGAATTGTTCCGCGGTCTTGATGATCCATTCCGGCGTGCGGTCCTTGAAGCGATCGTCAATGTTGGCAGCTTCGACCAGACCGCCCCATTCCTGGCTCCACCGGTTATTGATCCAATGAGCGGGAATGCGCTTCGGCACCGGCTGATGATACTTCTCGGCCAGCCTGTATTTCGTCCAGGTATGAAGCTGAAGGTAGAGTGGCCGCAGTTCCTTCAGGAAATCGTCATGCAGCTTGATCATCTCCTCGGTGGTCATGCCATACGCTGCCACCTGAAGGGCAAAGTAATCGTGGTGCCCGAGTTCTTTGGCGCAACCATTTCGCAAATCGCGCAGCTTGATTAGACCCGGCTTCAAGGCCTTGCCCGATTCCTTGGAAGCTTCCCAAACCTTTCGCCGCTCATCCAGATTGACGCTCTTATCGAGAGCATCATCGATCTGGTTCGCGGTGATCGGCTTCCCGTCCAGCCGGAACTCGAAGCTATTCAGCGTCGAGGCTTGCTTCGTCTCCGCTTCGACGCGCGCGGCCACGAGCGCTGGGTTTGTCATTGGCCCTTCCGCTGCGTTAAGAAGAAGCTGGTTGAGCTGGCGAACGGTCAGCTCCGTTAACTCGGCGCGATGAGTAAGGAGTTCGCGCGCTTCATTGATCAACGCGGGATTGCCATTGAAAGCGGCGGCCGCTTTGCCCGCCGCTTCGGAGGCCGCATCGTGAACCGGGGTGACGTCGGTCACCGCGAGCCACTGCGCTTCACTGAGGACGCGGTAGAGGCCCTTGTATCCGGCGTTCGCGAGCGCGAGGAAACGATCCGCCCGCTCCTGGATCGGCGACGGCGCAGCCAGCGCAACCGTCATCGAGACCAAAAGAACGGCGATCGTCTTGAACAACGAGAACAATGGCTGATGCATGGCGCAAAGTAATTTGGCCGCGCCACCTTGGGAAGCGTTCGTTTTTCGGCGAGGGGGAGGGGCGGGCGGTTTGGTGATCGCCCGCCATGGCCTCTGAGTTATTTCAAGAGTTGAGCCAGGGCCTGGACCATTGAGATCATCGGCCAGGTCGAGACGGCCACGATGACGGCGAAGAAAAGAACTTCGGCCACGTAGCTGCGCTTGCTCTCTGCGCCGAGAAACTCATTGCTGAGGTCCCGGAAGCCGGGAGCAAAAACCGGCCGCGCCATTTTATGGCTGCTGCCAGCCCGAGCCGCTTGCACTTCGCTCACGGGAGCGTGGAAGTGGCAGTCGGTTGATGGTTGTGGTGAGGCCGGCCGCGAGGAAGGACGTGCTTCTTCGAGGCGGCCAGGTTGTCGTGCTAATTGATAGTTAGGTTTCATATATTGGGAGGCAGAGTTCGAGCGCTGCGAAATTCCAGTGCTGCAGCATGAGAGCCATGCCAGACAGCGGGTTTTATTGAAGAAGCTCCTCGAAGAGCTTCGGGGCCGGCGAAGTGCCGGGAAGGTTATTCTGAGTTGGAAACTAAACGATAGGCTGGTAACCGCGGAAGAGTGGGAGGCGCCTTCTACTAAAGCTGGCCTGAACGCTCTTAACGCGGCGACAAGTTTCCATCTTTGCGCTGTATGTCAAAAAAACGGCTCCTGCCGAAGTCATAACTCTCTCTGAATATGCTTCTTGCGGATCGAAAATAAATCCTGCATCAGAGCCAGCGTCCGATCCATGTTCCCCAGCCATAGAATCCTAACGGCTGCAATCGACCGGCGGCAACCAGTTCGTCCACCTGGACCCGGGTCGGTCCACCTTTGTCTGTCGCGCTGATATAGTCATCGATCACAACCCAGCAGCCCGGCGCAAATAGTTCGCCATAACAGTCGATGTCGCGGCGAACATTCGCGTCCGCATCGAAGATGAACAGGCCGACCTGCCCCGGCCCCATCATCGTCCGCACCTCCCGGATTGTTTGCTCATCGAACGAAAAGCCGTTGATCAGAGTAACCGCTCCGAGCAAGTCCGCGCGCGAAAGATTCTTTTTCAGGTCCTTGAAAATGTCCTTCGTCGCCATCCGATGGTCCGTAAGCCGGCCGCCCGGTTCGATACTGACGAACTTCCGTGGCCGACCGGAGTCCCGCGCGCCCAGACCTGCCGCGATGGTAGAGCCGCCGACGAAGGAACCAATCTCGAGAATGTCTCCTTCGGCTACTTTGGCGAAATGGTAGATCAACACGAGCACGTCAATCCCGAGCATGGAATGATCGGCCGCTTTCATAAGCTGGTGGTGCAACGCTTTCTGGTAGCGGTAATCAATCAGCTTTTGCATCAGCTCGAGAGACCCGTCGATTTGGCTCGGTATGTTCAAGTTAAAGCAACGGTAAGGCGATGACCGCGGCTGACGACTAAAAACTCACGATGACGTCGAGGCCGGCAGTGAATTGGTCGCGGTCGCTGGAGTCATTAAACGGATGCGTGCCGTTGAGGGCGCGATCGAAACGCAGTTCAGGACGAATAACCAAACTTGCCACGGGTTTCGCCATAGGGGGCTTGATGTTCAATCCCAGAGTTACCGCGCCGTATGTAGTTCGGCCCCCGCTCACCGTGCGAGGATCGAGCGTGACCGCGCCGCCGCGAAGTCCATCGAGCGCATCGTCGTTATCGGCGAAGGAAGCTACGTAGAAGGCGTCCGCGTCTCGCCAAATCTCAGCGCGCACCCCGACTGAAAAGAGGTCGTTGATCGAGTAGGTGAAGTATTGCGCGATGCCGTAGCCGGTCGCGTCCGCCGCCGCATCGTAGTCGTAGTTCAGTTCCGTGATCGACGTGAGGTTTTTGGAAAGCTTCGCGGTGATCGTTAGGTCGTTGAGATAACGTTTATGCTCGTTGTCTCCCGGGGTCTCCGCCCCGATGTGGGTCGATGCGAGAGCGGTCAACTGGCCATCGAGCAGACTGAACCCGATCCCGCCGTGAAATGCGGGGCGGTCGTTGTTATCGTCGACACTCGTACTAACGCCACGCGTGATTCCGGCGTAGAGATCGAACCAGTTGGCCAGGTGAAATGTTCCCAGAAGCCCGGTGTGAGTGCCCGGAACTCCAAAATTAAACATGTAGCTATGCGAGTAGAAAAAGTTCGGGCGCGGATCGACCGTCTCTACGCCTTCGAGGGTGGCGAACTTGCCGATTTTGAGATTGAGTCCGGTTTCCGACGTGAAGGGGAACTGCAGGTTCAGATACGCTTCGGTCAGATCAGGCTGGATGGTCGCGTTCGAGGTTCGGTCGAACCTTCCGAGGGAATGGGTGAAACGTGCGTCGCTGCCAACCATAAATTGGACCTTGAAACCCCAGTCGAACTGCACCGCCTGCGGCACGAGCGCCCGCTCGACGTCGACTCCCACCTGGTTTAGCAGCGGCTCGTTCGCGCGATCGTCAAAAAGCCGGCCGAAGTTCTGGTTATCCTGCGGAGTGCCGGGATTGACCGTGATCCCGACATCGAAGAAGCCGGAAATCTTGACCCGAGATTCAGGGAGCGGCGGGGTAGGGGGCTCGCTGGCTGAGACCACACTCGCCAGAACCGTCGCGCTCAGGAATTGGACTACCCGTTTCATTCGAACAGTTCTTACTTCGGTGAGGCCGCGAGTGTTGCCTTCTTGCATTGCTCGCGTCAAGAACGCGGAAAGAGTCCATGCGACGAAAGCGCTGGTAGATTCGATGCAGCGCTGAGATGGGAAGACCCAGAACATAGAGAGCGAGAATGAGAAAGTGGATGGCTGTGGTGCGATGCGGCCCGTGAATCTCGTAGGCTCGGGGACTGCATCGAATCTCGCTCCCAAGTTGAACCATGCGGCCGCGTTGATGAAGTGCGCGGTAGAGCTCCGCGTCTTCCAAGAGAGGAACGTCACGATATCCGACAACGCGCTCGAATGCGGCTCGCCGACAAAAAATTCCGTGATCCCCAAGCGCGAACCCGAACGTCTCCACGCCCAGGTTCCCGAGCGAATCACTCACCCGATACACGAGTGGGCGCGGCGGAAAGCGCAGTCGAAAACATCCCCCTGCGACACGCGAATCGGCCAGCACCCGGCCCATCTCGAGCGAGGCGTTTTTCGGCAAGCGCAAATCGGCGTGGATAAACCATAGGACCTCGCCGCGCGCGAGCGCCGCGCCGGCGTTCATCTGCGAAGCGCGCCCGCGCTTCGCCACGATCACAACATCAGCCATTCGGTCCGCGATTAACTCTGTCCCGTCCGTACTGCCGCCATCGACCACAATGATCTCCGCGTCCGGTGTTATCGACCGGACATGTCCGAGGAAGTTTTCGATCAACGCCGCCTCATTCAGCACCGGCACGATGATCGAGAGAAATGGACCTTCAGTCCCTTCTATTTCGTCATTCGTCATTCGTCATTCATTTCATCCCCGCACCGTCCTCATCCCGTGCCGAATGATCCGGTCGATGAGCTGCGGATAAGCCAGGCCCGCTTTCGCCGCCGATTGCGCGAAGTCTTCATCCTCGGCCAGGATTGGGTTGGGATTTGCCTCGATAAAATAGACCTCGTTCGCCGCCGTGAGCCGCAGGTCGATGCGGGCGTAACCCTCGATCGTGAGCAGGCTGTAGATCCGTTTGCAGGTCTGCTCGATCCGCGCGGCCAGCGCAGGCTCTAGCTCCGCGTACTGGTTCTCCAGACCCCAGCGTTTGCGATATTCCTCGTCCCACTTCGCGCGATAAGTCGCGATTTTCGGCTCGTTCGGCGGCACTTCGCGGAAGATCAGCTCCCGGATCGGAAACACGTGCGGCCGCAGATTCCCCATCAACGCGACATAAAGTTCGCGGCCTTCGATGTATTCCTCCGCGATCACGTCCGCGTCGTGTTTCTCGTGGATGAACGCCACCCGTTCGCGGAACTGTTCGTCGCTCGTGACAAACGAGGCCTGCGAAATTCCGTAGGACGCTTCTTCTTTCACCGGCTTGACCAGGAGCGGGAACTTAGGCCGCTTCAGCCGGGCGATCCGTTGGCCGCGCGGGATGACCACGAAGTTCGGGACATGGATCTGGTGGTAGCCCAGAATCTTTTTCGAGATCCCCTTGTGCTTGCAAAGAACCAGGCCGGTCGCGCCGCAACCGGTGAAAGGCACACCCTGCATCTCGAGCACCGAGACTATGTTCTGATCGAAGCCGCGGTTGTTCTTGAACTGGTCCGCGAGATTGAAAATGACGTCCGGCGCAAAGCTCTCGATTTTTTGCCGCAACAGATCCAGATCGTCGAAGATGGCGAGATGCTCGACCGCGTGACCGAGACCTTCGAGTGCGGCCAGCACGTTCGCCTCCGTCTTCCAATCCGGCGTCTTCATCTCCGCGCTGAGATCCTGGTCGATCTTCGTCGGGCGCACGGCATCGAAGAGGGCGAGGACTTTGAGTTTCTTTTTCAAATTATTTGGTGCGCTTGAACTTCCCGGTGAAGAGATAATTCATCACCAGCGTCGTGATGAAAGAGGTAACCCGAAAATCCTGCTCCGGATCGTCGTTCAGCACATGAAGATCGAGTTGATCGCAGCGTTCGGTCAGCCGAACCAGGAGTTTGTTGACCCGGAATTTCTTCTCATTCGTCCATTGGCAGACGGAATTCATCAGGCGCCGGCGCCGCAGACGGAGATATCTGCTCGCGGTTATTCCTGACGGCGCGGCGAAAAGTTCTCGCAAATCGGCGTCGTAGAAATCGGGGTAAGTATCTTCGTAGAGCTTGCGTTTGCGCGCGTAGTAGGTCTTGAGCTTGAGGTTCAGGCAATCGTAATCGGCCGCGCGATATTCCGGCGTGTGCACCGGCGGCTTGCCCGCGAGCGAACGCATGAGCTCATCCACGTATTCCAGTTTCGGCAGCGCTTTCCAGCCCGCGTAACGGGTCCGCCAATCGAGCCCCGGCGTAAGCCAGACCGCAAAGGTTTCCGCGAAATCTTCGTCGGGATGGCTCTGCGCATACCAGTCGTCGAGATTCACCACATAGCTGCGGCTGAAGGGCTGGGGGTGATAAACGTCCGGGGTCTGATCGCGCGATGTTTGCCCGAATGCCGCCTGCCATTTTTTCTTTTTGGGAAGCCGATAAGCGTAGGCGTAAGCGTGCGCCGCTTCGTGCCGGATCAGTTTCATGAACCACTCGCGTGTTCCGCCTTCCACTTCCAGCATCATCGTTTTCTCCAGCGCCCGGAGCCGGTCGTGGACGAGAAAGAACGGCACGAAAATCGCCGGGACGCCGACCGGCACGAACCATTCATCGCCGATGTGACACGGCGGATGAAACAGCAGACCTTTGGCCGAAAGCTCTTCGTAGAGCTGCCGGATCAGCGGCTCTATGCCCGAGCCCTCGAGGCGCAGGTCGAGTTTGGAGATACGACGCTCGAGCAGTTCCTGGTCGTTCAATGATGCCCAATCGCCCGCGTCCATTTCGCGCAAGGTATGGGGTTTTGGACAGAATAGACAGAATTTACAAAATGGGTACGACCCGCGGCTCTGAATTCATTCTCAACATTTTGTTCATTCTGTCAGAAAATTTCTATCCGCGCTCCCGGTGATGCGGTTGCGCGTCGATCCAAAAGGCTTGCCTTAAGCCGCGATGTTGCGGCTCAATGGCCGGCATGGTGCTAGGCGGCAACGAAGAAACAGCTTTGCGCCTCGGGGCCGCGCTGCTGGTCGGCGCCGTCATCGGGTTGAATCGCGAGTTGCACGGCAAGGCGGCCGGCCTGCGCACTCACGCACTGGTTAGTCTCGGCGCGGCCGTCGCGGCGGTCATCGTGCTCAAAGCGCCCAACGGCTCGTTAGGTGCCGACCAAAACGCCATTGGCCGCGTCGTTCAAGGTATCCTGACTGGAGTCGGTTTTCTCGGTGCCGGTGTAATCATGCGCGATCCTCTCGGGCACGTCACCGGGCTGACTACGGCAGCGACCATTTGGATGTGCGCCGTGCTCGGTCTCGTGTGCGGCCTCGGTTACTGGGGTGTGCTCGGAACCACCGTTGTTCTCACTGTCTTTTTGTTATTGTTAGGCCGCCCGCTGGAACGTCTCGCCGAACGTGTGTTCCACCGCCACGCCTCCGGACCACCGGATCACAGCGTCTAAGGGAGATAGCTTGAAATCGGCGAAACGAATCGTCCCATCTACGTTCGTTCTCTCGGCGATATCGCTGTTGTCTTTGCCGCCTCTCGCTGGTCTCGCGCAAACACCCGCTCCCACGCGGACCGCGCCGCAGCCTCGCACGCAAGTCGTGCTGCTCGGCACAGGAAATCCTTCCGCCGACCCGGATCGCTCCGGTCCATCCGTCGCAGTGGTAGTTAACGACACGCCCTACCTGGTCGACTTCGGTCCGGGCGTCGTCCGACGCGCTAACGCGGCCTTCCGGAAAGGAGTGTCCGGGCTCGCGCTCGCGAAACTCAAGACAGCTTTCCTTACTCACCTGCACTCAGACCACACCGTGGGTTACCCGGATCTTATCCTGACTCCTTGGGTCATGAGGAGAAAGGAGCCGCTAGAAGTCTTCGGCCCGGCCGGACTCAAAGCCATGACCGATCACATCCTGCTGGCTTACCGCGAAGACATCGACCTTCGCATCAACGGCCTGGAGCACGGCAACCAGACCGGCTACAAGGTCAACGCGCACGAGATCAAGCCGGGCGTTGTTTACAAGGACGACAATGTAACTGTGAAAGCTTTCCCCGTGCACCACGGCTCATGGAAAGAAGCTTATGGCTACCGGTTCGAGACGCCCGACAAAGTGATCGTAATTTCGGGCGATTGCTCACCGAGCCCGAGCGTGATCGAGAACTGCGACGGTTGCGATGTCCTGTTGCACGAAGTTTACAGCCAGACCGGTTACGATGAGAGCGAGGCCGATTGGCGGAAATACATCACCAGCTTCCATACCTCCACGAAAGAGCTGGCCGAGCTGGCGACGAAAGCGAAGCCGAAGCTGCTCGTGCTCTACCACCAAATGTTATTCGGCGGCCCGAAGGATACCGAAGAAGGATTGTTACAAGAGATCCGCCAGCATTACCCCGGCAAAGTCGTGTCTGCTCACGACCTCGACGTTTACTAGGGCGATTGTCTGCCGCACATTTCGCAGATTCGCGCAGATTATGTCTGTGCTAATCGGAGACCGACAGCGTCTGTGGATCAACCGTTGTCGATTCTTCGTGCTTGTGCCGCGCTACCCATCTGCTCAGACTCCGCGCGTCCTATCCACCTCATCAGGGATTATCTTATGACCAAATTCAACCACCCTTTTTTCCGCATCCATCGATCGGCTCAGGGCCAATCCCAACCAAAGATTATGTTAACTGGAAATAAGTTCTGTAGGTTTATGAGAGCCGCGATCTTTCTCGTCGCCCTGGTAGTTTTATCCTCCAGTTCCGCTCACGCGCAGATGAAGTTGTATGTGGGCAACCTAAGTTATCAAACCAGCAATGAAGATGATCTGCGTGAACTTTTTTCACAGGCTGGCACTGTCGTGAGCGTAGAGGTAGTTATGAATAAGGCGACCGGAAGGCCAGAAGGGGTTGCTTTTGTTGTCATGGCGACCAGGGAAGAAGGCCTGAAGGCCATTGAGCAATTTAACGGGAAGGAGTTCAGCGGACGAAACCTTATCGTCACTGAGGCTAAAGGAGAGGGTCCCAACGGCCGTTCTAACCAACAGCGCCCGGGCTTTGGTGCGCCGCCAACTGTCTCGAAATTTTCCAAGGAACGGACAGTTCCGGCGAAGCCCGAAACTCCGAAGCAAAACCAAGATCCTGATGAGAAGGAAACGATCAGACGTGCCCCAATCGCTGGCATCGATGTCAAACTTGGAAGGACTCCCGGTGGCAGTGCCGCAGCTCGCGCTACGACCGACAGCGCGGGCCACTTTAGCTTCACGGCCCAGCCCGCGGGCTCCTATACGATCACTGTCGCTGCCAAGGAACCGTTGAAGATCACGGTCGAGGGTGCAGTGGGCGGCAGCATTACGAAGTCATCCCCCGCGGCGCCCTCCAACGCGAAGGCCGCGCCTGCTCCGCTCAAGGTCGATCTGAAATCAGATGGCAAAACGGCCCTCAGTGGGACCGTGATGGGGAAGTGACGCTCCGAACCTTTCTTTTTCAAACGTTTGGGAGGGGTCCGAAAGGATCTCACGGCCGGCTGCTCGGCGGTAGAACCTGCGACGAAATGCCGGTAGCAGCTTAACGCGCGTTCGAGTCGTTGCACAGCTTCGGTGCACCCGACGGGCTAATGCGAAGTCAATGGCCCCGTGATGAGGTCAGAGGTCAGAGGTCAGAAGGGGGGACCTTCTTCGGTGGACTTGGGTGACGCTCATGCTCTAAGTGCGGGATGATGCGCGAGTAGTGACGGGGATGTTGCAGGCGGTTGGAGAGTTCGGCTTTGTTTTCCCCCCACCGGAAAGGGAAGTCATCCCTGACTGGTCCCCAGACCAAACGTCCGGACTTCCGCCAGTTATCGAAAAGAATGCCCTGATCAAAGGGCTGCCCCCTGGCCGTAACGACGATGACGTTGTGCTCGTCGAAATTTCCCGGAGCACATTCGGCCCAATGTAACTCGAGCGTGCGCAGCTTCAGCGCATCCAACCGAAGCAGGAGCTCATTGGCATATTGAAAACAGTGTCCGGCTTTTCTTGCGCCGATGTGGATAAGAAAGCTTTGCATGGTCGCCGGCCGCACCATCCGCCATTCGGCCGCAAGCTGCCGGCCCGTGGTGTAGGCAGTGAAGGCGACGCGCCGGGCTTCGTCGGGATTAACACTGGGAGCGAGTTGAACGAGGGCCGTCGTCAAAGCCGGGTCGTGATCGGAAGTGGCGAGGACCGCGTCGTTCCCCCAGAGCCTTGCCTCGGTGGAAGGCGCAGAGACGGCGAGCAGCAGCGCGCTCGCGCGGGCGACGAGAGCAACCTTGGAGCGAAGACACGTAAACATCACATCCCCTGTTTAGCACTCACGGCAGCAAGGTCACGCTCGTGATGGAGCGAACTTCAACGGACATGTTTTGACGCGTTCGCGCGCGGACACTAAAAGAGTCGCGTGAACAAAGCCGTCGCCAGCCGCTCCAACTACGGACCGTGGTTCGTAGGTCTCGGCGCGGCGTTGTGGGGAACCGAGAGCGCGTGGCGCATTCCGCTCAACGATCTTTTCGACGCGGATGTGATCGTTTTCTGGGAGCACGTCCTCATCCTGTTGATGCTTCTGCCCATCCTGCTTCCGCAGCTCGGCGAAATTCGCAAGATCGACAAGCGGAGCTGGGGCTTTCTCCTCTTCTCCGGATTCGCCGGCTCGGCCGTGGGCACGATCTTTTTCACTCTCGCCTTGAAAAACGGCAACCCGACGGTGGTGAACGTGATCCTGAATATCCAGCCGGTGATCTCCACCCTGGGCGCTTTCCTGATTTTTGGGGACCGGCTCACTCCGCGGTTTTTCCTTTATGCCGGCATCGCGATCGTGGCCGGCATGTTTCTCTCGGTGGAACACCCGACGCTGATCGGCGTTTCGTTTGCCCAAGCCGGGCTTAACCTCGGCACTGGTTACGCGCTGATCTGCGCGCTTTTCTGGGGACTTTCCACCGTAGCCGGGCGCGGAGTCATGATCGGCATGCCGCTGCGGGTCGCCGCCTGTCTGCGGATCGTGGTCGGGCTCGTCTGCATGACGTGCATCCTTCTCGCGTACGGGAAACTCAAGGGCGCATCGCTCTGGCCTGCCCCGGCCCAGGCTCATCCCGGCACCGCCATCGGCGCGCTCGTCCTGCTCTCCTCAATCTCCGGGGCGATTCCGCTCTTCTTCTACTTCGAGGGGCTGCGCCTGACGCGCGCCTCGACCGCCGGCTATTTCGAAATGATGCAAACGCTCGCGGCTGTCTGCATCACCTGGGGATTTTTTCACGCGGCGCTCCACGCCCACCAAATTGTTGCCGCCATCATCCTGATCGCCGCGGTCGCGATGGTGCAAAGAGCGCAGGCCGCGATCGAGAGCGCTCGTTAACGGAACGATCCGGCGATGAGCCATGCGCCCCACGCGGTCAGAGTCACACCGGTGGCGGAGCTGAGCCAGAAGCCGCGCGGGACCAATTTTTCCAGGCCGACCAGCAACGAGAGCGCGGCAATCCAGAAGATGTTCATGACGCCGGCGACGAAGAGCAGACCCATCAAGGCCCAGCAGCAGCCCGTGCAGTAGAGGCCGTGCTCAAGGCCCATCCGGAACGCGCCGCCCGCGCCTTCCCGCCAGCGCGTCATGATGAATTCGAGCGGGGCGCGGCAATGCGCGAGGCAGGTGTGCTTGAGCGGAGTGAATTGAAAAATGCCGGCGGCAATGAGCAGAATGCCGCCCAGCCAGACGCTGCTGGTTGTCATCGCGGGCGAAAGAAGCGCCTGCCGATGCAGGATCCATTGCGCGAGCGCGGCCAGCGCGCTGAATGCAGTCCAGATCGCGACGTAACCAAGAACGAAAATGGTCACCGGAACGTAAGGCCGCCCTTGCCGGCGACGGTTCCTTCTCACTGCGGCGAAAGTGAGAATCATCGGCGTGGCGCTGGGCAACATCATCGCGACCATCATTCCGGCCCACATGAGAAAGAGCGGGAGCAGCGAACCAGCCGACCAACCGGCGAGCGGACCGCTGCCCATCGGCATACCGAGACATTCGCAAACGCCGCGCACATTCATGCCACGCGCTTCATGGATCATGTAAGCCCACGCGACCGCCGCGATGCCGGCCAGCGCGGCGCCGATGATCCAACGCTCGCGGTGCGGGCTGGAAGCAGTCGCGCTCATCGGGCGCGGCTCAGTTCGCGTAATGAATGCGCGCGACGAAGCCGGCTTTGTCGGGATAGGAAAACTTCATCTCGTCCAGCGCGACGAAGCCTTCGCGGGCGGAGGCGCACTCGGCTTTCTTGAAAATGAAGCCGGTGCCGTGGTCGACGGCGACCTGTTCCGGATCGCCCGTGACCGGGTTCTTGATCGGCTCGAGCGCGATCCGAAGTTCGTCGCCCAGGCGGACGGAGCTTTGCAGACCATCGAGCTTGAAATCGAACGGGACGAAACGCGGCTCGAGCAGGGTGCTGAAGGTGGTGGCGAGAATCTCGAACGGGAGACCGCCGGCCGCGCCGGAACCGATTTGGAGCAACGCGTCGCGCTGTTCCGGAGAAGCTTTCTCATCGACGAAGAGGCAGACGGTGCCGTTGCCTTCGTGAATTGCTTTGGGCCATTTCGCGGCGAAGCCGAGACCGGTGCCGTCCAGCGAGACGCCATCGTATTGCCCGCGTTCAATGCGCCAGACGCCGACCCCGTGGCAGGAACCGGTGGTGGGCGGCGCGGAGAATTCGCACGGACATCCGTAGTCGCAGTTGCAGGCCTGGAGATAATCGGCGTCGAAGAACCATTTTTTCATGGCAGATCCTTTCTTGCGTTAGGCGGAGCAGCGTGAGCTCCGTTCGATGTTTTACCCGCCGGGAGGAGCGGATGTCAATTCAAGGAAGAGAGTGAGGACCGGCGAGTGCCGAATGGCGGATGGCGCACAGAAGTTACAGCGCGAACCTTGCAAAGCGGCGGCAAGTAATCAAAATCCGTGGCCTTCATGGAAGGAGTGGACGAGCGGGAAAATTTGGAGCGATTCGGTGAATTGGTCCTGGCGGATCCAAAATTGCACGAGCAACTGCGCGCGGCTCCTCCAGAGGATTTTGCGGCGCTCGCCGTGCGATTGGGCGCTGAGCGCGGATGTGTCTTCACCGAAGTGGTGGTGGCCGAAGTGTTGCGCGAGCGCCGGCGCGCATGGCTGGAAAGGTGGTTGTGAAAGATTTTTCCGGCTGGGTCCCGATGCGCCTCTACTGGAGCGAGAGGAGGGCAATGGTGGATTGGGGGCATGTCGGCGCGCGGCGATTTACCGAGCCCTTCTTCGCGCAAACCATTGCCCCGTGCGTGCGGCATCCGGCAGATGTGCTTTTCCGCCATCAAACGCCGCTGGCAGACCTGGGCGAAATCGTCCGTACCCAGCCGACCGTGTGCCCCACAGGATTCATTTTCCACATGTCCCGCTGCGGCTCGACTTTGCTTTCGCAAATGCTCGCGGTCGCGCCGGCCAATATTGTCCTCTCCGAAGCCGGGCCGATCGATGATCTTTTGCGACTCGATTTTGGCAACCTAGCCATCACGGAAGAACAGCGAGTGCAATGGCTGCAATGGCTGCAATGGCTGGTGAGCGTTCTGGCCTGGCGCCGGCAACCGGCGGAGAAAAACCTTTTCATTAAGTTCGACTGCTGGCACGCGATGCTTCTGCCGCTGCTGGAACGGGCCTTTCCCGGCGTGCCGTGGATTTTTCTCTATCGCGAACCGATCGAAGTGATGGCGTCCGCGGAGAAAGAACCGAGTGGGCAGATGATGCCGGGGGTTTTGCCGCCGTCTTTGTTCGGCTGGGATGCGGACACGGTTGGGCGAATGGAACTCACCGAATACTGCGCGCGGGTCCTGGCGAAAGTGTGCGAGACGGCGCTTAAGCACGCGCAGTCCGGCAACGGAAAACTGGTCAATTACCGGCAACTGCCCGCCGCCATCTGGCCGGAACTATTGAGACACTGGAAGGTTGAATTTTCCCCCGACGAAACAGCGAAAATGTTCGGCGCGGCGCAGTGGAATGCCAAAAATCCCGCGATGCCTTTCGCGGCGGACAGTCAGGCCCGGCGCGAATCGGCCTCGCCGGAACTGCGCGCTCTCACGAGGCAATGGTTGGACGAGGTCTATCAACGACTCGAATCGCAACGCGAAGTTCTCCGTTCTAAGCGTTGAACGGCGGATGGTGGACTAGCGCTCCGCGAGCTTGGGAGAATTCGGGTGGGGAAACCCGATCGGGTGGGGACACCCGACTCTACAACGGGGGGTCAAAGAGCGGCGGGGAGATCGAAGTGGAAGTTGCTGCCCTGGCCGACTGTGCTGGTAACGGCGATGGTCCCGCCGTGCGCCGTGACAATCGCTTTCACGATGGCGAGACCAAGGCCCGCGCCGCGACGATCGGCCGAGTCCGCCTGCCAGAAGCGATCGAAAATTCTTTCCAGTGCGTCCGCGGGAATGCCAGGACCGGAATCGATGACGGAAAAGCGAACCGTCCCATCGCCGCGTTCCGCGGTCACGCGCACTTCGTGGCCGGTTTCGCCGCTGAATTTCACCGCGTTGACGATCAGGTTCGAGAAAACGCGCAGAACGCGCTCGTAATCGGCGAGCACCAGCGGGAGGCCTGCTTCGAACTCGGCCTCTAACCGGACCTGATAGCGGCGGGCGAGCGGCTCGGACATTTTGATCGCATCGTCGACCAGGGTCTGTGCGCTCAAAGGCCTGGGATTGATCACCATCCGGCCGGCTTCGATCTTGGCCACTTCGAGCAAGTCTTCGATCAGCAGATTCATCAGATCCACTGCGCCCTGGACGCGTTGGAGGAGCTGCGCGTTCTCTTCCGCGGCCGGCGCTTCCGCGACCAGTTGCGCGCCCATCTTGATGAAGTTTAGCGGAGTGCGAAGATCGTGCGCGACCACCGCGAGGACTTCCTCGCGCGATCGCACCGCATCCTGTGCGGCGCGCGCATGCGTCTCCGCGTCGCGCACAGCGGAACGCAATTTGATTTCACGCATGGCCGAAGCCGCAAGCTCCGTGAGGATCTCGACATCGAGCGACGACCAGGCCCGCGGGGCGAAATCGATCGCGCAAAAACTGCCGATGGCGTTCCCCTCATCGGTAATGAGCGGAATGCCCGCGTAGGCGCGCACGCCGAGCGATTGCACCGTCGGGATTTCGCGGAAACCAGGGTGCTCCATCGTGTCGTCAATGATGAGCGGCGCGGAGGAGACGATGGCGTGATGACAGAAGGTGCGGCCTTCGATTTGGCGCGTGGTGGCCAGCGGTTCGCCAAAGCCGAAGCAACTCTTGTAGAAATCGCGGTCCTGATCCACGAGCGAGATAAACGTTGTCGGCACGCCGAGTAATTTCGCCGCCAGCCTGGTCAGCCGGTCGAAGCTTTCCTCCGGTGGCGTGTCGAGCAATCCGGTTTGCAGAACCGCGTCGAGGCGCTGCCTGTCGTCGAGGGTAATTTGCGGGTTGGGGCCTGGTGGAGCCATCGCCGGATATAGCACTCCAATCCATAACGCTGTGTCTATTGGATTCGGATTCGAAAATCGCGCGCCGCAGGGTGCAGAGGGCTTGCATTGCCAGACTTCTGGCAGAGTCGCCGATGGGGCTTCATTCACAACTTTCCTGTGATAGATTAACGCTCCTGCAATGACTGCGGAATCCCTCGTCAGCTGCGACGCGAAAATCCTCAATGGCACCCCTGTGTTCAAAGGGACGCGCGTCCCAGTCCGCACGTTGTTCGATTATCTGTCCGACGGTCTTTCCCTTGAATATTTTGTGGAAAGCTTCCCCTCCGTTAATCGAGAACAGGCGACGAACGTCCTCCGCCTTGGTCAGGAGCGGATCGAACATGAAGTCGTCATGTGAAGATTCTTCTCGACGAATCGGTTCCAGTTCAGGTGCGAATCGCGCTGAGCGGTCATGAAGTTTCAACGTCCGTTGAGAAAGGCTGGCAGGGCGTCAGTAATGGGGATTTGCTCGATCGCGCCGAAGCCGAAGGTTTCGATTTGCTCATCGTTGCCGATAAGAACTTCCAGCATCAGCAAAACCTGCAGGGTCGACGCATCGCGATGTTGGAGCTCTGGACAAATCACCGGCCTACTCTCGAAAAGCACTTCGAACGTATTCGCGTTGCGGCCGCTTCAGCGTCAAAGGGGCAATTCCTCGTCCTGAGTGATTCTAGATAGACAATTCCTCGACGAGGTGGCGTTAAATCTTTGAATCCAATGACGCCGATTGGCGCATCCTAATTTTAACGGCCTCTTCACCCGTAACCCTCTAACCATATGATGACAGACCTTCGTTTCGCGTTGCGCCAATTGCGGAAAACACCGGGGTTCACGCTCCTGGCGGTGATCACCCTCACGCTTGGGATCGGGCTGAACACGGCGATTTTTTCGCTGATCAACGATCTGTTTCTAAAAGGGCTGCCGTTCCAGGAACCGGCGCGCGTGCTCCAGGTCTTTTCGCACTTCAAAGAGCAGACCGTTGATTTTCCGCTTTCGGCGCCGCGCTTCATCCATTTCCGCGATGGACAACAGGTCTTCGATGGATTCGCGGCTGAAAACGGGCTGGCCACCACGGTGACGGGATTGGGCGATCCGTTCCAGGTCCCGCTTTTCAAAACGACGGCCAATTACTTCGATGTGCTGGGCCTGCGCGCGACCCGCGGCCGCACTTTTCTGCCGCAGGAAGAGGAAGGCGCCGATGTGGCAGTGGTCACGGAGCGATTTTGGAAAGCGCGGCTCGGGAGCGACCCCAACGTGATCGGACGCGCCCTCACGCTCGATGGCGTGGCCCACACCATTGTCGGCGTGATTCCGACGATGCCCGTTTCGTGGAGCGGACCAAACGCGGATATCTGGACCACGAAGCCGTTTCTCATTCCGGGTTTCTCGCATGAGCGGATGATGCGCGGGACGGCCTTCCTCCGGGCGGTGGGACGATTGAAACCGAACCTTACGGTTGAGCAGGCCCGGGCCGCCCTCGTGGTGCTCGGTGACAGTTATCGCACTCAATATTCCGAAAAGATCGATGCGAAATCGGGGACGGTGGCTAAGCCGCTGCCCGAAGCGGTGACGGAAAATCTTCGGCCCGGGTTCGCCACGCTGTTAGCGGCGGTGACGTTCGTCCTGCTCATTGCGTGCAGTAACGTCGCGAACCTGCTCCTGGTCAGATTTAGCGGTCGGCGCCGCGAGATTTCACTGCGCATGGCTCTCGGCGCATCGCGGGCGAGTGTGTTGCGCCTTTTCATATTCGAGAGCGTGCTGGTCAGTCTGCTTGCTGGAATTCTCGGGGCGGCCCTGGCCTGGCAATTGGTACCCCTGGTGCCGAGACTCGCGTCAAACTTCCTTCCGATTGAGGTCGGGACAGCGACGGCTCTTTCATTCCCGGTCCTCGCTTTCACGATTGGACTTTCCCTCCTCACCGGCCTGGTCATGGGTCTGTATCCCGCGTTGCAGAGTTCCCGCGCGGACATGGTGGATGCGCTCAAGGAAGGGGGCCGCGGTACCTCGGGCAGTGTCCGGCAACAGCGTTTCCGTAAATTGCTGGTCGGCGCGCAAGTCGCCCTCTCGGTTACTTTGCTCGCAGGGGCATCATTGCTCATCGCCAGCTTCGTGAGGCTCAGCCATCAAGACCCGGGCTTTAAGCCCGAAAAACTTTGGGTCGCTTTGACTGTCATGCCCCAGGCGCAATATCCGGATGCGGCGGCGCGTAACCGTTTTGCCGACCAGATGATCAACTCCCTCCGCGCCACGGCTGGCGTCCAGGAAGCGTCAGTCAGCGGCGGATTTCCCCTCTTCGGCGGTGGCTTCGCGACGCTTTATACGCGTGCGGATGGCAACGTTCTCCCTGTCCCCGAGCGCAAGGGTGCGCCTTCGAACGACATCGCGCCCGGCTATCTTCGCACCCTCGGCATTCCGCTCCTCGCGGGCCGCGATTTCAATGAGCAGGACGTGACCGATCATCCGAACGTCGTTCTGATTAGCGCGACCGGCGCGAAGACGGTTTTCGGTAATGAAAATCCTATCGGCAAGACGCTGCTGATTACGAGTGGCAGCGTGCCGGTCGAAATCGTCGGCGTCGTGGGCGATGTCCGATCGGTGCGTCTCGATCAGCAAAACGACATGGAATTCTATCGGCCAATTGCGCAGGAGAACTTCCCGTTCCTGACGATTACGGTGCGCAGTCCGTTACCGCCGGAGGTTGTGACAAAATCAGTGCAGGCAGTTTTGAAAACGATCGATCCTGGGCTGGCGCTTGTTCAGCCTCAACCAGTTTCCGACATTATGACGCAGGCCCTCGGCCAGGCGAAGCTGATGATGACGCTGCTCGGTGTCTTCGCCGGCGTCGCGTTGTTGCTCGCGACGGTGGGGATTTACGGCGCGGTCGCTTACACGGTCGAACAGCGCACAGGCGAGATCGGCGTGCGAATGGCGCTCGGCGCGCAAACGCGTGATGTCCTCCGGCTGGTGGTGAAGCAGGGAATGATGCCCGTGATTTTTGGACTGGTCGTCGGGCTCGTGGTGGCGATCGGCCTTGGGAAGCTGGTTGCAACGCAGCTTTACAAAACGTCGCCGTATAATCCGGTGTTGCTGGGTGCCACCGCGGCAGTGCTGGCGCTGGCGGCATTGATCGCGTGTCTGTTTCCGGCGCGGCGTGCGACGCATTTGAATCCGGTTGAAGCATTGCGCGCGGAATGACCGCGGCTCAACGCCGCGGAAGCTCCAAATTCCAAGCACCAAGCACCAAAGAAACATCAAGCTCCAAACTTCAGAGGGAGGCGTCCCGCCCTGGGGTTTGGAGCTTGGTTATTGGAGCTTCTCTGGAGCTTGGAGCTTGCTGTTTGGAGCTTGCAAATGCACGAGCGCCTCGATTTCGGCGGTCTGCGGAAACATGTCGAAAGGCGTAATCGAGATGACGGACAAGCGCGATTGCAGGTCGGCGAGATCGCGGGCGAGCGTCGGTGGATTGCAGGAGACGTAGAGCATCGTGCGCGGCGGTGAGTCGAGAATGGCGCGGCGCATTTCGGCGGTGAGGCCCGTGGCGGGCGGATCGACGATCAGCGCCGTTTCCGCGAGGTCGCTCTTCTCGAGGAGCCAGCGTAACTCTGACGTAACGTCGCCGGAAATGTAGCTCTCATTCGCCGCGGCATCTTTCTGCGCGGCTTCGATCGCAAACCGATCCCAGTCGATGCCGACCACGCGTTCGAATTTCGGCGCGAGTCGCTTCAAGAAAAATCCAGCGCCGCAGAACGCGTCGATCAGAAGTTTGTTCTCTTGGGGCGCCAGGATGTCGGCGATCCGGGCGGCCAATATCTCAGCGACCGCATCGTTCGTCTGCGCGAAGACGCGCGGTCCGGAGTGCGCGCGCAAGGTGTAATGGCCGTCGCGCACTTGCCGGGTCCGGAGTTGCGCCAGGGAATCATTCACCTCCGGTGCGGCGATGGGACACTGCTCGATATCCATCAGCTCATGAACGTCGCGCCGGTAGAAACCGACGACATTATCCTGCGCGTGGACTGTGATGCGGTTCCGATAACCGTAGGGCAAAGGCGAGGGGACCATGGGCTGCACGGGCGGGGCCGCTAATCGGCCGATTCGGCGCATCGCCTGCTCGACTTGCTTCGTCTTCACTTCCAGCTGATGCGCATAGCTCATGTGCTGGTAGCTGCATCCTCCGCAGCGTCCAAAGTACGGACACGCCGGTATTACTCGTTCCGGGGAGGGATCGAGAATTGCCAGCAGTTCGCCTTCCGCGAATTGCTTTTTCTCGCGCACGATTTCCGCCGTGACCCGTTCGCCTTCGATGGTGAAGGGGATGAAGACGGCTTTGCCTTCATCGCGCGCAACGCCTTTGCCCCCAAAGGCGACGTCGTGAATGAGCAGTTCCGCGGTGCGCATGGCTAGAAGCTCCAAGCTCCAAGCTCCAAGCACCAGAGAAATTCCAAGCACCAGACATCAAAGCGGTCAGCGAGACAGCTCCAAATCCCAAGGTCCAGGGAAACACCAACTCCCAAGCTCCAAGGAGCGCGCAAGACCGCGCAACGCGCTTGCGCGCCTAATAATCCCGCACGTACGGATACTTCGATTCGTTCCCCAGCTCGGGCGGGAACTCTTCGTATCCGGCGTGAATAAATGGAATGTGCGGCGGGAGAATCGGATAGTAGGTCCCGCGATAAACCGGAAAGGGAAAGCTAAAGATCTCGAATAGTCCGGCATGGATCCGCATCCAGCTCCGGCCCAGGCCACGCACGACGCCGTAACCCAGCGCCGCCGAATTCCCCTCGCGCTCATTGATCCGCGCGATGGTGACCGGCAGTTCGGCCACACCGAAAACGACATTCGAAATTCCGCGTCCGAGCTTTCGCGTCGGGCCGTAATCATTCGATGGAGGATCCTGGATATCGGCGAAGGCAGAGGTCGTGAGGCCGAAGACAAACGCAGCGGCGAGCAGCTTTTTCATAGGCTTCTTTCAGCTAAGCGATTCTCCTGACGAAACGCAACTTTATTGATTCGCGATCCGGTTCTCCTTTGCGGTCGCGAACATCGAGACCGTGATGGTGACGCCGAGAACGCCGATAATGACCATGAGCGAGATCCAGTTTCGAATCGGGAAATGATCGGCCAGGATCATTTTGACGCCAACGAAACCGAGGATGATGGCGAGACCGGTCTTGAGGTAAATGAAGCGATCCATCATGCGCGCGAGGAGGAAGTAAAGCGACCGCAACCCAAGGATGGCGCAGATGTTCGACGTGTAGACAATGAACTGATCGGTGGTGATGGCGAAGACAGCCGGGATGGAATCGACTGCGAAGATCAGATCCATCACGTCGACCAGGATCAGGACGAGGAGGAGGGGCGTGAACATGAAGCGTCCGCGGACCCGAACGGCGAAGCGCCGCCCGTGAAACTCGGGTGTGATCGGCAGCATTTTGCGGCAGAAACGCATGAAGAAGTTCTTTTCGAAATCGAGCTTCGCATCGCGGTCGAAAAGCATGCGCAAACCGGTGAGAACGAGGAAGGCGCCGAAGATGTAGAGAACGAAATGGAAGCGTTCCACCAAGGTTACGCCCAGCCAGATCATGACCCCGCGCATGACCAGCGCACCAAGAATTCCCCAGACCAGAACGCGATGCTGCGACCGGGGGGGCACGCGAAAATAGGTAAAGATGAGGACGAAAACGAAGATGTTATCGACGCTGAGCGAGTATTCGATGACGTAGCCGGTCAGGAAATCGAGGCCGGCTTCGTCGCCCTTCGATTGCCAGACCAGGTAATTGAAGGCGAGCGAAAGGACGACCCAGATGAGGCTGCGCAGGACGGCGGCGCGCATGCTCAATTCCCGGTCGCGCCGTTTGAAGCTGATCAGGTCGACGGCCAGCGCAATAAAAACGCCCACGTGAAAGGCAATCCAAAACCAGATGCTCGTGGACACGGCGCAGACCGTCCCATGCTGTGCACCCCGTCGCAATCGCAAAGCAGCCCTGCGAATTCCTGCTCTTGATCCTGATCGTGCTCCTGATCTTTCCCGACCTCGACGCGTTGGGTGAGGATCATGAGCGCGATCACGATCAAGAGCAGGAAAGCTATCCCCAAAATCCAATTTTCACTCGCCAAGATCGGCGTTCTTCGTAGCTTGACCGACTCGCATGGATGCCGAATTAGAAAAGCTCGTAGAATCAGGAAAACTCACGGCCCGCGCTGCGGATCAACTGGAAAAACTCACCCCCGGCACGTTTTGTTTGCACAAGAGCTGGGGCTTCGGCCGCGTGGCCGAATGGAATCTTCTGCTCAATCAAATCACGATCGATTTCCCGGGAAAAAAGGCCCATGGGATGCAGCTCAGTTACGCGGCGGACAATCTGACGGTTATTCCGCCCGAACATTTTCTGGCGAAAAAGGCGAACGACCTCAAGGGCGTCAAAGAACTGATCAAGAAAGATCCGACGGCGGTGATGCGGAACGTGCTCGAAAGCCTGGGCGGCGCCGCCACTGTCACGCAGATCGGTCAGTTGATGCTCGGCGATATTTTCACGGAGCCGGAATGGAAACGCTGGTGGGATTCGACCAAGAAGATTTTGAACAAGGAAGGCTTTTTCCTGATCCCGACCAAGAAGAGCGAGCCCATCCAGTTGCGCGCTGAAAAGGTCTCGCGCGCGAATGAGCTCATCACCTTCTTCGAGCAGGCACGCCAGCCCAAAGAACAGGCGGCCGCGCTCGATCAGATCATAAAATTTCAGAACGAATTCGATAAACCGGAGACGCAGTTGCAGCCGATCATCCAAACGATCGAGGATGCGGCTGCGCGAAATCAGCGGCTCAATCCGGCGCTGGTCTTCGAGCTGGTCATGGCGCGCGATGATTTGCTGGAGCGCTCGCCGCAATTGAAGACGACCAACCCGGATCTGACCTTGAACCGTCTGATCGCCGAGGAGGAAACTCGCTTAATCACGATTTTGCCCAAAGTGCCGGCCGGGAAAGAGCGCCGTGTGCTTCATGCCCTCCCGGCCGCGCTCGGTGAGGGCTGGACCGTGCGCGGATTGCAATTGATGCAGAGCAACCACGCGAGGGCCGTCCTCCAGATGCCGCGCGTTTTTGCGGAAGCGGGAAAGCAGGCGGAGCTGCGGGCATTTTTGCACCGCGGAATTCGTGAGCACTCTGTCACCAGCGAAGCGCTCTTCTGGCTCTGCCGCGAGCGCGCCGGGGAATGGCACGACCTGGTCACGCCGGATTTGCTCGGAGCGATTTTGTCCGCGCTGGAGCGCGATCAGCACAACGAGAACAGCCGTGGGAGCAAGCTCCGCGACCTGCTGCTCGATGACCGCGAATTAATTCCCGACATGTTTACCGGAGCGGAACCCAGCGTCGCCCGGGATGCCATGCGCCGCCTGATGTTGACTCCGGTCTTCGACGAGCTGACGAAACGTTCACTCCTCGCCCGCATCATCAAGCTCTATCCCGACCTGGAAAGCGTCATCACCGGCGAACAAAAGGAAGAGAAGCGGGCCGCGCTTATCGTTTCGTGGAGCAGCCTCGACAAACGGAAAGCCGAATACGAGGAGCTCGTGAACAAAAAGATCCCCGAGAACAGCAAGGAAATCGGGGTGGCGCGTTCGTACGGCGATCTGCGGGAGAATTTCGAATTCAAGGCGGCCAAGGAAATGCAGGCCGTGCTCATGCGCCGCAAATCCGAGCTGGAAGCGGCGCTCCATAGCGCGCGGGGAACCGCGTTTGAAAGTCCGGATACCACCCAGGTTTCGATTGGGACGATCGTTACCCTGCGCGATGCGGATTCCGGCAAGGAAGAGGTCTACACGATCCTCGGCGCCTGGGACGGCGATCCGGATCGCGGCATCATTTCTTATCAGACGGCGATCGGTCAAGCCATGCTCGGGCACAAGCTCGGCGAAGTCGTTACGCTGTCGGACGAGGCCGAGACGCGGCGCTTTGCAATCATCTCGATTGAGCCTGCGCCGGTTGATATCACGCCTCCCGATCCAGCGGCCCTCGAAGTGCCGGCTGAACCGGTCGGAGTGGAGTAACCCTGCCGATCGGCAGACTTCGTTCCGCTACTGTCCAACCGTGGTTAACTGGCTCTGGCGCGCGGTCGCTTGCAAGGCGGGCGGCTCTTCGAACGCGAACGGAATCGGCGCCCTAGCTGCACGGGGCTCTTCAATCCGGGCCGGCGTTTGATTCGCTGGGGAAATCAAAACCTTCACGGGGATCAGGCAGTTGCTGACCGTTGGCACGCCAAGGTTGTGGTAATGGCCAATGGTGACCCCGCGACAAAGCTCTTCGAAATTGTTGAAGAGCTCGCGCACATCAGCATCCGGTAGTTCCTGACCGCAGCACCGCATCGCATCCGCGCGTTGCATCCGCTCCATTGGACTCGGGTGCGTTGCGGACCAGACCGTTTTGGTGTGGTGCAAATTGATCTCAATGCTGTTAGCGATCTCGGCCGGCACACTACGCATGTGATGTTGAAGGAGAAACGGCAGGTTATCCGGAAGATGGCGATGAAAATGCCAGATCTCGGCGACTTGTCGGTCGGCCACAGCGCGTACCGCGGAAAGCGTCAGCAGCTTTTTCGTCGTCGTTTTGAAGGCATCCGAGCCGGCCATGCGGATCTCAACTGCGTCGGCGTCGAACTCCATTTGTCGCATCAAGAAGGCGCTAATCCCATGACCGGCCATCATGAAAAGCCAGAAGACCGCGCGCGCGATGAGGATCCCAAGGCTCGCAAAAACGCTCATGAAGCCGACCCAGTTTTGCTGGGATTCAGCGGCCGTTTCGAGCCGTTCGTCCCAGTCGTCTCGATGGTAGACCACGCGCGCGAACCAGCCGTTAACCTCGCGAATGAGAAAGCACATCCGCATCCCCATTCCTTGGCGGAAATGCCCAAACTCGTGGGCCAGGATGCCGGCCAGCTCGCGTTGTGTAACCGTCCCCACGAGCGACAATCCAAGCCGCAGAACCAGGCGGTTGCGCAAAAATCCCCGCCAGCCACCCGCGAAACTGGCGGAGGCGTCGGTGCTGCAATCAAACTCGATCCGGCAGGGCGCGGGGGCGCCAACGGCCCGGCAGACGGCCTCGATAAAAAGGCTCACCCGCGGGTCGAACGAAGGATTGTGCACTGCTCCAACCGGCGGACGGTCCCTCCGGCGGAAAAGCGGCTTGATCAGAAAAAAAATGACAGCGCAGCCTGTTGCAAGCGGTGTAACGATACAGACGAACATCGCGACCAGCGTGACGTAACTAATCCCTAAGTGCCACGCCAGGATCGGGGGCACACAGCGCACGGCGAAAAGGTAAAGGCCCCAGCCAACCGAGGCGACGAAAGCGAGGTAAAGCAGCGGCAACAGCAGCATCGCGACCGCGACCAAGGCGAGCCCGAATCTGTAGGGGATCGAAACGCCGGCTTTGGGAAGGCAACTCAGCGGTCGTATTCCTGCCGGATCATCAGCCGTCGCGGAAATGGAGGACATGCCCGCCTTTTTTAGCAGGGTTCGAGCCGTCGAGCTTTGTGGATTGCCGAACGATTATGGTTTCGATCGCGCACACGCCGCAGAGAGGGAATGACACGGGCCCGCCTGTGCATGTAATGTTCGCGCCATGAACGACCCGATTCTCATCGCGCAAGGCGAACAGCCGATCTATCTCCTGCCGAAGATGGCGAACCGCCACGGCCTGATTGCCGGAGCGACCGGCACCGGCAAGACCGTGACATTGCAAACGCTCGCCGAAAATTTCTCCGCGCGGGGCATTCCTGTTTTCATGGCGGACGTGAAAGGCGATCTCGCCGGCATGAGCCAGGTGGGCGGCAACAACCCGAAAGTCGTCGCGCGCGCGAAGGAGCTGGGGATTTCCGATTTCAAGGGCGAGGCCTGCCCCGTCGTATTTTGGGATGTCTTCGGCGAGAACGGGCATCCCGTGCGGGCCACGGTCTCGGAGATGGGGCCCTTGCTGCTCGGCCGTCTCCTCAGTTTGAACGACACCCAGGAAGGCGTTCTCAACATGGTCTTCAAGATTGCCGACGAGAACGGCCTCCTACTGCTCGATTTGAAAGACCTCCGCTCAATGGTCCAGTACGTGGCTGACAACGCCGACCAGTTTAAGACGCAATACGGCAACGTCTCTGCCGCGAGCGCCGGCGCAATTCAGCGAAGTCTGCTGGAATTGGAAACACAGGGCGCCGACAAGTTTTTCGGCGAGCCCGCGCTTGACCTCGACGATTTGATTCAGACCCAGAGCGGGCGCGGCGTTATCAATATTCTCGCTGCGGAAAAGCTCATGCAACAGTCGCCAAAAGTTTACGCGACGTTCCTCCTCTGGTTGCTTTCCGAGCTCTTCGAGCGGCTTCCGGAAATCGGCGATCCGGAAAAGCCGAAGCTCGTTTTCTTTTTCGACGAAGCCCATCTCATCTTCACCGACATCGAGCCGGCGGTGGAGCAAAAGATCGAGCAGATGGTGAGGTTGATCCGCTCGAAAGGCGTCGGCGTTTATTTTGTCAGCCAGAATCCGCTCGATATCCCGGACATTGTGCTCGGCCAATTGGGCAACCGCGTGCAGCACGCGCTCCGTGCTTTTACTCCACGCGACCAGAAAGCGGTGACGGCTGCTGCGCAAACTTTTCGGCAGAACCCGAAAATCAAAGTGGAAACGGTGCTGACCGAACTGGGGGTAGGCGAAGCGCTCGTTTCCATGCTCGATGAGGAAGGGAAACCCGGAATCGTGGACCGGGCCAAAATCGTCCCGCCCCATAGCCAGGTCGGCGCGATTACGCCCGAGCAGAGGAAACAGATCATTCAATCATCCAGCATCGCGGGTCACTATGAGAAAGTGGTCGATCGCGAAAGTGCGTTCGAGAAATTGCAGGCCCGCGCTGGAGAAAAAGCGGAAAGCGCGGGAGCGCCGCCGGTAAGTGGAGCAACCGTGCCCGGAACCACGGCGCCGGAAGCTGCCAAACCTTCGATTTTTGGGAAGGTCGAATCAGTCTTCAAGCCGACGGTCGGGCCGCGCGGGGCCATTCATGATTCCATGGCGACCACCATGGTGAAGAGCGCGTTTCGCGCGGCCAGCAGCCAGATGGGCCGCCAAATCGTGCGCGGACTTCTTGGCAGCTTTATGGGCGGCAAGAGATAGCCGCCGGGTAGGGACGGCGCGGGGCGCCGTCCCTCCACAAGGAAGGGCGCTTTGCAGACCGCCCCTCTTTTCGACGGCGGGTTGAAACCGCCGCTCCTTGAATTATTTCTTCGGCGCAGCCGTTGGGCTGGCGGATGGCTTGGCGTCTTTGTCTTTCTTCGCGCTCTTGTCCGCCTTCACTTCCACTTCCTTGGCGCTCATGGTGTACTGGATCGTCACCTTGTCGCCGACCTTGAGTTCGCCCCCGGTCACTTTCGTGCTCGAATCACGATCGATCTCGAAGCGTTCCTTGCCCTTGTTGACCACAATCATGCTGTCGGTCACTTCGATGATGGGTCCCGTGACCTGGTAGCTTTTGGCGCCGGCGAACGCAGTGCTGCTCAAAGCGAGGGTCCCAGCGGCGACTAAACTGAACAATGTGTTTAATTTCATGCTGTATAGAACGCCGGAGCACGCAAAGTATTCAAGACTTTTACCTGCCCGCGGCGAAACCGGTGTAGCGGCGGGTGTCCTCACCCGCAGAAAGTTAAGCATGGCGCGCCAATCTTTCGCCGACTCGACTGCGCGTCCTTTATTCTTCCTCGCAATCCGATACACTCTGAGCCATGCCTTCCGTAACGCTCGGAGAGATCGCCGATTTCGTCGGTGGCCAGTATGCTGGAGACCGGAATCGTCTGGTCACGGCAGTGGCTCCGCTCGCTGAAGCCCGCGAAGAGCAATTGAGCTTTCTGAGCAACCGCAAATACGCGGCGCAACTGGATCAAACCAGGGCCGGCGCCCTTTTGGTCCCCGCGAGCATGGAAGGCGATGACAAGCGCTGGATCCGGGTGGCCGATCCTTATTTCGCGATTGCGCGGATCATGACGCGCTGGTTCTCAATGCGCCCGATGCCGAAGGGGCGGTCGGCTTTGGCTTCTATTTCTGCGACCGCGAAGCTGGGGACGAATGTCGCGGTCGGGCCGTTCGCCACCATTGGAGACAACGTCGTCATCGGCAACAACGTGACTATTTTCCAAAGTGTCTCCATCGAGGCAGGCACGACCATCGGTGATGACTCCATCATTTATCCTAATGTCGTCATCTATGACGGCGCGCGCATCGGGCGCCGCTGCATTATCCACGCGGGCGTCGTCATCGGCTCCGATGGCTATGGCTTCGCCATGCATGAGGGCAAGCACCACAAGATCCCGCAGATCGGGATCGTTCGGATCGAGGACGACGTCGAGATCGGCGCCGGGACGACGATCGATCGCGCCGCCTTGGGCGAAACCGTGATAGGCGAGGGGACGAAGATCGACAACCTGGTGCAGATCGGACACAACGTGAAAATCGGCAAGCATTGTCTCCTCGTGTCGCAGGTCGGCATCGCCGGTTCCACTGAATTGGGCGATCACGTTTTCGTCGCCGGGCAGAGTGGTTTCTCCGGTCATCTCAAGATTGGCCATCGGGTCCAAGTCGCCGCCAAGAGCGCCGTGCTCGCCGACGTCCCCGACGACACCAAGGTAATGGGCTCGCCGGCTATGCCCTTCAATGAGTTTGCCCGCCGCCACGCCGCGCTAAAGCGCCTCGCGAAAAGGAAACCGCTGTAGCTGCTTCGCTATGCGAAGCGCCGTGCGCTAATCCGCGCATCGCTGAGCCCGCGTCGCCCACAGAGCGACGGCTACAGAATCACTCGTTCGAAGGCCCCGGCATCGGTTTAAGACCCACCCGTGCGAGATATTCTTCCACTTGAAGAATATTAGCCGAAGCCCGCTGGACGATCTTGAGAAGATTGTCCATTGATGACACTTCCTCGAGTTGCTCAGCCAGGAACCACTGCAGGAAATTGATCGTGATGTAATCTTTTTCTTCGCGCGCCAGCTCAACGAACGCGTTGATTTGGTGAGTAACTTTCACTTCCTGGTCGAGCGAAAGCTTGATCGCCGTCTCCGCCGTCTTGAAGTTGGCTTGGGGCGCATCGATCGCAGGAAGTACCACCCGGCCGCCGGCGTCCACGACGTATTTGATGAAGCGCATGGCATGCTCTTTCTCCTCTTCCGCCTGGGCGAAAAAGTGCTCGGATAGTTGCGGCAACGCGTCCGCCGCGAAGTGCGCCGCAATCGCGACGTATTGCAAGGAAGCGCCGAATTCGTTTCCGATTTGCTCGTTAATGGCGTCGATGACCTTATTGCTGATCAGCATGGGAGCCTTTCTGTGAAGGGATTATTCCCTTACGCCAAGATCGCCTTGGTCTCAAATGGCGCTTGGTGGAATGAATGAGTTTGCCCGGTACAAGCAAAAGCCCCGCGGCTTGTTTCCAAGCGCGGGGCTTTTGTTCTGGCGACGTCCTACTCTCGCACAACCTATCGTCGCACTACCATCGGGGCTGCAGCGTTTCACTTCCGTGTTCGGAATGGGAACGGGTGGGGCCACTGCGCTATGATCACCAGAGTCCGTAACCGGACGGGCCGTTCGATGCTGCGCATCGAGGACCTTTCGATCACGACCTCTGGCGGTCGCCAAATTTCCAAAGAACCGCCGCCGATTCTCTGATGTCTACATACAGGAAGTTTTCCGCATTTTAAGGCTTCGTTTTATTTAATCATTTAGAGTCATTCCTCTCAATTTGCCGCCGCGTCGGGTTTTGAGGCCGACGCGCCGGGTTAATTGAAAAGTAAATGACCAAGCCGAACGAGTTATTAGTATCACTTAGCTGAATACATTACTGCACTTACACCAGTGACCTATCAACGTGGTGGTCTACCACGACTCTTCAGGGAGATCTCATCTTGGGATAGG
The DNA here is from genome assembly GCA_041167585.1 of Verrucomicrobiota bacterium. Lineage (GTDB taxonomy): Bacteria > Verrucomicrobiota > Verrucomicrobiia > Chthoniobacterales > UBA10450 > AV80. The sequence goes on from JBEEHV010000014.1 coordinate 136,778, forward strand.
CTTGGCGCTTAGATGCTTTCAGCGCTTATCCTTTCCGAACATAGCTACCCGGCACTGCTCTTGACAGAACAACCGGAACACCAGCGGTTCGTCATACCCGGTCCTCTCGTACTAAGGTATGAACCCCTCAAATCTCCTGCGCCCACAGTGGATAAGGACCGAACTGTCTCGCGACGTTCTGAACCCAGCTCGCGTACCACTTTAATCGGCGAACAGCCGAACCCTTGGGACCTTCTCCAGCCCCAGGATGTGATGAGCCGACATCGAGGTGCCAAACCCTGCCGTCGATATGAGCTCTTGGGCAGGATCAGCCTGTTATCCCTAGCGTACCTTTTGTCCGTTGAGCGATGGCAATTCCACATTCAACCACCGGATCACTTGGACCTACTTTCGTACCTGCTCGACTTGTAGGTCTCGCAGTTAAGCTGGCTTATATCCATATACTCGTCACCTGATTGCCAACCAGGTTGAGCCAACCTTCGTACTCCTCCGTTACTCTTTGGGAGGATACCGCCCCAGTAAAACTAGCCGGCTGCCAGTGTCCCTCCGCCTGATATAAGGCAAGAGGTTAGTTATTCCAATTTCGAAGGGTGGTGTTTCATTGGCGACTCATGAACCCCCGAAAGGGCTCAATCACAGTCTTCCACTTACGCTAAGCATCAAAATCGAAACAACAATAACAGCGTGTAGTAAAGGTGCATAGGGTCTTTCCGTCCTACTGCGGGTAGGCGGCATCTTCACCGCCACTACAACTTCGCTGAGCTCCTCGTTGAGACAGCGGTCAACTCGTTACACGATTCGTGCAGGTCGGAACTTACCCGACAAGGAATTTCGCTACCTTAGGATGGTTATAGTTACCACCGCCGTTTACTGGGGCTTAAATTCTCAGCTTCGCCGTGAAGCTAACCGGTCCTCTTAACCTTCCAGCACCGGGCAGGCGTCAGTCCGTATACATCGTCTTGCGACTTCGCACGGACCTGTGTTTTTAGTAAACAGTCGCTTGGGCCTGGTCTCTGCGGCCATCACTGCTTCGTGGAGCAAGTCCACTGACAGCTCTGGCCCCCCTTCTCCCGAAGTTACGGGGGGATTTTGCCGAGTTCCTTAACCATGGTTAACTCGATCGCCTTGGTATTCTCTACCTGACTACCTGTGTCGGTTTAGGGTACGGGCGGCTTTGAAACTCGCTAGAGGCTTTTCTTGACAGCATAGGATCACCCACTTCGCCTAAGTCGGCTCGGCTTCAGATCTCAGGAACATGTGACACGGATTTGCCTATGTCACTCCCTACATCCTTACCCGCGGTCAACCATCGCCGCGGTTGGGCTGCCTTCCTGCGTCACCCCATCGCTTGACTACTGCCGGTTCGGGTCGTGCGCTCCCTCGGCTCGGTCCGAAGACCTCACCAAGTTCGGGCACTTAGCATCACCGGGTTCGTCATGGTCGCTTCTACGCGGGTACGGGAATATCTACCCGTTGTCCATCGTCTACGCCTGTCGGCCTCGCCTTAGGTCCCGACTCTCCCTGGGCGGATTATCCTGGCCCAGGAACCCTTGGTCATTCGGTGGAGGTGTTTCT
>JBEEHV010000015.1:0-141136 GCA_041167585.1 Verrucomicrobiota bacterium
GGCGCCGGGCGGGCTAAAACATCCGTACTGCGAGCCCGCGATTGATGTGGGGCAAGAATTGTCGCGGTTGCTCAGCGACGATCCGAAATTCGTAGCCCGTTATTTTACCATTGAGGCTCGCCAAAGAAGAGTCCAGCGGCTGACGACAGGATCTGTTCCCTCGATGACGGAGCTCATTCAGAGACTTGAGTCCCAGCTCTGCTCTTGACCGAACGCGCGCGATTGCGCCGGAAAATTTGAAATTCCTCCAGAATCCTTCGATTTGCTGGAAATTCAGCAAAATTGAGTTTCCGACAGAATCCTACTCTGTGAATACTGTATAAGCGGACCGTTTTTCGGTCGGCGTCGTAATTTAACGGACAAAACCCGCCCATTCGAAGGCGGAGATTAGAGGTTCGACTCCTCTCGGCGCTACGCGTTTACGTCTTCATGCGTACGAGGCCAATCGATGCGTTACAATTGACCGCTGAGGTCAACTGATGGTTGCATGCAGATTTCTGAGCGGCATTGCGCGAATCGGGTCACCGGGTAAAACTGAGTCGGCGAGGCCAACCGTTGCTGTCACGGGAGGCCATTCGATGAGTGGGCATTACCGTTCAAAGAGCCTTTTGGCAGATTATCCGTATTGCTCACCGGGCCCGAAAGGAACTCGTCTGCGGCATTTCTGAAAACTACCCTTGTGCATTTACTGAGCGAGGAATACTTCAAGGGAAAGCGATCTTATGTGGCAATTTCAAACTCTAGCTAATCCTGCGAACTTGGAACTGTGGTTCAGCGATGGTCAACCTGTCTCCACCATGCGCGGCGGCCAAGGCATCTCCAGTCGCCTAATCGTCGCGGGAACGGGCTTTCTTGATATCACCGATTTTCAGTTGGGATTTCCATATCCGGTCATGGATTACGTGGATTTCAACGGACTGGATTTCAACTATACGCCGGCTCCATCCGCGCTGTTCAATTTGACGCTGCCGGGCGACGAAAGTTTCACGGTGCAGTCAGTGTTGACGGGAGCCTCGGTATCCGGATACCTGAAACCGCTGCCGAATGTGTCCTCCGATGATGCGACGTTTCTAGATCAAATGGTGACAGAGAAATATGTTCCCTATCAGAAAATTCCTGATGCCCCAGGGAAGACGACACAAGAGATCACAGCGCTCGGATTGCAGCTTTTTCCATTCTCTGCCAATAGCTTTGAATTGGCCCTGTCGATCTACGATTGGACGACGGCATCCTTCACGCGCTTGGTGTTGATGAAAATATTTGAGTACACGGCCATTGGGGAACCGCCGTTTCCGCTCGATTTGTCAAGTATAGCGTCAGCGATTTGGGAATCGAATTGGAACACTTACAACCCACAGAACGCGGTTTACATGAATTCCTTCATGATGACGCCGGCCACTTCTTTGGAAGCAGTGCAAACCCAGCTTTCGGCTGTTTACGCGCAGTTGCAGAACTTCAGTGCAGTCGAAAACCGCCTACTCGCAGCGGCCTTCCAATCGATGCCGAGGACCAGCGTCATCTCCAAGCCGCAGCTATTTAGTGGACAGTTGGATATATTCCAGTTGGGGATGGAACATTTCGGCATCGAATTTCTCGAGTGCCCATTGAATAGCGGGCCTTCATCGATCCCACTGCAAACTCCGTTTTCCACAGCGATCGCAACGTATGTCAGCGTGGGAAGCACCATTACCACGAAAATGGTGTGGAGTTTTGGCGATTCCATGGATGAGGCGATGAAATATCAGAACGGAATTGTGCTTGTAGCAAATCCGCCACCAGGCGCTTGGGTCTGGGACGATGCAAGCTACATCACTTCTCTTTCCGACGATCCAACCAAAATCGAATACACGTTCGCTCCAGGAACGCAATTCGTGGTGCAGTCCATAGAGCAAACCCAAGTGGGGACCAAAGATGTTTGGATAATTAATATCCAGCCTCTGCCACCCTCGAATGCGAATTTCAGATCAGCGACGCTGAAGAAATCGATTTAGGGGAGTCTGCGACCGGCGTTGGCAAATCACAGCGGCACGGTAGAAAGACGGGAAGACCCGAATCGAACGCTACTCTTTAGGATTTCAGTTCGTCCTGCCGGTTTTGCGGTGGGCCGTCACCCCTTATAGCGCCTTTTCTAGACTAACTCACCCGACGCTTTCCAACGCGTCATGTGTTTCGGGCGCGGGGTTTTGCGAAATTCTACTCTGACGTTTGTCGTCTCTTTTCCATTTTAGCCCGGAAGGCGCTTTTTGAATCATGTTCAGAACAACCTCTTTACATCGGTAGCGCTGGATCTTCCCATTCGATGTCTTGGGAATCTGTCCTTTGCGCATCCAGTGGATCTTTGCAGGCATAACCGAGAAGGTGTCACGCAGAGCGCTCCGAATTTGCTCCTCAATTGTCACAGGATTCTTGAAGGGGACAGCGGCGCTTTCCAGCAACAAGTGCAACTCCTCTGTTCCTCGTTCAATGCTGGGCAGGCCAATCGCTGCGACACCGCTCACCGGCGTTTTCTTCACCGCCGAAGCAGCAACTGACTCAATCTGATGTGGCGACAGGTTGCGTCCCGCGCAGATAATAATATCCTTTTTCCGGCCGGTGACGAACAATCGTCCTTCCGCGAGATAGCCCATATCTCCCGTTCGTAGATAGCCGGCAGAACTTTTGAGTCCCGCTGAAGTCGCCTGGTTCCAATAACCATCAATGACACTCGGTCCAGCGAACTCAATTTCACCAACCACGCGTTCCGGCGCCACTCGATCATCAGCAGAAACAATTCTGAGCGAATGACCCGATATAGGCTTCCCCACCGAAATCATCGTGACCCAATCACGGCATTGATCGCAAGGAACTGCCCTTCCCTTTTTTTCAAGAATCGATCGAGCAATGTTTTCCGCTTCCGGGGGGCTGCCTATCGAAGGAATGGTTGCGGCTAACGTTGCCTCGGCAAGGCCATAGACCGGCAAAAACGCATTGGCCGCGAAACCGCGCGATGCGAACGCCATTTGAAAATCTCGCCAGGTTTGTTCATAGACAGCTTCCGATCCGCAGAAGGCAACACGCCAGCGTGAAAGATCCAGGTCTTCGAACTTCCGCTTCTGGGCCAAACGACTACAAACCTGATATGCCGATGTAGGGGCTGCCGAAATAGTGCCGCCAAAGTCAGTGATGAGCCGCAACCAATACTTTATCGGATTCCGCACAAAGTTGCCGGCGTCGGTCAAGATTAGTGGGCGCTGCCAGTAGAAGGCGCAACATACACAAATCAATCCCATGTCGTGGCAAAGCGGCAGCCAGCTCACGATCCGATCATTTGCCCGCACCTCGATCGCCTTTGCAATGGCTCGAACGTTGGCGCTGATGTTAGCGTGTCGTATGATAGCAACCTGCGGATCACCAGTGGTGCCGGACGTAACCTGAAGATGAGCGATCTCCGCGCTCGCGCAGAGTGGCTTGATGGTCGCTACTCCGCATTTCAACACTGATTGAACGTCGACGACCCGTTTGGCCACGTTCGATCCGATTTCGTTCCGAGAACTATGCGTTAGAATGATCGCTTTTGCGTCGGTTTCCCTTGCTATCCGCTCCACAAGAGTTCCACGGAGGCCGGCCCTCTGCGATGGCGGCGGCTCTGGAATCATAAGCGGGATCACTCCCGCGTAGAGGGCCCCAAGGTATATGCCCAACGTTTCGCGACTGCTCGGCGGTCCTATTAGAATCCGATCGAACTGGCGAATATCGAATTCCTGAAACCCGCGGGCAGCTTGAGACGCGAGGCTATGAAGACTTCCGTAAGAAACCTCGTCTACAATGCCGTCCGAGCGGACGATATAGACAGCTATTGCATCAGGACATTGATCCAGCTTTTCCGCGAACTTGTGGACAACAGTTTGATCGCCTCGGTCAACAGAAGGGCAATTCACAGCTTAAGCGTCTTTAAGTCACCATTCCGGCGCACTTGGGTCTCGAGCCTCTGGCGCAGAGCGCCATGTTCCGCGTCGAAATCCGCCTTCAACGCTTCTTCCTTCAATGTCCCGGCGCCGGTGTAATAGGGCTTTTCGATCTGCTTCAAGAACTCGATGTGGCGTTCCATGCCGGCCCTCCCCTGTTCGACGCTTCGGGCATAGGACTTCAATCTCATACGCCGCTGAGGACGGGTCTCAATTTCAAACGCGCGGGCGAAAAATATGTCGTAGCTCCTTAGAATCGCCCCCTGCAATTCGCTGGGGCGCATGTGACGCGGGAAGATCCCAACAAAGGAGTAGTGTTGGTACGTGGGGACTTCCATGATGATACGATGATCCTCAATGTCCTGATGAGAACCATAAAGCAACTTTTGGAAGGGATACTCCGCGAGACAGACAAACGTTGGATGTACAATGCGCGCCTCCGCACACCAGGCGGCGGTCTGCTCCATTGCGCCTATATCTTGCGATTCTAGCCCAAAAATTATGGCGGAGTGAATGTTAATATCGTTTTCCGCAAAACGGAGTAATCGTTCCGTCTGCAACGATGCGTTCACTCGCTTGTTGAAGGCGCGGAGTACAGCGTCGTTTTCAGACTCCACACCTAGGCAGTACTCGCCGAACCCTGCTTCTTTGAGATGCAGCAGTAAGTCGATATTATCAGCCACTTCTATGCGGCTCATCGCGATGAAGCGGTATGAACGATCGACCAAGGCGTCAGCAACGGAAGAGCAAAACTCTGCGCGTGTGGTAAAATTCAAATCTGTAACGTAGAACCTTGAGCAGCCGGTTTGCCGGTATATTCCGTCCAATTCATTGACGATCGTAGCAATTCCCTTCGATCGAAAGCGCCGTCCGAGAATGCGTATGGCATAACAAAAGGAGCAATCGTAGGGACAGCCGCGAGACATGGAGACGGTGGCCCAATGCAGACGAGGAGCTCTCTGAAGAAAAGCGGGGTCAATTGAGTTGTCCAGGTTCTTGTAGCGCGCGAACTTATTAATGACCATGGAGCCATCGTCAGCGATATAGCAGAGGTTTTCCACGTCTTGGAGATCGCCCCCGCTTTCGAGGACTGTAATTAATTGCAGAGCGGGTATTTCACCTTCCCCAATTATTGCGTAGTCGGCGTATCGAAGAACTTCGTAGGGAGCGAACGTCGCGTGGGGGCCGCCAATAATGATTTTGCCATCAGATCGCTTGCGTTCTCGAACCACTTTCAAAGTGGCTAAGTTTGACCAGAATTGCGTAGCCAATGCCGAGATCATCACGTAGTCATAGCGTTCCAGCGGGAAATCCGCAGGACTTTCCGACCACATCATTTGACAGATTTCGATATCAGCTTCCGGAAGTTCGCGCTTCAGGAAGGAAGCGACATAATAGATCCCGTCGTTGTACGTGGTAGCTAGCGTTGAGACGTCGGGATACTGCGTACCGAATCCCAGTTGAACGCAAAGTATACTGAGTCGGCGCACAGGATTATCGGATTGAGTGTCGGATACGATGGTGGCAACGCCATTTCGGGGCCATCAAATCCACCCGCAGAGAGCCCAGAGAGAAATCAGTTCCCATCTCCAGGATTAGCTGATTAACTCCCGCTGAGTGCGTGGCCGCGCCGATCCAAAGTTGTCTTGAATCCTGAGACGCGAAATCCTGATCAAGAATGCGTTTCACCGTTTTTCGCAGATTGCTCTCGGATAATATCTATCCGTGCTGCCGTCCCGCATCGCACGTCTTCGTGGGGGCGCCGAGATATTCCTTCGCGATTGGCAAACGTCTCGCGCATCTTGCGTTTCATATCGTCGCGGACCATCTGCGATATGCGGTTTGGATCGTTGACGGTTTTCTGCGCCCACGCCAACAAATCCCGCATTTCATCCGCTGTGATTTTGGGATGCTTCCAGACAAGATGGTATAAATCGAACTTGGAAAGGTCCGATTCGCTTATGAGCGGCTGCATTTCACTAAATAGCTTTGTCGCATGGAATGGAGTCAAAATAGTAAGTTGACAGGCAAAGATGCCTTCCTCGGCAAGTTGCTTGATGTCGAATGCGATACTTTCCGCATCGTCGCGTTCAAAACCGATTATGAACGTTCCGAGCACGCGACGGCCGTGCTTGTGCATCTCACGAATGGTCTGGCGTACATTGTAGACATCATCGCGTTTGCGCACGTCAGAAAGGTTGTAGTCACGAAACGACTCCACTCCTATGATGGCTCCGTCCATTCCGCGGTCGGTTAGTTCCTCGATGCGATTACGAATGCGGTCAGCACGGGTCAAGCAAATCCATGGCAAACCGCGCTCCGCCAGAGCGTCAACGACGGAATCTGCAACTTGATTGGCCAAGAAGAAGGTCTCGTCATATATGATAACATGGGCGACCTTCTCATCGCGATAACGATCGAGGGCCTCATGCAAATCCTCTACATCAAACGCGTTTTCGCGCGGATTGAACACCGGAGTCGAGCAGAAGGAGCAGCCAATATTGCAGCCACGCTTCGAATATAAATACCCAACTCCGGAGCTGACTCCGCGAAAACTTGATTTACCAAGCATGGCTGGGTGATGGATGCGCGCCAAAGGGCTTTCGTAAACATATTGATGAAGCAGCGCTTCTCCGGCTCCCTTCACTAATCGCGTGAAATAGCGATCGAGTCCGGGGCTCAAAACGCCGTAGTTACCGCCCCATATCTCTTTAACTCCATTTGCCCTGGCCATTTTGGCCATTTCAATCGCTACCGGTGTAGACCAGGTATAAAAGCTGACGCCCACCATGTCCCATCGATCCGCTTGCAGCGCGTTCAGGTATTCCTGCCAGCTTGGATACTCAAGCAATTGAACATCGGGGACGTTTTCCTTTAAAAAACGCAGCCCCGTCGGCGGACAGGTGACCGAAAGCCGATCTTGAACGGGCAACGCACAGGTCCACGCCATATAGGTGTCCGTCTTGTCGTACCAATTGCCACCAACCCCGTCGAAATCAATGAGCGCTTCTTTTGGTGCTGTTGTAAGGAGAACTTTTTTCATGAATTTATATCGTTGCGTCGACGTCGTTAGGGCCGTGCGGAGTCGGCCGCTTGGAGGTTACTGATATAAGCTACCAACTGACCCAATGTTTCAATATTTTGAATCACGGAGTCGTCGAATTTCAGTCCAAAACACTCCTCAAGGTATAGGATCATTTCAAAAACCTTGAGAGAATCCAGGTCTGGTAACGCAGTAGCCAGACGTGAATCCATGCGGAGATGGGAAAGGTCGTGTTCTAGAAACTCGCTGAGATGTGTAACAACCTGCTTAAAAACGATCTGCTCATCCATAATGGTAATCTCGCTGTTTTTCTTTCGGAGCGTACCTCCGCCGATGCACACCGGTTCCGGGGTTCTGTAAGATTAGCTTTATTGTCACAAAACTGACTGAATTAATAAGCATTTTGAGAGGCCGCGCTGACGGAATCGCGGAATTTGCCTGATGTCCACAGCGAGAACTGACGTGGCCGCACCCGGCGCTGGAATCCATGGAGTGGCGGATAAAGAATCGTCTCTGCGCGGCATCGTGCTGCGCTTGAGTAAAGACGGGCCGATCGCGAAAACCAGCCCCCAGGGGAACGCGGGTTTCAAGAACTGGAATTCAAGCCGAAACAGGGACGCGGGTGCAAGAAATTTTTTCGCAGATTTCCACTGTCGTTTATCACGGCCCCGCTAGGGAACCAACAAATCAACCCGAATCGGAACCAGGCCTCGTCCGCCTCTGGCCGCCCTCGCGGGATGTGTCGAGCTCCATTCGGCTTGGAGTCGGGATCGCATTGACCGTCGTATTCAGTGCGTCGGTTGATCTTCCTCCAGAATCCTGTGTTTGGGCCTGCCGTTGCATGGTTTTCCGCGGGCGTTTTTGATAGACGGGGAGACCCGAAATTAGGTAGTCAATCTCGACCGCGTAACGCAGCTAGCCGAAAGCCTCCGCCAGCAACCCGAACAATAGAATGCCAGACGTAATATCGATAATCGTCAGCTTTCTTAGCGGGAGCGTTGGCGGCAGTATTTTTGGCGCCCTCCTCGCTCATCGGCTGACCAAGCAAGCAGCGCTCCCGGGAGGCACACAGAACCGATCTCGTGGCGTTCTTGAAGGTTTGGGAAAAAGAAATTGTCACCGACACAAGGACTACCAATGCCGCCAATGTATTTCAGAACGTAGCCGATCGATTCGACGGCGATCAACTCCAACTTATGGAAAAAGCCATCAAAGCGGGACCGAATTTCAGCGGGAAACAACGCTCTTATTTCGATGGTTTAGTTAAAACCATTACAGACAGGCCATCCGGTAGCGTCGAAAGCGCAGATGGCAACAAAAGCCTTTTGGAAGCGATTCAAAACCTTGCTGCTTTTGTAAGCAAAAACTGATCGGCGGCGCATCAAATTTCCATCCCGGGGATGCTGACCGGCTGCAATGCTAAGGTCCTTTTGAAATCAGGCAAACTTTGCTGAAATGTTCCCGGGTAAATTGCCAATATGCGAATTCGACGCCCGCCTGAATACCTGGAACTCTTGGCTGGCAATGCCTGGCACGAAGATCCTTACTCAGCCTTCAAAATCTTTCGTGAGCGCTGGCCCGTGGCGCGAGTGGATTGGCCCCATCGTGGTGCCGGAGATTGGCTAGTATGCACGTATCCAGACGGTCCGGAAAATGTTGGGTTCCTTGAACTCGTCCACGCGACATGATGACGAGGCCAAGGAAAAGAGGTGCCCTTTTAGGAGTCGCGAACTCGAGCCGGAACCCCTTAACGGCACAATGCTACTGGCTGATCCCCCGCAGCACACCAAAATGCGCGGCCCCTTCGTGCCGGAGTTTAGAATGGAGCGTCTCCGGAGCTATCACGAGAAACTTGAATCGATGGCCAATTCTCTTTTTCAACTACCCCACGGGCCTACTTCCCTAGATCTCATCAGCGAATTTGTCGAACCGTTTACAGCGATGCTTACTGCAGATTTCCTAGGGATCTCTGTCGAATTGATCACCCAGCTGCAAATGTGGACACGAGAGTATGTTGACCGGGGATTTATCTTTGGCCCTGGACCGGTCACCTCGAAAACGCGCTCGGCGGTGAGGAATTTAAGGGGGGAGATTCGAAGAACTCTGAAACGAGTCCACGAACATCCCGGCTCAGATCTTCTGAGCCGGTTGCGACCCGTGTTTGCAGCGCGGCGGGGCAGTGAACTGACTGAAAGACAGTTGGTGGGCGCGACTTTGCAAATGATTGGCGGTGGCTTCCAAACAACAAAACACTCTATCGGTAATAGTTTACTAGCCTTGATCCAACATCGCGAAGCTTTGGCCGAACTCGCGGCCGACAAATCGTTGATCTCCACAGCCACCGAGGAATTTCTTCGCTACGACGGAGCGTCGCAGGCTGTGGGTCGTTTCATTAAATCGCAGGTTGAACTCTCGGGAGTGGTTATTCCAAAATCGGGATTTCTACGCCTTGCGCTTGGCTCGGCCAATCGCGATCCAGCGGAGTTTCCGGATCCAGATGCTATTAACGTTAGGCGTTGTCCCAATCGGCACGTCGGCTTCGGAAACGGGCCGCATTATTGTCTCGGAGCAAACTTGGTGAGGCTGGCGACGCAAGCGGCGATCAAAGCCCTGTTGCGGCGAATTCGAGGCCTAACGATAGTGACGCGCGAGATAGTGAGAGATCCCACCACAACGCTCCGGGGTCTCCGACGCCTTCAAGTCGAATTTGTAAAGAATCCTCAGATCATCGCGTCGATGTCGCGCATGACTTGATGAGCACCTGCGACTGTCGCGAGAATATCAGTTTCAGTCATTGCGTACGCCACAAACCAATGATGTTGTGGGGTCATTAGGAATCCGCGGCGTAGCATCCCGCTACAGAAAAATTTCATAGCCCGTCTGCTTCGTGACTGACAGCGGTAGTTAAATTCAAGAAATGGCATCGAAGGATGGCCGATTGCGCTGACCGGAACATCGTATTTCCTAGCTGCTTTGGCCAATCCGTCTTTGAGGATCTGTCCCGACTTCGCCAGCGTGGCAGGCACATTCAAACTTGAGATTTTCTGCAGAGTTGCCAGCGAGGCCGCGAATACGTCGGGAGCGCGATAGAAGGTGCTGGTCATGGTGACGTCGAGAATACGGTCCATAAACTGATTAGGTCCCGCCAAGGCTGAGATCGTGTAGCCATTTGCCATGGCTTTGCCATAGGTGACAAGATCCGCTTGAACCCCAAAAAGCTCTTGGGCTCCTCCCCACGCAATGCGAAAGCCTGTGCGTATTTCGTCGAAAATGAGAGCGGCGCCGTGTTTTGAACAGAGGGAGCGGATGGTCTGTAAATAGCCGGGAACCGGGTAGTCAACCTCGAAGGGCATCATGATCACGCAAGCAATCCGGTCTTTATGCTGCATAAATAGGCGTTGCACCTGAGAGACATCATTGTACTTCAGTGGGAGGGTTTCGGCTTTAGTTTCATCAGATACACCGGGGGACGTGAGCGAACACCAGTCATGCCACCCATGCAATCCCCACTGAAGAACCAATCGTCTTCCTGTTACAGATCTGGCGAGGCGCACGGCCGCGCCCGTGGCGTCTGAACCCGTTTTGAGAAATACTATCGATTCGAGATTCGGGGCGCACGAAAGGACTTTTTTTGCGAGTTCAACTTGATGAGGCGGAATAAGCGTCGGATTTGGTCCGGTCTCAAATGTCTCTACCACTGCGGCGCAAACGTCCGGGTCGCCATGACCTAGAATTACTGAGCCATGACCAAGGATAAAATCGATGTAGCGATTGCCATCCAAATCCCAAATGTAGGCGCCGGACGCTTTATGGACGAACAACGGGATGCCGCCGATGCGCCCTTCTGGAAAATGCAAGGAAGGCTGTGCTCGAATTAGGGCATCGACTTTACGCGCTTGCGCGAAAAGAGCTTGCGATTTCTTTAGAGAATATGGTCGTTTCTGTTGTGCGAAAGAACTACGTCTCGAAGACGGCTCCATCACACGTCAAAAGATCGCTTTCATCCGGTTATTAAACCTGAAGTTATTGCCGGTAATTGAGATAGTCCGGTCGAGGGACTTTACATGATGCCACCAGCCAATTGGAATAAAAAGCATTTGGCCGGGGTTAAGAATAACCTCCGAGATGTGGGCTCGCCGAAGCAATGGAAAGTCATCGTACGAGAATCTCTCGAAATCGACGTCGCTATAGTAGCCTGACTCGTTGTACACTAAGTGGAGTTGTTTCGACGGGATCAGTTTTATGCTTTTGCGGCCCCGTATCTGCGCAAGATAGACGTTGCCAAGATCACGATGCATTGGGGTCATGCTCCCTTTGGGGCCAAGCCAGAAAAAGACGCGACCATCGATGTCGGCACCGTCGAGGTATCTCTTGTCGAAGACGATGTCCCTGAGAAGGATCTTAAATGGCTCCCGCTCCAAAAGATGATCGTGCGCAATAAGGTAACAGTTGCTTGGGCAATCCTTGCGACCCAGGATGTTCAGATAGTTGCTGAACTTTGTTTCAACAGTGTGGTCGGTAAACGAATCGCGATGATCCTTGTGCGATCTCCCGCTTTGATACTTTACCAATTCGTCACCTAGTTTCTTACGGAAGAAATCGAGGTTCCATTTCTTCATGGCCGGCCACTTATCAGCGACATCGTTGAGGACAACCGGGCGATTTGCGCAGTAGTAATCACGATGAAAAGCCGTCGAGGAGAGGCCGGAGACACACGGAATTTCTGAAAAATTGAACCGTTGCTTTTCCAGTTCGAGCAAGGCTTCGTTTAATGCGATCCACTTCTTTAAGTTGTTTGCGGCCTTTAGGGTTGCGCTGAAAACCGGGTTTCTTTTAATGCGTCGCAAGAGGCGCGCTGCGTCATTTGCTGCAAAACCATTGGCAGACAATTGCGCAGTCACCTTTTGCTCGGGTATACCCAAAGCTAGGTTATAGGCCGACCATTCAGTCCACTCGCTACGCGTTTCCACGGAAAAAGACACTGCTCCTGGGAACGGGGACAGAAGAACCCTCCGTAAACAGACGGGACGGACTATTCGATGGCAATCCCGAATACCGACGAGCTCAAATTGATCGCCGAACGGTCCTTTAGCTTCACCCGCTTATTGATCTGCTTGAAGACGAACTCTCGCACTTCCTTCTCGATCGCCTTTCCTTCGGACGCCTTCAGGCCCAAACTCCGAATATCGATAATGATTAGCGCAGCGACATCCTGGGAGGTCGCCGGCATCATCCCACCTTGGAAGAGTTTTCCGAGAGGGGCTGGGCGTTTGCTGGGGGGTTGTGAAGCGAATTCATTCATAATTTTCTCTTGGTTGAGGTGAACTTTCACTCGCATCCTGGAAAAAATCGATTTGGAACGCAATACAAATAATTCAAACAATTGCTTGCCTCACGATCTTGGAGATATCCCGACAGCCGCCACCACAGATATGGAGCCGGCGCGCACCTGAGCCTCTCATCACAAAAACAAATCCCTCGCGCACGGCTCGCTCTCTCATCCGAAGGGCGGAAGGCTTGAAGATTTGGCGCACGGACGCCGTAGAGGGAGTTGCCGGTCTACCTTGATTACACAGATACTCGAAAAACCAAAATGAGTTTGCTTTTCGCCTTCATGTATTCCCCAACGAAACCTGCATTCTCGACTGCCGAACCTGAGATTTGGTTCACGATTTCACGCTTGCTGAATATGCGCCGGGCGACACGCGTGCAGGCACATTTCAACCGGTTCCAGAATGTATGCTTGTACCACGACGGTCGCCTTCCGATCGGGGGTTGGCGTCCACGCGGTCAAAATAATTTCGCGAGGAGCTTGGTTTCTTCGCGCGATGTCCTACTTAAAATCGCCGTGGGGCGGGTTAACAAAACCAGAACGGCAAGAAACTGCAGGGTACAACCGCGCTTGGATTCGCAAATTTTCTCGACTGTGGGCGGCGGTCTCGTGGAGATTCTGGTAGCGCAAGCCCGCCACGATGAAGCGATTGTCGAGAAAATCAGGATTGCCGTCCGTAGACAGGATAAAGATCGGGTGTTCGCCCTCGCCAAAGAGCTTATCCAAAAAGATGAACCCAAGACCGCCCAGAGTCGTATCGCTCGTCCGCGTCAGCACTGCTGATCAGGCCGCGGGTGATCGCGGCGGGATCCCACGACAAAAAGAAGCGATCGCGCGTATCATTGCGGCCCGGGGTCTAAACCGCATCGCCGAATTTGAGATAAACAACGTTTCGGGAACAGCCGTAAGGACGTGCCCCGAGGTGAAAGAAATCCTCAGGATGGTCTGGGCGAAGGATGTCGACGGGGTGGTGGTCGCCGATCTCGACCGTCTGATGCGCCCGGACAAGTTCGCAGACTACGAACTGCTCCAAGTTTTCGAAGAAGCAGGCGCCACGCTTTATTCAGCCGATTCGGCAACCGACTTTTCGACCGGGGAGGGCGTGTTCACCGGGTCCGTCAGAGCGGCGTTTGCGGCATTGGAGCTCCGTTTGATCAAGACTCGCATGCAGGGCGCCAAGGAGGCGAAACGAAAAGCCGGCAAATGCCCCAGCAGCAAGATCACTCTCCCGCGAGGTGTCGAATACGACCGAGAGACCGAAACCTTCCGCTATACCAATGACGTTCTACCGGTTATCGAGGCATTTCGCTGCGTCGATGAAGAAGGCATCACCAACTACGCCGAGCTGTCCCGTCGGACAGGCATTCAGTCGCGAACGTTGTTCAATCTGCTTCGAAACAAGATCTACGTCGGCCGACGCGTTTACGACCAGAAGCGCGGCAAGGAAAAATATGCCTCCGACCGCGGCAGACAAAGCGACCGCCGAAAGGTGGCAAGGGACGAGGATGAAATCATCGACGTCCTGGTGATCCAAGAGCCAGCGATTTCATTAGCGCGTTTCAGCCGCGTCCAAAAAACGCTCGGTGAGACTCACGGTCGATGGGTACGTAAACGCACGACTAACACGGCGGTAAATCTTGGGGTGGGAATCGCTCGCTGCTGGTTCTGCGGAGAACGGCTTTACTGCTCATCCGGGAAAAGGACGGAGGGCGGTTCGCGGTTAGGATATTACGTCTGCAAAAAAAACTACTACCTGTTCAAAAAGAGCAGTGGCGGATGTGAGATGCGCAGCATCCGTCAAGACCACCTCGATGCGACGCTGCGGAAATTCACGGCGGAACATCTTTCGAACGTCCCGACGCTTACCGCGATTGTCGAACATGCGATCCGTTCGCATAGTGCCCGCGTAAGCGGCGTCAAGATCGACGATGTCGACGGCAAATTGAAAAACGTCCGCCGGCAGCAGCGGCGTCTGGGCGCGGCGTTCGCCGCTGGACACATGGATTTGGAATTATTCGGTGAACTAATGGCGCCGCTAAAGCGCGATATGGCCGCTCTTGATCGTACGCGCCATCCACCACGCGTCGACGGGTTAGACGTCGAGGAGATCGTCCGCCTAATTGTTCGCGGAGCCAACGCATTCGGAAGGATCACCGAACCCGCGGATCAAAAGCAGATTATCCAACAGCTCTTTTCCGAAGTCCGCTTCATGCATGACATGATCGTGTCCTTCAAGCTGCATGCACAGTTTGCTGATGTCGGCGACCCCGCCCTTCGCACAAACTCCACCGATTCCGGAAGACATACGGGCATGGGTTCATCGCCGCCACGAGCATGAACTCGGACGGAAAGGTTACGCTGCCGGCCGCGCGGGAGATCGTGACCTTGCCGTCTTCCAGGGGTTGTCTCATTACTTCCAAGGTAGAGCGCTTGAACTCCGGCAACTCATCCAGAAACAGCACGCCATGGTGCGCGAGGCTGACTTCACCGGGAGCCGGGATGGCGGAGCCACCTCCGAATCGCAGGAGGCATTGCGAGGGTTCTACGAGGGAAAACGCGTTTTCGGGAGCAGAACTCGATGCGAGCATTTCAGAACACGGTGCGAACAATTCGTCAAAAACCAGAACTCGATACGAGTGATTCGCGGTTTTCTCTTCACGATTCGTACATCTCCCTCGTAGAGCAGCCCAACCAAATGTCTCCAGATCAAGAGTGCATTCGCGAAAGTAGGCCAGCAGTAAAAAGCGTTTGATCAGGGCTGCTGACTTCAATTCTACAAAGTCCGTCGGTCATTCCAAGTCCTGTGTCGAGACGGCCGCGCTCCTCTCGCGCGAGGTCAGACCCGGTAACCCGGCAATCGTCTCCAAATGCCGGTCCTCGTTTTCGGCTGCCGTAGATGGCGTGTAGAGGTTGGCGTTCGCGTGGAAAAGGTTTCCTTTCAAACCTTCGTCCGAGCTAGAAGCCTTCCCAGAAAATGCCTTGCTCTCCGTTCTGACTTTTTGTGACTTATACATGCTGAATAGATATTTAAAGTTGACAATGTCAGCTATCACGCAAATCCTGCGGCATGGCAGATGATGATCGCTTCGCGAAGAAGCTGGGCTGGGGATATAAGAAGACCTACAAACTCGCGCACTCGGGACAGACCGGCGGCGTCGTTGCGAGATCATTGATCCGAGCGATATCCCACCAGATGCGGAAAGCGGGTTTCCCCGCCCTCCGGCAGGTGATGGAGGAAATCACGCGGGCGGTTTCCTCCGCATGCGCAGCGCGTGGCGAACTGTTCGATTCGACCCACGTGAATCGGTCGGAATTCAACCGGAATCTTGATGCGATCGCAGCGCGGCATTCGTTCAATCAACCGACTCGAATGCTATGCGAAGTCGCAGCCAAAGTATATGAGCAGCAACAAGGGTACGCTCATGTTTCGGATGCCGCAACGAAGTTGCTCTTCGCCCAGCACCTGACCGCGAAATTAGCGGATCACCATTTTCTGGCAGTGGCGGTTGGCGATAGCACCGTACGACTTGAGCTCATGCGCAAAAACGGGCGTGATATGGCCGAACAGCGCGAGTTCGAACACAACGTTGTCCAGCAATCCGTTCCTGCGATTACTGGATTGTTGGAGCAAGCGTTTAAAGCCGAGGGCGGTATTCCGACCAGAACTCCGCGTTTACCGCGGGTTGAAAATCCATTTTCAATGCTGGAATTGCACGAGACCCTGCCATGAGCACGAGCCGCGAAGTCGAGTTCGATTTTCTGCAGCACGGGACTCTGTCTCGGACAAATTCGCATGGCCGCGGTGGTCGCGAGCTGCCGTTGACACAAGAATATTTCTTTAACGAGCGCAGGCTCGAAGATGGTCTCGGAGCAGCTCTTTCAGACCCCCTCGCAGACTGGCTCGAGATCGCCAATGCGATCTACGTAGCAGATAGGCTCGTACTTCGCGAGTGCTCCCACAGTCGTAATGCAGATGCGGCTTGGGCTCGCAAGCTCCGCGTCAAAGTAGGCGTCCGTGATGTGGAATTCTGGCGGGAGTCAGGGGCGGCGCTAATCAGGGACGTACTGCACTTTCTGACTGATGACGTCTGGGAACTGGAATTCTTCGAACGGGCGAGCGATCACGCACCAGAACGTCAGCAATATCTCTTTCATGCAGTCCCACCGTCTGCCGAGGTCGCACTTCTTAGCGGCGGCCTCGATTCTTTTGCGGGCGCAGTGGTTCGGCGGGCGTTAGCTCCGCAGCAGCATTTCGTGTTTGTGTCAGGCGCGACTAACGGTCTCCAGCAAGGGCGCCAGAGCGAACAGGTTCGGTATTTGAAGACGCTTGGTCGAGGCACCGCAACCCATATTGTGGTCAAACACGGTCTGCTAAACGTCGAACGCAAGCAGGACTGTGAGACGACCCAAAGGAGCCGCGGGTTTCTTCACCTCACCTTGGGATGCGTGACGGCGCTAGCCTGTGGAGTGCGTCAGTTGCACATTTACGAGAACGGCATCGGAGCGATCAACCTGCCTCTCGATGGCAGTCAGCTTGGCACGCAAAACAGTCGTCCGGTCAATCCCGTCACTCTTGCTTTGATGGGTCGGCTGGCCTCGCGCGTTGCAAAGCTGCCATTCAAAATCATCAATCCGTCTTTTTATCTCACGAAAGGTGAGCTTTGCGCCGATCGCGCAGTGTTCAAGGCGCGTGACATCCTTCACCGCACCATCTCGTGCGATCATCAAACGCGTCAGTTGAAAGGCCGGATCCAGTGCGGTCGGTGTACTTCATGTTTGCTTCGCAGAATGTCACTGCATAGCGCCGGATTATCGGCCTTCGATCCGGGGGAATGCTACAACACCGACCTCTCCGTCCCATCAATGTCGAATTCGTGCCACTCTCAGATGCTTGAAAAGATGACTTGGCAGGCAAGCACTATACGCAGGTTGCTTGCTGAACCCAATCCGTGGGAGGCGCTCTCAATAGATTACCCGATGCTGGCCCGCGTAGCGTCGGAGTTAAGTCTGAGTGAAGCGCAACCCGACGTCCGTGTGAAACTCATGAGGCTCTATTCCAAGTATGCCGCGGAATGGGATGCCTTCGCTCTCGAGCATGAGTTCGGAATTGAGCTGCGAGCAGCATAGGATGGAAGCTCCAACTCTCCATGGGCTCGATCCGAAGGCGCTTGGTGCTCAGTTACAGGACGCGCGAAGGGCGTGTGATCTGACGCAGCAACAGGTGGCCAACAAATTGGGAATCGCGCGCACGACAATTGTTGCGCTAGAGAAAGGAGAACGCCGCCTCTCCCCCGCTGACTTGGTTGCTTTATGTCGCCTTTACGGCAGGTCGATCTCCGACTTCGTTCGCCCGCAAAAAACGAGCGAGGACTTTTTACCTCAGTTCCGGACGGTTCGCGGGCTCCAACAATCGTCCGCCGTATACCAGGCTGCGATCGACTTGGAGCGAATGGCAAAGAACTATGTTGACCTTGAGAGGGCGACGGGGCAAAGCCTGATCCAGCGGTATCCGGCAGTTGTCGCACTCGATCAGATTTCCGTCCCGCTGGAGCAAGCGGCAGAAGACCTGGCTATCCAGGAACGAAATCGCCTTGGTATGGGAGATGGCCCCATTCCCGATTTGCGGACACGTTTGGAGAGTGACGTTGGACTTCGTATCTTCTGCTTCCCAATGGAGTCGAAGATCGCCGGGCTCTTTGGTTATACCGAACCCCTGGGCGGGTGTATTGGCGTCAATTCGCGTCATCCTCTCGAGCGTCGTCGGTGGTCGCTGGCTCACGAATACGGGCATTTCCTTTCAACCCGATTCAGAGCCGATTACGATATTCTGAGCCGTTCCGGCGGGCGCTCTGCTGCCGAGAAATTTGTTGATCACTTCGCCCGACACTTTTTGATGCCCTCAAGCGGGCTTAATCGCCACACCTCACAACTCCATGGAACCAAAAGCGGGCTGACTCTCGCGGACGTTTGTACTCTTGCCGACCTCTTTAAAGTCTCTGTTCAGGCCCTGACATTGCGGCTGGAAGAATTGGGCAGGATCAAAGCAGGCACTTGGGAACATCTCTGCGAACGGGGTTTCAAGGCTCGCGCAGCTAAAGAATATCTCGGCTTAAATGTTCAGGACGATATCGAAGGCCGGTATTCGGCGCGGTATTTGGGCCTTGCAGCTCTCGCTCACCAGAAAGGTTTTCTCACCGAAGGTGAATTAACTGAACGCCTAGGCAAAGACCGAGTATCGACGCGAAAATTCTTGCAGGATTACTGGCAGAGACTCGTCACAGAAACTGAACAGGGGTTCGGTCGTTTCGACGCCTCTCTGGATTACGTGGTTAGCTGAACGCGATGCGGGTCGTTGTGTTGGATCCGGGCGTTTTGCTCAACGCCGTGGCCGGCGAATTTCTTCATCAACTTCGTAGTCCGGATTTGCGCTTCGTCATTCCTCAAACGCAAACGCTAGAACTCACCCTTTGGAGTGAAGAGCTGCCAATTCACCGCAATGCAGATACCCTCGTGGCCTCCGGGTTAATCGACGTGACTCCTCTCAAGGGAGAAGCTGAGATGCAACTTCTAATCGATTACGCAGCGCTTGCTGAGGAGAGCGAAGCCGCGGCAGCGGCTCTTGCGCATTCCCGCGACTGGGTTTTGGCCACCGATGAAATCAAGCTGGAACGACAATTCCTCAGGAAGAGCGGGGAAAAGGGTCAAACGGTTTCGACTCTGCGACTTCTCAAGGATTGGTCGCAGGTTGTTGCCGCGACGGCACCACAGATGAGCGAGGTTCTTCGGCGCCTACAATCTCTCGCGCTCTTTTCGCCTCTTCGCTCCGCCATCGAGTACGACTGGTGGCTTTCACAGTGCAAGCTGTCAGGCATCCCTCAGCGGGGGCAATAGCTAGTGATCAAATCGGAATAATATTTTCGGATGCTGAGCTCGAGTTCGTCGGTATCTACGACTTCTGACTGGCGAGCCAACTGGGTGGCGTAGGAGACTTGTTGCGAGACGATTTGCCCGATCTCGTTCGGCGGCAGAATGACTTTCGTTTTCCAAGGTTCATCAAACTGAAGGACGGAACTATTTTCAACTAGGGCGAGGGTCATCTTCCAAAGCGCCATGTTTTGTAGACTAAAGAAGTAGGCCCAGTACGGAAATCGGGCAAAGAAAGCGCGGCAGAATCTCCGAGTCGAATCGCAAAGAAATGGCTCAGTGCGTCCGGTGGGAGAGTCGGGCAGGACGATGCAGACATTGCCCCGCAGTTTTGGGACGGCAGAAAGGTTCGGGCGATCAACCCCAAACAGAAATAGGAAGCGTTCTAAATCTACGGTGCACAGTTCCTGCGCCGTAAACTGGAAGATGATTGTGTTCGCCGTCTCCACCCCTGGCAGATACGAGTCGGCTGGGTGAGGAATGGTCGAAAAGTGACCCAGGGGCGTCGTGCGAAGGCTGGTGTTGGGCATGATAGAAGAATCGACTGTTGGCTAATACGCTTTAGGACGACTGCGGATGAGGGCCACCATGACCCCTTGAACACAAAGATCAGATTTCGGAAGGAAGTCTGGATAGCGGGGATTTTCGGCCCGCAGGATCGATTTCGAGCCCCGAATCAAAAGGCGTTTCAGCGTCACTTCTTGATCGATCAGCGCGGCAACTATGTCGCCATCCCGCGCCGTCCGCCGCTCAACCACCACGATATCTTTGTCTTTGATCGCCGCTCCGGTCATGGAGTCGCCGCGCACTTGGAGGGCAAAGAGCTTTGCCGACGCAGAAATTCTGCAAGCAGTGGCGTCGATTAGAACAGTGTCTTCATAACCCGGGCCGGGCTCGCCGGGCGCCCCCGCTGGAACCGAGCCCAAGAGAGGAACACGAACCACATGTGAGCGCGAACCGGCCACCAATTTATAGGTGCGCGCTTTTCCGCGGATTCTAAGAATCGCTCCTTTCTTTTCCAAGGCGGCAAGGTGATCCCAGACCGCGTTGACGCTCCGGTATCCGCAATGCTTTTGAATCTCCCGTAGAGACGGATAGATCCGGGACCTGCCCCAAAGGTCAGTGATGAAATTCAGGATGCGCGCCTGTTTCCCCGTAAGGCCGATACTGAACATTTGTTCAGTATGCGTACCGACCTAGTCCGCACAACGATAATCTGCTGATCCTAGGCGTGCGTTCTGTCTTCCCCTCGCGACTATCCGACGATTGAGCCAAGAGGGTGTGCGTAAACTCAGCGCTCTTGCGACCTGCGACGGCCAGTCATGATGGGTCAGATTCAGAGTCGCCCGTCTCGAGCCGCAAGCAGTGGGCAATGCAGACCCGGGCGAGATTCTTTGGTAGCGTGTCGGTGTAGGAAAATCTTGGCTACGATCCGCTGGTCACTCGCGCGCCGGCGCGCCAGGATTGAGAAGCCGACTGATAAACCGTGACTGCAACACGCTCGTGGCACCTCCTCCCGGGCCGGCGAGTTTGAGTCGGTCGGCGACATCAGCGATCACCAGAATGTCGAGCTCGAGCTTCTTGCCAACCCAAAGCAGATTGCAAAGATCAGGCGGCGGCGCTAACTGGCAGCCATGGCTCTCGATAAATACGATCTTCTGCACGAAGATGATCAGTGGAAATTAAAGCAGCGCGGCTCACAGCGCGCCGTTCGGTCGTTCGACACTAAAGACGAGGCCAAGGAGTTCAGCACCGAGTATGTCGCCAAACACACGGGGTCACTCGTCATTCGAAAAAAGAACGACAAGATTCAAGAGGAGCGCACGTATCCGCGTAGCGCCGACCCGAAGCGCTCTCCCGGATAATGACTGCGGGTGAGATTTTCTCGGGAGCGAGCCAGACCTAAACCCGCTTAACGCCCGCGCGCGCGTTGGCGTGCCGTAAGCGCCGGCAGCGGCCGACCGCGCTTTCACGCGACGCTTGGGGATCGGCGTACGCTTTGAAAAGATCCGCTTCGGTCACCTGACAATGTCCTGCCTTTAAACTGTTCCTCGCTGCGGCGAGATCCGAGCAACTAATATCGGCTCGCGAAGGGTCGCGGAGAGGTATTTTACGGTAGATTCGGGCGTCATCGTCCCAGAACCAAACTTGCTTGAGACTCATCGGATCCCGCCGAAAAGATGTTTGATCCGGCAGCCCTTTTTGTCGTGATCCCTACTATACGGATCAAGGATCGCGCTATCGTAGTTTAGTCCGTCGATTACAACGCCATACCATTGAACACAGCGGCGAAAACTCGGCAGGAAATCGAGCTCCAATCTTTGAGGGTTCACACAGATTGGCGGCGCGCCGAATTGAGCGTACCCCTCCCCATGTATTTGCAGCGGAGTTTTTCCTCCTAAAGTCTGCCCTGCTTGCTTGACGTAGCTCTCTAAAATCCAAGTCACGACGTAGCGCTCGACATCTTGAAGGCTAACCGTCCGTCCGCAGGAGAAGCCCCATTCCTGGACTTTATCCGCGATCTGTCGGAGCACCTTCTCCATGGTCAGGAAATCCGGCGCATTGCCCGATGACGGGTAGGTAATCTCGAACCCGTATTCGTTCGCGGCCGTGTCCAAGTCTTCTGACCGGCTATCGAGCCGCGTGTGGACGACGTTTACCATTCCCCAGCATGGCCAGCTCTTCTCGGATAATCCGAGTCGGAGCAACGTGGGGGATTTGGGGAGAATAGTATGCACGATACATCGGCCTACGCTCGTGCTGCTAGGTGAAGCCAACGACAAGTTATAGCCGAGTGCCATCTCAGAGCAGGCGTCGATCATCAAGGAAAGCCAGGGGCGCCCGACCAGTCCCTGTTCGTCCAGCACGATGCAGTCCATGATCACGTGGCCGATCAACGCGACTTCGCCTGGGCGGTCAACTTTCACAGATCCAGTGACCTTCGTGTGTCGCGCCGCTTTCGCTGCACGCAGGAGAATGTTGGGAGTGGCAGTTTTCATGGGGTATTTTGATCTGTTCAGTCCAAATGGGCGGGGTTGTGCCGCATCCTAGTATTAGGCCGTTGGCGCGTCTCATTTAGCGATTTCGCCGTTCTCTGATGTTTCTGTCGATTGCGAGGCGTCGTGCGGCCCATTCTTCGCCAACCCCTGATGGAGGCTGCGGCGCCGTCTCTACCTACTGATCGTATAATAATGCCATAGGGTGTCTATACACAATAAAGGGGGTTTCGCTAAACGGACTGCCGTGCCGCTGTAATTCAGGGTATGACCACGCCTGCCGTCCTGCGTCTCCCCATGCGGGTTCATCCGCTCCCCGATGAGGTGACCAGCTCGTTTATCGTGCGCTTAGCGATGCAATTCGGGGTAAAGCTGCAGACGTTTTCGCGGGCGCTTTGGCCGGACGAAGTGCTGTGGCACCTCGACATCGACCGATTTCCGCCATCATTCCTGCTACACTCTCTCGCAGCAGCGACGTCCCTCCCGATTGCTACCATCGAAGCAACGAGTCTTCGCTCTTTCGCTGAACACCTGAGCGACAACTGCGCACCAGGCGCGACGCCCTGGATTCTGCCGCTGGCCAAATACCGCTTCGTGAGGCGGGGATTTGGCCAGCAGTTTTGCCCGTTGTGCTTAGCGGACAATTGTTGCTTGCGGCGAATTTGGCGTCTCGCCTTCCTGACCGTTTGCCCACTGCACGGCTGTGAACTGCTTGACCGTTGTCCTCAATGTAAGACTCCCTTTCATTTTCATCGCGGCGACATGGGAGACCGAAACCGGGCGACGGGATCACCGGCGATATGTTTCCAATGCGGGCAGGATCTTCGCTGTGCCACCGCGATACCGTTGCGCTCACGCTCTCAAGTAGGGCTCACATCCTTTCAGCGCGATTTGACCGCGGGCGCGACAACTGGGTGGATGATGTCTCCCAATGGGAACGTCGTTTATTCTCGCCTCTATTTTCGTGTTCTACGGCAACTTGTGAAATTGCTGACGCAGAAGTCTGCGGCGGCGCGGTTACGAATCGCGGTGACGGAGGCAATTAGCGTGGAATCCTACCAAACAGCGAGCGGACAGCAGTTTGAGCGCATGACCCCTGCTCAGCGTGGCGTTCTTCTCCAGATGGCGAGCTGGTTATTGGGCGATTGGCCCGTCCGATTTCTCGATCTCTGTCGGAGCAATCGCGTTTATAGCTCTGTCCTGCTGCGAGATTTCGAGTCTCCGCCGTTCTGGTTCTGGCGGGTCGTGAATGAGCACCTTTACGTGGTGCATAGTCCATGGCGATCAGGAGGGGCAAAAGAGCCGCATTCGTATTCGCAATTGGGGAGAATGCGGGTCGCGCCAACTCCGCGGACCTTAGCGCAGCGGCGCCGCATCGACTTTGTCTGCCGCCGGCCGCGGCTCTGGAAAGATCATACCTCGATGGCGAAGGCCCTCGTGGCTGCGAACCTTTACAGTAAGAAAGTCCACTATTCTCAAGTGTTGAAAGCCTGCCCCCGTCTAGTAGTTGCAGCCCAAACGCAGCGCTGTCGGCGTGGAGTCTGAAACGGGCACCCAAAGAAGGGACGTGGTTAGAAGCGAAAGCATCGCGGTTACTCCGGAGGCTCACGTTTTACCGAAATTATTAACTTCGGAAACGCATCTCGTTCACCGCCGCTCCTCCAGGGACGAAAATGAGAAAAGAGCAGATAAACCGTCCCGGTGCGGAGCCATTAGTTGTCCGCTAGCGGCACGAATTTGTGCCGAAGAGAAATTCCGAACACCGGTCGCGAGACATTGCGGCCAAACCACCGCCGCCCCCAGCGCCCGATTTCGAGGATCCGATTCTCACCAGGATGCTCAGCGCGCGATTCATCGTCTTTCCTGATTGCGGTATCGCAAACCCGGATCGCCGCCGCGCATTTATTGGCTAATGCTCGGGAGGTTTTTTTCTCGTCCATGACGGTGAGCGAGAAGGAGGGGAAACTTTTACTTTCGAAAGTAAAAGTTGTTAGGCGTGTGCGTGCTGCCGCTCTTCGTGTCGTTCGGCGCGTTCGGCACGCTTTCGATCCTCATTCAACTGATGCTGGAGTTGACGGCGCTCGCGCTCCCTCAATTCTCGCTTAATCCGCAAATAGGTCACGACAAAGGAGGCGGTAGATATAATTACAGCCGCCACCGCCCCGACAATCTGGAGGAGTTCGTATTTCATTTCTTGACAGCCTCTCCGAGCGTTACGCCAGGTTGTGTGGAGAGCATTACACAAGCCAGACCCATCAACAAGGTTGATAAAAAAATTGCAAAAGAGGTATTTACGACCAGCGGGGCATTGTATTTCAGCACCGGTTTGGCAAGCAAACAGTCCAATATCAAGGCATACCAAACGGCGGAAACCAAGCCCAGGCCTAACGACACTCCCAAGATGCCGATTCGCGTATGCCGCATTTTTTTCGTAGCCATCATTTGATTAGCTGTGAATAGGTCGCCGATGGAAGACGCAAGCAATACAACTGAGATCAAAAACAGCTCGCCGCGTTCAATCAAATAGCCCCACCCGACCCAATTCCCCTTCACCCACAAAAGGACCGCGAAAATTAAAATAGGCGTGATTGAGCCTGCGGCCGTGAACCAAAGCCATTTGTGGGCACGTTCTGACATGGGGAAGGCCGAGCGTGCCGCAATGAGTCGCGCAGATCAACAAGAAAGTGCCATGTTGAAACCGTGCCAGATCGCGACGTTGGAAATCGAATCGAACTGGCGGGGAACGAGAAGATTTGGCAGCGCCGAACCAGATTTCCTTGGCCGTCATGGCAGACTTCTTGGTTCATCGCTTCGACCACTCTGTCGAGAGCGGGCCAGATTCCAGTGGGCCAAGGGTTTTTCTCGATGATGGCATGGGGTAGGCCTCGACCAAATACTCAGCCGCCATCTGATCATCTGCGTCGGCTTTGTTGCCAACTTTGAAGCGGTCGTCTCGCCATTGCTCCATCCGGGCGGGGAGATATTAGGGATTCAACCGTTCTGCGATTGCGGTCATGGCGGCGAGCGGCGTTGCACCTCCGATATCGCGCCTGATCGTCTCAAGCCAATCCTCCATCGCTGGCTCCAGTAGATAAGCCCCTTCGCCTTCGCAGCCTTTATGGGGAATTGCCTCGCTGGATTCCGAGCGGTATCGCGCCGGCTGCGATCCGCCTCGCATCTCGCGTGTGGAGATCCTCGTGAAGACGGTCGGTTTGTTCCCAGAGAGCGTCGCTCGGCGCGGAAGGCGGTGCGACACGGAACAACTCGGGGTGATACATCCGGTCAACGGCGTCCCACAGTTCCTCGTCGTTCTGCTTTTTCATCGCGCGCATCAGAGACAAATCCTTCGGATGTTGTACGATTTTCGGCCTCAAAACGCAATACGCCAACCGACCATAGATTCGGTTGGCGAGGCTCAGGCGCAATTTCGATTAACGCGTGAGAGCCGGCCAACTGGCGCGTTTTGTGAGACATCGCCCGTCCCAAACAAACACGGCTGCCCACCCAGGCGCGATTATGTGCGGGTTACCGGCCGCTCGTTGGCGAATGATGTTCAGGGCGAGGAAGTGCGATCTCCCAATTTTCGTCTGGATGTGGGTATGACGGTGTCCGCTACAAACCCAGCCTGGGGAAAGTTTATCCACCAACAATTGTTCGGGACGAGGCTCCGATGGATCGGTGCCCGGTACCGGCAGCGGCCAATCGTGCAAGAGGAGCAAGTCCGGAGATTTTGGGAGCGTAAGCAATTTATCGATTTCGGCCTGCTTGTAGTAGGTCAGCCGCTGGAGTTTTGCCTTGTTCGTAGCCACCAAATTTACGAGATCGTCCCACGACTTTGGTCGCGATGGCTTCCATGAGTCAGCACCCGGAAAATCCATGTGCCCCGGGTGGTGTATTCCACTGAGGCCGTAGACTTGCAGGCCCGGAATGCCGTGATCGAGGACACCGCCATTTGTGTAAGCCAGTTTCCCGCCGAAGTGCGCAGCGTCGAAAGCGCGAAGACGCTGATACGGTTCGTGGTTTCCGCCGATCATAGAAAACGGCCATCGCCATTCGGCCCACGCTACCGCGATCTTCGAAGAGCTTTCCGGATCACGATGCTTCTTCGGCCCTGTGAGAAACCTCCAATCAGAGGCCTCCAAAAACAGCCCCACGTCCCCAACAGAGAAAACCTGGTCGATTGCACCGAACTCGCCTTCGATCCGGTTGAGTCCTTCGACGGCCAGCGGCACCTCCGAGTGAATGTCCCCAACGACCACGATAATCTTCGAATTTGGAATGGGAACGTTCATTTCGGGTTTGGCGACTGTCCCTCCGCTATAGCCGATTTGTACTTCTCGAATGTTTGCCAGAATTCTTCTACCGACATCGGGTGTTTCTCGGCGGACGTGGCTAGCGGGTAGATGTTGCGATCGAATTTGAAGAAGCGCTCGATCTTACCCTTCTCTGTCGGTGGCGCTTTGGCTTTCTGCACGAGCTGGATGTCGAGCTGCTTTGCGATGGCGTGCTGCACCTCCGCATTTCCGAAGATGCGACCGTTGTCGGTCTCAATCGCTTGTGGCATTTGCCAGTCCTTCCAAGGATTTTGCAGTTCGCCGTCCGCCGCGTCGATCGCTTTGTCGTAATCTCTTAATGACGCCACTCGAAATAGCATCTGGCGGGAAACAATTGATGCGCAGTTGCGGCGGAGCACCGTTAGGATCCACGGTGTTTCAAAGAGCCGTCGGCTGGATCGACGATCTCGATGTCGAGTTGATTGCCGTAAACCAGCCATACGGACTGGCCACGAAACTTTTGGTTCTTGTTTTCCTTCATATTTCAGTTGTGTTGAAACTGCGTTTTCGATGAGCAGGCTTAGTCTTCCGGCGAAGTCTTTCCGTCTTTGTCGTCAATTTGCCCGCGCTTGAAGGTGTCACCGGACACGCCGTTTGCCCCGCCGCGAACGTTTCCGCCCTTATCGAGCGCTCCTTCGCGCTTCACCCGCAGGCCAGCAATTACGTCCTTCGTGATCGCTGGCAAACCCTGCCGCAGAGCCTTGACAGCCGCTGCCTCGACGACCTCCCAAAGTTCTCCAAAAGTTACGCTATTCCGCTTCGCGTTGCCCGCGGCCTCCAGGAAAATTTGGTTCGTGAGACCTTTGAGGGCAGGAGTTTTCTGGAGCGGCAGGACGGACTGGAAGGTCGTTAGAAGCCGCCGGAGGGCAGTCGTGCCTTCCTTGGTGCTTAACGTCCACTCCGGCAAATCGATGGTGCGGAAGCGATTATCGAGTTCTTCGTAGGAGCGAAGGGTGTTGCCGGCTACGGAAGTGCCAAAAACCACCATTGGAATACGAATGTCGTTGCAGAACGTCTTGAGCTTCGCCAGAAACGCCCGCTGACTATTGGCTGAGCTCACCGCTAAGGAGTGGAACTCGTCGATGATTATCATTTTTACTCCCAGCTCGCGCAGCATCCGTAGCGTCTGATTACGCAGAGCCTCTGAATCGGGTCGGTCGAGAAAAGGCCATTCGACGGCACCGAGAAGGCGTTTATAAAAACGCCTCTCGTCTGCTTCGGTTCCTTGGATTGAGAGAACGGGAACTTGAATCTTGGTGCCGTCGGGGTGCTCGGTGCGTGGATGATCGCGAATGAACTTTTCGAGAATAGAGGTCTTGCCGTTGTTTCTAACCGACGGAACAATCATATTCCGGGGCCGGGAGATGGACGGACGTGTTAGGAGCGATTCCATCGCACCAAGAATCTCAGTAGCGGCACCATACGTGATAAATCGCGGCTTATAGACCTGCTGTATTTTGGCCTCGATGTCAGGGCCGTTGGCGAATTGGGAGTTGTCGTTGATCATGTTGTTAAGCGTCTTCCACTTTGAAGGTTGTATCGTCGTCGTCCGCTTCAACATCGGGGTCGACGTCCGGTGAGTTGGGCGGTGTCGCCGGTTCCGCATCTGGTTCGTTTGAGGCGATAGAATCCTTAGGAATGGCGGAACGAGCCTTGCCTCGGCGAGCGCGTTTCGAACGACCGAGCGCCTCTTCGCGCAGCTTCCGGAGTTCCTCATTGGCCTCAAAGATCTTCGCCTCGGTTACATCACGATTGGCGCAGTTTTGCGCTTTTAGCCGCTTGCGAGCCTCGTCGAGTTCCCAGATGCTGAGGTCATGCTTGCCCTCCTCCTTGTTCTTGTCGCGGTATCCAACCGGGTGATATTCGCGGGACGACGGCTCATAGAACCAGATGCGCCGCAAGCTCCATGGATCCCGCCGAAAGATGTGCGGTTTCAGCTTGCGCGTACCATCCGTAACTAAGCGGTAGCGGTTCAAAATATCGTCGTCGTAGTGAATCTTATCGATTTGCACGCCATACCAATTCACGGTGCGTGAAAAGGCGGGCATGAAATCGAGATCCAACTTCTTCGGGTCGACAATCATCGCTGGCGGGCTGCCAATTTTCGTGTAGCCGTACTCCTGCATTTGCAGAGGAGTTCGGCCATCTAGAGCCTGACGTGGATGATTGGCGTATTTTCCAACGATCCAGGTAGCGATATACTTCTCGAGATCCTCGAGCGTGTAGAGGGCGCAACCCTCCGAGTCGTAGTCCGCGCGTTCCCGAAGGCTGGAGAAAGTGGCACCCTCAAGCTTCCTCATCTCCTTCGCAACCTGTCCCATGAGGTTTTCGATATGCGCGCCCCAACGAGGACGAGCCAAAGGGCGCCATACGAGATCGAAGACGTACTCACGCGCCGCGTCGTCCAGGACGTTGGTGTGAAATTCCTTGGCGTTATCGGCATGGATCACTTTGGGGAAGCCCCAGCAGTTCCACTGGAATTTGGACAAGCCAAGCCGGCCGAGAAGGCGTTGCTTTGGCAGCACCGCGTTGACAATGCACCGTCCGACAACGGCCGTGCTCGGTGCTGCAAACGACAGGAAATACCCTAGAATCATCCTGGAGAAGACATCGATCATTAGAGTCAGCAATGGACGGCCAATTGGCCGTTGCTCATCGTCCAAGGCAATGCAGTCCAACGGAGTGTGGTCGATCTGCGCAATCTCGTGTGGCAGATCGGCGCGGATCGAGCCGCCGGTCATACTGGAGTTGTCGTTTGCTTTGGCGCCGCCGCGGGCCTTCGCTTTGATTTCTGGGTCAAGCGCCCCGAGTCGAAGCATCAAACTGTTGTAGCAGAGTGGCTTCACTCCCACCTTATTGCAGGTCTCCACAATTTTTTCGTAAACCTCCGTGGGACTGTGGCGCTGCTGGGAGAGGAAGAAGGTGTCTACTTTCTCGGTTACGATCTTTTCGACCTTGGGATCGATTCGGCTTCCGCCTTTACCGCCATCGGACTTACCGGGCACTAACGACTGGAGCTTCCCGTTACCCTCGAACACTTTGAGCCAGCGGTAGATGGTAGCTGGGTCAACCTTCTGCTTCTCGGCGCAAGCCTCGACCTCAGCCTCGGTGCGAGGACGATTCAACAGACGCCGAATGGCGTGAAATCGCTTATTTGCTTCGGAGCGTTCCGCTCCGCAGAAGCTCAGGAGGTCTTTGGGCCGCTCGTTCGGCATCGCATCTTTCGGCGGACTTAGTTCGCCGATTGCAACAACCTTCTGCTGCTTGTTGACCTCAATCAGGGCGGTGCATTGCTCGCGGAGTTCGATCAGCACGCATGGCTTGCGTTTGTAGACTGCGTCGCAGCCAGGCTTGAACTTATAGGAGTGGGGCATAATTAGGGCCGGTTTTGTGTCTGACGCTTGAGGCGCTTTTTGCGCTTACCTGTCATCAAACGACGAATGAAGTTGAGGCTCGTAGGCATTGTTCCTTGAGGCGGAAGCCAGATCTCGGTCTTGGCTGCGTCGAGCGGACGAGTGGTGTCACCGTCAATGAGGTTTGAAGCGAGGGAACTCCAGACGTAACGCAGCGCGCGGCTACGATCGCTTGGGTCAGGGAATACCGCCTCAAGGAGACGCGTCGGGGTCGTACGTCCGCCGGTGCGCAACGCCTCCATGATGCCTTCAGAGATCTCGGGATTTCGCGGCAGATCGACAGCGTGCCGCAGAAACGTTGCTACCTGTGATGCCGGGCTTTTAAGTTCGCGATCAGTGATGACCTTAAAGATCCACCCGCGGGCCCGGGCGTACCGGGTGGCTTCCCGGAACTTTCGCCGCCAATTCTGACGGTCTTTTTTGAGATCCGATCGAGTCTTGATCTCGACGAGCCAGGGTTTCGCACCGAACCCAAATTCCAGTCCCGGTTTGAAAAAGATCAGCAAGTCGGGCGTGTAATGGTAATTCCCTTCGCCATCCGACCACGGAATCGTGACGGGCTGCTCGAGTACTCGCTCGATCTCTGGATCCATCCTCAAGAGCACCATCGCGAGCGGTTCCAGCGGTCCTTCGGTCGAATGCATTTTGCCTTCCGGCCCACGCCACCGGCCGGTGACGTGTCGATAGTTGGGCTTTATCTTGCGAGCAGGGACGAGAGGGAACTCGGTCCCATCCAATGTACTTGCAGCGGTCCCACGGGGACTCGGAAGGCCGCTCGCTCCGAAATTTTGCGCTAGCTGATGCACGGTTAATATTCAACAGCGGCGAGCCGCCATTTAGCGTTTGTGCTAAAATGGCGGGAATTCGTCGAAGGATCAGCTTCGCTCCACGAGTCACGCGATTAGCGGTCGCCGGTCTGACGACGCCTCGGCGTAAGCCCTACGCGCTCGGGCGCAGGTCACAACTCGCCTGGGTCGCGAATCGGTGATTCGTGAGCGTTTGCTTGACAACGCAGACCGAATTCGCCTAATGTCAGGTCATCTCTGGCCTGAAAAGGTGGCAATCAGTTTCTGGTTGTCGATAGGAGGCTGGATGCTTATACATCCAGCCTCTTTTTCTTTTCTGATCTTTCAGGAAGATTGGTCGCTGTTTCTCCTTTCGGTTTGTGTCCCGGTTTAAGGCCAAACGTGGCCGTTTTCGCGTAAAGGCTCTTTTTGCCAGGGCCCCCGTGGTCAGCCGAAATCTCCCCGCGAGCGACCAGTTTGCTCAAGATTACGGAGATGCGAGCCCGGCTAATTCGGGCAGCCAAGGCGGGCTGTTGTTTCTGCAGGTTCGCAAACACATCCTTCGCTCCAAACGCTTCCGAAAGGTCACGTACTGCATCGCGAATAGCCTCGGTGGGTCCCACAGGCCCCTCGGACGCGCCCGACGCAATCGCAGCCTCGGCGGTTGGATTGACTTCGGCATTCGGTTGCCCCAGTTGCCGGATTGCCGTGATTTTCACGTCGAATTCCCCAAGTTTCTCATCGATCACCCGCCTTTGAGCCCGAAGGGAAGACTGCTGCTGACGGTAATACCGCTCCAAGGCAGCTAGGTGCCTTTGTTCTTCGGTAGAGTTCGGGGGTTCCTTTCCCATGCACTTTATTATGAAGTAGCATACCCCATTAGCAAGAGAAAATATTCTTGCGGTATCATTCCCAATAAAGGGGGTAAGATTGACCCGCGCGCGAAGCGCCCATAAGCGGCACCGCCGCTTGATATTACGATAGTTGCGCTTCATGGCTGGAGCGCACCAACGCGAAGGGTTTCTCCGCTGGGAAGACACCCGGTTTTCCGAATATCCTCGGATTTTATTGGTCGCGGAACCCTGCGCCGGAACTCGTGTTCCGGCAAAAGGTCGCAGAGCAACTCTCGTAAATCAGTGATTTTCGGTCGCTTCGAGCACGCAACGCTGTCGCGATCTCCAAAAAATGCCTGGAGCTTTTCAAGAATAGTCGCGGTAACGACGATGCTGATCCAGCCCGAGGAGACCTTAGCGATGCCTTGCAAGTCCTCAACGGACTTGTTCTCGTAAACGATCCCACAAAACACGTCCCAGGCAGTGGCTTCATTGAGCGCAAAGCGGAGGGCTGGAACTAGCCCGACCTTGACGTCATAGATCTCGGTGGGCTGGCTTGGGACCGCGAACTTCGACAGCGCGCAATCACTCTCAAAATGAACCTCGTCAGCGTCGATCGAGACGGTCGGCAGGAAGCCCCTTTTGACGTGTGTCCAAGCCAACCGGATGAATGCGCGTTGGAATGCCGCATACCCGAATGTCGTGTATTGCCCGTCAGCTCGTTCGCGGCCCGGCTCAAACTTGGGTCCATTGAGGATAAACTGATAGCGGACCGCGTTGTGGATTTCTTCCAACCCGGAAGGGGAGCGGTCCACAATATTGAGGCGCCCGACCGCGCGGTGCAGTTCGCATTGCAAGAAACTGTCCAGCAATGGTTGAATGGATCGTTTGTTGGCTTCGAAAAGAAGCTCTGAGGAAAGTCGGGTAAGGCCGAAGATCTTCTGGTGGTCGGCCACGAAGCGAGCGCACTCCGAGAGGAATTCCTTCGATTCTAATACTTCGTGAACGGATGTCGCGTCCGCGACTTTGTTCATCGCGAAATCAAGGAACTGAGGATGCCAGCAGATGTGGTAGCCGCCTTCTGCTAGAACGCTCCAAGTCCGCTGCCGCGCGTGGAAGGCCTCGGGCGGGATTACAATGGATGCTGGGCAACTAGGCCCGTTAACTGAGGCTGTTTTCATGCCCAGGAGATACCCATGGGCTCTTCAAAAGATCGCGTTCTACGATCCTTCCCATGGCGCGGGAAATCCCAAGCGGTGCCGGTGATCAACCGCGCTGCCGGAGCGCTCTCGAATCTCAGCCACCCCAGTTGTCTCAGAGGCTCTGATCGAACGAACGTTTCCAGCCGCACAACCCAAAGCGATTGCGCGTATCCGATGCCGACGAACCGCAAGCCGCTGTTACTTACGAGCGGGAGCAGAAACGCAGGACCGACGGCGTCTTTTATCCCGGGTCAATCGGTCTGCACAATTGACACGCCACGCAGCACCGACAGTGTTCCGGTATGGTTGCCAGTGTTGCCGAGCATCCGACGCCCGTTCCGGCCTGGCCCGTGCGAACGATGCCGCTGCCGGACGAGATCACCTCGTCTTGGGTGGTCCGCACTGCGCACTCGTTCGGTTTATCCGGTTACGACCTTGGGAAAACCCAAGGAGGGACCAATCTCTTTTGGCTTCGAGACCTGGATACACATCCGGATGATCCAACGCTTGCAAAAATCGGAGCGCGAATCGGGGTCTCTCGCCAAAAGATCCGTGAAACAAGCCTTGCCGGCTTAGCAGGCACGCTGCACGAAACGGCCGGTAGCCGTAAAATGTGGGTTTTGAGCCGCGGCGAGTGGGAGGGCAGTGTCTCTTTCGGCTTGCAATTCTGCTCTCATTGTTTGGCGGAAGATGAGCTGCCGTACTATCGCCGTTGGTGGAGACTTTCATTGGCGGTGTCTTGTCCGCGCCATGGGGAATTCTTGTCCGACCGCTGTCCGAGCTGCGCTGCGCCCGTGCGACTGCAGCGTATCGAGCCAGTCGCCGCGAAGGAGCCTAGTTCATCCAACATCGCCCGCTGCCACCGTTGTGGCTTCGACCTTCGGAAAGCGCTTCCGCCGAAAGAGGACCGATTCAATCCAACAAAACTCCATGTATATCAGCGTTTCTACCGGACCGCGCTTCGGCGGGGGCATCTCAAGTTACCGGGATTTGGACCGATCCCTTACTCGTTCCTGTATTTTTACACGCTCTGGCACCTAATAAACAAAATCTACCGGGTGAAATCCGAGAACGCTCAGCGCCTGAGGGAGGCTATTCGCGGAGAGCTCGGCTTATCTGAACTCAAATTAGAAACAAAGGCCAACGATTTCGAAGCGTTGTGCAATAGCGATCGACGCATACTGCTGTGGATGGTGGGCTGGCTAGTTGACGATTGGCCGCGACGTTTCGTGCGTCTATGTCGACAGGCGGGCCTGACATCGTCGGCCTTCGACAAAATCAAAATCGAGAACCCCTACTGGTTTGCTAAGACGGTCCGGGAGTATCTCGCGGTTGATCATTCCGCCAAACGGGAGGTCGGTGTGAAATCAAAATCCTCCACGCAACGAGCCGAACGTTTCCTAAAGACGGGAACTATGGGTTATCTGGCTTTTCTCCCGCGGATCGAATTCGTCCGAAATCACCCAGAATTATGGGCTAACCCTTACGACCTTGGCCTGGCCCTTATCAATAGCGGATTGTATGCAAGCAAACGGATCTCCAAGAAGACACTGACCCGAAGAGGAGCAACCTTCGCTAACTTAGCGCGGACGACGACCAATGATAACGAAGCGTGGACGAGCTTCTCCGCGAAACCAAGAAAGCCCCCCTCCGAGACCAAGTCCCCCGCCGCTGTGTAGGAGGTTAGGTGCCCTCTTTCTGCGCGACGGCTTTTCGCCGGCCCTGAGCCGACGCGCGATCGGCTTTCGGACATTGACTCGGAGTCGCCGTTGCGACGGCAGAACGTGCGTAGACGGACACTGGGACTGGATCAGACACTTCCGTCCCAAACTAGATCAACCGCCCGATGCTTGAGTTGAGTTGAAATCGGCTGCATCTTCAATGATGGACGACGAGGTAATCGACTACCCATTCGAAGAAGACCTCGCCGCTGCCAGACGCATTTATGCACGCGTAGAGCGGTCCTCAATACCCGGCTCCGAGCAGACTGATCCGACGGGCAATTACCGGTTCCGCACATTCGAGGAACTTGTCGCTCCTTACCAAGATCCCGAACAGTTGCGGCAACTGATCGAAGAGGACGTTAGCGACCCGGAATTGAAGGCGGCATTCCTGGCAGATCTCGGGCCGATCGAAGCTCCGGTCAGGCGCACCTCCGGCCCAATTCTAGCCACGCCGACGCTCCAGCCGATGAGCTTTGAGGAATCGCTCGCAATCAACGGGGGAGAAGGTGGATTCTTCACGAAGAATCGCCCGCCGGCCGTTCTCAAAAAGATTATCTCCAGTGGGCAAACCGGTGCCGACCGGGCCGCGCTGGACTGGGCAATCCAACGGGAAATCGAGCACGGCGGCTACTGCCCGCAGGGGCGCGTGGCGGAGGACGGCGTAATCCCCTCGCTTTACAACCTCACAGAGACGGAAGAGACGGAGTATTCGCTTCGCACAAAGCGCAATGTAGAGGAGAGCGACGCAACGATTATCTTTACCTTGGATGCCGCGCAGCACGGCGTTGCTCGAGAGACTCAGCACCA
The DNA here is from genome assembly GCA_041167585.1 of Verrucomicrobiota bacterium. Classification (GTDB taxonomy): domain Bacteria; phylum Verrucomicrobiota; class Verrucomicrobiia; order Chthoniobacterales; family UBA10450; genus AV80. The sequence continues at coordinate 35,338 of JBEEHV010000015.1, forward strand.
CGTAGAGCACGCGGGCAAGCGCAGTATTCACCTGTCGCGGGCGGCCAAGTATGATGTCGCCGCTTCGCTCCGAGCATTCGTCAGGTTTTATCGCGTGAGCGTCTTGAACATCGTGGGTTCCCGCGAAAAGAACGAACCAGGAATCTACGGGTTCACCCGGACAGTCTTAGATCGCGCATTCCCTATCAAAACTGATGCGCATGAGTACCGACGATAAGCCCAAACGGGTGCCCGCAACGTTCCCTCCCGATATTTTCGAAAAACTGATCTGCGCCGACGGACTGACGATAAGGCCGTCCGATAGATGCTCGCGGACGAGTCGCTGCGCTACATTGAGAACGAAGGCAATTGGCCCGCAGAAAGCGGCCTGGACGCACCTGGTGATTTTTGACGGATCGGAAGGACGCAAGTAAGGTGGAGCCCCGCTTTAAGCCGTTGCGCCGCACCCTTTGCGTGACCAATCGAAGGGCCTCGTCACGTTCCTCATTCGTCGCGGCGCCGGCGTCCATCTTCTCGATCAGATCGGCGAGCCGTTTTCGTTCTTCATCGGAGAGGTGAGATTGATTAGCGTTGGCTAGGGTCTCCTGCAGCGGCACTGGAAGGTTCATATTTTGAAGGCTGTCTCTGTTAGTTGGTAGTGTCGTCCCTCTTGCATGGCGTAGTCGATGGTGCCTGTCGCTCTGGCAAGGCGCCGTCCGTGATTCATCCCTAATCCTCGCCCTCCTTTGGAGGCGGTTCGCCAAGGAACTGTATGAATGCTTCTACGTCGCGCATGAATAATTTATGCGTCGCTGGAATGCTCTGCGCAATGGCGAGAAGCCTCCCTTCTTTGAGAGCTTCCGGAGAAGCGGCCCACGCGAGATCGCGAAATCCCATGAGATCGCGTAGTTCGTCGGCTATTTGAATTGAGACAACCGCTGGTCTTAGCTTCTCTACGGGCGCTGCTGCTTGGGGGAGCAAATTGCTGTGCTCGTGAGGTGATTCCAAGAGAAGTTCCCCGTACGGTTTTGAGCAGAGCTTAATGACTCTTTCGATGCCGGTGTGGAGCGCTGCTAAATCAAAAGCGACGGCGCGAGCCGCGATCGGATTTCCGTTGCACATCGCGTTGGTATCTACGGAGAGGCAACTCACGCACTCGCGAAGTTCAGCGAGCTCGCAGCGAATCAGCGGAATTTGCTCGGCGGAACTCACGACATTATCCGCGCCTCCGCGGTGTGCTTCCGAATGCTATCGGTCGTCTGTTGCATCAGATGTCTGCCTATCCCAGCGGCTATAGTAGTTTTCGCGCCCCTTGGGTTTGATCCATTCTCGGCCGCCGCAATTGTGGCACGCTGGCTCTCCACCGGGCTTTGGCTCGCTTCCGCATTTCTTGCATTGCGTGGCCTGCTCTGTGTGAGGAATCCAAAGCTCAGCGCCGCATACTGAGCAGTGGATGACGCTAGCGACGTAACCACCGCCATACGAGTTCTCCTGCGTAGCGGCGCAGCCCGTGCAGGTTTCGATCCTCGAGAAGCCCATCACTTCACCTCGGCAATTGTTGCACGCACGCTGAGCAATTTGTTTTTGTCGCGGACTTGACCTTGCGTTCTATAAGGTTGGCGGTCAGTCTCGCTTTCCGTCTCCGCCCGATTGGTAATTTTATCCGCCGCCGCGTCGACCTCCTGCGGAAAGCGCGGTCCGCCCAGATGCTGAGAGCCCTGTGCCATTTCGCGGATGTTTTGGATAGAAACTGCCACATCCTCTCGTCGGGCGATTGAATCAAGCTCCACGGAAGTTTGCTTAGTCAAGACGCGCCAGCCTTCCCCGCAGAAGATGCCGCGACCCGGCCGAGAAGAGTTGCGGATAACGTGACTTGAGTTCGGCGAACATATCAGTCCCAGATCAGATGGTGCTCGACTCCATGGTCCCAGCTTCGGCCGCCACACTTCTCGCAGGCGGGCTCCGCGTTCATCGAGAGCGCCCCGCCGCAGTTGACGCACGGAGGGACTAACTTGTCCCGATACGTTAGCCATAGCTGCGTTCCGCAGGACCCGCAGTAGAGAACATAGGTCATCAGTCCGCCTCCATACATGTTCTCTTGTCTTCGGCCGCAGCCTTTACATGCGTCGATTGTGGAGTTGCCCATAACTCAGAGGGAAACGGTGTCGGTTTGCTCGACCCAGGACAAAGTGCCGCGAAGCGGAACCATGCGGACGCGGGTCGCGGTCTTGGCGGAAAGGTCGAGCACGATGTGATGGGGTCGCGGCGCTCTGGCGTGTTGGCCTGCGTTGAAACACCAAGTCGTGCCAATTTTCGCGCCAAATGGGAGATTCCCGGTGATGTGAAAATGTCCGCATGCGACAAAGTCGGGATGATATTCGTGCATGCGCAGTCCCAGCCAGTGAGTCGAGATCGTACCCTTTGGACACAACTGAGATGGCGGCTCGTGATGAAGCACTAGCCAGGGCGCCTTTTCGGAATCCCGGAGGCGAGCGCCGTATTGCCAGAGGCTAGCCATGACGGAATCGCGCTGCTGTAACGTTCGGTAATAAGGGCAAGTCGTTACGACCAACTGTTGCCCGGAGCGGAACGTCAACAGTTGTGTCTCACCATCGCCAACTATCGCGGGAGGGCGATTGACATAGGAAAGCCAGGTAAGCGCGACATGGTCATGATTGCCTGTGCAAAGCGCGAGTGGCACCCCTATCCGAGTGAAGGCCGGGAGCCATTCCTGGCGCAAGTAGTCGATCTGGCCGCCTTCGTCGGTCCCGAACATATCCAAGAAGTCGCCAGCGATTGAGACCAGATCATAATTAGGAGCTTCGGTGAGGAGCCATTCGAACCACGCTCTATTATTGTGAAGGTCTGCGGTGAGAAGGATTTTCAGAACTGTTCCTCCTGCGGAAAGGACGACACCTGCAGCGGCACCATTGGATTGATGATCATTTCCTTAAAGCTCATGTGCGCTGCACAGCAGGCCCGGCGGAACGCAATGCTCGGGAAATTGGTTTTCGGAGGCTGAGGCGGAGATCGAGGAAGTAAGACTCGTTATCGGCGGTCCTGATATAAAACTGCCCCGTCTTGAGTTCGTAAAAGCGCTGCGGTTCGACGAGCGGCTTCTCGCCTGAGGTCGAGCCGGTCACGGCTGCTTCCAAGAGCGGCGTCGGGTGCCAAAGACATGCAAGCCGCTGCGAATGACCGCAGAAGGTGCCGCAGAAGCGAGATGCCATTTCAGCCGTGTACTCGTCTCCGGTATTACCCCAGACGCGGACGCGCGACGCAGCGACGAACGCTGCCGTGTCCACATGACTTTTCAGCACGCTGCCGATCAAGCTGATCGATTGCGTGGCCAAGATCCAAATAGCTCCAAATTCACGAATGACAGAGAGCGCCTTCGCTTCCGAATCGGTCAGGAGAAGCTGTGCTTCGTCCTGGAGAATGACCACGCCGCGGCGACTGATCGGCTCGCCGTTCCACAGAGCGGTATAACGCCCAAGAAGCCGCTGCGTTAGCGCGAGTTTGAGAGTAACCAGAGCCGGCCAGTTTGCGCTGCCGCTTTCCGCTGCGGGCAGGTCGATGACGAGGATCAGTCCGCGGTGAAGTATCTCTTCGAGCGTGATCTCTCGCTTTCCTCTCCCGCGAAACACCTGTTCAGCGGGTCCCGAGCGGAAAGTTTGAATGACCCCACGCAAGTCCGCTTCGATGACTCCCCGGGTGATGGAGGGAATGCGCCACCACTGTTCGACAAGTTTGCGAAGCCGCGCGCTCGAGGCGGCGTTAAGGTTCATCTCGAACTGCTCGAGAAGCATTTTCGCGGGTATTTCTTCTGCCTTCGCTGCTCTCGCTACAGCCAATTGTTTCGCGAGAAATGCACAGAGCGCTTTGGTTTTCGGGCGCCGAACGAGGCCACGATTCTTAACGAAGAACGAGACGATCTTTTGAGCGCGCGCCAGATCGGCATCCTTCGAGAAGCCGTACGTCGCCAGGTCCTGTCGCGTGTTCGAGCGCATGGCTAATCGAAGTGCCGAGCCTTCGGTCCTCTCTCCGATGAACTGCAGGAACGCCTCGGTTCTCTCGAGTAGCGCAATCAAGCCGTCGTCGTGGGTCAGTTCGGACAGCTCGGTTTCGAGCAACTCGGGCTTCAAGAATGGGCGAACTTCCAGACGCGCTAATTCGCTCAAGAGTCTCTGTCGTTGCCGGTCCCAAAATGGATCGTGATGGAATGCGGAACGCGAACGCGAGACGCGTTCAGCCACTTCTTCTACGAATCCAACAACGGCAAGCGACAACTCATCACTAGTTGACCAACAACTTCTTTTGAAGAGTCTAATGACCCACGGACAGGCAGCCCATTTGAAATCGTGATGACATCTTTGCGACGGCTCTTCGTGAGAGACTCCACGAAATCCAAGTGGCCGCGACCCTTCAATCCAAGGTAAACCATCGCGAATTGTCGCTGCTCTCGGATTGATTTAGCGGATCTGGTGAACATCTCCGCGAACTGCCGCGCGAGGTTGTTCACGATACTTCTCGTTTTACCCGCGGAAGTTTGGCCGACGACGAGAACACCGCCGGCAAGGTCCGAGACGGGCATTCTCACGTCCGCGAGATGCACGCTTAGATCGGTGAGCGTCTCGGCGATCTGTGCCGTTTCCGAAGCAGGGTTTTTCACTTAGAGTATCCTGTTCCGTTGATCGCCACTCTGCGGCGGACTCTTGCGGCGGGGTTTCGAAGGATTCTTCACCGTTTCGCTGATCTGCTTTGCGCCTTTGGTGCACTGGCGAAGCAGAAGTGCGTCGATCTCGCCTGAATCGATCAACAGATGCTCTTTCAGGTCAGAGACCTCGAGCCTTCGATCGACGATTTCGCTCAACTCCAGATGCTCGTTGATTAGACGAAGGCATTTCTCGTAATCGAAAAAATGGTTTCGCCAGTCGAACGGCAGCGACGATCCGCTCTCGTGATACGCCATTGCAATGCCACCGCCCCCCCTTCATCCCGCGCGTACTCGAAAGCCCAGGTCGGCGATGAATAAACATAGCACCACGCATTCGGCCGGATATCGCGCGGACTACCGAGAACGAATAGGGCCAGGTCAGCGCCGATCAGATTCGAATACGAGACGGTGATGATCTCGGTCGCGTAAGTCAGCGTGCCGAGGAGATCATGGTAGGCGAGGATCGCTTCGGGAGCCAGACCGCCGGGCCCTAGCAGTTTAATGATTAACTTCGTCGTATGCTCGGAGACTATCCGATCAAGCGCGGAGAGATTGTCGCGGTGATAGGCAGAGGTTCCCAGCAGAGGAATTTCGAAAACGACCGTCTTCATTTCGGGGTCCGGTTAGTCCTGGCGATCCAGCCAGGCGCGCCATGCAACGAACTTTGAGTCACTCCATGAGGTCGCCATCTCACGATATGCGCAGGACTTCTCCGGCGCGGTCGTTTCATCCTCGGCCTCTTCGAGGATCAGTTTCCGAAAAACCTCGCGCGGAAAATCGTCCTCAAAGAAATTCCCCGCCATCAGCATCGCGGAGATCTGCTCTTTGCGACACGCTGCCTGCCGCTCCGCAGAGGTCGGGCTTTCGCCGACAACAATACTCGCCAGCGCGCGTTCATTCGCGAGCGAACGTTCGGTTTCCTTCACGTAGTGCCGCTCGATCTGCTGACAGTGAGCGCGCGCAGGACACCAGTCCCGGCATTTGCTGTACTCAGATCCAGGCGCTCCGTTGCGTTCGTCTACCGTGCATTCGGGCAACGCTTCGTCGGGCTGAGTGAGCGCCTCTGCGATCCCTCGCGTCCGTTCTGCAATCAGCGGCCGAATCTCCTCCTCGGGCACCAACGGAAACTCGCGATACCAGCTCTCGTTTATCTCCGCGTCCGCTCCGGTTTGTTTAAGAACGTGGTAATACAGCCGCAACCCGAGTGGTGGATTTGCAAAGTAATGTTCGGCTACCCACCCCGCGATTTTAAGCGCTTCCAGTTCCCGTACGTTTGGTTCCTTATTTCGCTCGTCCGCCTGATGGGGCGACAGAAACAGGATTTTGCACACCCTGCCTTCGTGTTCGTAGAACCCGTTGGTCGTCAGATCTACAACGGCATGCTCGAATCCGATCGTGATATGGGCATGGATCTCGCGGGAGCGCAGCCCCTCCTTGATGCTCCTGCGGATCGTTGCCCCGGGAGCGAGTGGCGCTCGACCTGCGTCGTCGCATCCGTGACGATTGATGAGCACAATCTCTTGCGGTCCGAGCAGAAATTGATCGGCGGAGAGTGTGAGCGGCTGGGGATTCATCAGTGAAGAGAAGCGTTTGCTTGCTCACGTATTAAGCCCCGGCGCGGGTCCATTTCTGAATTCACGCAGATTTTTCCTTCTGCGGCACCGGATGGCTGGCGAACGCTTCGAGCCGAGGCCTTCCGAGCACTAGTTCCTCCCACATTGGTCGGCCTTTATTTGCGGGACGCTCAATTAGGGTCGATTTCACCGGGTGCAATATCGACCCTTACGCTCGCGAATTTTCGCTGCTTTGGCCCGACTCCGGTAACGATCGCGCTAGATCAGTCGACGACCCTGATTGGAGCAAACGGTGCGGGGAAGACCGCTGTGCTGGAGGCGCTGGGACGGCAGATCGCGAGATTACCCGAAGCGATTTTTATCGGTCGCCCGACGTACCGGCGGGCGAGGCGCACCGGCGAGCCTATAGGAAACGAGCGTTGGCGGGCGCTTGTCAGTTCGACAGCCTACGCGGCAAAAGATCACTTTTGTTTGCGCCCACAGAAAATTATACTTTTGCTACAGTTACTTACCTAACCGCTCCCCGCACCAGTCGACCGCGGAGATCGGTGTGGCGTCGTCACGTGAGTGCCAGCGCATGGCCCCCGCCCGGCAGCGGGCGTTCTGGGGCGTCCCGGAGGGAGACGCGGTTGCTAACTCACAAAATGCTCCGAGACCTGGAGAGCCGCCCGATGTGCCGACCTCAGTGCCCCTTCAATCCAGCCGTGATAACCACTCGCGTGCTCTCCGGCAAAACAAGCGCGGCCCTCCCAATCAGGGGACACTAGCTCATTGTATAAACGCGTGTGCTGATGGGGCGAAAAGTAGGCGAATGCTGCACCGCCGGCGTACACGTCATTCGACCAGTTGTGCGAAACCGACACTTCGATAGTATCATCAATCAGATCCTTACCGAAGATTTCGCCAAGGTTTTCTCGCACCAGCCGCAATTTATCAGCTTCATTTAACACGCCGAGACGGGCCGCCTCTCGCTCAAAGGTGTAGCTCGCCATCACCACGCCGCGGGCTTGGGGAGGAGCGAATTGCGACGATGCAGAGTGCGGGAACATTAAGTAGCGAATCGGAAGATCGGTAACGAGTCCTCCTTCGGAACCCGCCTTATATTCCTGGTCTAGCACACTTTCCCACCATCGAGTTCGAAACTGCGCTAGGATTTTCGTCACTGCCACATATCGAACCTGGTTGATGGCGTTTGTTTTGCCGGTGCGAAATGGCGGGCTCACACGAATCGTGGTCATCGCGGGACACGGTATCGCAAACACTACATAGTCGGCCTGTGCCGTGACAGAATGCCCTGCGGCGGTCTCGAAGGTGATTCGAATCGGCGTCTCCTGCGCAAGACGATCATATGTCACCTGACGGACGCGTGCCCCGAATCTGATACGAGCGGCCAAGTCGACCTTATCTTGCTCAACGAAGGCCCACGCTAGCCTGTCTAATCCGCCCTTGAGCTGCCGCATTCCGGCCGCTGCTCCTTGCTGCTCGGAGGACAAGTACGCGTCAGCGAACGATTCCTCGAATGCGTTCCCGAGAACGACATGAGCCGAACAGTATTCATATAGTTGAACGCACGCGGTAGACCATTTAGCGACCTCCTCGAGGTATGACTGAAGAGTATGCCGGTCGAACTTCTCCCGAATTTGACTGGGGTGCATCCCGACGGTCGGCGCCATCGCGGTTTCCCATAGTTCATGAAGCGTTTTCCCCTTCTCGTGCTCATGCAGACCAGGGAAAAGATTCAACACACTAGAATCTCGCTGTTCGAGAAGCTTCTCGAAGGCGCTGTAAGTGATCGTCTTTTTTAATCCGGTTAAGTAAATCAGCTTGTTTCGTTGCTCGAAAGGCTCCAGTTGATCATCAAGTCCGAGCTCCCCTAAATAGTGGTTCACGATCTGGTGATTGGCTGGAAGCCGCATAGCCCCTAGTTCGCCGTAGAGCCCTCTAGCGAACGGTTCGCGCGCGGTACGAACACGACCCCCGACCCTATGCGACGCCTCTAATATCTCGGTGTCGAAGCCATCCTTTTGAAGCACGTAGGCGGCAGCCAATCCGGCGATGCCACCCCCGATCACAACGATTTTGCAGCCGGCCTTCATTCGGGGGGGAGTGAGGAGCGAGCGGACTATTGGCCCAGGTGGCGCAGAACTTCCTTTGGACCCTTGTCGGCTACGGCCAGATATAAGTTGGTAAAGTCTACTTCGCCAGAATCTGTCACAATCGATTTAGAGGTGCCCACTATTTCTTGATCCAACTCGTCGGCAAAATTGATCTTCGATGGCGCGTCGGGCTCTACGGAAACCGCCGTGACGACAATAGTTTCGGTGAGAGGAAGTCGGCCGGATAACTGATGCATAATATATTTGGGAGAGGGGTTTAATGAAACTAGAACGATTGGTGTCGGATCGATCTCAGGACTCTCATTCTAGTTTCTATAGCAGCCTTCATGCGCGCGACGGGAGGGGTACGGAGAATTGTGCTACGCCAGCGGGTCCGTACAATGGCTACCGGATCGAAGAGGATTTGGCCACGTCAGAGACGCAAGCATCGGTTTGTTCGCCACGGAGATGTCTGCTCTTACCAGCGAAGGGTTGCGGTCACAAAACCGTGACTGTCTGGTAAATAGCGTCGGCATCGCTCGATAAACGTGGTGAAGGTCGCAAATCACCTGGAGGGCTGTCAACCTAAAGTATTACATTTTTTTAAGATAAAAAAGAGCAACAAAAGACCAGTAGCCCACCTCCTCCCAGTAGGAACCACGCCCTTTTAAGGTCGCTCGGGCATCCTGGAGTCAATTTACACGTTACACGTCGCTCAATAGTCGCAACGGTTCATTCTCTCCACATCAAACGCGGGGGCGCAGTACGGATGTTTTTTAAGCCCGCCCGGTGCCCAGCAGTTTCGTATCGGATAAGCTTGCCAGAGTTGTCTCACCAACGGCCTTCATCCACAACTTTTGGCGATATCTCGCGGATGGCACCGCAGCTGGCAGTCGGCTTTTGAGAGGACTTGGAATGAGCCCAGCCGCTGATTACGGCGTCGCTGTTTCACATTCGCATATTTTGAAACGAAAAATCTTCTTGCAGGGCGGGGCGAATCTGGAAACCATTGCCGCCTTGTGGGGCTCACCCCCCCGCTTCGGAAGCCACTCCCAACCCCTTAACCCAAGTTAGAATGCTGCGAAAATACACTTCAGAGGACCTCTGCGACTTGGGCATTCGAGCCGTCAGAAGGGTGGTGGGCCTTCTTCTAGATCAGTACAAGGAACGGCCGAACTCGTCACTAATTCCGCTCGCGGATCTCCAGTCAGGTAAATCTATGATCACCGCTGACAAAGACGCGGAGCTGGCTTTCGAGCGTTTCATCGATACATACAACAACGGTCATTTCAAAGACATTGATTTCTACGGCGAGGAAACGCTTGGGAACCAAACCATCGACCTTACTGGTAAGGACGGAACGTGCGTGCTCGTTGATGCCTTGGACGGCAGTGACCTCTACGAGCGAAATCTAGGCAACTGGTGCACCGCCGCCACTTTCTTTACTCCGAACGCCAGGCCCGGGCGACGGTTGCGCGCGGCGGTGGCGGGGTTGCCAGACGGCTCAATTTACTATGCCATCGACACGTCGCGGTCGATCGAGGTGCTTAGAAAACCCAAATCGCCTCCGGAAAAGGTGAGAGGAATGTCCGCAATCCGAAGCGCCGAAACGGCCTCAATTTGCTTTTACGGACAGAAAGTCGGCAATTTTCTCGCAGGCGCAGAATCGGCCCTTTGGCCCCCCCTCTTCGCGCGGGATGCTGTCGAAAGAAAAGAGAAAGGAAAGGCGTTGCGGCTCCGTATTTACAATCTCGCCGGTATCCCGATGATTCTCAAAATGGTCGACAAAGTGGCCAAGAACGGGGCCGGAATCGATGCGGTTGTTGATTTCAAGGGGCAAAAGGCACATGATATCGTCCCGGGCGCTTTCCTCGCTTTAAAGGCTGGCGCCGAAGTAGTCGAGCCCGACGGAACGCCAATAACGATTCGCAGGCTTGAAGAATTCCTGTTAAGGCCAAATAGTGAATCGTTGCGTTATGTAATTGCGGTGTCGAAGGAATTGAAAGATAACATCGTCAAACTGAATCGCCCCACGCGGATGGCCAAGGGACGGCCGAGATAATCGTCCTAATGGTATAATAGTTGCAGAAAATATTGAAAACTGATGAAAACCACTACTGAAGAAAAGAAGAATGGAACACTCCCAAAACTGCCCCCGGCCCTGAAAGGATACTGGGAGGATGCATATCATCTGTTGAGAGACAGAGCCCACACCTCCGAGGCAGAGGCCCGCGACTTTGCTGACGGCAAAGTGCGCATCATCCGTCGAATCGAGCGCCAGCTTGCTGGTACTTGAGCCGGAGACAAAGCGATCCTTGGAAATCGCTATTTTCTTCCGGGTCCCAAGGCCAGTAATCCGCCCCTACAGCAAATAATTCGGGCACTCGGTTTCTACTTGGGAGTTTGGCCAACTTTCCGGGCACGCAGCAGCCAGTCTGCTGTTCGACAATGGGTTCTGGTTAAACGATCTTCAAGAAGATCTAGTAGCAGGTTGAGCGAATCTGAGTCCCAATGTTGGAGATTATCAGCCAAGAGAATCATGTACCTGACTGGGCGGCGTAGTGTAGTGGCGCCTGCCCTGACGCGTTTTCATGGAATAACGTCTCGGCGTTCAGGATCTCTACCGGGACGCACGACGCGACCGTTCTTACCGAGCTCCCTGCTGCACGCCCCGGTTCGCATCCAACCTGTCCTCGAGCGGCTGTGGTGGCGCCGGGCACGGATCAGGGTCCTGCTTCTTGGGCTTACCGCAATCGTCGCGAAACTTCTTAGCAGCGGCTGCTAGTTGTTGTCGCGTCGGCGGCTTGGTTGTCGTATTGCAGGTCACGGTCTGTTTCCGGTCGCACTGGTCCATAATTGATCTCGGCTCCGGCGGGCAGAGATCGATGCCCATCGCCGCCAGTTTCCTGAGCACCAATTTGGCGACGGTGCGTCCAAGCTTCGCGCCATTCTCATGATCAGTCCGCCAATGGATGCCCGCCCACATTCTGCCAAGTCCTATGTTATCGGCCATATTTTCGACCTCATCCTTAATGAGCGTCGAACCCACGCCCGTGCCTTTCGATGGCTGAGCGCCGGCGAAGGCTTTGCCCTTGCCGAAGAAGAAGCAGATTATCTCGCTGGCCGCGCCGGTGTAAGTGCTGTGACCTGAAGGGTAAGCCGGATGGCGTGGCGTGCCTGCCATGACGTCGGGAATAGTCCCATCCGGCATCGACCTCGCGTCAGGACACAGACTGTAAGCGGGATTGAGTTCATCTGGGCGATCGAAAAGCACATCAAGCGGAATGCCGTTACGCTTCGCGTATTCTATGGGGCGCTCTCGGAACGAGGTCAGCGGGCGGCGATTAACCGCCGCATCAGTGTCAGCGAGCCACTTGTAGTACCAAGCGGCTTGGAGCGCACTAATGATGGCGACATCCAACGCCGCCCAGACAAGCGCCTGGCGCGGCGGGGACCAGTGGCGCGTGGAGATTAAATAGTTTAGCGCGTGCCGGTGGTAGAGACCCGGGGTTTCGCTCTCAATGGCGCGTGCCATGCCGTGTCCGGTGCGGATGATCTGCTCGCCCGGGAAGCGACTAATGACAACTGCGCCGAGTGCGGGTGGGATCAGACTTAACAACTTGCTGATTGGTTTACGCAGGCCAAGCGGGCTCTGCGCGGCGCCGGATAATGAGCATGGATCGTCGCGCCGTTTAGCGAGGGCCAGCAGTTCTTCCATTTCTTTTTGAATCTGTGCCGCGCCCGCAGGGCTGCACGGGTCCGGATATGGGCAGAAGTAGCCATCGCTCTTTGGGTCGTCGGTAACAGACGTGAGCTCCTCAATGGAGACGACGCAGAGCCTCGCGCAATAGGCCCAATAACTCGCCTGCGGTTCGACCTGACCCCCAGTGAGCGAATACTCGTGAACCGTACACGGTTTACCAGGTTTTTGGTCAGGCGTATTTTTTGATGGCATAATCGTTCTCTCCTTAACGCGAAGGGTTGTACAATTGAATACGGCAAAAGCTTGACGTAGTTTCTGTAAATCGTCGCAAAGTGGGAAAATTCCCGCGTCTGGAAAGCGCGCTCGTCCAATGGTTGCCCTTTTGCGAACCCGGAGACGCTACCAAAGATACTCCTCGCTTCGCTCGGAAGGGAGGCTAATTCGTTTTGGTGAAGAGTGGTGAAGTGCCCGGGTGTCTTGGGTGTCCTGCAATTTGGCCTTTTCCACACCGACGCCCCATGCATTCGGGTTTTTGGGGCATTGCCGCAGGGCTTCCTCAGCGGGTCCGATCCGGAGGGGTACTCAACGGACAGAGCCTGAGGCGCAGACCGGAAAGGGTCTGTCAGATCGAGTAACTCTAAGCTCCGGATGGCCACGAAACAAGATTATCACAAATATGTCAATAGTGGGGGTTGTGAAAATTCTCTCTCGTTGACGAATACCCATTCCGCCCTTACGTTGCCGCGTCCGGCGGCGATAGAGGCGTCCTGAAACGACATGGGAAGGGGTAGTGCGAAGGGGGATATCCCCAATTCAGCCGCGTAGCTTCGAAAGCCCGTCGCTGATACGCAGCGCGAGATTTGTGCTGACGATCGGATGATCCCGCCGAGGCGCCGCACCTCCGGCAGATATCCTGCGTCTACGAATCGATCGTGAAACGCTTGCCGCCAAAAGGCGATTTGTGGCGGGTCGGCGATCGCTTTATCCAGCGGGCCACTGCACGGGTAAGCCATCTCGGTCCTGTTTCATAGCATGAGGCCGCAGGCGTTTTCGCGGTCTCGTATCTGCGGGCTCTATGGATTTACCCGCCTACCCCTACGTGCGATTTTTCGGCATCCTGAACGCCGATGCGGCCTCTCCGTTGGTCACTCAGTGCCTCGAGTTTATCCAAGCCGTGCGCGACGGAATCACCGCAGATGACTTAGCGGTGGTGCTGGACCAGGCGCACGCGATCTACAAACTTAGATGCCACGCGCTCGATATGGTGGTGCACCAGTACGGCGAAAAGGATGAGTCCACGCGCGAGGAAATAGCTCTCAAAATCCTCGATCTGCTGCAATTCATGTTTCGATTCGAAAGCGACGTACCCGACCTCAAGCGGCGGTACGAGGATCTAACTACCAGCGGCCTGGGGCGGCTAATGATCGCCCGCGTAGAGGATCCCCACGAGCTATTGCCCGCGGATCGATATGGCTGGTGGATATCGCTTCACAAAACTGAGCGCCAAGTCGTGATGCTCAACACCAAATCGCTCTCGCTCTACCCTCAAAAGCTAGTCACTGCCGCGGAGAAGGCGATCAAAGCCGCGATCGAAACGAAGGCGGAGCCGGCATCGTGGGTCGAGTTAACCACGTCGCAAAAATCCGCGATGGATGACCTGCTCCACCACTGGCAAATGATGAGGCAAAATCCGATCGTTGCGGGAATCTCCACGCGGCCCATGCCACTGATCGCGGCGCAATCGGGCGTGGGAAAAACGTTTCTCGTTCGTCATTTTGCGAAATGGAATCAGATGCCAATCCTAGAACTGGATAGCTCGAGCTGGATCGTGCACGGCGCAACCAACAGACCGTATACGCTTGAGACGGCCGCTAAGTGGGTCGCGGAGAATCATGAAGGCCTGATCATGATCGACGAGTTGGACAAATGTGAGGGCGGCGCGGATGGCGGGAGCAGTTGGAATCGTCACGTCCGCGGCGAGATTTTCAGCCTGCTAGATCGCCGACTTGGCGCCTCACTAGGCTGGGACAAAGAGACGATCCGTAAGTTGGACGATTTCTTTATCGTGGGCCTCGGCACGTGGCAGCACCTGCACCGCGCCAAACCCTCTGTCGGATTCCGCGAGCAGGCGGCCGAGAAGGTCGATATTTTCAAAAACAACGACTCGATTCCAGAAGAGCTGTTGTTCAGATTTAATAGTGAGGTCGTCTACCTAACAAGTCCATCCGCGGAGGAATTCGCGAAGCGCATCGCAACCATCCACACGAACGTCGGAATGCCGATGCCAAACAACATCGCGCAGCTAGCGCGCGAGGCTGTCGCATCGGGGCTGGCCACGAGGTGGTTGGAAAGCTACCTGTCTCGGCTCCTCCGGCTCCGGCAGAAATCGCTCGCCGAGCGAATCGCCGCGAGGTTGCGCTCCGTCGAGCGCGCAAAAGTCATCACAGGAGCCCCAGAACAAGAATCCCGTTACGACGCGTTGTTCGGACTGGTTGAGGATAATGAAGAGGAGTCGCCGTGAACCACGAGACTCCTGGAGGTCAAGAACCGGAGCTGTATCCGTTGGTTACCCGACCTAAAGCAGTCTGCGCCTGGTGCCGAGTGGTCTTGCGGAAGGGTCTCGAACCGCCGAGCCACGGGATTTGCGATCCCTGCATTTGCCGTCTCTGCGGCCTCACCCCGACCGAACTCGCCCTCCAGCGTCGGGCATGGGCGAAGGAGGAGCGTCCATGAGAATCCTCCTCACCGCCGATCTGCACTCGAATCGGGCTTGGTACGAGTGGCTCGCGGCCGAAGCATCTCGGTACGATCTGCTCGCTATTGCGGGCGATCTGATCGACGCGTTCGGCATAGACGAGCAAGGCCAGGTCGATTGGTTGCGTGGCACGTGGCTGCCGAAATTCCGTCAACAAGGGGTCCCTCTTGCCGTGTGCAGCGGCAACCACGACCTCGCGGCGGAAGCCTGGCTAATCGCTCTCAACACGCTCCAAGACATGGTGGGTGATGGCGTGACTCGACTGTTGACACTTCGGTCTGGTACGAAGCTGGTGATAACAACATGCCCGAGTAACCAATGGGGCGACCCGCCCCCTCTGATCGCCCCTTGGGAAGAAGGCACCCGCCTGCGCGACCAGGAACAATGCCCCTGGCTCGTCCTTCATCACGAACCGCCGCGAGAACTCGCTCCGCGCAAATTCGATTCCAGCCTGTGGCTGAAATGGCAACTCGGGCGTTTCCACCCGGACTTTGTCGCCTGCGGCCATTTTCACATCACCAGGAATCTCCCATTTGCCGCGAAAGTTGGCACGACCTGGTGCTTCCAGGCGGGTCAACACCCCAAAGCGCCGCGACCCTATCACATCATTCTTGATCTCTCCGGCAGAACCGCGACCCGCGTCCGCATGGTGTCGCTTCGCGGCACTTTGTCCGGGGTGGAGCAAACCCACACCGTTTCGCTTTAGTCATCCGCGTCAGGCTGGCTCCGGAAAGGCTTTGTTGCCTGAGCAAATGTCCGTCCCGCCAGCGATTGGAAAGCGGATGTTTCCGATCACGTCTGGACGATTGATGAAATAAACGCACTCGTACTGAAGTAGGCTATAGTGCCCCTCTGGACATACTTGCCACGCGGATACGTAAGAGAATAAAGCTCAAGAAATTCTGCACGGTATTCGAGAGCGAGATAGACCGAATTTGGCCGAACCTTCGTCCAGAAGAGCGCGACCGGAAAATCTTGGCTTTCGCCAAGGCAAACAAATGGCAGGCCGCCATTCACGACCCTGGTATTCGGGTCACTTTCAAGCCGTTGGAGCCGTAGCCGCGCTCATGCTCCAGATCGAAAAGATCCGGGAAGAAATTCGGGAGGACGGTGAGTGCATCGTGACCGGCACTGATCTTCGCGCATTCTGTGGAGACTTGTCAGTGAGCGGCCAGTGGGGACAGATAGCAAAGATTGCGATAGATGAAGGTTGGGCGTTCACGTTTTTCCCGGACGGAGCAGTCCGCTTCGCAAATCTCTAGCGTCAGTGGCAAGTTACTCGGGGGGCGCGAAGGGCAGAAACGAGACGCCTCTTTTTGGGAAGACCCCTTTTTAGCAGGCGTGAGCTTCGTCGGTTTAGTATGCCTCGTAATAGATCTGCAGTGTCCAGATCCGGCGGCGCTCGCCGCGCCATGGTATGCGATGCCTGGTTTGATTGCGGAAATTTCCCGGGGGTCGTTTATGATTCCTTGTCTCCTGGGGTGGTCTCACTTCCGCGCGCCAGTCGGTAGCAAGCTTGATCGAACGCGTCGAACGCATCAATGACTTAGATTTTGGCAGTCCCAAAGAGACACCCTTGCCAGAGCAGATCTGGAGGTAGTGAGGATAGCATGACCGTTAGCCGGCATTCCCCGGTAAATTCTGCAGATGGGCGCTGGCCACACGCGCCACCCCAGAGCAGGCGCCGTCCCTCTCGCAAGGCATCTTCGACCAGCGGAGTAGGGTCTCGCTTCTGACTCTCAGTGATTACAATGACACACGTTGGCACGAAAGCCCGCGCGCGGCTCAACGCGAGCACGGCCTCGTATGTGGGCCTCTCGAATTTATGGTCGTCTTGTAACACCACCAGCAGATCCACGTCGCTGCCTTCATTGCCATCGCCGCTGGCAGCCGAGCCAAACAGCCAGATCTCCAAGGGAGTCAACACGCGTGCAATCACTTGAGCGCAGGCGAGAATCTGCTCTTCGGAGTATGGCTGGACGCGTGGCCGCGGAACAGGCTTGGTCACCGCGCTGTCTTGGCCCTTCGCCGATGCAATCTCCGCGGCGGTCATCGGCGCCAGCATATGCTTTATCGGCGCTTCTTGAGAGGTGTCCGTTACGCCCTCCATTGACTCCAGGCGCTTCTCGAAAACCGCCCTAAGTTCCAGATTCTGCACCTCGTCGAGCTGCTCGCGCCATGTCTCGGGATCGGCGTAGGGAGCCAAAATCTCCTCAAGACTTCGCAGGCGATATTTTCCTGCTGGATCGGTCTCCTCAGACATACGTGGTGGTAGCAGTGGCCCCGGCGCGCAGCTAGGCTTTCGGACCTTCTGCCTTGCGATTGTTTACCCGGAAAGTGTGCCTGATTCGCCGCATAAGGGCGTTTTTGCCCCGCCTCATGATTTCATATTCGGGGGCGGGCATGAATTCAGGCGGCAAGTTGAGATCGAGAATTGTCGCTAGTTCCCGTGCCTTGTCGGCAGCAAGGCGCTGACACACCTCGACTCCAAGCTTTCGGATGCTGCGCTGCTCCGCAGCCGACAATCTTCTCCAGCCGAGGTCGTCAAATTTCTCCGCGAGATCTTTTGGACTGGTTAGCCTCAGAGAAGGGTTTGTTCGCCACGCGGTCATGGTCAAGATACAGAACGCCCCGCTGTCGCGGTGCTGACCGTGTTCCGAAAGCTGCGCACGACGCTAATTTCTAGCGCGCTTCATGGCCGTTGCACCCGGCGGGGAGGCCTGCAGTCAATCGGAATTCGGCAAATGCCCGCGAAACATCATCTGCTGGGTTTGTACTTCGATGCCTGAATCCGGTTCGGGAGCAAGGTGCTGACATGGATTTGAATAACCGACCCCGACCCAGAATCCTTAAATGGCCGTCCGATAGCGGTGGAGCATTAGGAACAACCCACGAGCTCGTCTGGGTCCTCGGACTCTTCGGACTCCGGCAATCCCAACTTGAGTAGTTTGCAGACTTCCTTCGGTGAGAGGTGAAACTCCCCGGGAAGAATCGCGATGTTGTCGACCGCGATCTGCGTAATCAGAGCGCGCAATTCGTGAAGATCGAAAGGCTTGGGCATCATACCATCGACACGAAACGCGGTGTAAGCAGCGCGGTTCTCGCTGGATAAATGCGCCGAAAGCACAAGGATTTTGCCGCGAAATGGAGTATCGCGAACTCGCCTAACGAGTTCGAGACCCGTCATCCGCGGCATGTTGTTATCGGTAATGAGCAGATCAAACGCATCAGGTTCAGCGGTAAGCTTTGAGAGCGCCTGCTCGCCGTCAGTCGCAATGTCGATTCTGTGACCATCGGCTTTCAAGGCGAAGGAGACAGAGAAGGCAACGGACGGCTCGTCCTCCGCGAGCAGAATGTTGAGGGGGAGCAGGGGGATCATAAATACCAGACCCTAGAGTGCAATTTCCGTTCCACAAACGGGAAATATCCCGCATACGGAATGGCTATTCGGGCAAAAACGGCTCTGTGCCGAGTTTTCTTGATAAGCAGCTTGCCCAATTCCTCCGTCGGACACGTGGCGATCAGACTTTCGCCGAGTTCTCTCGAAAACTGGCCGTGCCAACATCGACTCTCCACCGTCTGGAACAGTGTGAGCAGAGCATTACGCTAGGGCGATTGAACCAAATCATGACGCGCCTGAAATGTGGACTGGCCGATATTTTTCCAAATGACGCCGGACAACGAAGACCGAGCCGATGGGTCGCCAAGCGTCGCTAGGACCTTGGACGCTTAAATAGGAAATATGGGGGCATTATCTCATCGGCATCGTAGGCGGGTGCCGTGCTGTTTGTCTTATGGCCCACCTCGCGTTGCACCGCGCCCCTAAGGGAGCACCGGTCCAAGGGCAACTCCGGAGTCAGGGTGGGCGCGTCCGCAATCAACCGCCGCGTTCGTGCGCAGCCGCCATCGCGTCCTTTTCCGCCTGCGAGAGAGGACGTTTACGCCTCATCCGCTCAGTTTGCTCGGCAGGGGTAGCCGGTCGCTCGATCACGTTCCCATTCGCATCTTTCTCGCGCACAACAGCGCTGTTACGCATCTGTGCCTGAAAGGCGCGGAAATCTTCGCGGCCCTGTTTCTGGAGAACCGCGACGACGCTTTGACCGTTGCGAATGGCTTCGTCCCGCTCGGCCAGTTTGGACACCTCGCTGCGTAGCCCCAAGGCCTCGTTCGTCGTCGTTTTGTAGCGGAGCGACTGGGCGGGACGGCCCGACGGAGTCATATACCACGCGAAGGGCTCGAGTTCTCCGCGAGCCGCGACATCCATCGAATTTGGAAGCTGTGCCCATTCGGATTCTGGCGGCATCGGGTGAGCGCGCTTGCCGGCGACATCGCCGGAAACGTCGAACTCCTGCTGGTGTTTTTGCAAGATGAAATCAAAGCTGTAATCGAACGAAACTGGAATCGCGGTGTTGGAAGGAAAGAGTCTCTTCACTAACTCGGTCTGTCCCGGCATGAGAGTCTCGGTCGTCTCGGCCAGCGGGTTGTTCATGTTGCCGCGGACGCGCTGCGTGTCGAAATTCGTGACGTTCAACAGACGCCCACCGAACCTCATTATCGAATTCGAGTTGTTCGTGACCCGGATGTCCGTGTAATTCGCGGTCGCGACTGACGTGAGGGTATAGGGCTTCTCCGGCGTGGCCGCGAAGATTACGACCGGGGCGGCTTCAACCGGCGGGGGCTGAGGCTGTGAGCCAGCGAAAGCGGAGACCGACATTGCTGCCGCCGAGGCAACTGCGAGTAAGAAGATTTTGTTCATTGTTAGATTTGATTCTTTGGGTGGTGAGTTAGGGGGCCTGGGGTAAATCGTGTTCGGCTAGCATCACGCCTTGCGGAGTCGCCGCTGTTGCGAAGAGAGTCGGCATTGAGCCGATCGTTCCGTTTACCACTTCAACGTGAAGATGCGCCCCGGTGCTTGCGCCGCTGTTGCCGACATAGCCGATCAAGTCCCCGGCCTTCACTTTTTGGTGTGTCCGCACCGTTACGCCGTGCATCTTGAGGTGGATGTAGGAGGCGGTCGTGTTATCGGAGTGGTCGATGGCCACATAATTTTCCGAGCCCTCATATTCCCGTCCCGCATCGCCATCCTGGTGGTCGGGAAATTGGTCGACTACTACCCCAACTTCGCCGTCGCGCATGGCATAGACAGGGGTGCCGAAGGGCATTCCGAAATCGAGCGCGTACTTGTCGTGGTGGGAGAGCGCGCCGTTATAGCCTTGAATTACAGGGAACGATTGGCCTCGGGCAAATGGCAGGCGGTAGACGAATTTGGCGTCAGGCACAGGCATCGCCGGGTGCGTGAAGGTCAAGGCCACAGGAGTGACGTGTCCGGCTCCCGCGAGCGGGCTCGGAGCCAAATCCACGTGCCCGACCAGAGCAGAAGGGGTATGAGCCCCAAAGTCAGCTTTGGCCGCGGCCGAGGAACCCGGCACGGTCGACGTAAGATGAGCTATCTCGCTCGTGCACTGAAAGGCGAGTTGGATCGGCTGATCCGACGCGATCTTGCGAAATTTAAGCAGCGCGGTGGAAACCCCCGGCTCGCATGCCCGTGTAATGCTGGTGCCGCCGACGGGACGCAAATTGGTCAGGGCCCCGGACGTAAAATGAAACAGCCGGGCCTCTGGGCAGAGATTTTGAAGCTGCACGGTCACGGTGTTGCCTTCGGTCGCGTAGGTGACCTTGAACTCAGGCGTTTCGGCCGCGAAAAATGTGGCGCCGCCCAGCGCGAGGCTGGCGAAAACGGCGGTGAAGATGGGCAGCGTAAGTTTCGATTTGGCGACCATAAAAAAGGTTTATTGAGAAAATTAAGTGTGGATGACGACGTCAGCCGGGGCATTTGACTCACGCTCTCTGACGAATGGTGCTCGCTGCATTTCGGCCTGCGGAGCCGCCAACGGACTCTTTTCGGCCGCCCAGCCGAAGCCGACGATGAGCGCTGCGCCGAAAGCAATCCATCTCCACCAAAAGGAGAGGAAACCAAGAAGGGTCTCGACTGGGTATTTACCTACCCACTTTCCCGCCCAAAGGAAAATTCCCGCACGAGCGCGTCCGGGCGAGACGGGGGCAAATTCGCCATCGCGGGCCAGGCCGAGCCCGCTCCGCTGAACAGCCATTTCCCCTCTGCCATCAATTAGCGCATTGGCGGGCGAGATGTAGACCATCGCCAACGAAGCCCCGTAATCGCAGACAAAATACGACGGGATCCACGCGATAAGGACACACACGATCAGCTTGATTCGATAATTCATAATTGGCGGTTTTTGCGTCAGGAGGCACTTGAAATCACTGCAACTTTCATTCCAGATACGGAATGAACTTCATAAAATATTCCGCATACGGAATGCTGTTTGCCCCAAAAACGAGCTGTGCCGAGTACACTCGACAAGCAGCTTGCTCGATTCTTGCGCGCCAGGCGCGGGGATCAAACTTTCGCGGAATTCTCGCGGCGGGTCGGTCTTCCGCCTTCGACGCTGTTCAGGCTCGAACGCTGCGAGCAATCGGCGACCCTTGGCCGACTGGCTCAGGTCATGAAACGGTTGAAATGCACGCTGCGAGACATCTTCCCCGGGGACAGTTCCCGGAAGGAATAGGCTTTTAACAAGCGAGCCGCTGTGCCTTGGTAATCATTACTGCGGTCGAGGCGATGTTCCCGCCGGTCTTTTGAAGACGTGGATTCCCAGACTGCTACCGCCTTGAGCGGCTTGCGAAAAATGTGCGCGCGCTGTCATGTCGTCGATGTGAACCTGCCCGTCTCAACGGAGGAAAAGTTTGACTATGCAGAGCACTGGTCAAGCAATGCCTCTCATTTCGATCACCAGGGTTGTTATGACTGGATGGCCGCCCAGTTGTCTCCGCTGCGTCCGAACAGGATTTTCGACGTCGGCTGCGGCACCGGGGAAGGCCTGAGGGCGCTTCTCCGCGCGTTCTCGCCCACGATTATCGCGATCGACGAGAACGCCGAATGCATCATTCGCGCGGAAGAAGCGCTGCGCTCCGAAGCGTCATCCATCCAGTCGATGTTCCGACTGGGCTACCGAGAGTTCGCCGACGGATCACACGACATAGCTTTTGATCAGTCGACTATCGTTCCGGCGGAGCAGGTGACGCTGATCCACGCCGACATTCTGGTCGATGATCCGGAGTTTCTGCGGTTCTTGGCGGCAGAGCAGAAGTTCGACGCTGTCACCGTATGGTTGACCGGCACGTTCATGTACCGCCGAACGTGCCGGAACATCGCCAATCTAAAGATCGCCGACCCAGACACGTACCGGCTGCGGGTTCAAAACCGGATTTACAAACTCGCTGCCGATGTTCTTCGACCGGGCGGATGGCTGCAGGTGGTCGATCGAGGCGAACCGCCGAGCGAGCAGTTTTTACTAGACGACGTGTTCAAATCTCATCGAGAGCAGGCTGGTCCGACGGACCTTGAAGTTTCTTCTGTGCAGCATCGCGCATACACGGAATCATCGGCGGGGATCAGGATGGTCGCCTCTACGCCCACGTCTGGACGTCAGCCCACCCTGACGAAGCTTGCCCTGGTTTCAGTTTTGTCGCGTAAACCGGGTTAGTCGCATATCTGACGGGTCTCACCGTCAACCGCGCGTCGCGTAGACGATCGTCGTCAGCAGAACCAATGCGATCTCAATCCAGTAGTGCTCTTTGAATAAAGCCCAGCCACGGCTGAGGACATCAGCTTCGTCGAGAGGGCGTCCATAGATAATGAGATCCGTGAAAAACCGGTAAAAGATGAAACCTGGCAGGAAGAGGAAAGCGAAGAAGATAAGGTCGACCGGAAGGCAGACAAAGAACGCCTTCGCAAAAAGCTGTCCATTATGTGAGGTCAGGAGGCTTTTCACTTCGAGGGGCAAAGAGAGTTTGTCTCCGACCAACCACACCAGCCAACTCGCTCCAACAGAAAGCGCGCAGCCCTGAACTCCTCGGTATACCTGCAACCAGCGTGCTTTGAGGCTGAGTAGCGAGGCTGATTTTTGCGTGTAGGACTGTTGGAGCATCAGCCCAATCGCGATCAAAATCCGCGACAAGCGCGGTTTGCCTTGGAGGCCGGAACGTCTGGTCTCATCTGGAAAGATGGCGGCGTCGCCTCCATAGGCGAGCGCCACTGCCGGTGTCAGCGACTCCGCCGTTTGCGCCCTTATCGCAGACATAGCCTTCTCGACCGCGAGCTTAATCGGGTTCCGTTCCTTGCGGGTGAACGTGGCCGCTTCTTCCAATAGCACAAAGGAGGCGTAAACCAGCGCGTCCAAGTTCGGCTGCACCTGGGCGATGATCTCCTTTGCTGAACGCAGCAATTTATCGAGGATCGGGCGTTGCTGTGAATCGCGGGCCCACCAGTAGGCAACCAGCAGGTTCTTAGCGTCGTTCGTTACAATCGAATACCGATCACATAGCTGCCGATTCAGGTGTTCAGAGATTCGGTTGCCCGATGCCGACCGCGGCTCCGTCCGTTGCAGCGCGAGAGCAACCAGCGCCGAGCAAAAGAAGCTCGAAAAGACTCCACCGTCAGGATCGACAAAGGGCTCAACGAAAGCGGCCAACTTCGTTGCTCCAGAATCTGTCCGCGTTTCCGGCAAGCTGTAAACGATCAGCGCGACCGCGCTCATGTCGCGGTCTTTGTAAACCGACAACGCAGTCTCGCCGGTTAGCTTCTCGATCGCCCATCGCCTTCCAGCTTCCGCGAGTTCGTTCGTCTCAACGCTGATGTAGTTGCATGCGATGATCGCGTGGATGTAGAACGCGATTCCGAGCGGATCGTGCTCATCGATCAACTCAAGGTGCGAGACATCGCCTTTCATTGCGGCCGTGATTGTTCGGTAAGCGTCTCCTGTGGCCGACCGAAGGTCGAATCTTTCTGCTAAAGAAACCACGGCACTCTCCTGATTCGGTTATCAGTGACCTTGTCCCATTGCGATTCGGAGAACGCCGCCATGAAGCGCGCCGCTAGCGACGCGTATTCCATCGTCACCGGTTGTCCGACGAGCGGGGTGATCGCCTTATAATTGAGACGAGTTAACGCGATAATCTGTTGCGCGATCTCTCTCCCGGTGACGAACGGTTCCGGATACTGATAAAAGCTCAATTTCAAAAACACCGGCGTCCCCATCCGCTTGTTCGAGAGGTCTGTGTATCCAGTCGCAGAAAGCAGCACCTCGTTGTCCGAGAGGTGAACGAAGTGACAACGTGGGAAGCTGCCGTCGACGACCCGCAGATCATACAGGCGCATTGGATGGCTGCTGTCTACGGTGATGAAAGCGATCCGCGCATCAGGTACTTTCGCGGTGATGGCCGCGATTATGCGCTCGATCTCCTCCCGTCCAAATCGCTTGTAGTAATGGATTGCGATCGTCTTGGGGTATGCCGTCTGCGCCTCTTTGTAGCGCTCGACCGCCTGGGCCAGCAACTCGGCCACTTGCTGCTGATGGCGATCGTATTCGTACTTCGCGACGCCGCTTTCGAAAAACATCCACCGGCCGAGCTTGTCGAAGACATTCGCGTAGCTGACGTAGCGCGGCTTGGCGCCGGCGCGCTTTGTAATCGAGATTCGTTCCGCGATCGCGATGCCGACGATCATGTCGAAGTCTTCGATCGTCTCGGCGAGGACCCACGGAATCCCGCCGGCTTTCGCGAAGAGGGCCGTTCCAATCGCCACGTGTTTCCATTGCGGATCCTTGAGGGCGAAGGGCGTGATCATCTGGGAGGCAAGACCGCGCTCCAGGAGCACCGGTTTGACCGCGAAGTAGGGGGAATCGAGCGATGTCGGGGCTGTGCGATCAGGCAGGTGCGTCAGGACAACATCGATGGCTTTATCGTTGCCGCTGCGACCCGAGAGCGCGCGGGCGCCCTCCACATACGAGTCCGCTGATTCGTTGGCGAGCGCCTCCCTTTCTACCACGACAAGTTTGGTTCGGAAAAACCGGGACATGCCTCCGGGCATGATGCTGGTGCCCTGATTCAGATCGTTAACGAGTTGTTGCAGGAGCGCGATCCCGGGCTTTGTGCCGAGCAGGGCCAGTCGGATATCCGGTATGTCTTTGCTGAACGGCCCGTAAGCGCGGAGTCCGTGATACGGCTGTAAATGCGTAGCTGAGCTGTCGGCTTTGTCGAAGAGCAGCAGCGCCTCAAGAACCTCGTCTTCGCGAGGAAACGAGCTTCCGCTCACCGGCACAAAATTCGGATCGATCGTGATCGTCGTGCCGCCGATGGAAAATGGCGTTACCCCTTTGGTGCCAAAAAACGCCACCACTTTTCTGGTCGCGTCAAAACGCTCGCGCGAAGCTTGGCGACTGCTGACAAAAGTCTTCGTCCGCACAAAGTCATTCAGGCTAAACCGTGTGCTCATACGGCTGATAATTTTATCCTGAATCACCTCGGGCTTCGGTTCGATGAATACATGATTGGCATCGACCCACGCGGCGGTGCGCGTCTGAAAATTCAGCACCTCGCATTTGGGCGCTGACGGATCGTCATCGACCGAGAGGATATTGCAGTCGGTTCCTGCATCCTCTTCGCCAGAGGGCGCGCGGAACCGCGCGGGTAGTCCTGCGAAATCCGCGCCTCGCATTCCCTTCCGCAGGAGGTCGCCCAAACTCGCTTTCATGACGAGCACAGTGTGAGGATCGAGCGTCAGGAAAAATCGCGTCTCATTGCCTTCGCTCTCATCTGCGTAGGAGACGACGCGGAATTCGAATCCGCTGTAGGTGTGGAAGATTTCGCGAAACTCAGCCGGCGTGTGCGTGGTCGGCCAGTAGGCGATGTAGCCGCCTTGTCCGTCTTTGAACGAGCAGCCTGACTTCGTCAGCGCCTCGCGAAACGCGCTGTCAACAAGCCGCCGCGTCAGCGAATCGCTTGGGGTAATCGCGTCCGAGTCCGGAACCGGCGGAAAGAGCACATAAAACTTGCTGTCGTGCTCGATGAAAAACTCCGCCGGTTTTTCTGCTCCATCAGCCGGGAGCACTTCGAAAACGTGTCCGCGTTCCACTATCAGCGGTACGAGATTGATGAAGCGATTGAACGTCTGGATTGGCTGTGCGCTCAGTGATTGTGTCCGCGTGTCACCATCCTCCATGAGGACGTTGTACTTCGCGGTGCGCGCTATGTCCAGACAGCGGGGGGGGCAGCGAGCTTCGTTCACTGCGGCGACACAGACATCTGCACGCGCCACGCCTATCCTACCGAAGTGAAAATCGCCATATCAGCCCTGCTGCTTTTCGCGATTCCCCTCATTGCGATTGCGGGGCCGCCGGCCGCGAAGTCGTTCGAGCGTGTTGATGGGTGCGTCTTGGAAGCGGACCAATGGACGGATGGCGATAGCTTCCGGGTGCGACTGCCGGACGGTCGGCTGAAGACGTTTAGGCTTTATTTCGTCGACACGCGAATCGAGATCGCGTGGGAAGCGCTCAGACGAGCAGGCGGCCTATTTCGGATTAACGCGAAAACAGGCAATTCAACTCGGCAAAGAGGCAAAGCTTTTCACCGCGAATGCGCTCTCAAAGCCCTTCACGATTCAGACGCGGTGGCGGGCAGTGTTTGGGCCGGCGCGGTATTACGCGATGGTCTACACGGCAGACGGCGAAGACTTGATCGAACTGTTAGTGAAAAACGGTCTCGCACGAATCTATGGCACGCGCACGCCGTTGCCGGATGGTCGGGATTCGCGGACGTATTTGGCCCGGCTCGCCGAGTTGGAGTCGGAAGCGAAGCGTGCGGGTCGTGGCGGTTGGCGGCGTTAGCTACGGGGCTTTCGCAAACCGTTCGAAGCGTGCCGCTAGGTAATCGCGATTGGGGTAATTGATTTGGCCAGTCGGCTTCCGAAGTACCGTCCCGTGAATGTTCTGGAGCGCGTGTTGCAATGTTGGTCCGTCGTGCATTTCCAGCAGGCTGCGATTGATGTGAATCTTGCCGTCGGCATCGATGCCGAGCAAGTCCGAGTCGTAGGCGCTGTGATGGAGCACGGTCATCGCGATTCCGTTGCTTATGATCGGGACGCCGCGCTCGTCCCTGTCGGGCAGAATGTGCGCGGCGTGAAGTAGCCTCTTCTCTGGAATACCTGTGATTGCGCATCGATCCGAGTAGGCCGCGAGTACGTCTTCTCGAAACATGGCCTGGTGGAGTCGCTGTTTGGCCGCGACGACGGCATACCGGCGAGCATCAATTGGAATCGGTGTCGCGATCGAGTTCGACTGTAGCTCCCCTGGCACCACATGCACCGTCATCGCCTGCGGATTCCATTCGGTGATAAATGCGGGCCATATCGCTTCATAGAAAGTGGGAGCAACCGCATGAAAGTAGATGAACGGAGTCTGATCTTCCCATGATTCGCGCATCGATCGGTTGTCGCTGTTGGTTGGGTCGTCGCCCATAAACCGATATTCAAAAAATCCATCATCCGAAGCGATGTCGTTGTACCGGTGCGAGCGACCGGCGCGAGGCACCGTCGTCTTGATGCTAATTAAGCCGCGCGACATCTTTTGGGGCCGAAAGATTCCTCGCGCCTTGCCAGACAGAAAGAAGTGTTCGCCGTCGGTTGAAAAGCCTTGGGCAATTTCGCTCCACGGAATCGCGTCGCCATAGATGGCGGTAAGCTCACGCACACGATCGAAAGCAGCTATGCGCAGTCGGGCGTCGTGATGGTTTTGCATCGGGGAAGCGCGCTGTGCGAGATCGAGCGAGGCTAAAGACAATCGGCAATTTTGTCGAGGCTACGAAGAACCGACGCGACCCTATCGACCAAATGCCCGACCTCGGCCTCCGATGCCAAGCCTGGTTCGCCACTCGTTAGGGCCAACGCAATAAAGCGCGATACCTCCTTCGCTCTCGAATCTCGGCTGCTGTCGGAGGCGAGCCTAGGATCCGCCCCCGCGATATAAAGTGTGGCCGGAGGGTTAATCGCGAAGCTGGGCCTAACGGTGACCTTGAACGGGTTGCACCTTCCGCACCCGTCGATCTCCACGACAATCGACAATCGCCACTTTTGCGGTCGTTGTGAGACAAATGAATCCTCTTGCCGCAACGAGCGGACTATCATCGACCCGCCGAATGGTGACGACAGCGGGCACTATGCAACGGCCGCGTAGTCATCGTGAACTTCTCGCGCATAACCAGCCTCGCGGAACATCTCAACAATGCGCCGGTACCGAGGATCGGGAGTCGACACGAAATCGCGGAAATACCATCGCCCCTCAAGTGCCGTCTCGGCGAGCGTCTCACCCGCGCGATCGGCGACAACATTGGGGTATTGCATAAACCCAAAGGACGACTCGGCACCGCCTTTCTCCGTCACAACGAGCACCACGCCTCTTATTGATACCACGCGGCATCCACCAGTATGAGCGTCGTAACGTGTCGCGTGTTCCTCGCGTGGGACACCAGCCTTGAGTCGCTCGTCCTCGATCCACAGGCTGCCGCCTAATCGCGATGCAAACGCGCGGCGCTCGGGAGTATCAAATGGCACATTGAGGACTGTGGAAGGATCGAATCCCATCCGTTGCGCTTCCTTTTGAACACTCTGTAGAAACGCTTCCAACGTGTGAGCGTCGGTCTCGGCCGGAGCCGTGAATTCAAAGTTGAGATGTAATCCCATACTGCCGAGAGATACTCGCCCCTTACTTCTCCACTTCGTTCCAGCACCAAGATGACGCTCCGACTGGGTAGACCTTGATCTGCTCGCCATCGGCCAGAACGATCGTCTCGGCGGGCCACATTTCGTCCTCGTCGCCGATCCGCGTGACGAATTCATCTCGTATGTCAACATATCGCGCGGTGGTACCACCGAGAGCACGAATCACGCGCTCAGCTTCCGATCGTGTGAAGCGAGGGGTGGCCCATCCGTTCCACGGCCGGTCATCGGTGAACCCTTCAAACTCCATTTCGACGCCTTCGACGTAGAACTTCGCCTTCCGAAATGGAGCGGACTCGATTTCCTCTCGCGGTACTACTCTGAGACTGGCTTGGGCCGCGGCTGATACGGAGCGCTGGAATCCGCCGCCCAAGGGATAGACCAATAGCGCGCCGTTGTCATCATAGCCCTCGACAACCATCGCCCCGGCCGGATAGCGCAGATCTTGCCGGGTAATTATCGTTGAGGGTTCAAATTTCATGCTTCTGATCGTTCGACTACTAAGATACCATACGCGCCGTTAGGTCTGTTCTAAAAAGCGCTGGGCGATCGCGGCGTTGAGGCGGCGCAGAACAGATGCCGGCCGTTTCGCCAGCGTGCTCTCCCAAATGCGCAACACGCGCCAGCCTTTCACGCGCAACGATCGATTCACAATCCGGTCCCGCGCGCGATTCCGCGTGATCTTCTGCTGCCAGAACTCAAAATTGCCTTTTGGCTGTCGGAATGTTTTCGGGTGGCCGTGCCAAAAATCCCCGTCGACAAAGACGGCGACTCGCACCTCCGGGAAAACGAAATCCGGCTTTCCGAAAAGCTTGCGTCCGCGCCTCCATCCAGTGACTCCTCCGGCCCTCATTAAGAGAACCAGTCTCAATTCCGTCGATTTGTTCCCGCGCGATCTGACGCGGGACATCAATTCCGATCGGGCCCTGCGAGTTAGCACATCCGCCATAGTGTTTACCCGACCTATGCGATAGGCGGCTTCTGCATTCGCTAGTCCTCGAGCCAAACAAGTCGCTCCAAACCCAGCCGTTGCGCGTAGTCCGCGATGAGCGCGCGCTCCGCCGCTTGGTTCGTCGGTCCTGCGGGCCACATTAGAACTGCGGCAAATGGCTTGTTCCCTTCGCGCCTTGCCCGCTCGTAGACAGCCATGATGACGTCTTTCCAGTTATCTGCCGGGCCCCAACACATCAAGCGTCCGTCGTGAAGAAGGATCGTGTGCGGCTTCTCTGACTTGGTGACGAAGAACTGGTCGTCCGGAAGCCCGAGCTTTTTGAAGATAACGAGTGGATTCTTGGTGCGCTCACGCACATAGGGTTTCATCACTGTGTCTTTGATGTACAGCCGCACCTTCTTTTCATCCATGTAGCGCGACAGGACCCCACCGACGCCCTCGTGTTCCACCCACTGCACATAAAATTTGGACTTCTCTACGTTGCTAAGCGTAATCCAATCGTCCTCGTCGGCCTGCGCCCAAAGGCGATCGCGGATTTCATCGAAAACTTGCGACGGCACGGTCCTCATTGCACTCCTCCAGGTGGAACCGCTTCGGGATAATTGAATCGCGGAATTTCCAAGATCGGATCACCATCGCGGAGAACCAACGAGGCTTGGTCGAGCATCCACTCTTTCAGGAAAGATCCCGCCGAATGGTCGGAGAACGTGACCAGCGAAGATCCCAGGCCCAGACGCTCGACGCCCGCGCCTTTCGTCGCCTTGTCCAGATCGACAACCTCCGCCACGCGACGCAAATCGGTGACGAAATCCAGAACGATCAGCTTGTCCTTGCCGTCGCTTGTCCGAAGCCCCCGCCCAAGCTGTTGCACGAAAATCCGGCGGCTGTGTGTCGCGCGCATGAAAACAATCATGTCGACATCCGGAACGTCCATACCCTCGTTGAACAGGTCGACGGTCGTAACGAAGTGAAGCTTTCCGGCTCGAAATCGCGATAGAAGCCGATCCCGGTCGCGAGGCGCGGTTTCATACAGCACCGACTCGGCGGTGTGACCATACTGTCTCAACATAGCCGCGAATTCATTCGCGTGGACGGCTGACGGACAGTAGACGATCACGGCTTTGCGCTTCTCTTCGATAAAGACTTCCGTGGCGCGGCGCGCGGCCTCATCGTCGCGAGTCGGGATGATCAGCCGTTTGTTTAATTGAGTCAGCGAGTAGCTGTGCTCGGAGGCGCTTTGCACGAATTCCCAATCGATATTGTCTCCCAGTAATCGATAGTCGACCTCGCTTAGGAACCCTCTGTTAAGACCCTCGCTGATCCCGATTTTGGCAACTGGCTCCCCGAGCAGCGTATCGATGTCGTACCCGTCTCCGCGCCAGGGGGTGGCTGTTACGCCGCCGAGCATCGGGGCGTTGATTTCACCAATTACGTTTTGAAACATGGAGGCGCCCACATGGTGGGCCTCGTCAACGAGCACCAGGCCGAAATCCGGCATATCTCGCAGACGGTTAATGGCGCTTTGCACCGTCGCGAACGTCATCCCGTCCCAACTTGTCGGAGTCTCCTGGTCCGCCAGGCGTTGCGTTGCCACCCATTTTGGGAGCTGCGACCAAAATGCTTGGATCAGTTGATCAACCAGGGGGCGAGTGTGCGCGAGAACGAGCGCGCGTCCGCCGCGAATCTTGTCGTCGCGAAATAGACGCGCCGTTGTTTCGGCCATAACAATTGTTTTGCCGAGACCTGTCGCGAGCACCGCTTGCGCCCGCCCCGTCCCAAGCAACGCGGTCCGCATCGCCTCGATTACCTCCTCTTGATAGCTTCGCGGAGTCTTCGCCCGGTGGGAATACTCCGGGGCTCTGTCGGCCCAGCTTAATAGGCGCGCGGGCTCGAGCAGTTTGATATCTACCCCAAGCGACCGCTGTCGCTTGACCAATTCGCGGAGGGGCTCCGATGCTGGACGTGACGTTGCGATCCGGAGTTTGTCGGCCCCGTAGAAGGCGCCGGCGGTGATTACTTCTTGAACGGCGGCGATCGCCGGGGGCGAGTTCGTTGTGAACTTGCACTGAATTACCCAGAGCTCGCCATCGCGCACGCAAAGGATGTCGGCTCCATGGTCGCCGGTGCCGCCGACAAGACGCACATCCGCGAAATTGTGTTGCAGGAAGAGACGCGCTACGTCTCGCTCAAAAGCTTGCCATGGTCCGCGGAGCAGTCGCTTTTCGTTCAAAAAGCAGGTCATCGTTCCTCGCTTCCACGGCTCAGGTTGCCGCTGGACGCCCAGCGAGAAGAACGGTAGCCAAAGAAGCTCGCATCAGGCGTTCGCGCGTCGCGGTTTCCAAGCCGGAACTTCCCTGCTGAGCCAGCCACACCGCGTCCGCGAGAAGACTCGCGTAATAGGATGTCACACCCTTCCGAGCCTCGTCCGTCGCTGCGGCACTGCCGTAATCCAATGTGGAATACTGATCGTCCCAGTACTGCCCGTCGAAGAAAGCCTCGGGATGAGTGAGAACGAAGTCGGAGATTGTTCGTGGCGTGGCGTACTGCAAGAAGCTCCCGTCTTCGACGGATCCCTGAGGATTGGCGACGCCGCGCGACGCCATTGTGATCCGCACGGCGTCTTGATGCGAAGGGCCTATATCGTCGAAGAAGGCCCGCAAAGTTTCCGCGTCCACCCGCCCTGTCACGCTGCGCGCGATGTCGATCAACTGCGCCATCGCGTCCGCGGAAAGTACCGCGGGATTCAAGTAGGAACTCGCGGCGTAGCGCGCTCGCAATTTGGAGAGGATTTGCGCGAATGGCTGGGGTCCGTGCGCGCGCGCGAAATCGGCGGCCGTGAATGCGATCTGCGTAAGCAACGCGTCCATCGGCGTCATCGTTGTCGACTGGAAAACGGGATGCTTGAGGTTCACGTAAAAGCTCCAAGGTCCGGACGCGGATCTCTTCAAGGCCCAAGCGGTGTCGGCGTCCTTTGTCGGATCGAAGAGCTCGCCCGAGGCTAGGAAGGGATCGTCTTTCGCGACGGAGAACGCCTGCACCTCGTACCGCTGACTGGTGATGTCGTCTTGATAAACCTGCGAGAGATTGGGGACCGGTTGACGCTGCGGCTGGACAGGATCAGCGCGTGTCTCGCCTTGCTGCTGCTCCCCGCCCTCCGGCGTCGGAGATTGTTCGCCTCCAAGGTCGTCGTCGTCATCGCTTTCGCCGCCCGTGCCGCCGCTATTTCGTAGGACATCGGCGTCGGCCTGCTCGGCGAGTTCCCACCACTTTCTGTCCGTTTGATAATCGGGCTCGCCAGCTTCGAAATTGCGGAACATCCGTTTCGCCCGCTCGTTGTCAGGAACGACCAGTAGTTTGGCCCATCCACCGACGCGTCTGTTGTGCGGTGATGAACGACGGAAGGCCTGAAAAAGTTTGAAAAGCGGCGAGCTGTTCTCACCCACGCCAGCCTTGGCCGCGAAGTCCGGGCGCAACGGCCCAACTCCACGAACAATCTCGACCATCTCCGCCCATGCGGCGTCCTCTCGCACGAACCGATCTTTGGTGTACGGAACGCTGCAATGATCCAGGTGAACTTCACCGACAATGCGACCGCGGTTTCGCGGGTCGTCGATCGGATACTCCAAAACCTCCGTGTCGGTTGCCTCGTCGGGAAGTTTGAAGAGGTCCTTGTTGCCGATTTCGATCTTTCGGCCGTGCCGAAGGAAATCGAGCCCGTAGTCCGACTCGTCGAGAAACCGCTGAATTCCGATCCATCCGTGCACGCGCCGTTCGCGCATCACAACACGCCCTTCGGCGCCGCAGGAGGGACATTCCTCTATGTTGGACGGTAGCCAGTTCCAGCATTGCAAGCAGAAGCGCCGATCGCCAAGTCGTCTGTCAAAAGACTGGAACGCGTCGACCGTTCCGTGGCGGGCCGTCTCAACACTCCTCGGCTCGCCATTGTCCGCGCCGCCCCATACGCAATGACGCCGCGCGCGGACTTGATTGCCATTTAGATCGAGGCGAAACGCTATCGGATCCCGCGCCGGCCCTAACATCGCCGAATAGATGCGACCCAGGTGCTTTCCGAGCACTGTGCGATTACTTGGCTTCGAGAACCAATCCTTCTGATCCGGTTTGATCTTGGTGATCTCTATTTCGGTGCCGGAAACGTCGGGGTCTCCCTTGGGCTTTGTTAGCACCGCGGTGACGAATTTCTGATGCGAGATCAGATCGTCGAAATCGATGCCCATTCCCACCCATTCGGGATCGCCTTTGCGAGTGGTCCAAATCGTCGTCTTTTGAGCCAGGCGCGCCGTCGCGATATTGAAGCCCATACCGAAGAGCCCGAGATTATTGATTGGATCGTGGCTGGTCCAACCGGCCCTGGCGGCTTTCTCCAAAGTGCTGGCGTCCATCCCCGGTCCGTTGTCGCGCACCGAGATTTTCGGATTTGTGATACCGGCGGTAGGCGTGGTGATAGTTATGTGCGGACTGGAAATGGGGGTGCCGGCCCGGTTCGCCTCGAGGAACGCGTCCACCGCGTTGTCGATCAGTTCCGCGAGACACTTCCACTGCGGAAGCACAATCTCGCCAAGCATCGCGAGGATTCGCGGATGCGGGGTTAAGTTAAATTGCTCCGGTGCGCTGGGCTGCTCTGAGGTTTCGTCCGGCATTCGCTCCTGCTAATTCTGCGCGATCAGCTCTTTCGTTCGGGTCAGGATCGCGTCGACGACCGACCGCACGACAATCTGCGCCAAATCGCAGGGTACCGCGTTTCCAAGCTGCCGCATGTTCTCGGTCCAAGAATTCGGAAACACGTACGAGTCGGGGAATGTTTGCAGGCGCGCGGACTCGCGCACGGTGAAATAGCGGACGTTCCCGTTATCGAGGATCACCATGTTTTCGCCGCCGGGGACGCCGTGCGCCCCGGCTTTTAATGTTTTCGCGGGGAAGTCAAGACGGCTGCCGGTGTGGCCGGGATAAATTCGAGCTCCCAACTGCGGCGTGTGGTTTGCAAACGTCGGGTTTTTTGAACGCGCCGTTCCCAAGCCCGCGATAGCCTCGCGAACAGTCGTCCAAGCGCGAAAACCATCATCGAATCCGCTGAGCAGATATTCGCCTTCGGCGCCCTCCGCGGAGCGATGCTTCTTCGCGACTCGATTGCGCTCCCAATAATCTCCGGACAGTTTCGCGCGGAGCAAAGCCGTTTCCGAGTGCGTTTGGGTTGGGAAGCTCCACTTGATTCCCAAGTCGGCGCGAAAGCCCACGATAAAAATCCTCTGGCGGCGCTGGGCCACGCCGTAGTCGGCCGCGTTCGCCTGATGCCGGGTGACCTGGTAAACGGGGTCGGGCCCGGAATTCGAACTGTGAATCCGTTGAAGCCTTCGAAAATGTTCTTGGGGAACCTCGCCCTTTTTCCGCACAACTTGCGGATACCGCAGTTGGAGTTCGGTGTACAAGTAATAATTCGCGAATACGGGTCGCGCGAGGCCGCGGACGTTCTCGAAAATGAACGCCTTTGGCTGACTCCCCCGGATTGCTTTCACACCCTCGGGAAACATGTCCCGCTTGTCGTTTTTCCCCAAATGAAGCCCGCCGATCGAGAAGGGCTGACAAGGCGGTCCGCCGCAAATCACGTCAACGTTATTTTGCCACTGTGTGAAGTCGACCTCGCGGACGTCGCTTTGGATCAGCGGCCAATGCTTCACGAGAGCAAATCCGTCGCGCTGGTTGCGCGACAACGTTTCATAGCAATCCGCGTCGCGTTCGATGACGGCGAGATGCTTGAGTCCCGCACGGGCCGTGCCGATCGCCAGTCCGCCGGCGCCGGCGAAAAGTTCGATGGACGTCAGATCCTGAGCTCGAAGTTTGGGCGTCGCGACCATAGACACCCACAGGATATAGGTCGATATTCGGTTACAAGTAAGCGAAATCTACGCTTTATCCCCACTTTTTTTCGACCGTAGCGCCGCTCGAATAACGGCTGTCACCCACGTCTTCGCAGTCTGACCTGTCGACCCGGCGGCTCTCCGAACCCGCTCGTGAAGGTCCGCCGTCACTTCAAACGACACCGTCTTAACCTTTAGACGCTTTCGGCGGTCGCTCTGATAGCGCCGCTTTCGTTCGTCCGGGTCGCCGCTGAGGGGCGGTCGTCCCCTAAGTATCCTCGGAAGCAGCGGCTGTTCGTCGGGCATCTACGACATGTCTACGCGCCCGCAGGGTGCTGGTAAAGATCGCTTCCGGCGCCAAAGCGTTCCACCGCGCGCGTCGTGTCCATATCATTTGGCCATGTTTCCTTCACGCGACGTAAAGAACGGGAAGCCACGAACGCGCATCGAGCCTGAAAACGAAGGCAAGTTGATCTAAGGTCAAGATAGAATGCTACCGAAATGTCCAGCGCCGCTCCCGCCAGAGATCTCTAGCGCGGCCGAGGCGCTGGCGGTCGCCTACGCGAACTCGCCGATGCGGCCGCGCCTTTCCGCCGATGTGACCGCGCACTGGGATGCCCTCATCGAAGCGTGGGCCGAACGCGAGGACCTTCCGTTGCTGGTTCGAAAACAGGCTGCGGATATCGGCGGGCTTTTGCGGCACCGCGAATCGGGCCGGTTGCTAGCGCCATGCGATAACAGCCCCGCGCACTGGGTGATCGTCAACGCGTTCGCGGCGGGCGCGGCATTCACGATGCGCGATGTGGAGCTCGCGCTGGCGAACCATTCGATCCCCGTCACGATGGCCATGAATCTACGGGAAATAGCGGCCGCAACGATGAAGGGCGTGCTGGCAAAGCAACCGAGCGCGTACAAGAAAGGCTGGAAGGTCGACCATCTCGACGATGTCGGCCTGGGTCAGAAGCTCCGGGTCGAGGACATTCCGTTGGCGGACCTGAAAGGTCATTTTTGTCGCTTGATGAAGCCATCCAACATCGTCCTGGTTCCGAGCGCGCTGAAAGGCTTAGGAGACATGCCAGCGTTCATTGCGGCAATTAAAAGAGGCGATCTTTCAATGCACCAAAGCCCCGCTACGTGAGCGCGCCTCCCGTGAGTCTCTTGGAAAATGCCGTGACGTCGCTGCGTCTCGCGCTCGAGGATTTTGCGTCGACCGACGAGGGGCGGTTGCTTTCAGCGATCAGGAACCTCCATGCCGGCATTCTCCTTCTCTTCAAAGAGAAGCTACGGCGGCTGTCTCCGCCAGGCACCGACGAGGTGCTGGTCAAACAACGCACGGAGTTTCGGAAGGCCTTGACCGGCGAATTGATCTCCGTTGGGGCGGGAAAGAAAACGGTGACCGTCTTTCAGATCAAAGAGCGATTCCGTGATCTGGGTATCGAGCCCGAGTGGAAGCGCTTCGATGCAATCAGTTCTCTCAGAACTGATATCGAGCACTACTTCTCCACCGCCAGCAGGGGCGCGATGGAGGGCGCGGTGTCGAACACCTTTCTGATCATTCGTGACTTCATCACAATTTACCTTGGCGAAAGCCCACAAGCATTGTTGGGCGATGTCGTGTGGACGAAGTTGCTGGAAACATCGGAGGTGTTCGAGAAGGAGCACACGGTGTGTCAGCAGGCACTCCTCGCGATTGACTGGCAGTCCGACGGATTGCGGGAAGCCGTCCTGGAACTCACCTGCGGCGCATGTGGTTCGTCTTTACTAACCCCGCTGGAAGCCGCTAAGGAAACAGATATTCAGTGCCGCTCGTGTGGCGGGGTTGAATCTTTCGAGCAGTACGCGGAGCGCGCGCTCACGGAGCACTTTGCCTCGCCAAACCACTACGCGGTGAAAGAAGGGTGCGACCCAGTCTTGATCCACTGTCCGCACTGCGGTGAAGAGGGCTACCTGAGCGATGAGAATCGTTGCGCCATCTGCGGAGAGACCTGCGCGCGAAAGTGCTCGTGTTGCGGCCAGACAATTCCTGCTTCTGAGCTGAGCGATGGAGACGTTTGCGGATACTGCGATCATATGATGAGCAAGGACGATTGAACGCCGTCCCGTTACGATTGTAGATGGAGCCGCGGCGTCATGCCGGGCGCTAACCCGAGGATTTCGGCCTGGGTGACCTCGTCGAGCCAGAGGTCGTAGCGTAAACTCGAGGTGTGGCAAGGCGGTTAGGTGGATT
Source organism: Verrucomicrobiota bacterium (assembly GCA_041167585.1). Taxonomy (GTDB): domain Bacteria; phylum Verrucomicrobiota; class Verrucomicrobiia; order Chthoniobacterales; family UBA10450; genus AV80. The sequence continues at coordinate 72,844 of JBEEHV010000015.1, forward strand.
AGGCGATCATATCAGCATGTTGCAGTCGCCTGGATTCGCGCGCGCAACGCGGCGCAGGTTAGTGCTCAGTTGGAGCGGCCGAAATGCTGGGACATTACTTAAGACACCGGGACGCTTGTCGGTAGTTCCCTGTAGAGCGCGTGGGCCTGAACGGCTCCGCATGGAATCCGAATGGCCGCCATCATCCCCTTAATGCTAATCACCCTAGACACAATTCGGCAGTTTTTTCCGTGGAGTACCGCTCGGAGATTACGAGAACGACTGGCAAGCCTCGTTTTCAGTCTCGAGCCCTCCCTCGCGATCATTTTTCCGCGATCTATCCGTTTTCAGAACGATGCTGTGTATGCCTTTAGCCAGTCAACCGGCAGCGGATTGGTTCAGCGTGGGACGCTAGATTCCTGGATTCGAGAATTGCTGGTCTCTACCCCTGAATCAGTTCGCGACGAATCAATCCTAGATGTTTCTGGCGTTTGGGAGACCAAGGCTCAGACGCCCTATGCCGACATGGAGGAATTTGCGCGGGATTCAAAACTCCGCAGCGGAGAAACCCGAGACAGCGTCGCCCGTTTACTGGACGATCAATTCAAAGGCGCACCTTACAAAATTTTAGTTCGCAATTGGGATAAAAGGATCTTCTACGCGCAAGACGGCACTCACCGTTTTGCCGCTATCCTTCGCTATACGCTCGAAGCCGGCGACGACTGGACGTTCACCGCGACGCCAACGACTTACCGGATCTGCGAGAATGCCCGTAAAGCGATACTAGACAAATACTCGCTCTGGATTCTCGGATCGAACGCTGCGCGGATGATCAATGACGTCGCGAATGCAAGCTACTCCTCACCTCAGGTTCGAACGTACGATCTTCGACCGAATTCGTCGAGCTGTGGCAACAGTGGGGCAATATCTGTGATCGCGGTTCCCCGCGCGCATCCGAGTTTTGTAGAGATTGAACGCTGCATCAAACGTGCTTGCGGCAGCGACTTCGCTGCACTCCTCAAGGATTGACTCAGCGGCTATTTCACCGCGACCAATTCGTTTTTCGCCGATTTCCGCGAAAGGCGTCGCACCAAGGACGGCGCATCGATAACTCGCGCTCGCAATGCATCCTCAGCTTGGGCTCTCCAGGCTAAGTCTCCCGGCTCACTAAACGTTCGGCGTAGCTCGCGAATTGTGGCGACGGCTTCTTTTGCCCATTCGCGAAATTCCGCTAGGGGCCACAATGCGACGCTCTCCAGGTACGGGATGGCGCTCTCCTTTGCATTTGTTGCCGGCGTGACCAGAACCGGCACGATCTCGGCGTTTTCGGGTGGCTCTAAATTGCTTCGAATCCATTGGGGGTGCGAGGACACCTGACGCGCTTTAGTTGCACTCAGAACCACATCCGGTTCGGCCCCAGCGTGATCTTCGAACACTATGTAGTACCGCCCAATTGCCCACCACGGATCAGGAGTCGCATCCGCCTCAATCTTACCTGCTTCGAATCCAAGCAATTCCCCAAGTCTAACTTGCGCCTGTTCGAAATGTTCGCTCCCAGCAAGGCCTTCTAGGATCTCTTTCTCCCGCATTGCGAAGGACCGATCGTGAACTGTTCCCAAGTCTGCCAGCACCGATTCAAGGCGCTCGATTTGGTCCATCAGGGCCTGGTCGGTGTCATCTGGAACATCATCGGACACGTCGGCTGAGGTGTGCCGGGCGAGATTAACCAGCCAAGGGATACCGCGAGCAGCCTCCTTCGCCCGCAAGAAATGCGCCTTTGCCTTCGCCCCACATGTCGCGAGTCCTCCTTCCGCTGCCAAGAACGCAGCGCTTCCGGCAAGGTATTCCCAAAGCGCGCGATAGCCGCGCAATTCTGGAACCGTTAATTTACCTAAGACGCTCTCTGCCGCCGACATTGCGGCTTCGTAGTCATGTTGCCAGAGTCGCTCTTGATATTCGATCTCATCACCAACGCAGGCTTGGAGCTCGTCAAGGCCGGCGGAAGGTTTTTGTGAGGCGCTGTCGCGCTTCAACAAAATCTCTTTGTTTGCCTGATCCCAATCCTCGCCGTTTTCGAGAAACAAATTGAGGTTCTCCAACAGTTCAGCGCTTTGTGCGCCCTGCGATTGTTCAATTCCGAATGCTATTTCCGCCTGGAGCTCAGGATGGAGGGCTTCGCGGTGTCGCCGATCCGTCAGGTAGTCCGGCAACTCGTCCCCCGAAACAACAACGGCGGAGAAGTCTTGAAGCGACCGGGTGCAGCGACCAATCGCTTGAACAATCCGGGTCTGTATTCTGTCGTTTAACAGCGCGCCCGCACCCATTCGGGTCATGAGGAACCGCTCCTGCAGATTGGTGGTTTTCGGAAGTCCCTCGATAAAGAGCAGGCGGCAATCGTCACCAGGGAAATCGATACCGTCGTAACGATTGGCAATGACCGCGACCGCGCGCTGTTGTGCGACGAAATCCTTTTTCGAAGCCTCTATGTCTTCACCGACGAAGACAGGAAAATTCAAATTCAAAGTAACGTCGTCGATGACAGTTTTGGCCATGGTGTCGCTAGGGACGAGGACAACGCTCCTACCGGCGCGACTCATGAAGTTGCGCCGCAGAGGAGCGGCTTCGGCTTCGGCTAAACCGAGTTCAGGAAATACGAAAAAGCGTCGGCCTATCCCCTGCCGATCCCAGCCCGAAGGCACGGGAATGCGAAGGATCTTCCGTCTACCTGTGAGACGTTCCAAATCGCCCCCAGCACCAAGCGTCGCAGACATAAAAATTCTCTGTTTCGCCTCGCTAAAGGGCCGATGTGTCCACGTCGGCGGAATGAGCGGGCGGATCAAAATCTCTTTCGAGGAGAGATAAACGTTACAAGCGAGGAGATGCTCTCCGATCATTTCCCACGGATACCGCAGGTCGGTGTCCGCGACGTGCGCATCAATTACGGTGCCGAGCTCCTGATGAATCTTTACGAGATCAGGCGTTGCGATTTTATCTACCCATTGTCTATCGCCCGTGTTCTCTCTTTCCCCCATCAGGCGGCGGTAATTCGTCGGGTCGACGACCGGCCTCAACACATTGGAAACCGCTTGATGGAACGTCGCCGTCTTCGGGTTTTCGCGCTCGATCCGAAGTGTCCAAGCGGCGCCGATGTAATTTTCCGCCGCGTGAGCATCATCGACTAAGATTACGTCGGGATCGGAGAAGTAGGGGTTGGTGTTAAAGAGGCTGCTGTAGGTGGTGACGGCGACGCGAGAAGCGGTCTGGAATTCCGCCTTTGCCGCAGGAAGGTAATTGCGGATCTGGCCCGTGAAGCCGTTTACGGCCAAACCGTATTGATCAGCCGCTTGTTCAACGACCTGGTTCACGAGCTGCCGGGTCGGGCAAAGGTAAACAACTTTTTCTCCAAATGTCCGGCGACGCCATTCGCCGATGAGTAACCCGACCAGCGTTTTTCCGCTGCCGGTGGGCAGTTGCAACGCGACATCCGTCGCGTCGACCGCCTTGGACCGATAGGATTGCATTACCTCGCCCTGGTGGAGGAGCACCCCCGGGATTTTGCGGCGCGGAAGATCAAGCAGGATCTTCTCCGGACTGTCCGGGACGCTGCCGGGCTGCTGTGTTTTCTTGAATGCCATTGCGGTAACGATTGTGGTTGCGACCCCAATCATACGGTCGCCACATCACTGTTAATCGTGCAACATACACGAACCCGCGGGACGCCAGTAGCCGGACCCTCGCGCGCATGGAAGGCGGTGGCCACGCGAAATTTCAGACTATTGAAAATCAGTGTTTTAATGCTACTGACGTTGATGGCTCTGGATAAGTATGACCTGTCCCACGAGGACGATCAATGGAAGCTCAAGCAGCGCGGGGCAGAACGAGCGATTCGGTCGTTCGACACGAAAGACGATGCGAAAAAGTTCAGCACCGACTACGTCGAACGCCATAGTGGGTCCCTCGTCAGCCGAAAAAAGGACGACAAAATCCAAGAGGAAAGAACATACCCTCGGAGCGCCGATCCAAAACGGTCTCGGGGCTGAGCCACCTCTCGGATAGCTTCTTTCGCGGTTGAGAGGGCGCGCCGCCGCCGATCCAATGATTGATCCGACCCTAGTGTTCGAGCGGCTGTTCGAAACATTCGACAAATCGTCGATCCACCCATTTCGCAATTTTATCGCCCGCAACACCGGGATAACGAAATGGATGATCGCTGCCGATTATTGTCTGCACGATAAGGCGCGCCCAAACAACGCTTTCGTCTTTTCGTTGATCCCGTATGACGATTGGTTCGGCGCTCTCCGAGACGAAATTCGGAGTGCGCTGCCGCGCGACCTCAAAAGAACGAAAACCGTTGAGCGGACGGCAACGGATTTTCTAGCCAGTGACCGTCGTTTCCATATCGCGTTCCTTTTGGATCGCGACCCGATCCTCTTCACGAATGGGCCGGGCAGTGTTCCGCTCCAAGTTGCCCGCGAGTGTATCAATAAAACGCACCAGCACGTTATCGCAAAGGAGCGTTCGCCAGAAAGCATTCGGCGCGTCAACCTGTTGCGGCAAGCCGCGTCGGCGAACAACCTCAACCTTCCGCTTCTGACTGATCTTCACCTGCTCTCGTGGTTCTTCCCCTTCGTCACCCTGCTTCTCGCCCGCGAGTGTGTGATCCAGACAGTCGGTTGGTTCTCAGATCGGGATAGCATGACCACTTGGTGCGAGCGGGTCGTGTGGGATTTTGCTCGAGAAACCCTCTACGGAGTAGCGGAATTGCGCGGCATTACGCTGCCGGGTGGGGTACCAGTGATCGGCGTGCCTGACGCGGAGGATACGATGTGGTTCGACGAATTTGTTCGCCTGTCGGATTACATCGCGGGGCTGCTGGCCGCATGGAATTTCAAGACCAATCAACTCCCAGATAAATACGTTCGTCTCGCGGAGGACGTCTTCGCCGAGAGCAACAACATCTCCGTCCTCAATATCAATCTCGACGAGGGGGGTTTCCAGTGCGCCCGTCTGGTCGGCGCAAAGTCAGTTAAAGGTTGAAGCGTCCTCAAGATTCGAACGATGGGTGGGCACACGCGATAGCAACGCCGTGGCATTTCATTTCTCGCAAGAGCGAAGCGAGTCCGATCTTCGGGCATCGCCCTTCGCGCGCCCGCTATCCTGGCCCGTCGGCATTCGGTGACTCAGTTGCCCCACTCACCGAGCACAACATCATGACCGGCTTATAGGGACCAGCGCGGCGCGTTTGAGTTCGCGCAGCCAAGCGGGCACAAGCACCACAGCGAGCGGACGTCCGATGGTGCAGCGACGGAACACGAGTAGCTTTCGCCGAATGTCATTTCTTTCACCCTCGCGCGTTTGTTTCTTACTCGGCGCCGGTGCATCACGGCCTGCCGGAGTGCCGACAATGCCGGAGATGGGGGAGCAATTCTATCAAGGCTTCGCACTGCCGAGTCTGCGCGAGTTTTTGCACTCGGTCGAGTCAGACATCGTTAATGCCGGCTACCGCTGGTCACCAGATGATAGAAATATCGAAGTGCTGCTCAAGTTTCTGCAGAGTACATATGAATCGTTAAGCGGCGAACACGTGATGCCATTTCAGGAGGGACACGTGGAGGAAGAGTCTACTCTCCGACAGGTCCGCGCGCGCAGTAGCGCGATTGTCGCTCACGAGCTGAAAAAGTTCATTCTTGCCAAGGTTACACAGCGCGTCGAGACCGATTACCTCTCGTCGCTATCGGAGTTTGTCAGCCCTGGTCACCCGCTGGACATCTTCACACTGAATTACGACGCCGTAGTCGAGCAGTTTTCGAAGGCTGCCGGCGTTCCGTGCACGGATGGCTTTGACAAGCGCGGCCGCTGGCATCCTGAGTCCTACTTTCTAGCTCGAGAAGGTATCCGCCTTTGGAAGCTACACGGGTCTGCCGACTGGGTGTTGGACCCATCCGGGTGGCCGCGTCAAAGCCAGGCTCCGGGTACTTGGAGGCGACATCTTCGATCGGAACATACAGCCTCAGCTACCGCCGAGGCAGCCTTAGTCTGGCCAGCAGCGGAGAAACAACTGGCGAATGCTCAGTTGCTGCTTCATTCAGCTTTCCGCCGCATTCTCACTGAGTGCCACGTGCTCATCGCAATAGGCTACCGCTTTGCGGACGACCACATCCGCGCGGCCATTCTCGACGCCATGGAGATCAATCAAAAGCTGGCGGTGTTGGTACTCTGCGGATCGCGCAAAAGTTCAGATGAAGCGAAATCCGAACTGCTGCGCACAAGCCACTCGTGCGAATCGCGTGTGGAGGTCGTTGAGCCCGGCTACGTTCCTGCCGCATTTGCAAGCGGTGCATTGCGCCTCACCGTATCCCGGCTCAGTGCGCAACCGAACATCTCAATGCCGCAGCGACAGCGGCCTTCGGGTTCCCGACAGAATGAGATTCTATGCTTGGGCGACTTTTCGGCTGTTGCGAGTGCAGGTGAGAATCTAATCCTGACGGCCGGCAACCCACGGACGCGGCTGCTGCGCCTCAACCCGTCGACGGGGCAACTCAACGTCCTGCAATCGTGGCGAGGATGGGCTCGCGGATTAGCGGTCGTCGGCAACCAAGCCGTCGTGGCCGACTGCGCCCGCGGCGGATGGAAGGCTGGCTGGGGATTGCCGTGGCTCGTCGATCTCGAGACCGGTACCACGACAAATCTGCTAGACTCCTCGCTTCTGAACTTTGGCCAAGCAGCATACAAAACTGCAAGGTATCGCTCTGGTCTTGGAGCTGCGGCCGACTTTCTGGACTACGGGATGCTGTCGTGGCCCACGTCAGCAGACCCAGTTCCAGCGGGTAAAACAGTGCTGACGACAGAAGCGCGCCGAGTAATCGTCCTCGATTTGCATCGTCGTACGGCGCAGCCGATATCCAACGCGCAGTTTTTTAACCTCGCGGTCGTTCGCTGTGTTTCGGCTGAACGCTGCATCTTGTTGGAGCACGTACTTCGACGAGAGGGCGTCCTGTGGGACTTCGATTACAGAGCCAACCGCTTAACACCTATCTTGGCGGGGATTCAAAATGCGACTGGTCTTGTCCTTAGCCCCGATGGCACCGAAGCCCTGATTTCGCAGGGTGACGATGCTCCAAACGGAAAGATCTGGCGCCTCGACTTGCGTCGTAAGACAACAACAGTTTTGCAAGGAGGGCTGCATCGGCCAGGCGCCATGTGCGTGCTCAACAACAGCGAGCTAGCGGTCGCGACGGCTGGTGCGCTCATCAGAATCACACTCTGATGGATGCGGCTCGCCGCGCCGAACCCAATTGGACTCCGGAACAAAGTTGCGCCAGCCAGCTCGCGCTCCCGCGCTTTCATGATCCATGCTTCATAGAGCGGCTTGTGTTGCCATCGGTCGCTCTCGCCGATGAAGATGCGCAGCAGGACGGCTTCCTTGGGTATTTGCATGGCTGTCTCCTATGGTTTGTTCAGCAGCGAGATCGACATGTTTCCGAGCGCGACCGCGGCCAGGCAGAGCGTAAAGGAGGCGACCGTGTTCGCACCCGCGCGCAGCCATTCGCCATCCTGCGCGAGCGCGTAGGTTTGGAGACTGAACGACGAGAACGTCGTGTAGCCGCCGCAGAGGCCGATCATGAAGAACTCGCGGAACACCGGCGTGGCAAGATCAAGCCAGTCTGAACAATCCAGAATGAAGCCGAAGTGTTTGGCTGGAAATGACCGGAGCCGAGGCTCGTCGGCACCGGGATCGGAAGACGGCCGAAAATTCTGCGAGGCGCGGAATTGGTTATATGACGCGCAGGTAGGGCGATTACCATCTTTCTGTCGGTCGTATCGGCGGACCACCACGGTGTCGTCGCGCTTTCGGTACACATATATGTACCGTCCGTCTGGCAACACTAACCCGGCATTCAAATAGTAAACGAAGCCAAGGGCATCCGTGTTAAATGTTAGCTGATCCCGGCTTAGATCATCGACAGCCCAACAACTCGTGGTTGTGCCGCGGCCACAATCCGGGTTGCCAGGATCGGCCCGCGTCATATCAAGCCCCTTCGCTATCCAGCTCGACTGGTCGATGACACATTGCCCGCCGCCGGGTGGGTTAGAGGGGACTAATTCTTTGTTCCTAAGGCCTGCTCTGCCGCAGAAATAAGTGGTTGTAGGCACCATTCCATTCACCGCGTCATAAACAAAAATTTCGCACGGCATCTGGCCAAAATCTCCGCAGGGAATTGGACCCCAGACCGATTGGCCTGGCGCGTACGGTGGGTCCTCGCTATACCCCGAGTGCGCTGCAAGTTTGACGCCTGCCGTTAAAGACGGAGACGGATCAGTAGCACGGCTGGGTGTCACCGGCTCAACTACAGTGCCATCCCGTGGCTTCCGACAGCTTGCAAGCTCGAACCACATTGTGACGACAAGAAACATATATGCGGTACGGCGGACAAACCGTTTGATCTGAGTTGTCCGCCTCAGGGGTTGTTTCATAGATCAACTCGTTCCGCCGAAAGGATGGGCGCATGGCGAGTACAAACGGGCGGCAGAGTTCGGTAGCTTCTGCTTCACGGTCGCGGCCTGCCGACATATGAGGGTCAAGAACCGCAGCGCGAACGGCTATCAAAATACCTGGCGTTCGACGCATTGAAGATCGAAGCGCTGGACGGAGGCGCAGTATCAATCAACACGGCGGAGGCGAGCGCGAAGGACTCCGAAATCGATGATGTTAATCCTACAGTGATATCGAACCAGCGAGGACCTTAATCGTGCGCAAGAAGTCGGCCTCGGAAACCTCCTGCGTGTTCAATTCGAACGCCGCGAAGGTCGTGCTCGATGTGCAAGTAAAACAGCAGCCCCGTCTCAGTGGAGGTCCTGAAAATCGATACTCCAGATATCCGATCGTCGTTAAACCGTCTCGTGACATCAAGAAAGTGATGTCACCAAACTCAGATGGACCATCCAGCCCTTGCTTCGTAAGATCGTGATAGGATCGTAACGTTTCATTGATCTTGAGTCGCTGTCGCTCGACTGAGTCGAACGCAATCGCGGGGGCGCCAAGTGTGATGAGTTCCATTTTTCGATCTATGCGGGTATACACGGTCCACGCGCCCCGCCTCTCATCTTGCGCGTTCCATTCGCCGGGCAACGAGAAGCTAAGGTGAGGCTCAACGAAGTTCGCTTCGGGGACAGACATCCCCTAGGGTTGCAGTCAAAGCAGTGCATTACAATCCTGATAGGGTCATCCCGCCAAGTGATGCCGTAGTTGAAGCGACGTCAGGGGGCGGGGCTGTGTCCTGCTCGAGGGGACATCTTAGCACAATTTCGAACCCGAGTTCCGTCCAGTCGATGTGATCAAGCAGCAAGCCGGAGCCGACTTGAGAGTTTTTACCTTGGTTCTTTTTCATATTTGTGGTTAGCCTGATTCCTAGAAAACGCCGCTGGCTCGCCGTTCGAATGCGTTGCTGGCTCACGTGACGAATCACACTTGGGGCAACAACGGTGAGGCGAAGTGTCGTCGGGCGCTTTCTCTTCGCGGAGTTCGGCGTCTCTCCGAGCGAGTATCCGAGAGCGCACGCTCTGCGGGACGCCTCGCAACTTGTAAACCCGGCGTGCCTCAGTGTTCGCGCAGTTTCTGCAACGATTTCGATTCTTCCAGAACCGATTCAGGGCCAGAACTTCTCGACAGGTGACGCAGCGCTTGAATCCTTCCGGCAGCAACTCGTAGGCTGGCAGCCGAAGTGAAAATGGTGGCACAGGAAACAATTCAATCCCTGCGAGCCACGCGAACTCTCCGGGCGTCGAGGGCAAGCCGCCTGGGCGCTTCGCGCAGTTGTCGCCCAAGACGGAATCCCTGTCCTTGCGGCTATTTCGGCGATTTGAAACGCGAATGCCGTTGCGGGCCGGTCCAGGTTCAGCGCTATCGGCAAAGGATTTCCGGGCCGTTGCTGGATCGCATCGATCTCCACATTGAAGTTCCCGCGGTCGAGTACCGCGACATCTCGAGCACGAAGGCGGAAGAAGGCTCCGCCGCGATTCGCGATCGGGTAGGCCGCGCACGAGAACGACAGCAGACGCGCTTCCGTTCCGATAAAAGGGTGAATTGCAACGCGCGGATGGGCCCGCGCCAGATCAAGCAACATTGCCGGCTGAGCGACGAATCACAGGACCTGATTCGCGTCGCGATGACGGAGCTCAATCTGAGTGCACGGGCTTACGATCGGATCCTGAAGGTATCACGCACGGTCGCCGATTTGGAGGCGAGCGATGAAATAACCTCGGAACATGTGAGCGAAGCGATCCAGTACCGGACCTTCGATCGCACCCTTTGGGTCTAGCTGTCTAATTCGTTAGTGAGAGGAGCGTTTGCTTCCATGGCTTGATGAGAGCCGACGAAAGTCTAGGGTGACCTCACGTGCCGGCGAAGGCGGCGCATTTATCCCAAACCTATGAAGATCTCATTATTCTGGCTTACGGTCGTGATCGCTCTCGTGATCGGAACAGGTGCCGTTCGTTCGGAGATGATGAAGGAAACCAAAGCTGCCTTGGCCCAAAAACTTAGGGCTGATTTTGATAACCTGGAACAGTTCGAGAAGGTTGTAGCTGAAGCAAAATCCGCCGGCGCTCCCGAACAAACGCTCCTGGAGGCAAGGCTGATCTTTTGTTTCAAGAACGGAATGGTCGATTCCTTTGCGGATCTCTTTCCAAGATTCGAGGCCTTGAAAGACTGGAAGGACGCAGACTCTCCGTTTTTCAAGGAACGTTACCAACTCGATGCCGTGCTTCACATGGCTAAAGGCATCGTTGCCGCTCAACGCGACGACTCCGCAGCGTTTGAGCGGGAAATGAAAGATGCCTTTTGGATCGACCCCAAAATTGCACCGTCCGTGGCCGACCGCATCATCGCCTTCCGCGATAAACAACTGATGCGAAAAGTCGTGCTTCCGATGGATCTCGTCTTCACCACCTCCAAAGGGGAAAAGACTACTCTAGCCGAGCTCGCAAAAGGTCAGAAGGCGCTTCTGATCGATTTCTGGGCCTCATGGTGTTCGCCCTGCATGGCCTTGATGGGAGAGCTGCGGAAGCGAGCTGAACAACTGGGTCCCAGCGGGATTCGCGTCGTGGGGATGAACACGGAGAGCGACCTGGGCATCGCCGAGAAAGTGCGGACAGATAAGAAAATGACCATGGCCTGGCTGGTTGAGCCGGCGGAGCTGCCGTTGTCGCGTCTGCTCAAAGTCGACAGCATTCCGCGAACTGTTCTTGTGACGCCCGACGGAAAAATAGCTTTTAGCGGGCATCCGAACGATCCGGAACTGGATGCCGCCCTTGCCGCGTTTGGAACCTCACCCAAAAATCCTCAGGTATCGAAGAAATGACCTCCCCCGTGGTCGGGCCGACGTGTCATCAGTCCAAAAAAAAGAAGAGTGGGGAATGAAACCCCACTCTTCGTATGATCACTGCCGTGTGTTTAGCGGTGGGTGTAGTTCAGCGCGCCGCACTTCCAGCAAATGAAGTAATCCCAGTTGGGATCAATGTAGTTGCCGGCGCCATCGTTGAAGCACGTCCAGAGAGAATCTTTCCCTCTGCCGCCGGCCTCGCCGGAATCGCCACCTTTTTCTTTTCCCGATCCACCCGACTTGTCGGGCTTTGTCCCTGCTTTTTCGTCAGCCATAAGGCTTATTATCCTTTCTTCTGTTCTTGTTTCTATCTCGCCCCCACATCACTCAACGTGGCAGCAAATCCTATTGGTCCTGATTAGACGCACCGAGGTCGCCGTCTTGCGGCGAAGTCTGTCATCATGGAAAGCGTGACCATCATAATTCGGAAATTCTCTTGCGCGCTGCGCCTCCGATAAATTTTTCAGCGGCGACGAACATGTCAATAATTTGGTAGCTCCATCCCGGAAGCGTCAAGCTTTCTGTGCCGTGCAGAAGCGGTTAGCGTGACACGGCAATCGTTTCGTGCTCGGATGCGCGGAGAACCTCGATTCTGCCCGCAAAATGAATAAACGTCTCCTCGTCACGATCCTTGCCCTGGTAGGAGCGTCAGCATACGGAGCTGAGGCGGATGCTGTTGGAAAACAAACCCGCGCATGGCGAGCACAGCACGAGCACGAAATCCTGGCGGAGTTCGCCGAGCTTCTGGCGATTCCGAACGTCAACGGTGATCAGCCGAACATTGCGCGAAACGTACAAGCAATCCGCGCCATGCTGGAGAAGCGCGGGCTCACCACGCAGCTGCTGACCATCGAAGGCGCGTCACCGATTGTGGTCGCCGATCTCAAAGTCCCGGCGTCTCACCGGACGATCGCGTTTTACGCGCATTACGATGGACAGCCGGTCGATCCAGCGCGGTGGAAGAGCGATCCCTGGGAACCGGTAATGCGCGGCGCGGATGGAAAAGACGTCGATTGGCGCAGCGCGAAGGCGATCGATCCTGAATGGCGGTTTTATGCTCGCTCATCCGGGGACGACAAATTGCCCATTATCGGAATGCTGGCCGCGCTTGATGCATTGCGCGTGGCCGGGATGAAGCCGTCGGTAAATCTTCGATTCGTTTTGGAAGGAGAGGAAGAGGCTGGATCACCGCACCTCGCCGATTACCTGGCGAAATATCCGGCTGTTCTGCGTCCGACCGCGTGGATTCTTTGCGATGGCCCGATCCATCAGAGCCGGCGGATGCAACTCTATTTCGGAGCGCGCGGAACGCTCGGACTCGACCTAACGACCTTCGGGCCCGTCAACGGTCTGCACGATGGTCACTACGGAAATTGGGTCCCGAATCCGATCGTTCGGTTAACGCATTTGCTCGATTCGATGCGTGACGAGAACGGCAAAATCCTGATCGCCGGATTCTACGACGGGTTGCAGGCGCCTACGGAAGCGGAACGAAAAGCGCTCGCCAGCATTCCGGATATGGATACCGCCCTTCGGCAGGAATTTCAGATTGCTTCCGCCGAAGGCGGGGCGAAACGGTTGAATGAATTGTTGATGCTGCCCGCCTTGAATCTGCGCGGCGTCGAATCGGGGCACGTGGGAGCCGACGCGTCCAACACAATTCCAACCGAAGCGCGGGCCTCAATCGATTTCCGCCTTGTCCCTCCCCAAACACTCGAATCGGTGAAGCGATTGGTGGAGCGCCATCTCGAGTCGCTCGGTTATAAAATTGTGCGAGAGAAACCGAACGCCGCGCTGCGAATGGCCCAGGACAAGATCGTGCAAGTGGCGTGGGGGCCGGGTTATCCCGCCGCGCGCACCGCTTTGGACCTTCCTATTTCGATGGAGGTCGCCGCAATCATGACGCGCGCTGGGCACGAACCGGTGCGTCTTCCCACCATGGGAGGCAGCATACCGATGTATCTATTCCAGCAACCTAACGACACCCCGGTGATCGGCTTGCCCATGGCCAATCACGATGACAATCAACACGCCGCGGATGAGAACCTGCGCCTGCAAAATCTCTGGGATGGGATTGAGATTTTTGCGGCTCTCTTCACGCAATTGGCGGCTGATTGAATTTCCTCGGCGACACGCTGGCTGATTGACAGCGCGGGTGAAACGCGGTTCATCAGTTAGCTGATGAGCAGGATCCTGATTGCGGACGACCAGAACGATGTGCTGGAAGCGTTGCGCATTTTGCTGAAGGGCGAAGGACATCAAACCGACGCGGTCACCTCGCTCGCGGGAGTTTTTCAGGCGCTGGAAAAGAAGGATTACGCGCTCCTGATCATGGACCTGAATTACACGCGCGACACGACTTCGGGACAGGAAGGGCTGGAGACAATTCCGAAAATTCAAGCGCTCGATAACACGCTTCCGATCGTGGTCATGACTGCGTGGGCGACGATCGATCTCGCCGTCGAAGCGATGAAACGCGGGGCACGCGATTTCATTCCAAAACCGTGGGATAACGACCGGCTTCTGGCGATCGTGCGGACGCAGATCGAGCTCGCGGGCGCGCTGAGGAAAGGGCGAAGACTCGAGGCGGCGAATCAACTTTTGCGTGGGAATGCGCCGAACATCATCGCGGAATCACCACGGATGCGACCGGTCCTGGAAATTGTCTCACGGGTGGCCCCGTCGGATGCCAACGTTCTGGTCACGGGCGAGAACGGGACAGGGAAAGGTCTTATTGCGCAGGCAATTCACGCGCTCTCGAATCGGGCGTCGCACTCGATGATCACCGTGAACATGGGCGGATTGTCGGAAGGAATTTTCGAGAGCGAATTGTTCGGGCATGTGAAAGGCGCGTTCACGGACGCGAAGATGGACCGGGCGGGCCGATTCGAGCTGGCGGACGAGAGCACGCTCTTCATGGATGAGATCGCGAACGTGCCGATGAACCAGCAGGCGAAATTGCTCCGCGTCATCGAGACGGGCGAGTTCGAGCGAGTGGGATCGTCGAAAACGCTGAAGGCAAACGTGCGGATTATCTCGGCGACGAACGCGAATCCGCACGAGGAAGTTGCGCAAGGCCGGTTCCGCCAGGATCTGCTCTTCCGGTTGAACACGATTGAGATCGCGCTCCCGCCGCTGCGGGAACGGCGGGAAGACATCATGCCGCTCGCGAACAGTTTTCTCCGGCAACACGCCAAGCGGTACCGGAAAACGCTGACCGGGTTCGAGGAAAAGGCACGCGACGTCCTGATGCAGCACCACTTCCCGGGAAATGTGCGCGAGCTCGATCACGTGGTGGAGCGCGCGGTTCTCATGACCCAGGGTCAGCAGGTGAAGGCAAACGACCTTGGCCTAACGAGTGGCGTTGCGGATACACCGCGCCTGGAAGACATGAGCCTGGAGGAAGTGGAATCGTTCCTGATCAAGAAGGCGCTTTCCCGCTTCGACGGAAACGCGCGCAAGGCCGCGGAAGCGCTTGGACTGAGCCGAAGCGCGTTCTATCGCCGGTTGCAGCAGTATGGACTGTAACTGTGGCGGCAGCCGTATCGGCTGTCTGGTCTGCAGATCGCGAAGGGCCGGCGACGTGCGCGCATGAAGGCCGTCAAGAAACTGAAGCATCGTCTGACCCATGAAGGTCGCCTGACCTGGCTCACATTTTTCGCCGCGGCGCCGGCGTTCCTGGTCGCCCTCGTTTTGCTTTGGTTTGGCGATCACACCGCCAAGGTCCAGTGGACGTTGACGCTTCTGATCGCGGGCTTTGGGCTCGGGTTCATGCTCAGTGCGCGTGAGCATATCATCCGCCCCCTCCAAACGATGACGAACCTGCTCGCGGCCTTGCGTGAGGGTGATTACTCGATTCGTGCTCGCGGCGCCCGGGCGGACGACGCGTTGGGGGAGGCCATGCTCGAAATCAACGCGCTCGGCGAGACGCTCCGGTTCCAACGCCTGGGCGCGTTCGAGGCCACGGCGCTTCTCCGGACGATCATGGCGGAAATCGATGTGGCCGTTTTCACTTTCGATCCCGACCGGCGGCTGCGACTGGTTAACCGCGCCGGCGAAGACCTGCTCGGCCAACCGATCGACAAGGTGCTCGGCCGGCGGGCGCGCGATTTAGGGTTGGAAGTTTGCCTGGAATCGAATGAGGACGCTCCGCTGACGCTCTCGTTCCCTGGCGGTTCGGGGCGCTGGGGAGTGCGGCGCAGTTCTTTCCGCGAGCGGGGCCTGCCTCACGAATTGCTCGTGTTGACGGACTTGAGCCGCACCTTGCGCGAGGAAGAACGAAATGCCTGGCAACGTCTTGTGCGCGTGATCGGTCACGAAATGAATAATTCGCTTGCGCCGATCAAGTCGATCGCGGGCAGCCTTGAGAGCTTGATCCGCAAAGATCCGCCGCCGGCGGATTGGCGCGACGATGCGCGCAGCGGGTTGAACATTATCGCGACGCGCGCTGAATCGCTGAGCCGTTTTATGCAGGCCTACGCGCGCCTGGCGCGCCTGCCGCCTCCGCAAAACCAAACCATCGATCTCGGCGAACTCCTGCGGCGCGTGGCCAGTTTGGAAACACGCATTCCGGTGCGGGTCGTGGCCGGGCAGGACGTAAAGATCGAAGCGGATGCGGCGCAGTTGGAGCAACTGCTCATCAACATTTTGCATAACGCGGCGGAAGCGTCACTGGAAACCGCGGGGACGGTCACGACCGGCTGGCGCGATCTGGCAGAATGCGTCGAAGTCTTTGTGCGCGACACCGGTCCGGGCATCATGAACCCGACGAATTTGTTCGTGCCGTTTTTCACAACCAAGCCCGGGGGCTCAGGGATTGGCCTCGCGTTGAGTCGGCAAATTGCGGAAGCCCACGGCGGATCTCTGACCTTGGCGAACCGCACCGGGCCAGGATGCGAAGCCCTTTTGCGCTTGCCGAAATAGATCGCCGGCAGAGCCGGCAAAAGCGCCGAGCTCCAAATTCCAAGCACCAGAGAAGCTCCAATAACCAAACATCAAGCGCGTGCGGCCCTGCTTTTGGTGCTTGGTGCTTGATGTTTCTTCGGAGCTTGGAGCTTGGAATTTGGAGCTTCTACGTCGTCCCACAAACGGGACAGTGGAATCCCACAACCGAAGCTTTTCCGGGATCGCGCATTTTTGAGTCACCAAGCCAACACCCTACACGCCAGTGTGTTAGGACTTTGTTTCGACCCGTGGCACGGGCATTGCAATAGCTGCGCCCGCCAAGCAAACAATTTGAATCCGATTGCGATGCCGAGTGCATCTCACAAGAAAGACAGAATATGAAACCAACCAGCCAGTTTAATCCAAAGAGCCGCCGCGATCAGGGTGATCGCGCTTTCCGCTCGGGCTCTTCGCTTCCCCTAACGGACTACAATTTTCAAACCCCCGCAGTGGCGAGCAAGGGCGGCCGCCGCTTCGGTTCGCGCGGGCCGTCGATTCGTTCGATCAGCCAGGATTATTTTAATAACGAAGTGCGCGGAAGTTTTGTGCGTGAGGCGGTCTTGTTTTCCCTCATTGTTATGACGGTCGCCGTTCCGCTCATCAATAGCGGCAGAGAGCTGCTTCATCTGGTCCGGTCCTTCGGGCTCTAATCCATTCGCGATGACAAAATCCTCGGAAGCTAAAGTGGATCATACTATCGTGCGACCGAGTGGTTTTACTCCCGCCGCCTCTGCCATGGACGTTCCTCGCCCAAATGTAGCCAAACAAAAACGCAAACGCCGGATCATCATCATCGCAAGTTCGGTCCTGGGATTGATCGTGATCACGTTTCTGCTCTCACGGCTGAAACCCGCCGTGCCGAGCGTGGATCGCTCGACTGTTTGGATCGACACGGTGAAGCAGGGCCCGATGGTCCGCCAGGTCCGCGGTCTTGGCACGCTGGTTCCCCAGGAAATTCGGTGGATCGCCGCGAACACAGAAGGCCGGGTGGAGAAAATCGTGGTTCGTCCCGGTGCCCACGTGGAACCGGATACAATCATTCTGGAATTGAGCAGCCCTGAACTCGAGCAGTCCGCGCGCGATGCGGAGATGAAATTCAAGGCGGCAGAAGCAGAGATGATCACCCTGCGCGCCACGTTACAGCGTCAGGTTCTGGAGCAGGAGTCGAGCGCCGCCCGGGTTCACTCGGAATATCAGCAGGCGAAGATGGAAGCCGAGACGAACGAGAATTTGAAGAAGAACGGCCTCGTCGCGGAGCTGACCTATAAGACCTCGAAGGTGAAGGCGGAAGACCTTGCGGTGCGCGATGCCATCGAACAAAAACGGCTCACTTTCGCCCGCGATTCGATCGAGCCGCAGTTGGCCTCGAAACAATCCGAAGTCGATCAGGTCAAGGCGCTCGCGCAATTGAAATTAAACCAGGTTGAAGCCCTTCATGTCCGCGCGGGCTTCACCGGCGTCTTGCAGCAGCTTCCCTTGGAAGTGGGACAACGCGTTATTCCCGGGGCTAATCTGGCGCGCGTAGCGGATCCGACCAAGCTAAAGGCGCAGGTGAAGATCGCGGAAACGCAGGCCAAGGATATTCAAATCGACCAGGTCGCATCGATCGACACCCGCAACGGCATCGTGGCCGGACACGTCGTTCGCGTCGATCCCGCGGTGGAGCAGGGGACGGTGACGGTGGACGTCGCGCTCGACGGCGAATTGCCCAAGGGTGCGCGGCCCGATCTGAGCGTGGATGGAACGATCGAGCTCGAACGGCTCGCGAACGTGATCTACGTCGGCCGCCCGGCCTTCGGCCAGGAGAACAACACCGTCGGAATCTTCAAACTCGTCGCCGGAACCTCTGAAGCGGTCCGGACATCGGTGAAACTGGGCCGCAGCTCGGTCAACACCATCGAAATCCTGAGCGGCCTCCAGCCCGGCGACCAGGTCATTCTTTCCGACACCAGCTCAATGGACGCAAACGATCGTATCCGCCTTAACTAAGACATAACAAACACACCCGCACCTAACCCAACCAACATGGCCTCAACTGAAACCATCAACGAACAGCCCGCCCGCGCTCCTGGCGCGAACGGAAATAACACCCTCATTCATCTCGACGGCGTCACGAAAGTGTTCCTGACCGACGAAGTGGAAACGCACGCGCTCTCCGGCATTCATCTGGATATCCGGACGGGCGAATACGTCTCGATCGCCGGACCTTCTGGTTGCGGAAAATCCACCCTGCTCTCGATCCTCGGCCTGCTCGACACTCCCTCGGGCGGCAGTTACTCACTCAAGGGCACCGAAGTGGCGAACCTTTCGTTTCCGGATCGCGCCCGCATTCGCAACCGCGAGATCGGGTTCATCTTCCAGAGCTTCAATCTCATCGGCGACCTGACCGTGTTTGAGAACGTAGAGCTGCCGCTGACTTATCGCGGCATGGGCGCGAGCGATCGCAAAGGTTTCGTGCTCGAAGCGCTGGAGCGCGTGGGCATGGGGCATCGCGCGAAGCATCTGCCCAGCCAGCTCTCCGGCGGCCAGCAACAGCGTGTCGCCGTGGCGCGCGCGCTCGCAGGCAAGCCGGCCATCCTCCTCGCGGACGAACCGACCGGTAACCTCGACTCGCGCAACGGCGATGCCGTCATGGCGTTGTTGAAGGAATTGCATGCTGGCGGCGCGACGATTTGCATGGTCACGCACGACACCCGTTTTGCGGAGCATGCCGATCGCACCATCCATCTCTTCGACGGCCGGGTGGTCGAAGATCGGATGGCGGCCTAACGAACAGAGCCAGTCAGTTATTTCTTAGTCATGTAGACGCAAATCCAGGGGGTCAAATGTTACGAGATCTTAGATACGCCTGTCGGATGCTCGTGAAGACCCCTGGGTTTACGGCCATTGCCATCCTGGCGGTGGCGCTCGGAATCGGCGCGTCGACGACGATGTTCTCGGCGATCAACGCGCTGCTTCTGCGTCCGATGCCTTTGATGGAAGACCAGGACAGGCTGGTCGCCATCTCGCAGTATTTCACCAAGCTGCCCGAGCAGAATGCGGGAAGTTCGTTTCCCGATTACCTGGAATGGAAGAAACAGGTCACCACTCTGGAAGGCATCGCCGCCGTTCAGGAAGCGACCTTCATCATTTCTGGAGGCGATAAGCCGGAACGCTATCTGGGCGGGGAAATCTCCGCCACGGCCTTCTCCTTCCTTGGCGTTCAGCCGATTCTTGGCCGGCAGTTTCGTCCCGAGGAAGATGAATTAAATGCCGCGCCGGTGGCGTTGATCGGCTACGAAGTCTGGCAGAAACATTTTGCAGGCGATCGCTCCGTCGTCGGCAAGATAATCCCGATTAACGGGAAGCAGGCCACGATCATCGGCGTGATGCCGAAAGGCTGGAGGTTCCCCGAGATTTGCGACATCTGGATGCCACTCCAGATGGACGTAAAGGACCATCCGCGCGGGAATTTCTTCCTCGATTGCATCGGCAAACTGAAGAAAGGCGTGTCGATCGAACAGGCCCGCGCCGAGATGGAGGCGATCTCGGCCCGCCTGGCCGCGCAATATCCGGAAACGAACAGCGGCACCAGCGTGCACGTCACTTCATTCCGCGAAGAGAACGTGAAGAACTTTAAGACGCTCACTTTGCTAGTGATGGGTGCAGTGCTTTTTGTGCACCTGATCGCCTGCGCGAATGTCGCTAATCTGTTATTGGCGCGCGGGGCGACGCGCGCGAAAGAAATTGGAATTCGCCTGGCCTTGGGGGCGGGCCGCCGCCAAATCGTGCGCCAGCTTCTTTGCGAAAGCCTTGTGCTCGGTCTCACCGGGAGCGCTGTCGGTTTGCTTTTTGCCGTCTGGGGCGTGGACCTGATGCTCGCGGCGCTTCCAAACGAAGTGCCGTACTGGATCCGGTTTGATTTTGACTGGAGAGTTTTCTCCTTCGCTCTCGGCATTGGTGCGATTTCCAGCATCCTCTTCGGTTTGCTTCCGGCGCTTCAGGCTTCCCAGCCGCATCTGGTCGACGCGCTCAAGGAAGGTGGCCGCACCGGAAGCGGCGGCGCGAAAGGTCAGCGCATGCGCAGCTCGCTCGTCATCGCCGAGGTCGCCCTCGCGCTCGTCCTCTTGATCGGCGCCGGGCTGATGATGCGGAGTTTCCTGAATTTGCAGAAGACAGATACCGGAATCGATCCGTCGCAGACTCTGACCTTCCGGGTCGGAATGCCCGAGGCGCAATTCCCCGACAAGGAATCGCCGGCGCGCTTTTTCGAGCAGCTCATGCCCAAACTGGCGAGTCTGCCGGGGGTTGAATCCGCTGGGGCCACCACCTCGCTGCCTGCCTCCGGCAACATCGGGATCAGCGCCTTCATTCTCGAAGGCGAGCCCGAACCAAAACAACTCCAGGACGCTCGGAATATGCGGCAGCTCACCATTACCCCGGGCTATTTTCAAACCGCACGCATCCCACTTCTGCGTGGTCGCGACATCAGCGAGGCCGACTCCAAGGATGCGCCGCGGGTGGTGGTGATCGACGACGATGCGGCCCGGGCGTGGTTCCCGAATCAGGAAGCGCTTGGACATCAATTGCGGATGCTGGACAAGCCGGGCGAGCCGCCGAAGTGGGCTACGATCATAGGAATCGTTAGGCCAGTGATCTACGAACGGCTGACGAATCGGCGCCCGATGCCGGCCGCTTACTTCGCCCAAAGCCAGGCTTCCGACCGTTTCCTTTCCGTCATGGTCCGGACGAAGACGGACCCGGCGAAATTTGCGAACATTGTCCGCAACACCGTCCTGACGGTGAACAAGGACATCCCGATCTATCGCGTCTTCACCATGGAGGAAGTGGTCGCGCAATCATTCTGGGACCGGAAGTTTTTCGGCAACCTCTTCACCATCTTTGCCGGCCTGGCGCTTTTCCTGGCATCGCTCGGGATTTATGGCGTGATGTCCTATACCGTTCGGCAACGCACGCAGGAAATCGGGGTGCGGATGGCGCTCGGCGCCCAAACAGGCGATGTCCTGCGGCTCGTCACGGGCCAGGGCTTGCGGCTTGTGCTGACTGGACTCGCTATTGGCTTCGTCAGCGCGTTTTTCCTGGCGAAATTGCTCGCCGGCAGCCTTCACGGAATTTCCGCGCACGATCCGCCGAGCTTCGCGATTGTGCCGACGATTCTGTTCATTGTCGGCCTGGCCGCCTGCTATCTGCCCGCGCGCGCCGCTATGCGTTTGGATCCGATGGAGGCGCTTCGTTATGAATAAGGAAAATGACGAAGCACGAATGACGAATGCCGAAGGAATGACAAAGCCCGAATTTCCCAACGTGGCCGTCCACTTCGCCAGTCGTCATTTGCCCGTTCTTTCGTCATTCCTCATTCGGAATTCGTCATTCACCTCATGATTCAAGACCTCCGCCTCGCTTTTCGCAGTCTCCTCCACACGCCCGGGTTCACGCTCGTTGCGCTGATCACGATCACACTGGCCATCGGTGCGAACACCGCTGTTTACAGTTTGGTCAACGCCCTCCTGATTCGCCCGTTGCCTTACAAGGCACCTAACGAGCTCGTTTTGCTTTGGGAAAAATTCGCCGGGCAGGGGCTCGATGTCATCCCCGTCTCCGCGCCGGAGTATCTCGATTACGAAAAACAAACGCGCAGCTTCACCGCGATCGCAGCTTTCGATTATGCGAACCTGAACCTGACCGGCGGCGAAATGGCTGAGCGCATCCAGGGAGCGGTCGTGACGCCCAGCCTTTTCCCGTTGCTCGGCGTGGAGCCGATCAAAGGCCGCGTCTTTAGCGCGAGTGAAGTCGGCGAAGGGCAGGACAACGTCGTTGTAATCAGCGCGCGGATCTGGCAGCGCCGCTTCAATTCCGACCCCGAGCTACTCGGCAAGCAAATCTCGCTGAACGGCCGCAACTTCACCGTCGTCGGCATTATGCCCGCGAAGTTCGAGTTTCCGATTCCGCTCTTCAACATCCAGGGAGGAAATTTTGCCGGCCAGGTCGATATCTGGAAACCGATCGCCTTCACCAAACAGGAGCTCGAATCACGCGGCTCTCGCAGCTACGGAGTCCTGGCGCGGCTCAAGCCGGGTGTGACGATGGCGCAGGCGCAGGCCGAGATCGATACCATCACGGCTAACTGGGCCACGCAGTTTACCGAGAACTACAGCGCCCCGACTCGCTTCGGCGCTTCGCTCTATTCTCTTCACGAACAGGTCATCGGAGGAATGCGCACCGCCCTGTGGATCTTGTTAGGCGCGGTCGCGCTCGTGCTTTTGATCGCCTGCGCAAATCTAACAACGATGCTGCTGGCCCGTGCGGGCGGACGCGAGCGCGAATTCGCCATCCGTGCGGCCCTCGGCGCGAGCCGCGCGCAGTTGTTGCGGCAGACGCTTTCCGAGAGTGTGCTTCTGGCCGTGCTCGGTGGCTGCGCTGGAGCGCTGCTCGCCGTATGGGGGCTCGATCTGCTCCGCGCCATCGGCACGCAAACTGTCCCGCGCATCGCGGAAGCGAACCTCGATCCGCGCGTGCTGCTGGTCACTCTCGCGGTCTCGATCGGAACTGGAATTCTCTTCGGGCTCGTTCCGGCCCTGGCCAGCGGAAATCCCGAGCTGACGGAAGCACTCAAGGAAGGTGGGCGCGGATCGACCACGGGTGTGCGGCGGAATCGCATTCGCAATGCCCTCGTCGTGGCCGAAGTCGCGCTGGCTCTCGTGCTCCTGATCACTGCTGGGTTGCTCATGAAGAGCTTCGTTCGCCTGCAGAACGTAGATCCGGGTTTCAACCCGAAAAATGTCCTCACCATGGAGCTCGCCCTGCCGCAGTTAAAATATCCGCGCGGCAAACCGGTCATCGATTTCTATGCGGAAGTGGAACGCCGCGTCGCGCGCATCCCCGGTGTCCAGCACGTCGCGATTACCTCGATCCTTCCGCTTAGCGGGTCGAACAGTGACAGCTCATTTCATATCGAAGGCCGTTCTGAGATGCAGACGAAGGTATTCCCCGACGAAGAAATCCGCGTCGTGAGCCCGGATTATTTTCGTGTTCTGGAAATGCCGCTCATCAAAGGCCGTTTCTTTACCGAGGCCGACAACGCCGATGCGCCAGGAGTCATCGTGATCAACCAGGCGATGGCGAAGAAATATTGGCCCGGCGAAGAAGCGCTCGGCAAAAGAATCAACTTCGACGATTCGAAGCCGGAAGAAATTAAGTGGATCACCGTGGTCGGCGTGGTCGGAGATATCCGGCACCGCGGTCTCGATGCGGAAGCGAAGCCGGAATACTACGTGCCGCATCCGAAGCTTCCCTATCGCGGTATGATTCTCACCGTGCGCAGCACGCAGGATCCGCGCGCGCTGATCTCATCGATCCGGCGCGAGATCCAGGCCTTCGATCCGGAGCAACCCCTCGCGAATATCAAAACGCTCGAGCAAATCACGGCCGAATCGATCGCTCCGCGACGGCTTTCCGCCGTGCTTCTCGGCGTCTTTGCGGCCGTCGCGCTGATCCTCGCCTCCGTTGGAATTTACGGCGTGATGTCGTTCCTGGTCGTCCAGCGCACGCATGAGATCGGCGTGCGGATGGCTCTGGGCGCGCAACGCCGCGACGTATTTATCCTTGTCCTCGGTCGCGCGGCCAGGCTGGTTTTGATCGGCACTGTTCTTGGTCTCGTGTTGGCGGGCCTCAGCAGTCGCGCGCTGGGCGCGATGCTCTATCGCGTCGGTGCGTTCGACCTGACGACGTTCCTCGGCGTCACCCTTGCGCTCACGGCAGTCGCTTTACTCGCCAGTTACATACCCGCTCTTCGCGCCACCCGCGCCGACCCGATGATCGCGCTCGGCCACGGCGCCTGACATGGAGACGCTTCTCCAGGACATTCGCTTCGGCGCCCGGATGCTTTTGAAAAGCCGGGGCTTCACCGCAGTCGCGATCATTTCGCTCGCGCTCGGCATCGGTGCGAATACCGCCGTGTTCAGTGTCATAAACGCGGTGCTTCTCAAAGCGCTGCCATTCCACGAACCGCAATCGATTGTCCTAGTCTGGGGTGAGGACAAAGCCGCCGGCAGTTCGCGCGGACAGATGTCAGGGACCGATGTCGCGGATTATCGCGCGAGGAATCATGTCTTCGAAGAGATCACCACCTATTCCGACTTCCGTCCGATTTTCTCGGGAAACGGCGAGCCCGAGCGCGTGCCCGGCGCCCAGGTCGGCGACGGCTTCTTCACCGTTATGCATGCGCAACCGTTGCTCGGCCGAGTTTTCACGGCGGAGGAACAGCAGGAGGGCAAGGATCTCGTCGTGGTTCTCAGTTACGGATTGTGGCAACGGCGGTTCGCGGCCGATCCGAACATCGTCGGCAAAAGCATCAAGCTTAGCGCCCGCAATTACACGGTGATCGGCGTGATGCCGCCGGATTTCCAATCGCTGCCGACCGGGTTGCTGAACTGGCCCGCGGAGTTTTATCGCCCCGTCGCCGAGCAGCCTGCCGAAAAAGACCGCTCCAGCCGGCATCTGCGCGCGATCGCCCGGCTCAAACCCGGCGTGACGATCCAGCAGGCGCAGACCGAAATGAATCTCATCGCGCGCCAGCTCAGTCAGGAACACCCGAACGATAACGCGAGCAGCGGCGTTCACCTTGTGACGTTGCGCGAAGATTTGGTGGGGAGATTTCGCCCTGCCCTGTTGATGCTCTTCGGCGCTGTCGGTTTCGTCCTTCTGATCGCGTGCGCGAATGTCGGCAATCTATTGCTGGCGCGTTCTACGGCGCGCCACAAGGAGATCGCGATTCGAGCCGCGCTTGGCGCCGGACGCGAGCGGCTCATTCGCCAGTTTCTGACCGAGAGCCTGCTCTTGGCGCTTGCGGGCGGAACGCTTGGTGCTCTCGCCGCGGTCTGGGGCACGACGCTGCTCGAAGCGTCCGCCGCGAAAATGCTGCCGACTCTTGGCCACATCGAAATCGATCGGACCGTTCTCGTGTTCACAGCGATGATGTCGGTTCTGACCGGAGTCGTCTTCGGCATTATTCCCGCCTGGCGCGCGTCGCGTCCTGATCTCAACGAGACGTTGTCGGACGGCGGACGCAGCGCCGGCGCCGCGTCGACCCGAAGCCCGTTGCGGAGCGCACTGGTGATCGCGGAAGTCGCGCTCGCCCTCGTCCTGCTGATTTGTGCCGGCCTTCTAATTAAGAGCGTAATGCGCCTGCGGGACGTAGATCCCGGCTTCAAGCCCGATCGCATCGTCACGATGAACGTCTGGCTGCCGGGCGCGAAATATCCGAAGGCGCCGGAATGGAATACGTTCTTCAACCGGATGCTCGAGCGGATCGAAGCACTGCCGGGCGTGGAAGCGGCCGCGCTAACGAGCGTACTGCCCATCAGTGATAACTGGGACCGGCGCACGATCGAAGCCGAAGGCCAGCCGAAAGCGCCGGGTGATTATCCGGACATCGATAACTACATGATCTCACCGGATTATTTTCGGGCGATGTCGATTCCGTTGCTCAAGGGTCGCGTGCTTACACCTCAGGACAACGAGAACGCGCCGCTGGTTGTTCTCGCCAGCGAAACGATGGCGCGCAAACTCTGGCCCGGCGAAGATCCAATCGGCAAACGCATCCGGTTTTACAACTCCGATCCGGCGGAGCAACGGCCCTGGCGCACGGTCGTGGGCGTGGTGCGCGACGTGAAACAGTACGGCCTCGACACCGCGGCGCCGATGTCGATGTATGAAACGCTCACCCAATTTCCGACCACCGCGGTCACCCTCGTCGTGCGGAGCGCCACCGATCCGGCCACGATGGTCGCCGCGATCCGGCGCGAAATTCTCGCGCTCGATTCTGATCAGGCCGTATTCAACATCGCGACGATGGATCAGCTCGTGGCCGACTCGATGTCGCTCCGCCGTTTTTCGATGTTCCTGCTCGGTGTCTTCGCGGCGCTCGCACTTATTCTCGCCGCGGTTGGAATTTACGGCGTGCTGGCGCAGTCGGTCTCGCAACGGACTCACGAGATCGGGATCCGAATGGCTCTTGGCGCGCAGGCCCGCGACGTTTTGAAACTGGTCGTTAGGCAAGGCATGTCGCTTACCGCGCTCGGCATCGTCGTCGGGTTGGCGGGAGCTTTGGGGTTGACGCGATTGCTCGCGAGCCTGCTCTTTGGCGTCGGCGCGACCGATCCGATGACGTTCCTTTGGATCCCCGCGTTGCTTGCCGCGGTTTCTTTCTTCGCCTGTTACCTGCCGGCGCGGCGGGCCTCCCGGCTCGATCCCATCAAAGCCCTAACCCGGACCTAAACCTATGACCACCCTGATCCAGGACATTCGTTACGGACTTCGCATGCTGCTGAAGCATAAAGGTTTCACGGCTGTGGCCGTTCTCGCGCTCGGTCTTGGCGTCGGTGCGAACACCGCCATCTTCAGTCTCGTCAACGGTGTCCTCTTGCGCCCGCTGCCATTCCCAAACGCGGAACGGATCGTTTACTTCGAAGGCCAGAACCCGACGGCTGGGATTACCGAGAGCAACATTTCCTTCCCCGATTTCGTCGATTGGTCGGCGCAAACCGACCTCTTCTCCAGCGCGGTCGCCTTTTACACCGGTAACTCAAACCTCGCAGCGGACGGCGCCGAGCCGGAGCGGGTTCCTCGCGCGGGAGTAACAACCGGATTTTTCTCCGTACTCGGGGTCCAGCCGGCGCTCGGTCGCGCCTTTGTTCCGGACGACGATAAGCCCGACACCGTATCCGTCGCGATCATTAGCGACGGTTTGTGGAAACGCCGTTTCGGTGGCGATCCGGGAATTGTCGGCAAACAAGTTCAGATTAGTGCGCGGCCGATGACCATCCTCGGGGTGATGCCGAAGGGATTTGAATTTCCCGAGCAAACCCAGATCTGGACGACGAGCGGAGTCAAGATATCCGACGAAGCGCGCGACAACCGTTCGTGGCAGGCGATCGCGCGTCTCAATCCCGGAGTCGATGTGAAGCAGGCCCAGTCCCGGATCACCGCGATCAACGGGCAACACGCCAAGGAATTTCCCGATACGAACAAAGGCTGGGACGCCAATCTTTCCGTTCTGCACGAACGTCTGGTGCGTCAGGTAAAGCCGTCGCTTCTCGCGCTCCTCGGAGCAGTGGGCTTGGTCTTGCTCATCGCCTGCGCGAACGTCGCCAATCTTCTCCTCGCTCGCGGCGCCGCGCGCCAAAAAGAAATCGCAATCCGTGCCGCGATGGGCGCCAGCCGCGGCCGCGTTATCCGGCAAATGCTGACCGAGAGTGTTTTGCTTTCCGCGATCGGCGGGATCACCGGCCTTCTTCTGAGCATCTGGCTTACCGACCTGCTTCTTTCGATCGTCCCCGAGGGCGCGCCGAGAATGGATCAGGTCGGAATCGATTATCGGGTGCTTGCTTTCGCATGCGGTATCTCGGCACTCACCGGCATCCTGTTCGGACTCCTGCCCGCGCTCCAGGCTTCGAAGCTGGACGTCAGCAGCTCGCTTAAGGAAGGCGGCCGGAGCAGCGAGGGAAATCGCCGGACCAGCGCGCGCAGTTTGTTATTGATCGGTGAGGTCGCCCTCTCGCTGATGCTGCTCGTCGGCGCGGGTCTTCTCATCAAGAGCTTTCTGCGTCTCCAGGAAGTGCGGCCCGGTTTTAATCCGCACAATGTTCTCATCGCTTCAGTCGCTTTGCCGGGCGCGAAATACAAAGAGCCGCAGCGGCCGGAATTTTTTCGCCAGCTCGTGCAACGATTGGCCGCATCGCCCGGTGTTCAGGCCGTCGGCGGCGGAGTTAACCTTCCGCTCGGGGCGAGCAATTATGGCATCGGCCGCGCATTTATTCCCGAGGGGCGTCCGCTCACGGTGGACGAAGCAGTCGACTCGAGCTTCTCAACCATCACGGGCGATTATTTTCGTGCGCTCCAAATTCCGCTTCTCGCCGGGCGTACCTTTGAGCTTCGCGATGGTCCCGATGCGCCAAAGGTTGTCGTCATTAGTGAATCGACCGCGAAACGGCACTTCGGCTCGCCGGCCGAGGCGATCGGCAAGCGCCTTTCCGTTTGGCGTGACGAAAAATTCCTGCGCGAAATCGTTGGCGTCGTTGGCGACACGAAAACGGGCGCCCTCGACGCTCAAAGCGGCGCGCAGCTTTACGTCCCGCACGCCCAGGATCAGCAATGGAATTTTATGGGATTGGTCATTCGCACGGCCGGCGATCCGGCGGCCTTCGCGACGACGCTACGTCGTGAAGTCCAGGCGTTAGACAAAGACCAGCCCGTCTACAACGTCCGGACGATGAACGACGTCGTCATGAACTCGTTAGGCACCCGCCGCGTCTCGATGCAGCTCTTTGCCGTCTTCGCCGCCGCGGCATTGCTCCTCGCCGCTCTGGGAATCTACGGAGTGATGGCTTACTCGGTCACGCAACGAACCCAGGAGATCGGAATCCGCATGGCCCTCGGCGCCCAGAAGTCCGACGTGCTCGGGCTGGTCATTCGGCAGGGCATGTCGCTTACATTTCTCGGCGTTGCTGTCGGCCTGGCCGGCGCTTTCGCACTCACCCGGCTAATCGCGAACCTCCTCTTTGGCGTGGCTGCGACCGATCCGGTCACCTTCATCGCGATTCCGTTGCTGCTCCTTCTAGTGGCGCTGGTCGCCTGTTATTTGCCAGCCCGGCGCGCGGCTCGCCTTGATCCAACTGTGGCCCTGGCGCAGAACTAACTTCTTATGTCTATGATCACGCTCAAACACCTCGAACGCTTCTACCCACTCGCGAAGGGAAAATTCTTTTACGTCCTGCGCGACATCAACCTCGAGGTGGAAGAAGGCGACTTCGTTTCCATCATGGGACCTTCCGGCGCGGGCAAGTCGTCGCTTCTCCATGTCCTCGGCATGCACGACCATGCCTGGAGCGGCGAATATTTTTTTGAAGATGCCGCGGTCCATACCTTGAAGCCCAAAGAGCGGGCGACGCTGCGGAATGAAAAGATCGGCTTCGTTTTCCAGAACTATCACCTGCTCGACGACCTCACTGTTTACGAGAACCTCGATATCCCGCTTTCCTATCGCCACGTGAACAAGGCGGGCCGTGATTCGATTGTTTGTGACGCGCTCGATCGCTTTCACATCGTCGGCAAGAAAGACCTGTATCCACGCCAGCTTTCCGGCGGGCAGCAACAGCTGGTTAGTATCGCGCGGGCGATGATCGCGAACCCGAAGTTGATCCTGGCGGACGAACCTACCGGCAACCTGCATACCGACCAGGGCCGGGAGATCATGGAGATGTTCAAGACCTTGAACGCCGCTGGGACGACCATCATTCAGGTCACGCATTCCGACGTCAACGCCGGCTACGGGAACCGGACCATCCAACTGCGCGATGGGTTCATCGTATGAATGACGAAGCACGAATGACGAATGACGAAGGAATGACAAAGCCCGAAGTCGCACAGGCGTTCGTAATCTGTCTTTCGATCATTCCTTCGAGCTTCGTCATTAGTCATTTTTCTTATGTTAATCGACCTTAAATACGCCTTCCGGATGCTGGTAAAGACACCGGCGTTCGCAATCATCGCCGTGCTCACCCTCGCCTTAGGCATAGGAGCTAACACAGCGATCTTCAGCGTGGTCGATACCGTCCTGCTCCGGCCTTTGCCTTTCAAGGATCCCGACCAGATCGCGATGGTCTGGGGACGTTATGCCAACGACAGCGGGTCGGTTCGCGGAAACGTGCATTCCTTCCCCGACTACGTCGATCTGCGCGATCAAAGCCAGAGCTTCTCCAGCATGGCAGCTTACACGCGGACCGGAGGCACTCTGGCCCAGGCCGAAGATGCCGAGGCTCTGGAAGGTGTCGCCATTACTCCCGAGATCTTCGATGTGCTCGGAGTGCCGCCGTTGCTCGGTCGCGGCTTTACGCAGGAAGACGCGAAGAACGATGCGAACCGCGTCATCGTCTTGAATTATCCGCTTTGGAAACGCGCGTTCGGGGGCGACCCGAAAATTGTCGGACAACAGGTCATGCTCTCGAGCCGGAGCTATACCGTGATCGGAGTGATGCCGCCCGGTTGGAAGTTTCCGATCGAAGACGAGCACATTGATTACGCCCTGCCGCTGCAATACCTGACCGCGGCGACGCTGAACAATCGCGGCTCGCATTTCCTTAGTGTAGTAGGCCGGTTGAAAACTGGGGTATCGACCCGTCAGGCCGAGGCGGAACTGACGCCAATCGCGGGACGCCTTTCGAAGCAATACCCCGACACAAATCTGAATTTCAATGGGGTCGCTATCGTGACCTTGCATGCGGATGTGGTCGGCGAGGTGCGGCCGGCGCTGATCATTATGCTGGGCGCGGTGGCACTCGTGCTTCTGATCGCCTGCGCCAACGTGGCTAACCTTCTCCTGGCTCGCGCCGCGTCGCGCAGTCGTGAAATAGCTATCCGCACGGCTCTGGGCGCCAGCCGCGCGAGAGTTATCCGCCAGCTCCTTTGCGAAAGCTTGTTGCTCGCACTGGTAGGGGGCGCCGGTGGCCTTCTCCTGGCGTCATGGGGCGTCGATCTTCTGAGCGCCGCCGGTCCGCAAGGGCTGCCACACATTGCCCAGATCAAGGTGAACCCGACGGTCTGCGCCTTTACTTTCGCTCTCGCGATCGGGAGCACGATTCTCTTCGGGCTTGTCCCGGCCCTGCAAGTTTCGCGGCCCAGCGTCAACGAATCGCTTCAGCAAGGCGCGAAAGGATCGACGGGCGGCCTGCATACCAATAGGCTGCGTGCGCTCCTCGTTGTCTCGCAGGTTTCGCTTTCACTTCTGTTGCTGGCCGGCGCGGGCTTGTTGATCAAGAGCTTCTTCAACCTGCGCGCGACGAATCCAGGTTTCGACCCGGAACGGTTAATGACGATGCAACTGAGTCTGCCACGCGTGCGCTATCCCGACGCGGACCAGCAGATTCGGACGCATGACGCCATCATGGAGAAAATTTCCGCGATTCCCGGCGTGGAATCGGCCGGCGGTGCGAATCCTTTGCCGCTCGCCGGAAACATCAACAACCTGTCGTTCATGGTCAGTGGCGCGGCGCCGTTGCCGCGAGGAAATCATCCTGGCGGCGGTTACCTCATCGTGAAGCCGGATTATTTCCGGGCCATGAAAATTCCGCTGCTCCAGGGACGCGCTTTCACTCGCGCCGACACGAAGGACTCGCCGCTCGTGGTCATGATCAACGAGGCGTTTGTCCGCAAACATTTTCCGGATAAGAACCCCATCGGCCAACAGGTCATGATTGATCGTGATGAAAAGGCGCCGCCCTGCGAAGTCGTCGGGGTCGTTGCAAATTCGCGGCACGACTCGCTGGCCGCGCCCCCGGGGCCCGAGATGTATGTGCCCTTTCCGCAGGATCCGGCTCGGAGTTTGGACGTAGTCTTGCGCGTCTCCTCGACCAATTTGGTTGGTCTCGATGCCGAGGTGAAGCGGGCCGTGCATGAGGTCGATAAGGACCTGTTCGTCCCGAAGCTCAAACCCATGACGACGTTCCTCACGACCCAACTCGCGCAACCCCGTTTCAACATGATGCTGCTCGCGGTTTTTGCCGGCGTGGCCATGGTCCTGGCGGCTATCGGCATCTACGGGGTGATCGCGTATAGCGTCACGCAACGGACGCGTGAGATCGGGATCCGGATGGCGCTCGGCGCGCAGAAAACGCAAATGCTCGGCATGGTGCTGCGGCAAAGCCTGACTCTGGTTCTCGTGGGAATAGCCATCGGGTTTTTTGTCGCCCTCGGGGCGACGCGAGTGATGGCGACGCTGCTTTATGGCGTCGGCGCAAATGATCTCTCCATCTACGCGGTGGTTATTGTCTTGTTGAGCGTCGCGGCGTTGCTCGCGAGTTATGTCCCTGCGCGGAGAGCGATGAAGGTCGATCCGATGGTGGCGCTGAGATACGAATGAAAGCTCCAAATCCCAGGCACCAAGCTCCAAAAACCAAAGGCAGGTTCCGGCGGGACTTTTTTGAAGCTTGGGATTTGAAGCTTCGCGGGAGCTTGGAGCTTGGGATTTGGAGCTTTTCCTATGATGGCTGACTTCAAGTATGCACTCCGCTCATTAGCCAGGCGTCCGAGTTTCTCCATCGTCGCCATTCTGACCCTCGCACTCGGCATCGGCGCTTCGACCGCGATCTTCAGCGTGGTCGATGCAGTTTTGCTCCGGCCGTTGCCTTATCCATCGCAGGATCGACTCGTGGAAGTGAGTGAGTTGAATGAAGCGGGCCGCGCGATGCCGTTTGCCGAACCGAACTTCAATGATCTCGCCGCGCGCAGCCGCAGCTTCGAAGCGCTCGCGACCTACATGCGCAGTACCGATGCCGTCGCCGGGGGAACGGAGCCGGTGCGGACCGATATTTCCGGCGTCTCGTCCGATTTCTTTCGCGTCCTCGGCCTTGCGCCCGCGCTTGGCCGCCTCATTTCCGCGGAGACGTTGCGCGAAGGCAATCAGATCGCGGTGGTCAGCCACGGGTTTTGGAAACGAATGCTGGAGGGCCGGACGAACCTGGAAGGAACTTCGCTCCGGTTCGCCAATCGCAGTTTCGCGGTGATCGGAGTGTTGCCGCCGGAGACGGAATTTCCCACGGGCGTCGATGTTTGGTTTCCGAGCGCCATCTTTCCACACTATGAATCGCGGACTGCGCATAATTTTCGCGCCATCGGGCGGCTGCGTCCCGGAGTTTCTTTTGAGCAGGCTAACAGCGAAGCCGCATCGATCGGTAAGGCCTTGAAGTTGACCCATGGTTCGCTGACCGATGCCGCGAGTTTCGGGTTGCTCTCATTCCGCGAACGTTTTGTGCGCGACATTCGCAGCGTTTTGCTTTTGCTCTGCGGCGCCGTCGGATTGCTCCTTGCGATCGCGTGCTCGAACGCGGCCAATCTTCTGCTCGTCCGCGCAACGGCTCGACGGAAAGAGGTGGCGTTGCGCGCGGCCCTGGGCGCGTCGCGCAGCAGACTAGCGCGTCAATTCATTGTCGAAGCGTTGGTCCTCGCTCTGGTCGCCGGTGTGATTGGGACATTACTCGCCGCGTGGAGCGTGCGACTGATCGTTGGACTTTATCACGGCAATCTCCCTCGCATCGGCGAGATCGGAGTTAGCTCGAATGTGCTTCTTTTCACCTTCGCCGTTTCGCTGCTGATCGCGGTGGTGCTCGGCTTCGTGCCGCTCATTCACGCCTCGCGCCAGCGTTTGCAAAACGATTTGCAGGAAGCGGGGCGCGGCACTTCCGCCGGGGCGCGGCAGACAAGGGCGCGCAATCTCCTTATCGTGGCTCAAGTCGCGTTAACGCTGATGCTGCTGGTCGGCGCGGGTCTGCTCGGCCGAAGTTTTCAACGGCTGCTGACAGTCGATCCGGGATTTCGCGCGGAAAGCATTGTCGCCATGACCGTGTTGCTGCCCCAACCCGAGGAGCCCGCGGCGATGCGAACGCTGGCGCAATTTTACCATCGTTTATTTGAGCGGCTCGAAACGCTTCCGGGCGTAACCAGCGTCGGCGGGACCAGTGCGCTCCCGATGAGTGGAAAGGGCGCGAACGGAACCTTCCTGGAAATTCGCAGTGGCCAGGCCCCGGCAACAATGCAGGAATTCAGCCGGCAAATGGACGCGCTTCCACCGGCCGAGCGTGCGCGGGACGCTGACTATCGCGCGGCCAGCGCCGGCTATTTCACCGCCATGGGAATTCCACTGATTCGCGGACGCCTTTTCCAGGAGGGGGACGGACCGGACTCGCCCCATGTCGCGCTGGTGAGCCAATCGCTCGCGAAACGTTTTTGGCCTAACGAGGACGCGATCGGTAAACAGATCGAATATGGAAACATGGACGGCGATCTGCGTTTGCTCACCGTGGTGGGAATCGTTGGGGACGTGCGCGACAACGGGCTCGATCGGGATCCACGGCCGACCGTATACACAGACTATTCCCAGCGGCCGGCGACGACGGCGGAATTCTCCATCGTGGTGCGCGGCCAGGGCGATGCCGCACTCCTGACCAGCGCGATGAGACGCGAAGCGCGCGCGCTGAATCCGGAAATGCCCACGAAGTTCGAAACGGTCGCGGAGATCGTTTCCGCATCGTTCGACAATCGCCGCTTCAGCATGGTGATGCTCGGTGTCTTCGCCGGCTCTGCGCTTCTTCTCGCCATGGTGGGGCTTTACGGGATCATGTCTTTCATCACGTCGGAACGGACGAAGGAGATCGGCATTCGCATGGCACTCGGCGCCCAGCGCGTGGATATGCTGCGGATGATTTTCCGACAAAGCTTCACTCTGGTCGCGGCCGGGGTCGCACTGGGAATTATCGCGTCCGTTGGTTTGACGCGTTTGCTCGAATCAATGCTGTATGGTGTCCGCGCCACTGACGTGTTGACCTACGCCGGCGTTGTCGGACTACTTATCGCAGCGGCATCTCTCGCGAGCTTCCTTCCCGCGCGTCGCGCGATGAAGGTCGATCCGATGGTGGCGCTCCGATATGAATAATGATCTCAGTTTCCTGGTAGGGTCGGCGCGCTGCGCCGACCAAACACCGCCGCGCCGCCACCTCACCCGCGCGCTCCTACTTGCCGGCGCCTTCATCCTGCTCTCGCGACCGGCCTTTGCGGTCGAAGTCGTGGAGGAAACGATCGAGCAAAAATATACCGTCGAGCCAGAGGTGACTCTGAGCATTCGAAATACCGACGGATCGATCCGCGTCTATGGGGCCGACGTGCGAGAAATTTCAATTCAAGCGATCAAACGCGCTTACTCCGCTGAACGGCTGAAGCAAATCGTGGTCTCGGTCAACGCCACGGCTGGTAGCGTCGCGATCGAGACCATCTTCCCGCCGCGAAAGAACGGCCTGAGCTTGAGCGACCGTTCTGGCACGGTGGAATACAATGTGATCGTTCCTTTCGGCACGAGGGTCAGCAACCTCGAACTGCTTAATGGCGAGGTAATGGTGGACGGCCTGCGTGGCGGAAGCGCCACCGCGCATGTCGTCAACGGTTCGCTCGCAGCACACGATTGTTTTGGGGATCTGAATTTCCGGCTCGAGAATGGGCGTTTGGATATTTCCTTCGACTGGTGGGAGGGATCGAAATTTTCTACCAAGCTTTCGACCGAGCATGGGAATATCCGGGCGTTTTTCCCGAGCGATGTGCCCCTTCGCATCGACGCGCGCGCCACCACCGGCCGAATCGCAAACAGTCTTGACCCGAATAAGAAACAGGCCGCACCGGAGATTCATACTCTCGATTTTTCCACGAGCACCAATCCTGAAGGGACCTTCGAGCTGACGTCGGCGACCGGGAACATCAGGATCGACAAGAGCTACTGAGCTCGCACCGCGAAGCGCCGGATCACTTCCCCGTTCGCGCGTTCAATTCTTCCAGCGCGCGGCGGTCTTGCTCCGCTTTGACCAACAGGCCGAGCCGCCGGTAGCATTGCTCCCTTTTTTGCAGCGCAATCGCCGTTTGACTGGTGTCGAGCGCATGGCTGAGCGATTCGATCGCCGACAAAGTCTCGCCCCGTTCCATTTCCAGCTCGCCGCGATATTGCCACGCCGTGGAAAAATTCGGATCGAGCTCTGTCGCACGCTTGATCTGGGCCAAAGCTTCCGGTGCGCGTCCGAGTTTCATCAGGGCATAACTGCATTCCGCACAGGCGCCGGCCGATTTCTGGTCGAGGCGCGCCGCGTTCTCCGCGTCCTGCAAAGCGAGGGCCGGCTGGCCGACCTCATTGAGCTGCCATGCGCGCGCCACATAAAGTTCGGCGTTACTCCGCTCAACCGAAATTTCGGAATCGAGCCGGCTCATCGTCTCGAGGAATTCCGGCGGGAGCATGTCGAGCCGAATGAATTTCTGCACGGCCAGTTTCTCGCATTCGTCGGAGCGGCCGAGCTCGATCAACGCCATGGCCAGGAACAATTTCGGTCGCATCGCCCAGGGGCCGAGTTTGGCGGCGCTCTCGGCGTCCTCCAGGGCGAGCTCAAAATCCTCGCTCCGCAGGAACATCAGAGCACGATCGGCCAGCAGCCCCGGATCGTTAGGTGAAACGGCCAGCGCGGCGTCGACTTCGCGAATATCCGCGAGGAACCGGCCCATCTGCTCGAAGAGTTTGGCGCCCCGCTGTACTTCGGGGTCGTCGGGCCCGAGTTCCTTGGCCCGCTTCAAATCTTCAAAGGCATCCTGCCAGCGATGAAGGCGTCGTCGGCACAAGGCCCGGTTGATGCGCGCCACCGCGCCCTCCTGCACGTCGAGGTAGGCCGTCCACGCCGCATTTTCTTCCGTCCAATGCTGCTGGGCTTTCTCCGCCCGCGCGATTTTCTCCAGCACCCCAATATTTTTCGGGTCGACCGGCAGGACTTTCTTCCAGGCCTGGATCGCGCAGGGCAGGTCGCGTTGTTCGAGGGCGAGCTCGCCGGTGTATTCATCGAGATTCGTCGAGGGCTTGCTCACGGCGCGCCGCCACTCTTCCAGCGCCTGCTTTATTCCCTCGAAATCCCGCAGTCCAAATTCTGCCTGGACCAGGCGATCCCAGGTCCCGTTATCCTGCGGATTCAGTTTCAAAATTCGCCGTGCGATCTCCGCGGCTTTAGCATAGGAGTGGGCGTTCAAAGCCTCTCGCAATTCGCCTCGAAGAATCTTTTGTTCCTTGGCCGTGCGATCGCAGCCCGAGCAGGCGAAAAGGCTTACGATAACGAACGCCACCGCCGTGGTGTGGGCTTGACGCGGGAATCGAAACGGCATTGGCTGAAACTCCATCAGCAATCGCAAATCGAAAATCTAAAATCCAAAATCAAAGATGCCTTCATTTGATATCGTTTCCGAAGTCGACACGCAGGAAATTGATAATGCGCTGAACCAGGCGCGCAAGGAACTGGCGACGCGGTTCGACTTCAAGGGCAGCGTCGCGGAAATCGTGGCCGAGAAAGACAAGATCACGCTCACGGCGGAAGATGCCTCGCGGCTGCGTGGCTTGCGCGAGATCGTCATCGGGAAGCTGGCCAAACGGGGGGTGGAC
Source organism: Verrucomicrobiota bacterium (assembly GCA_041167585.1). GTDB lineage: Bacteria > Verrucomicrobiota > Verrucomicrobiia > Chthoniobacterales > UBA10450 > AV80. Next base: position 110,149 of record JBEEHV010000015.1, read on the forward strand.
CTGCGCAATGTCGAGCAAGTCGATCCCGCCATCTCACCGCTCGGGCACGCGCGACAGGAACTAAAAATTCAGCAGGGCCTCGAGGGCGATAAGGCCAAGGAGATCATCCACGCGATCAAAGGGCAGGGGTTCAAAGTGCAAAGCCAGCTTCAGGAGCGCCAAATCCGGGTCACCGGAAAGAAGCGCGACGATTTGCAGGAAGTGATTGCGTTCGTCCGTGGCAAGGATTTCGGCGTTGCGACCGCTTTCAAGAATTTTCGAGACTAGTTTCGCTACGCTGACTCGCTCCGGGGCGTAAAATGCCTGTCATCCCGAGCCGCGCGGACGGCGAGGGACCCCACAGTCGAAGGGGAAACATGCAAGCCGGCTTTCGCGATCCACGAAGTCGTTACTGCCGAACCTGTCCCCTCCCGTTAGTGTGACCCGAGAGCGCCTGTGGGATCCCTCGCCGTCTGCGCGGCTCGGGATGACACGCGTATTTCGCGCACTCAGCCTCACCCGCCTTGGACAGGCGGCATGATGGAAACCTCGTCGCCTTCTCTGAGGACGTAATCGCGGCCGACAAACTCCACCCCGGCGGCGACGAGAATGCTTTTGTTCCAATCCCGCAAGGCCGGTGTCTTCGCATATAGAATCTCCAGCAATGCGCCGACCCTGGTTCCGCCCGGAACCTCCAGCTCCACTTCCGAAACTCCCGCGAGCTCTCGCAGCCGCGAATAAAACTGCACGCGCAGATTCATTCGCAAATCAGACGGCCGGCGCGATCAGGTCTTTTCGCAGCACACCGATGCAAGGAAGGTTTCGATACCGCTCCATGTAATCGAGCCCATATCCGACCACGAATTCATCCGCGATTTGGAAGCCGACATAGTCGGGATCGACCGCGCGGATCCGCGTCTTTTTCTTCTCCAGTAACACGCAAATCCGCACGCTGCGCGGCCCGGCGGTTTCAATCTTCTCGCGAATGCTGGCCAGGGTCACGCCGCTGTCGAGAATGTCATCCAATAGCAGGACATGGCGGCCCGCCACATCGGGCAAAGAGACCTGGCGAAAGATCAGTTCGCCGCTCGTTTTCGTCCCGCCGTGGTAACTGGCTACGCTCAGACAATCCAGCTTGAGCGGCAACGGAATGCGCCGAAGCAGGTCGGCCATCAGAATGACGCTGCCGTTCAGGATTGCGATCACCGTCAGCTCGCGGTCGCTGTAATCGCTCGAGATCCGCGCCGCCAGCTCGTCCAGCCGGTGATGGATCGTCGCTTCGTCAAAAAGAACTCGCTCAAGATCGTCCTGCATCTTGTCTCGACTATCAGCGATCATCCCTCGGTGCGAAGCGAAATTATCCGCTAATTGCGCCGTCGGTCACAGGCGGTAGCATGCACAACCCAGATGTCTTCTCTACGTCTCCACACCGAGCCGCTCACGATCCGCACCGCGGGGAAGGGGACATATGAAATCACCGATGACGTGGCCGCCGTCCTGACCCGCAGCGGTATCGTCACGGGCACGCTCACAGTTTTCATTCGGCACACGAGTTGCAGTCTCATCATCATGGAGAACGCCGATCCGACCGCACGGCGCGACCTTGAAAAATTCTTCGACCGACTTGTGCCCGAGAACGCTTCTTACTTCGAGCACAACGATGAAGGACCGGACGATATGCCCTCGCACATCCGCATGGTGTTAACGCGATCCAGCGAAGTGATTCCGGTGGCCGATTCGAAGATGCAGCTCGGAACCTGGCAGGGAATTTTTCTCTTCGAACATCGCCAGGCGGCGCATCACCGAAAGATCATGGTTACGCTTCTCGGCCAGTAGGCTGCGGCATTTCTCGCGTCGTGATTTTTGATACCTTCGCTTACTATCTCGCGTTTCTTCTGCCTTCTGCGGTTGGCTTTCGACTGGCGCGTCCAGGCTTGCGCCCATGGATCTGTATTTTCTTTGGGGCGGGATTTTTCATTTACTTTTCAGTCACACAATTAGGCGGTTGGCCGGGTGCCGCCTGTCTTCTGATTCTCTTGTGGGAGGCTTTTTTTAGCCGCCTATACAAACCAAAATCGTGGTGGTGCATCTTCGGAATCCTGCAAGCGATCGGTCTCCTCTTTGTCTTTAAGTACTGGAACTTTTTTGCTGGCCTCGTCTTTCATATCTCGCCCGCCCACGTCGTATTTTGGAAAGGGGCGTTCCTCCCACTCGGCATTTCATTCTTCACCTTTGAATTCATCCACTATGCCGCAGACCGCTACAAAGGGACCGCCCCTGCCGGCAGATTCACCGAATACCTGACCTTTATTTTATTTTTTCCGACGATGGTCGCAGGCCCGATCAAGCGTTATCAGGATTTCCAGCCGAAGCTTTGGCATCCGAGCACGGAATGGCCCTTGGATTGGAATCGCGGCGGCACGCGCATCCTCTCCGGACTCGTCAAGAAATTCGCAATCGCCGACCTGCTCTCGGCCGTGACCGTGAACTTAAATCACGATGCCATAGCGGTCGCCGACCGTCGGCTTCTGCCGCTCTGGTTGCTCGCTTACGGAATCAAAATTTATATCGATTTTTCCGCTTATTCCGACATTGCCATCGGCTCCGCGCGGCTCTTCGGCATTCGTGTTCCGGAGAATTTCGACTGGCCGTATTTGCGGACAAACGTGGCGGAATTCTGGGGTCACTGGCATATGTCGCTCTACCGCTGGCTGATTGATTATATTTTCATCCCGCTGGGCGGCAGTCGAGTCGCACCGGGCCGGGTTTATATCAACATTTTGATCACGATGTTGATCAGCGGCCTTTGGCATGGCGCGGGGCTGAATTTTGTTGCCTGGGGTTTATGGCACGGTGTTCTTCTCGCCGCTCATCGGCTCTGGAGGACGGTTCGTCCGGCGTCAGAAAATCCATCGCGGCTCGCTCTTGGCTTGAGCTGGGCGCTCACTTTTGTCCTGGTAAATCTCGGCTGGGCCTTTTTCTGCATGGATTTGCCCACGAGCTTTTTCTTTTTCAGGCGGCTGATCTGCGGTTGAGTTCAAAACGTGAAAGTTCTTCTCGAATATCTCGGGGGATCGACTGACGAAGCCCCGGCATGGCTTCGTTTTCCACTCACATCGCCCTGGTGGGGAATTTGGTGGGGGATTCTAATCTGTCTGGTCATCTTTTTTTGCGGCCAATCGTCGAAATTCATCTACATCGATTTCTAGAAAAGTGCGGACGTTCAGATCGAAACATTTCGCGGTGGCAGCGCTGACGGCCGTGCTGGTTGTGGTCGTCTTCAATTTCGTAGTCGAACATTTCTCGGCAAATCTTCCCCCTCAGGTTTTGCTCAAACGCATTCGGGAAAACGCTCCATCAGCCCAAACGATTTTTCTCGGTAATTCACAAATCGCTTCGGACGTCGACCCCGCGGCATTTTCGCGGGCGTGCAGCTACGCCCCCGTCAGTCTGAATCTGGGAATGGGTTTCACTTACGCTTCCGAGCACTGCCTGGTTCTGGAGTATTTGCTCCCCTATGCCCGTTCTGCCGACACAATCATTTATGGATTTTTCGATACTTTGCCGACGGATTCCGTGCCCGCGGGCGGGCGCGATCTTGTTGGTAATCGAGCCCTCGCCTATCTGTTCCCTGATCGGGCCTCTGCGCTGCTCGCTCCCGGAGATCGTGCCGCCCTTTGGCGCATGCGGCTGGTCGCGCACGTGCCGATGATCCGAGAGCGAGCGGCTATTTGGGCAAAGGTGGAAAGAGTTCGACGACGTCTCTCTGGTCTCGGCCTTCCTCCGGAAGACGCCAACCGTTTTGGCCGGGCGAAAGACTTCACCGCTTTCGAACCAGCCGACCGCGATACGTTCGAAGCCAGACTCAGGTCCCTTGTCGGGAACCAACAGCCGTTGAATGATTCGGTGCGGGAGATTGTTCGGTTATCTTTCGCGCGCCACCTCAAATTCTACCTCATCGAGATGCCGATGCCGGCGATCCATCGGCAGCGGTTTTATACCACCGAGAGCTGGCCGGCTTACCAGCGGCACGTGCAAAATCTGATTGAATCAGGGCACGGTCACTTCATCGATGCTTCGGATTGGGTGGCCGATGAAAACTTCATCGACGCCTTGCACCTGAACGAAAACGGGGCGGCGTTATTCAGTGCGCGTCTGGCTCGGGAAATCTGTCAGGCGTCCCGCGCGGCTGATTTCAATCATGAATCGCCTCGCGTCGACCCAACGACTTCTCGTTAGGCGACGCCTTGTTCCTATGACCGAAAACGTAGCCGACAACGTTGCTGTCGCGACCTGTCCCGGGTGCGGGTCAGCGGAATTCGAGGCCACGGGACCGGAAGCACCCGGCTTCGTGGTCGAACTGTCGGAACGAAAATTCGAGCAAGCCGATTATTTCGTCCGGGAATGTTCGAACTGCGGCCTTCTTTACCGAACGCCGACTCTTTCCGACGAGGCTCTTGCTGAATACTACGGGCAGGTTTCGTTTCAAAGATGGGAGGCGGGGCAGTACCACCCGATCGAGCGCGAGGTCCTCTCTTTTCTCGAGTCGCTTCCGCCTCGCAGCCGAATCTTGGATTACGGTTGCAGTTCAGGCCGGCTCCTTGGGGGTTTGACCGGCAAGTACGAATGCTACGGATCCGAACTCAATTCCGTGGCCGCGAAAAAAGCTGCGGATCGGGGATTGAAGATGATCGAGCCGGGCGATCTCGCGATGGAACTATCGGTGAAGTTTCACGCCATCGTCCTGGTGGATGTCTTCGAACATTTGCGCAAACCGCTCGATCTTTTGCGGCAGCTTTTGCAACACGGAGCGCCCGGCGCGCTGCTAATTGTCGCGACTGGGAACGGAGATGCGCCCGCGTGCCGGCGCGATCCGGCGCAGTTCTGGTATTTCCGCATCCTGGAACATCTTTCCATGTTCACGGCGCGCACCGCGCGGCATTTCGCTGAGGACCGCGGCCTTTCCTTGGAGAGCCTGAGCGAAGTCTGCCACTACGATCTTTCCGTGCGGGAAAAGGTGGTGCTTTGGCTGCATGATTTCAGTTACTGGCAGTTCCGGCGCCGGACCATCCTCGCGCGGACGCTGTTGCCGGTCCTGCCTCGAATTCGCCACGCTCGAAAGTGGACTGCCGCGCCTCCTTATACCTGCACCCGCGACCATGTTGTCGCCGTTTTTCGGTTGCCGGGCGCCCAGTAATCGCGGCCGTCAGCGGAGCGGGCGTGCGACCAGAATCCCTGAGTCGGTCCGGTATCGCGCCAGGTAACTGGAGAGCGTGGAATCAACCACCACCTTTCCATAGTTCCGCGGCGACGAAGCGTGCATGAAGTGCAGCGACCCATCCGCGGCCCGGAGCGCCAGGCCCACGTGCGACGTGGAATATCGGCCGGGACCATCCCGCGAAATAATTCCAATGACGTCCCCGCTGTGCAGCCTTCCTTCGATCCCGGCTACGCGATTTTTTGGAATTTGATAGAGCGCTCTGCTGGAGACCCGCGCCTCCATTTGCGCCAACGGTCCCAGCAACGCGCGGTTCGCCTTCAGGTAACGGTAATGCTTCCAACCCACCGTCATTTCTCTCGCGGCATGCGGCACACTCGATCCACCCAGGCTGCGCGTCAGATCGTCCACCAGCCCGCGCCGCTCGTTGTCCGCTAGCCAGTCCTCGAGATAATGCAGCCGCGAAAGATATTCGCCGGTGCATTGCCCGCCGCGATAACGATCGAGCTCGATGTAATGCAGCATCTGTTCTGGCGTCCAGCTCTCCTCTGGTTCATTCAGCATCCGCGCAAAGGCGAGCGCGTTTTCGTAAAACGTCCAGCAATCCATCCCGGTGAAATTCACTGAGGGCGCTTCGATCCGGTTATCGATCTCGAGCGTAAACGATTTGTAGCGTGTGCCCACCAGCGCGCGACCGACCGTTGCCGTCCGTTCGCCGATCGGCAACGCCTTCCAGTTCTCGGCCTTTGCCTTGCTCACCAAGCTGTCGAACCGGTCGCGTCCCTTGAACACAGTCGAAAACGGCAACGTTGCCGCGTTCGCCTGGGCCAGCGTGATGAAAAAGAGGGAGACGATGAGGACGGTCTTTCGCATGGGCGCGAATATAAGGTGCGCCGCGATTCGCGCTCCGTATTTTTTCTCCGTGCAGGATCTGTTTCAGGCCAGCGACTCTCCGGAAGAGCCTTCCGTCAATCCTTCCGCGCCCCTCGCCGCGCGGATGCGCCCGCGCACGCTCGACGAATTTGTCGGCCAGGAACATATCCTCGGTCCTGGGAAATTATTGCGGCGCGCCATCGAAGCCGACCGCCTGCCGTCCGTCATCCTCTCCGGTCCGCCCGGCACCGGCAAAACCACGCTCGCTCATGTTATCGCCGATATGACCCAGGCGAAATTCGAACGGCTCAGCGGCGTCGAGAGCAACGTCGCCGAAATGCGAAAAGTCGTCGCCTCCGCCCAGAACCGTCTCCGCACCTCCGGCAAAAAAACGATCCTGTTCGTGGACGAGATCCATCACTTCAACAAAGCGCAGCAGGACATCCTCCTGCCCGATGTCGAGAGCGGAAACCTCCGTCTGATCGGCGCCACGACTTACAACCCGTTCTTCTACGTCAACAGCGCCCTCGTCTCGCGCTCGCAGGTTTTCCAGCTCGAACCGCTCAAGGTGTCGCAGCTCGAAGAACTGATCGACCGCGCCCTCGCCGACAAAGAGCGCGGCCTCGGCCAACACAAAGTGAAGATCGATGCCGAAGCCCGCACCCATCTCGCCAAGCTCGCCGACGGCGACGCCCGCAAATGCCTGAACGCCCTGGAGGTCGGCGTCCTAACGACGCCTCCCTCTCCCTCTTCCTCTACCTCTCCTGGAGGGACGACCTCGGTGTCGTCCTCTTCCCTATCGTCCAAATCGAAAAAGAAGGACGCGACTGAGCGCGTCCCTCCAGATGACGGAATCATCCACTTCACCCTCGCTGTCGCCGAAGACTCCATTCAGCAAAAAGCCATCGTCTACGACAAAAAGGGCGACGCCCACTACGACACCATCAGCGCCTTCATCAAGAGCATGCGCGCGTCCGACGAGAAGAGCGCCATCTACTGGCTCGCGAAAATGCTCCACGCCGGCGAAGACTTCCGTTTCATCGCGCGCCGCATCGTCATCTTCGCCAGCGAAGACGTCGGCCTGGCCGACCCCGAAGCGCTCCCGCTCGCCATCGCCACGCAGCAAGCCGTCGAATTCGTCGGCCTCCCCGAAGCGCGCATTCCCCTCGCGCACGCCACCGCCTACATGTGCCGCGCGAAAAAGAACCGCGAAGCCTACGAAGCATTGGGCGCGGCGACGGAAGAAATCGAAAACGAACAAACCGAACGCGTTCCCGAACGTCTGAAGAACAAACACTTCCCGGTGAATCCGGAATGAACGTTTTGCTCATTCCGCCATTCCATTCCTTTTACTTTCTGCCTCCGGACTTCCGGCTTTGATGCGCTTACTACTGAAACCTCGAATAGTTAGTTCCGTGCCCCCTTATCGAAGGAACAACGCAGCTCGGAAAAATAGGCATTACCAGCCGATGATCGCGTTGCGAATTGTCTGCCCATCAGTGGGCGGGGTCCGCTTTAGCTTGACGCGGTTGCTGACAATTCGCACGCTGCTGGTTTAGGGCCCCTCACCGGAACATGAATTGGATCGAGTCTCGACTTCGCGAAGCACGCGAAAATAAAATTTCGAGCCTCGTGCTAGACAGCGATCTGGCGGATAAAGGTCCTCTGCCAAGCGGCGTTTTTGAACTGCGCCATCTGACCTCGCTCAAGCTTCAATGGATGCAGCTCAGTTCGGAACTGGAGGGACTGGGCAACCTTACTGAACTAGAGGAACTTGAAATCGCTTGGTGCAGTGACGTTACATTGCCCCAATCACTAAGGAGACTGACAAAGTTAAGAAAACTCACTTTGAGCGGGCTACGTCTTTCTCGAGTGCCTTCTAGCATTGGTTCGTTGAGAGCCTTGGAATCTCTTACGATACTGGGGAATGAGCTTGATGACCTTCCGAGCTTTCTCACGTCTTTAAAGAACCTTCGGGAACTTAACATTGGTCTCAACAGCTTCACCTATGTGCCGCCGATTCTTCGGCGTCTTGACGGACTGAAGAAACTCCACTTTGGAGGCCAGCCCGGAAAACAGATTTCAGGTGCTTCGGTGATACAAAGCATCGAACACCTCCCACTCAAAGAATTGTATCTCACTGAAGTCGCCCTCAGCATCGCCCACTTGGATCGCTTGAGCAAGATGTCGCAGCTGGAAACCGTTAGCCTGTGGAAATGCTTGGAACGGTTCCCGGTTCCTCTAGCGCGACTCCCAAAATTGCAGGCGTTATATGTTAATGATGTAGACGTTCCGGATGAAATCGTAGAGTTCCGGGCCCTCCGCCGTCTCGTATGCTCGAGCCGCGCCGACTCGGAAGACCCTACGCGACTAAAGGCATCGGAGGGCTTGGCCGAACTTAGGGATTTAGAGACGCTGACTCTTGAAGCGATGGATTTAAGGAACGTCTTCGAAGCGTTTTTCGATTTTAAGAATCTGCGGCAGTTCGGATTGTCGCGTTGTGGTCTTTTTCAGATTCCTTCGGCGATCAGCAGGTTGGCAAATCTTCAGGATTTCACGTGGCGGGATAACCCGCCAGCGCGGCTACCGGATGGACTCTTTACTTTGAAGAATCTCGAAACGCTTTGGCTTCCTGGGACATTGATTGACGTTCTCAGCGAGGAGATTGCGAGGCTACCGCTCTTGCGCCGGATCAATGTTTCAGGATGTGGCTTGAAGTCTCTGCCGGCTGCAATTGGAGCGCTCGCAAATCTTTCCCTCCTTCGTGCATCTCGGAACGAAATAACCGAACTGCCTAGCGGCTTAACGGCGCTGAAGAAATTGGAAGTTCTGGATCTAGAAAATAACGAACTGCGTGAGGTTCCTAAAGAGGTGGCGTTCCTGCCACGGCTGCGAAGTTTGGATCTCACGGGTAACCCCCTCAGCACCCCTCCACCCGAAATCCTCTCGCAGGGGTTAGTCGGTATACAGAACTACTTTAGCGCACTTCTAGAGGCTCCTTTGGAGCGACTCTATGAGGCAAAGATTCTTATCGTCGGAGAGGGAGGTGTCGGCAAAACACGGCTCGCCGAACGCTTGATTAGCCCTGTGTCCGATTCAGCCAATATGATAGACACCCGGTCAACCGAAGGTATCGAGATTCGCAAGTGGACGGTCACAACTCCTGAGACGGATACGTTCTTGATCAACCTTTGGGATTTTGGCGGACAAGAGATTTACCATGCGACGCACCAATTCTTCCTGACAAAGCGGTCCCTTTACCTTTTCGTCTGGGATGCCCGTAAAGAAGATCGAACGGGGGGGTTCGATTATTGGCTGAACGTGATCCGCCTCCTAAGCGGAGGCAGCCCGATAATTGTCGTTCTAAACAAGGTTGATGAGCGCGTCAGGGAGATTGATGAAGCGGATTTAAAACGCCACTTTTCTAACATTCAGGAGTTCCATAAGGTTAGCGCTCTGACGGGTCTAGGCGTAGATGCACTACGCAATCGCGTCAAGGTTGTCGCGACGTCCTTACCTCACGTCGGGGACGAATGGCCCGCAACCTGGAGCCGTGCCCGCAAGGCGCTTGAGAACGACTTACGCAATCATATCAGTCGCGATCAGTACGAAGAGATTTGCAAGACCGCCGGCGTCTTAGGTTCGCAAATGAATTCCCTCTCTGCTTATTTGCATGACCTAGGAGTGATCCTCCACTTTCAGGATGACGCTGTCCTGCAGCGAATAGTCATTCTTCGCCCGGAGTGGGGAACTAATGCGGTCTATAAAGTTCTCGATACCCAACGCGTACAGAGTGCGAAGGGTCGCTTCACATTGGCTGATCTGCGCAAAATTTGGGGGAACACAGAATACCCAAGGAGCTACCATCCCGAGCTGCTTCAATTGATGATTAAATTTGAGTTGTGCTTCCCGATTGGCGAATCAGGGATCTACGTAGCGCCGGAGTTGCTATCAGCAGAGATGCCTGAGCTAGAATGGGAAACACAGGATAATTTAGTCTTCGAATATCATTACGCGTTCATGCCGGCAGGAATTATCACGCGGTTCATCGCGCGGATGCACTCGGCCATTGATGGCGACAAGTATTGGCGGAATGGCGTAGTGTTAGCGCGACGCCAAACACGCGCACGGGTTGTGGCGGAGCCGCTAAACCGCAAGATTCGCGTTGCTGTGCAGGGGGACGCCCGCCGAGAGCTGCTAAGCATAATCCGCCACCAAATTGACGAAATTCACCGGACGCTAAATGAACCTCGAGTCAATGAGATGGTTCCGTGTAATTGCGCTGTATGCCACTCCGGGGTACCGCACCTGTTTCCCTACCGCACGTTGGAGGCTTACATAGCGAAGAGGATACCCGAGATTCGATGCGATAAAAGCCTAGAGAACGTTTCCATTCGAGAGTTGCTTGCGGATGTTTTCGTTTCGGAGGCCAGCAAAGAAAACGCTGCATATATCGGCGCGAGTCTTAACATCGGCCACATTGACCACATTCACATTGAGGAGCATACAATGAAGCCTGACAAATCTACCGAAGTCCGTGCAAGCAATCCATGGATCTCAGGTTCGTTTTATTTGTTGTTACTTGTTGTTGTTTTCGCCGTGTTGTTGGCGGCATCACGGATTCTTTCACCTTGGTGGCTCCCGTTACTAATCCTAGGTGGATTACTCTTGATCAGTGTTGTTGGGGCACTTCAATTGAGGAATGATGACCGCCTCACCGATGCAAGTTTCGTTAAGCTGATTCAGCTTGCATTTAAGCAGATCCCATTCTTGGGCAAATTGGCGTCTAGGACATAGAAAGAGTCATGGAACGCGCAGACGGTGACTCTGCGAATCCCGGCAATTTTCAGACCTAGACTACACACCAACCGTAATATCACCGACTTACTCCAGTGAATTTAGGGAAAGTGACCTGTGACGAGTGACAAGTGACATGATTGGAGTGGACCGATTCCGCGCTGGTCGAATGAAAGTGAACGCGGTATGCTTTCCTCCATGAAGCTTCCCAAGCTCACCGCGGTCATCGAGCGCGAAGACGATTGGTTCGTGGCGACGTGCCCGGAGCTGGGCGTGGCGAGCCAGGGGCGCACGATTGAAGAAGCCGAGAGAATGATCAAGGAAGCCGTCGAGATCCTTCTCGAAGACGCGGACGACAAGGAGATTGAGCGCCGGCTGAATCGAGGCGTGAAAGTCACTTCGCTCGAGCCGGCGCATGCCTAAGCTGCGCATCCTGTCCGCAGGCGAGGTTTGCGATATTTTACAAAAGCACGGATTCACTCAATCGCGGCAATCGGGGAGCCACATCGTGATGCGCAAGCAGACGGCAGAGGGCGGACGCACGGTGATTGTCCCGAATCACTCAGAAATCAGACGCGGGACGTTGAAGAGCATCATCGACCAGAGCGAGCTGTCGCGTTCGCTGTTCATCAGCTAAGGCGCCTCAGAGGGGCCAACGCTTTCGCGTCGGGCCGCTCCGATCCCGAGCTGACCTCGGACCTCTGACTTCCGACCTCTGATCTCTAATCGTGACGGCCCGTACGGTTCTGCCTACCGTCACCCGCCCACGGTAATACTCACCGACTTACTCCACTGGCCGACGCGTTGGTCGCCGACGCGGTAGATGGCGCGGTAGGTCCATCTGGTAGGAGTCGCGGGGAACGGCTCGGTGTCGACGTAGCCGGGGGTGGTGTCGAAGGCGAGCGGACCGAAGGCCGTGCCGGCGCCGGTGCGGTCGACCTGGATTTCGCAGATGTCGAGGAAGGCGCTGAAGCCGCTCCAATCCCACGCGACGTTTACGTGCGTGCCGCTGATGGCGGCGTTGATGTCGGGCGCGAGGGTGGCGTAATCGGGGCCGGTCTGCTGTGAGCCTTCGATGCCGAGTGCGGCGCCGATGGCTTCGTTATAGGCGGGGCTGCCTTTGATCTGTTTCACCAGGGCGCGGAAACGGACTTCGACTCCGGGTGCGACGGCGGGAACGGCGGCGGGCAACGTTGGCGCGACCGGGACGCCGCTCGGCGGGAGATCGCCGCCGGAACGGACGAGGTCTTTCCAACCCGTCCACTGCGAGGCGCTGTTGCGGATCAACTGCTGGCCGGCCAGGACGTAACTGTAGTAATCGGCGTCGGCTGCCTAGGCGGTAACCTGGGCCGGGTGAGGCCGAGCGTGGTGCCGTACGCGGCGATGGCATTTTTGAAGGCTTGGAGCTGCGCGGCGAAGGCATCGTCGTTGAATGGGATGTAACTGGATTTAGGCATGGTGTGTTGGGGTTTAGGGGTGGGTGTTTGGGAGGTGTCGAGGGAAAACGAGTGCGCTGAAATGCTTTCCGCGCGCGGTGAAGACATTCCGGCGCGCCCTGGAGGCCTGGCAGCATGCGCTGGATCGCCGGCAGCGTGCGGAGGAACGATTCCAACGTGCGTCGGAACCATTCCAATGTGCGCGGGAAGAATTCGAACGCGCTCCCACTGGCATTTCGCCGTGTGCTGGAAACGTTCCTGCGTGCGCTGGAACGGTGACACCGCGCCGAGAAAACACTCCAGGGGCCCGGTGAAGGATCCAACGTGCGCGCCCAGGCGTGCACCGCGCGATGGTCGAAGCCGTCTTCGCGCGCTTCGGCGACCGGTTCGCAATGACCGAAGCGCGAGGTGATTCGGAGAGAAGCCGAGCCGGCGCGAAATCAACGCGTGGCGTCGGAGAATGATTGCGGAGGGTGGCAGCGTGACGCGGGGGTGCATCGGAGGGGTTACTGGGGTTACGGCGGATTGTGTAGATGCCGCGAAAACGTGTCTATTCGGCCACGACCGTAGATTAGTTTTCCAAATTGTAGGGCGGGCGCATCGCCTGCCGTTTTTTCGATTCGGCAACCGGAGCGGTCGCCCTACAACGCCCAGAGAGACACACGGCGACAGAGCGCCGTCGCTACAGCGTTAATTTCCGCGACCGATGCTCTTCCGCAGCTCTTCGTATCGGCGCATCCAGTACCAGGCCACGGCATCGGCACGGCTGTTCACAGGAATCTTGCGATAAATGTTCTCGATGTGTTTCTCGACGGTTTTTTCCGTGATGTTTTCCCGCCTGGCGATTTCCGCATTGCTTTGCCTGACGGCAACAAACGACAGCATCTCCTCTTCACGCACGGTAAGCCGCTCGGCCGGTTTATCGCTCGCTTCGTCATCGTAATTGACGCTCTTCCGCGGAGTCGCGGAATCTTTCCCGCTGCGCGGTGAAATCTTTCCGGCTTCATGCGCCGATAGTGGTTTCGGTGACCCCGGAGGGCGAGTTGCTTTCTTCCGGCGCATGACGCGCGGAAGTTTCAGCCTCCATGCGCGGCGCCGTCCATTCGGCTACAGCCGTAGATGATGTCTGTACGTGGCTACCAGGCTGAGAGTCGCCAGAGATGGAATTGTAGGGCAGGGGCATCGCCTGCCGCCATTTTGGTTCGGCAACCGGAGCCGTCGCCCTACAATCTTTGCGGTCCGCCGTAACTGTCCGCGGGCAGCACAGGTGTGGCGGACCGGGACCAGAGCGCCTTCGCGATGAACGCGAAGCAAATCACTGCGACAATCGAATAGGCCACCGTTAGCACATCCGACTGCGTTCGCTTCAATAAATCTGCCAACCAATGCGGGTGCTCCCCGTAAAGGCTGTAGATGTTCAGGAACTGGACGACGAGCAGGACCTGAATGGAAAGCTTGGTGACCAGGGAAAGAGGCTCCGCCACCAGGAGCACGAGAAAGAGGGAGCCAAGGAAGAGATGGTTTTCGTGGGCGGAGGTCATGAGAAAGGGCACGGCCAGGCAGGCAAAGCAAAAGATCTTCACGAACCGGTCGGACGGCAAGGCTTCCGTTTCTCGTTCGACGCGGGAGGCGTACAGACAAACCAGCCCAAGCACGACAATCGACATCAGATACTTTGCCTGAAGGTAAGGCAACAGATGAATCTGATCGCTGACGGTATGCACACCCTGGCCCGGCTTCTTTAGCAGGTAGGCAATGGGATACCAGATGTTCGTCATCTGCGCGGTCAAGGCCGGCATTTTGTTAGTGATATTCAAATAAGACAACGGCAACACCTGCGCGGCGATGTAGCGCGGGCGCGGTAGGGAGCGGGTGAACCACAGTTCATACGCCAGAAACAAAAGGGTAGGAGGCACAAGCATACAGAGAGGACGCCAATCGCGACTCCTTAAGTAACGGGAGAGACCGTAAGCGAAGGTCGCCACGATCAGGATCTGCGCCTGCGGTTTCATCAGGAAAGCCACGGCCAGCGGCAGGCCAGCCATCAGGTAATATTTGATCTCTTCGCCGCGCAGTAACCAAACGGAGAGTAGGACGCAAAGGCTGAACTGAAAATCGCAATAACCCAGGGAGAAGACGGCCAGGAACCACGGATGCAGCCAATAAAGCAAAGCGTAGAGCGGATTCGCTCCTCGTCGTCGCAGGAGAAGAACCAGAACCGAGAAGGTCCCGAAGTCGCATAGCAGACTGGGCACCTTGTAGATGGTAAAGAATTGCGCGCCGCTCTTGGCCACTACCCAGGCACACGCTTCGAACAGCTGGTACTGAATGGGAAAGTAAACGCCGTGATAGGACCTGGGCAGACCTAGCTGGAGCGCGCTCCTTCCCCAGTCGAAGTAAGAGTCCATGTCGAAGGTGCCCATGTGGAAGAGCATGGACCACTTGAGAACCAAGCCGACCAGAGTCCCGAGTAGGAGCAGGATGGAGACAGTCTTGCGGGTCATGACGCAATCAGCCCAGAAGTGGGAGTAACCAGCGCTCGAGACGAAAACGCATGGCAATAATAAGGACGATCATTTGGCCGCCCAAGACTATGCTCTTACCCAGATTACCGGTAACAGAACTTACCCCTGTTCGCTCCTTGTAGTTAACCGGGATCTGAACGCACTTCAGTTTCATCCGGTAGCCGCGCACCATCATCTCGGGTCCGAAGAAGTTGGACTTGACCTGGAAGGTGGGCAGCAGCTTCACCAGCGCTTCACGCCGGATCATGCGGTAGGTGCAGCCGACATCCGAGAGATAGGTAGTATTGAAGAGGACTTCCAAGAGCTTGGCTACAAACCAGTTTCCCCACTTCAGGAGGAAACCCATGTTGGCGCGCTGCCAGATGAAGGTCCTGATCGTGCGCGAGCCGTAGACGATGTCGACGTCGTCGGCGTAAGCGAGGAACTTATTGAGATCGCTGGCGGCAAAGGTGGCATCCGGTTCACAAACTACCACGAGATCTCCGGTAGCTTCGGCAAAGCCTCGGCGGATAGCTGAGCCATAACCCTGAATCGGCTCATGGATCTCGATCGCGGAAGTTTGCCTTACTTCCTCGGAGGTTCCTTCCGTCGCGTTGTTGTTGATGACCACGATTTCATCGACCAGGCCAAGCGCCTCAAAGTCGCGGATAACCTGGCGGATGGAATCCTTCTCCCGATAAGTCGGCAGGATGACGCTGACTTTGCGGTCCTTATACATCAGCGTTGCGCTACGATCAGCATTTGCGCGGCCAGTGGTCTCCAGAAAGAGGCCAGGTAGAGCTTTGTCATCCAGTAGGACTTTGGGATGCGCGACTTGAAGCTGAAAGGAAGGAACCGCTTCTCCACCGCGAGCATCCGGTAACCTCGTGAGTGAAGGAAGTCGGTCAGGCTGACATCGGAGAAGGCCCGGACGTGGGTGAAGTCGTCCCAGTAACGGCGATAGCAGTAGTAGTAGTTCGGCTGGATGACGATCAGCTTTCCGCCCGTGGTGAGCAGGTCGTCGAAACGATCGAAGAGAGCGGAACACTGCGGCGGTGTGAGATGTTCCAGGAGGTTGCTGGCCATGATGACGTCGACGGAATTATTAGGGAGCTCGATTGCTTCAATCGGCGTGGCCTGGACGAAGCGAACATCGGGAGCGCACCACCGCGCGGTCTCGGGATTAGTATCGACGGCATATTTGGTCTGCGCCTGGATTTGATTGATGAAGTCGCAATAGCCCGCGCCGACATCCATCACGGTGCTGGAAGGCGCGACGTATTTCTGGAGATACTCGCAGATTGCCTGCCAGACCTTTTTCCTATCCGGATGCGGCGTGTATCGGGAATCGAAATAACTGGGATCCATAAAGGTGCCGGTCTCTCCGCGGGGCCAAGGATAGCGGCTGACCGTCCACAACTCAAAACCTGATCGGAGGAGGTGCCCGGGATCGAGACAATTGTCGTTAGCGCCCCATGCGTTTTGTCGGGAACGTGACGCAATGGGATCGTCAACCGCGGCCAGGCCGGCCTCGCTCACCAAACGATTGCACCCGCGGCTCGAGCGCTGGTTCGCCCAGACCTATCCGGCCTTCACGCACGCGCAGCTGCTCTGCGTCCCGGCGATCCTCGATCGGAAATCCATCCTCCTGACTTCGCCGACTGGCAGCGGCAAGACGCTGGCTGGTTTCCTCGGCGTCTTCGATTACGTCCTGCGGAAACTGGATGGGGGAACATTGGAAACGGCGGTGCAATGCATCTACGTCTCGCCTTTGCGAGCGCTGGCTTACGACATCGGGAAAAACGTGCTCGCGCCGATCAAGGGGATGGGTTTGGAGAAGGAGGTGCGTCTGCACTTGCGGACGGGCGACACGCCGGCAAGTGAGCGGGTCAAATTCCGGCAGCGGCCCGCGCATTTTCTGGTGACGACGCCGGAGAGCCTGGCCGTCATGCTGGCGCAGGAGAGTTACGCCGCGCACCTGGCGGCGTGTGCATTTGTGATTGTCGATGAGCTGCACTCGTTTGCCGGAAACAAGCGCGGCGCGGACCTGACGCTTTCCCTCGAACGACTTGAGCGTTTACGGCTGGGTAGGGACATGCCTTCCATTTGCCGCGTCGGCCTTTCCGCCACGGCGGCGCCGCTCGATCTGCTCTCGAAGTTTCTCGTGGGCGAAGGGCGCGAATGCGTGATCGCCGAAGCGCAGGTGGAGAAAAAATCGCTGGTCGAAGTTTTCTCCCCCATTCGCCGGAAGCCGTATCCGCCCGCCGGCTACACGGGCGTGCGCCTCTACGCGGAACTGGCGGAACTGATTCGACGCTGCCAATCGGTTCTCGTCTTTACCAATGTGCGGTCGGCCGCGGAACAGGTCGGGCTGAGGCTGAAGGAGTTGTTGCCCGATCTCGCGCCGCAGATCGAAATTCATCACGCCTCTCTCGATCGCAGCGTGCGGCTCGAGGTCGAGGACCGTTTGAAAAATGGCGAGCTGCGCGCGGTCGTTTGCTCGACCAGTTTGGAGATGGGGATCGATATCGGCGCGGTCGATCTCGTGGTGATGGTCGCGACGCCGAAAGGTGTCTCGCGGGCGATTCAACGGATTGGGCGCTCCGGTCATTCTCTGAATCGCAGCAGTCACGGCGTGCTCGTCGCGACGAACATCAACGATCTCATCGAAGCGACGGTGACCGCGAAACTTGTGCGCGAGCGCACGCTCGATCCGATCCGCATCCAGCAAAAGCCTTATGACGTGGTCGCCCAGCACATTGTCGGGCTGGCTGCAGTCGCGCCCATCAACGCGGACGAAACCTTCGAATTGGTTTGCCGCGCCTATCCTTTCCGGGAATTAAGCCGCGAGGAATTCAATCACATCCTCCAGTACCTCGAGGGCGGCGGCGCTTCGCTCCAGAAACAATACGTCGGAGTCTTCGGGAAAATCCGGATCGACGACGGCGTTATTTCGCTGGCTCATCCGCGAATTGCGCGCGAGTTCCTCGTCAATATCGGGACCATTCACTCGGAAGGTTTCATCGACGTGCTGCTGCGGCGTCGCCGGCTCGGTTCGGTGGAAGAGAATTTCATCAAGCAGCTCCGAATCGGTGACCTGTTCGTGCTCGGTGGAAGGATTCTGCGCTTGATTGATACGGGTGTGCAGGAGGCTTACGTCGAACGTGCGGACGGTCACCTGCCGACGGTGCCGCGCTGGAATGCGGCGAAAATGCCGCTCACCTCCGGGCTCGCGCGCGCCGTGCGGCAGCTTCGAACGGAAGTGGAAAAGCGCGTGCGAAAAAACGCAGATGACGCTGCGACGGCCGATTGGTTGGTCGAGCATTACCAGCTCTCGATCGCGAATGCGCAGGCCATTGTGGAGTTGTTCCGCGCGCAGCTCTCGATTTCCGAAATTCCGGTTGGGCGAAAGATGCTGATTGAGCTCTACCACGAGGGCGATCACGCGCATTATTTCTTTCACTCACTTATCGGACGGAGCGCGAACGATGCCTTGTCGCGCATCGTCGCGCTGCGGGTGAAAAATCGGATCGGCGGCAACGCGCTGGCCACGATCGACGACTATGGATTTCTGCTCACGCTGCGCCGTTACCAGAAACTGCCAGTCGACGAGTGGCAGCAATGTTTCGCCCGCGCCGGGGCGGAGGACGACCTCGCGACGGCGCTGCGCGGATCGGAGCTAGTGA
The DNA here is from genome assembly GCA_041167585.1 of Verrucomicrobiota bacterium. Lineage (GTDB taxonomy): Bacteria > Verrucomicrobiota > Verrucomicrobiia > Chthoniobacterales > UBA10450 > AV80. The sequence goes on from JBEEHV010000015.1 coordinate 128,642, forward strand.
AGTGGCAATTTCGCGGCGTAGCCCAGACCGGATTGATGGTGCCGCGAAACCTTCCGGGCCGTCAGCGGAAACAGAAGCAATTGAGCTGGAGCGCGGAAGTCTTGTTTCGCGTGCTGGACCAGCATGAACCTGATCATCCGCTGCTAGCGGAAGCCTACCGCCAGGCGACACACACCTTTCTCGATGCGGAGAGCGCCTACCAATTCCTGGACGAAGTCCAGACCTTCGATTGGAAGCTTCGTGAGTTGCCAGTGGTCTCGCCGTTTTCCTTCGCGATCTATGCCAGCGTGATTAAGGAAAACATGATGCTGGAAGATCCGGCCAGCGCGATCGAGCGGATCTATCGCGAGATGTACGCCAAAGTCGAGAGCGTTACCTCACAGTCGCTCGCTTCTTCGTAATCGTGCTCGTGCTCCCGAGGGCAAGATCGATTACGATTACGAGCACGAGCACGAGTTGGGAAACATGAATAAAAATGAAAAGGAGTGGATCTTGCGATCCACCCCTTCCCATACACGAGCTTGGCTTCTCCTTAGCGTTTGCTCTGCGACATCTAGTTTTTGGCCTGCGAAACCACTTCGTTGAGTTTGAAGATCGGCAGGAACATCGCGATGACGATGCCACCCACGATCACTCCGAGAAATACGATCAGGAGCGGTTCGATCAGCGACGTCAATGCGTCCAGCATCGCCTCAATTTCCTCGTCCCAGAAATCAGCCATCTTTTCCAGCATGGTGTCGATTTTGCCGGTGGCTTCCCCCGCTGCGACCATTCGCAGCATCATGGGCGGGAAGATCGGCTTCTTCGACATCGCGACGGAAAGGTTGTCGCCCTTTTCCACGTCCTCGCCCACGCCTTTGATGCTCGTTTCGACGACGTGATTGCCCGAAGCGCCGCCGACAATGTCGAGTACTTCAAGAATCGGGACGCCACTGCGGATGAGCTGCGCGAACGTCCGTGCGAAGCGGGACATGCAAATCTTGTGGATGAGCGGCCCGAAGATCGGGAGCTTCAGTTTCCAGCGATCGGCGAATTTCTTGCCGCCCGAGGAGCGCAGGAACGTGCGGATACCGAAGAACAGCGCGAGGACACCTCCGATGAGGAAGTACCATTCGCCGCGCATGAACTCGCTGACGTCGATCAGGAACTGTGTCGGGGCCGGCAATTTCGAGCCGAAGTCCTTAAAGATTTCGCCGAAGATCGGAACGACCTTTACGATCAGGAAGGTGGTGATCGCAAACGCGATGCAGATGACGATAACCGGGTAGGTCATGGCTGATTTGACCTTTTTGCGCAAACGCGCGCTCGCTTCGAGGAAGCCGGCCAGACGATCGAGAATCTCCGCGAGCAAACCGCCATGCTCACCGGCCTTGACCATGCTCACGAAGAGCCGGTCGAAAACGCGCGGATGCTTCGCAATCGATTCGTGAAAGGTCTCACCGCCCTGGACCCGCGTGGTCACGTCACTGATGATGTTGCGCAGGCTTTTCTGCTTCTTCCCATCGCATTGATCGTAGAGGGCGGTCATAGCCTGAACGAGCGAGATCCCAGCTTCGATCATAGTCGAAAGCTGCCGAGTGAAGAGGACGAGGTCGGTCTCTTTAACCGTCCAGATCTTTTTGCGCGCCTTGTTGGCCGCGGCTTTTTTCTGGAGTGAAAGCACCATGAGCCCGCGGCTCATGAGGCTAGTGACCGCATTGTCTTCGTTGAGGGCATCCTGGATGCCGGAAACGATCTTGCCGGAGGAGTCCCGGGCTTGGTAGGAGAAGGTGATCATATTATGGTAATTATAATCCATCTAGCATCTATAATGCCAACCCGGCCGGCGCTGCGAACGAAAGCGGCACTTGAGAGCAGGTGAAGCAACGCCGATGCTGACTGTCCAAATGGCATTCGCACAAGAAGTTGAACCTGTGGTGCCCGGCATTTTCGTCTGGCAGGTTTATGATACAACGGTGAAGGCTGACCTTTTCTCTACCGGACTGGAAACTCCGGCCGGAACGTGGCTGATCGATCCGATTGACCTCGAGGCGCCAGAGCGGGAAGTCCTGCGGGCCGGGCCAAAGGTTGCGGGGATTTTTGTTACGAACGGTAATCACTTGCGGGCCGCCGGGAAATTCACCAACGCTTTTGGCGTTCCAATCTTTGCCCATGCGGACTTGGCCGGCACGGGGGACTGGCCAACCTCGACGCCAGTGCAGGACGGGGAAGTTTTGGGGACAGGGCTCCACGCGATCGCAATCGACGGCGGAGCCGCGGGGGAAATGGCCCTGCACTGGGAAGCGGATGCAGGTACCATGGTTGTGGGTGATGCGGTAATAAACTTCGAGCCCTACGGATTTGGCCTGTTGCCAGCCAAATACTGCCAGCACCAAAAGCTAATGCGGCGCTCGCTCACAAAACTCCTGGAATACCCCTTCGAGCGGATGTTTTTCGCGCACGGGACGCCGATTCTCACAGGGGCACGCGCGCGGCTGCAGCACCTCCTAAAAAACTAGCCTGTCGATAATGACTTCCGAAAACCCGTCTCAATCCCCGAACGTGGTCATCCGTTTTCTCACCTTAATTCGATTCTCGCACACTGTCTTTGCCCTCCCCTTCGCGTTGGGAGCGCTTCTCGTGGCCGCAAACGGACATCCGTCCCTCAGAGTCGTTTTGCTCGTCCTCGCCTGCATGGTCCTAGCCCGGACGGCCGCGATGCTCTTCAACCGGCTCAGTGACTGGTCGCTGGATAAAAAAAATCCGCGGACGGCGACCCGGCATACACTACTGACCAAGCCGGTCGCATCGGCTCTGCTGGTAATCAGCAGCCTCGGGTTTCTCTTCGCCAGTGCCGCCATCAATCGGACGACCGGGTTCTTGGCGCCGGTGGCGCTGCTCATCCTTTTTTTTTATTCCCTGACCAAACGATTCACGAGCGCCACTCATTTTTTCCTCGGCTTTGCGCTGGCGGTGGCACCCGCAGGGGCCTGGATTGCGCAGACCGGTGGGCTCGATTTTCCCCCGCTGGTCTTGGGCGCGGGCGTCGTGTGCTGGGTCGCCGGCTTCGACCTGATCTATGCCACCCAGGACGTCGATTTTGATCGGCGCGAGGGGTTGCGTTCGCTGGTGGTGAGACTCGGCATCGCGAAAAGTTTGCGCCTGGCGCAGGGACTACATTTCATGATGTTCCTTGCGCTCGTGGGATTCGGATTCGTCGCCCGGTTGGGCCCCATTTATTACTTCGCCATGCCTCTAGTCGCGGCGGCCCTTGTTTACGAGCATCGCAGCGCCAGAAAATTGGATCTGGCCGGGATCAACCGCGCATTCTTCCAGAGCAACGCCTTCGTTAGCGCAATTTTCATCGCGGCCGTGGCCGCCGATCGCTGGCGCTGACTACGTTTCGAGCTGCGCGATCCGTTGAGCGTGGCGGCCGCCTTCGAATGCGGTCGTCAACCAAACTCGCACGATGGCCAGCGCCATTTCTTCCGTGATCACGCGTTCCCCCATGGAAAGCACGTTGGCGTCGTTGTGCTGGCGGGAGAGGCGCGCAGTCTCCTCATTCCAACAGAGGGCGCAACGAATTCCGCGCACCTTGTTGGCCGAGATTGCTTCACCGTTCCCCGAGCCGCCGAAAACTATTCCGCGCTCGCATTCACCATTCGCCACCGCTTCCGCGGCCGGCCGAATAAATTGTGGGTAATCCACGGGCTCTTCGCTCGATGTGCCGAAGTCTTTCACCTCATACCCAAGTTGCAGGAGCAATTCCTTCACCTTTTCCTTGTAACGAAAGCCGGCGTGATCACTTCCGAGCGAAATCTTCATCCAGAGCGTTCTAATCCCGCCACCGCCAAACTGTCGAGTGTTGAAGTTGCGCGCTAGGTTTTCGCGTCGTTAATCTGGGCAAGTTGCTTCCAGATTTCGCGCTCCCGATCTGTCACCGTTTTCGGAATCTGAATCTCCGGCGCGACAAATAAATCACCTCGCGCGCTCGCAGCCGTAGGAAGCCCGTGGCCTCGCAACCGAAAACGCTGGCCGGCTTGCGTGCCGGGCGGGAGTTTCAAGCGGGCACTTCCCTCCAGCGTCGGAACTTCGAGCTCACCGCCCAACACCGCCTGCCACGGATCAATCTTTACCTCATGAATCAAGTCGCTGCCTTCGACGGTAAAATCCGGATGCCGGGCCAGCCGCACCCGCAGAAACAAATCACCGCTTTTCCCGCCGCCCGCTCCCGCTTCGCCCTGACCAGCGAGCCGGATGCGTTGTCCCTCGTGCACGCCTTTAGGAATTTTCACCTGGTAGGTTTCCAGCTTATTCGAGTTGCTTCGACGCAGGGAAACGGTCCGCCTCGATCCGTGGAGCGCTTCTTCGAGCGTCACCATGATGTCCGCTTCCACGTCGCTGCCTCGTTCAGCTTCGGCTGGCCGCTGGCCAAAACGACTGCCGCCAAAACCAGCCTGGCTGCGACCACCCCCAAAAAACTGTTCGAAGAAATCGCTGAACCCGGTCCCACCGAATTCAAACTCGACCCCGCCACCATCACCGCCGCCGGAGCGACGAAACCCGCCGCCCCTCTGTTGCTGGCCCCATCCAGGTGGCGGCTGCCCACCGCCGGGCTGATTCCAATTCGCGCCCAACTCATCGTACTTCCTCCGCTTCTCCGGATCGCCCAGAACTTCGTAAGCCTCGTTGAGCTGTTTGAATTTCTCTTCAGCCGTCGCTTTGTCCTTGTTGACGTCGGGATGGTGTTTGCGCGCCAGTTTGCGAAACGCTCTCTTGATTTCGTCGTCCGTCGCGGTCTTGGAGACACCAAGCGTTTCGTAATAATCTCGGAATTGAACAGCCATCGGTTGCTATGACGTTCTGCGCGGCGATGCCGCAGCGCAACCAGCCTGTGCGCTCTTCAAAAAGAAATGTAACCGATTCGAGCGCCTCTTTTGCTTTCAAAGTCCGGCGTGCGTTTGCTCTAGTCGTTGTTCCGGCAATGCTTCACCGCCAATGATCTCATCCTCGGGCCGGCAACAATTGCTGGAGAAACACGTCGCACAGTTGCTCCAATGCCGGCGCTGCCCCCGCATGCTTCCCCCTCCGGTTTCCGGCGGACCGGTCTTGAGCAAGGTTATGCTGGTCGGTCAGGCGCCGGGAGTCAGGGAACCGGTCCTCGGCAAACCGTTTGCGTGGACGGCGGGCCGCACCCTCTTTCGGTGGTTCGAAGAATTTTGCCACCTGAGCGAAACTGAAGTGCGCGCCCGAATCTATTTTGCAGCCGTCTGCCGCTGCTTCCCGGGAAAAAACGCCGCCGGCGGAGATCGTGTTCCGGCACCAGACGAAATTCGGAATTGTTCGACGTGGATGAATGACGAACTCGAACTGCTGCGACCGCGCCTTATCATTCCTGTGGGCAAACTCGCCATCGCGCAATTTCTGGCCTTCGAGAAGCTCGACGAAGTTGTGGGCCGCTCGTTTCCTCAGCGGCGCGATCGCCGGCCGTTCGACGTGATTCCGTTGCCCCATCCCTCCGGCGCCTCGCCCTGGCATCGCATCCCGCCGGGAATCGGAATGCTGGGTAAGGCGATGCGTCTAATCGCTCGGCATCCGGCGATGCAGAATTCCTTACCGACGAATCGGAGCCGGATCTAGCTGGGTCGACGGTCATAGACCGCCGCTACAAAAGACTAGACTTCGCCGATTGGGATGGCTTGCCCGCGAGAGCTAAGCGAAGGAAGGTCTTCCCTCTTCTGTAAATGACCACTTCCAAAACTCTTACCCGCGCCGATCTCCCCGAATCCGACACATGGGATCTCGCTCATCTTTTCGCTGACGCTGACAAGTGGACGGAGGACTTCGCCTGGATCCAGCAGCACTATCTTCAGCTGACGGAATGGAAAGGGCGGTTAGGCGAATCTCCCGACACGCTCGCGGCCTGTCTCGAGTTCGAGAAATCAGTGAATCAAAGGATCGAGCGCGTTTATCACTACGCTTCGCTCCAGCTCGCTGAGGACAGTGCGCACCCCGATTACCTCGCGCGCATGGGTCAGCTGCAAAATCTGTTCACCAAAATCAGCGAATCGAGTTCGTTCCTCGGCCCGGAGATCCAGGCGATCCCCGACGAAAAGTTCGCGCAATTCCTGGAAGACCCCGCGCTGGCCGCCTGGAAAATCGCGCTGAAGAAAATTCGCCGGATGAAACCGCATGTGCTGTCGGAACCGGAAGAACGCCTGCTCGCGCTCGGAAGTTCCGCGCTCGATGGCTACGACGACACCTTCTCGCAACTGACGGACGTCGACATGAAATTCGGCGTGATCACCGACGAAAACGGCGACGAGAAACCGCTTACGCAAAGTTCCTACAGCTCGTTCCTGGTCAAGCGCGACCATGGCTTGCGCAAACGCGCGTTCCATCAGTTCTACGAAGAATTTCAAGACCACCAGTTCACTCTCGCGTCGTCACTTTCGTATTCCGTCAAGGCCGACGTCTTCCGGGCCCGAGCCCGAAATCATCCCTCCGCTCTCGCAGCGTCACTTTTCAAGGACGACATCCCACCCACGGTCTACGACGGGCTGATTTCCGCAGTGCGTCAGAATCTCGCGCCACTTTTTCGCTACTACGAACTGCGCCGGCGCGTGCTGGGCCTGGACGAGCTGCATCATTACGACACCTACGTGCCCCTCGTGCCGGAGATCGAGTCGCACATCACTTTCGACGAGGCGATCGAACATATTTTGGCAGCCTTCGAGCCGCTCGGTGGGGAATACACCACAGCCCTGAGTGAAGGTTTGCGGGGCCGCTGGTGCGATCGTTACGAAACGAAGGGGAAACGGAGCGGCGCCTTTTCCTCAGGCAGTTTCGGCGCGCCGCCTTACATCCTGATGAATTACAAGAGCGACGTCTTTTCCGACGTTTACACGCTCGCTCATGAAGCCGGGCATTCGATGCACACCTGGTTCGCCCAAAGATCGCAGAGCTTCCAGGATTACGATTATCCGATCTTCCTGGCCGAAGTCGCTTCCACCTTTAACGAGGAGCTGCTCACACATCATCTCCTCGAAAAGACCGAGGACAAAAAAATGCGGGCCTACATTATCAACCGTCAGATCGACGACATCCGCGGCACGCTCTTCCGCCAGACGATGTTTGCCGAGTTCGAAAAGGTGATCCACGCCATCGAAGAGCGCGGGGACGCCCTCACTCTCGATGTTTTCAAATCAGAATATCGCGGGTTGCTTCAGGCCTATTTCGGCGACGGGGTCGTGCTCGACCCGCAACTCGACCTGGAGTGCTTGCGGATTCCGCATTTCTATCACGCATTTTATGTTTACAAGTATGCCACTGGCATTTCCGCCGCGGTGGCACTCTCCGAGCGCGTGCTGGCTCGGGAACCGGGAAGCGTGGAAAGCTATCTCGCTTTTTTGAAGTCGGGCGGTTCCCGTTTTCCTCTCGAAACCTTACAACGCGCTGGGGTTGATATGACTACCGCGGCGCCGATCGAGAGCACCCTGCGGCTTTTCGAGCGGCGGCTGGCGGAGCTCGAAACCCTGCTGAGTGGTTAGGCCAGGGACCGCTAGGCTTGGCTTTGAGCGGCGGGCGCGGTATTTGCTAAAGAAGAACCGTGCAGTTTGAATGGCAGTTGCAGGCCGCCTGCGGCTACGCAGAGCTGGGCATGACCCGCGAATCGCTCGCCGAGCTCGACGCGATTTCAGCGCGCTTTCAAAATCGGCCGGAGGTGCTGCAGCTTCGCCTCCATCATCTCATGCGGAAAAAGAAGTGGACGCTGGCCCTTCGCGTCAGCCAGAAACTTTGTCGCGTCGCCCCCGATGCCGGGGCTGGATTTCTGCATGCCGGCTTTTGTTTGCATCAGCTCGGGAAGACCGCGGAGGCAAGACACCTTTTGATTACCGGCCCCGTCGCGTTGCTGAAAGAGCCGATTTATTATTACAACATGGGTTGTTACGAAGCGCTCCTCGGCAACGTGCACGACGCGCAGGCCAACCTGCAGATCAGCTTCAAGATGGACAGTTCCTTCCGGGACCTGGCGAAAAAGGATCCGGACCTGAAGGCGCTCCACTCCGTGATCTGAACTTCCAAGGAGGGCTCCTTTCGGAGCCCTGTTAAGAACCGGCCGATGTAGACCGCCGGTAAATTAAAGGATTACCCGAGCGATCTCGCTCTTCCAGAGAACAAAGTTATCGGCTTTCAAGCGCCCCTCCTTGGCTTACGCTCGTTAGTGGAACTTGAGCGCGTCGCTTCGCTTTTCGACGAGAATTTTTCCCGGCTAGGTGAGCTCGGAGCGGCGGTGTCGGTTTGGCAGAATGGGAAGTCTGTCCTCGAACTGCATGGCGGATTTCGGGACGGGAAACGGGAGGTGCCCTGGACTGCGGATACGATCGTGCTCGTTTGGTCGGCGACGAAAGGCCTGGGGAGCGCATGCGTGCTGCATGTCCTGCAAGAGAGGGGGATCGAATTAACGCGCTTCGTCGCCGAATTCTGGCCGGAGTTTGCTCAAGCGGGCAAGAGCGAGATCACTCTGGCTCAACTGCTTTCCCACCAAGCGGGACTCTGTGCGTTCGATGAATCTGTGGATGTGCTCGATTATCCCGCGGTCATCGCAGCGCTGGAAAGGCAGGCGCCACTCTGGCCGCCGGGAACGGCCCACGGTTACCACGCGCGCACTTTCGGATTCCTGCTGGATGAGCTTGTGCGCCGCCTCGCACAAACTTCCTTGAGCGAATATTGGCGGAACACATTCGCGGATCCGCTCGAGCTCGATCTCTGGATCGGCTTGCCGGATTCGGAGCAAGCGCGCGTGGCCACGATCTATGCGGCCAGGGCCGGCGGCCCAGTCTCCCCCGTGCAGTTTTATCGAGACCTCGCCACTCCCGGAACGCTGGCCCGGAAGACGTTTACCTCGCCCCGCGGCCTGCATGCGGTGAACGCCATGAACACGAGGGAAAATCGAGCCAAACCGATTGTTTCCTTTGGCGGAATCGGCAGCGCGACATCGCTGGCAAAATTCTATTCCATGCTGGCCAATGGCGGAGAACTGGGCGGCCGTCGCTTCTTCACTCCGAAAACGATCGCGCACATGACGACCACCCTCGTTTCCGGTCTCGACCGCGTTTTTCAAATTCCGACCGCCTTCTCGGCCGGTTTTATGAAAGATGCTCCGGAGACGCCGCGCCGAATTTTCGGCCCGTCCCCGATGGCTTTCGGACATCCCGGCGCGGGCGGTAGCCATGCCTTTGCCGATCCGGAACGCGGCCTTTCGTTCGCGTACGTCATGAACCAGATGGAACAATCGCTTCTGCCTAACGAGAAGTCCCTCCGGCTGGTCGAGGCGCTCTAGCTCAAATTAGTCAGGCGGCCGCAGGCACGGTCTCGAGGTCGATGACGAACTTCGAGCCTTTCCCCACGCCTTCGCTGAAGGCATGGATCGAGCCGCGGTGCATCTCCACAATGGCGCGGCTGATCGCCAGGCCGAGCCCAAGTCCTTCCCGACGCGTTCCAACCTGTTCGAAGGCGTCGAAAACTTTCTCGAGATGATCGGGTTCGATGCCGACGCCCGTGTCGGTGATTTCGATTTTCAACGCCTGCGGACGAGGATTGACGGTCCGGATCGTGACCTCGCCACGGTTGGGCGTAAATTTCGAGGCGTTTTTCAAAACGTTCCAAAAGACCTGCTGCAAACGCGACGAGTCCGCGAGGACGTGGTGCTCGTCGGCGAAAAACTGGACCGAGAGCTTGAGCTGCCGAGAGCTGATGTCGCCTCGCACAATTTCTACCGCGTGTTTGAGTAAATCGTGCGCGTCGGATTTGCGGAGATGCAATTGCAGTTTGCCGCGCGCGATTCGGGTTAGATCGAGCAGATCGTCGATCAGGCGGGCTTCGAGTTCCACATTGCGGCAGACCATCTTCAAACCTTCTTCGATCTCAGAAGGAAGCCCTGGCTCGTTCACCATGCCGCCCGCCCAGATCAGGATCGGGGTGAGGGGAGTGCGAAGTTCGTGACTCAGGGTGGCGAGGAAACGGTCCTTGGCCGCATTCGCCAGTTCGGCCACTTCTTTTTGCCGCTGTAATTCCTCCTGGATTTGTTGGCGGTGAATGAAAAGCCCTACCTGATTGCTGATCGCTTCGACCAATTCGAAAAGGTCGGAATCGGGTTCCGCTTTTTCCCGGCTGAATAATTCGAGCACACCTTTCACCTCGCCATGGGCGCGAAGCGGGAAAGCAACGGCGCCCCGGAGTCCCGCCGCCACGGCGGATTCCACGCGGACGAAATTATCATCGGCGCGGATATCTCCGATACGCACCGGCTGTGCCGAGGTGACAACGCGGCCCGGCAATCCGCCAGAGCTGACCAATGTGGTCGCGCGCGTAATTTCTTCAAACTTTTCCAGGAGTGCGCCGCCGGCATGCCAGGTGGAGGCGCATTCCAAGCGGGAACACTCGTCCACGCAGAGCCAGATAGAGCCCGCGACCCAATTGCCACCGTCGGCGATGGTTTCAATAATGCGCGGGCCCACTTCCTCGAGCGTTAAAGAGCCCGCGAGGAGGCCGGCGATCGAATACTGGGCCGCGCGATTCTTTTGCTCCCGCACCCGGCTGGTGATGTCGCGGCCAATCTTCGACGCACCAACGACTGTGCCGTTCTTATCCTTAATCGGGGAAACGGTGAGGGAGATATCGAACACGCTGCCATCTTTGCGGCGGCGGACCGTCTCATAGTGTTCAAGGCGTTCGCCCCGGCGAATGCGCGCGATAATCTGGGGTTCCTCACCTTGGCGCTCGAGTGGAATCAGGTCGGTTACCGGTCGCCCGATGATTTCGTGGGCCTCATAACCGAAGAGCCGCGTGGCCGCGTCGTTCCAGCTGGTGATGCGCCCGTTGAGATCCTTGCTGATGATCGCGTCATCGGAGGACTCGATAATGGCGGCCAGGCGCCGGCTCGCATCGTCCGCTTGTGTACGCTCGGTGATGTCGCGCAGATAAGCGGTAAAAAACGGCTTATCCTGGATGCGGAACGCGCTGATCGCCAACTCGACGAGGATCTCAGATCCGTCTGCGCGCAGGGCGTTAACTTCGATGCGGCGTCCAAGGACCGGCCCTTCACCCGTCTTGAGGTAGTGCTTCAACCCTTCCCGGTGCCGCTCGCGGAGTGAGACGGGAATGATGAGTCCAGCCAGCTCCTGGCCAACCGCTTGCGCGCGAGTGAATCCGAAAACATGCTCCGCCGCCTTGTTGAACTCGAGGATCTGTCCGCTCGCATCCATGGTGACGACGCAGTCCAGAGCCGAATCGAGCAGGGCGCGATTAAGCCCTTCCAGCCAGACTTCCGACCGCGGGTCGGTGCTTGTTACAGCTGGCTCAGGTTCCATGGGTGCCGAACGCTTAATAATCCAGGGAGATCAGAATAACTTTTGGACCGTTTTGTAGGGCCATCCCTATGAATCGTGGGGCGCGGCTCAATGAGATGGGTCGTCGAGATTGATCTCACGCGGACCCTGGCGGGCCAGCGCGATAGCCAGGCTGATTCGTCCCAACCCGCGGCGGAACCGGCGAACCTGAGCGTTTTCGCTGTGGTCAAATCTAAAGTGCGGCTGGATGCGCGCGCCCTCTTGCCGGCACAGAGCGATCGCTTCCGGGGTCCAAAGGCGGCGCGAAATCGCGGACATCAGATAGGGGATCGGCACATTATCCCTTCGCATGTAAGAAAGGGAGAGCAGGTCGCGGGTGCGTTCGCTCGCTCGCGCTTCCATGTTCCAGGCCGTTTCACCCGGACGCAGGGCGGATTCCAGGACGCTCTTTTTCCAGAGCGTGACTTGAAGTCTGGTGCGGCCGTCGGAATCGCGGGGCACGATGCCGAACCGATCGTTGAGGGGAATAAAATCGCTCTCCAACTGGGACCGGCCGTAAAAGCAGAAGGAGGCAGCGTCGCGCTCAAAGGCGTAAGCGAAATCAGCGGCCAACTGCTCCCGGTTCACCGGTCCATTCAAAAAATAGTCTTCCTGGAAATATAACAGGTAGGGTTGCGTGATTTGATTAAGCGCGACCTGCATGTTGCCTGCCCAGTCCCGATCGGCGCCCACCGCCAGAGGCTGAATGAAGCTGGAACGCACGCGGAGCTTGTTCACAATGAGGAAAACCGGAAAGGGGCAATCGCTCCAGTGCTTGCGGAAGAAGAAGGAAAACGGCCGCCAGGTGTCGAAGAACGCGTCACAGCTCGAGACGATGATTGCGACCGAGCTGGCGAAATCTTTCAGCTCCGGCATGGAGAAGTGGTGGGGCAGGCCCTTGCTCTCCGCAAGCGATTTTTCCTGATGGTGGGGCGTTGCTCAAGGTTGCATCCCAGCGAGCGACGGGTTATGCATTGATTCTCCAAAAAAAGGGGGCGTACTGGCTTCGACTCGTAGTTTGAAGCGCAGGCGGCATGTCGAGGATGGTTCGTTGGCCTCGTTAAAATCCGGACCAAAAAAAATAAACGCAGATCACCAAGATCTCGCTCTCGCGGCTTAATTGACC
>JBEEHV010000016.1:0-66150 GCA_041167585.1 Verrucomicrobiota bacterium
GTGGGGTCCCTCGCCGTCTGCGCGGCTCGGGATGACACGTCGTTCGGCGTCTTCTTAATCTGGCGCTATCGAGCCGGTGCGCTCACTGAGCAACGCTCTTTCGATTAATAGATATGGCCGAGACCGTTGCTGAACTCTCGCGGAAAACGGAGGTGCGTGAAGCGCTGGCGCAGACCGGCGGCAAACCGCAGGTCAAAGCTCAGACGACGGACAAGTTCTGGTTCGTGACCCACGCCCTTGTGCTCCTGGGCTGTGCGGTCGTCTTCTTTCTGCTCAATCTGAAATGGATTCCGCTCCCACCGGCGCAGCACGATCTCCTCCAGCGCGCCCTCCGCGGCACGGTGTTCATCGTCATCGTCCTGGCGATCGCGAAGGCGATCACGGTTTATGCGATCGGGCGCATCGCTGACGCGTCCACGCGCTTCACCCTGCGACGGATCGAACACCTTGTCGTCGGCATCCTCATCGTGCTGATCGTCGTCTCGGTCTTTTTCGCGAATTGGTACACGGCGCTTATTTCCGTCGGCGTCATCTCGGTCATCGTAGGCCTCTCGGTCCAGACGCCGATGCAGAGTTTCATCGGTTGGATTTACATCCTGGTCCGCCGGCCCTACCGCGTCGGCGACCGGATCAAAATCGAAAACGCGACCGGCGACGTCATCGATGTCAGTTACATCGACACCACGCTCTGGGAATTTGGCGGCCAGCTCCTATCGACCGATCATCCCAGCGGTCGCGTGATCAAATTCCCGAACGCGAAAGTGCTGAGCGAGATGGTCTACAATTATTCCTGGCCGCTCTTTCCCTACATCTGGAATGAGATCAAGTTTCAGATCGCGTATCAGAGCGATTTGCAGTTTGTGGCCACGACGATGGAGCGCATCGTCGAGGAAGAAATCGGCCAGGAGATGGAGGAACGGGTGGGCGTCTATCGCGAGCTGCTGGGCAAGACGCCCGTGAACGAACTCGAAGTCAGAGCGCACCCCCGTGTTTTTTTCCGAGTGGATGAAGTCACCTGGATCGACGCGATCGTCCGTTACGTGGTGCCGCCGCGTGAAGCCGGCTCGGTGAAAACGCGTCTCATCCCCAAACTGCTGGCCGCTCTCAACGCCGAGCCGGGCAAAGTTATGTTCCCGGCCGGGGCGAATCGCTGAGGGCGCGTTTGCCTCGGCGACCTTTACAGCGGATAGCTTCGGCCATGTCTTTTCGGATTCTGACCCTTATCTTCGCCCTGGCCGCAATCGCAGCGACGCCGGTCAAAAAATCGCCACCCTCGGTGCGCACCACCACAGCGCCGCCTGTGAAAAAAGCGCCCCCCGCTGTGCGCACGACCGCCCCAGCCGAGAAGGGGCCGCGCGTGCGCGTGGCGTTGCCAAATTACGACGAAGAAACGAGCACCAAGCTCCAGATTTTTCTCGATAACAACGACTTCGGGCCGGGGAAAATCGACGGGCGAATGGGCGAGTTTTTTGGCAAGGCCCTCCTGCATTACAAGCGGGCGCACGGCATGCCGGAGACCGGCTCGGTCGACCAATGGTTGCTCGATCAGGTTCCCGAGACGTTCACCAGTTACACGATCCCGCCGGAAGCGGAGAACTTTGTCGGACCCACCGCGAGCAAGCCGGCCGAGCAATCGAAGCTCAAGGGGATGAAGTACGGCTCTTACCTGGAGCTGGTAGCCGAGCGCTTTCATTCGGCCGAGGATTTTCTGAAGAAACTTAATCCTGGGATGAAGCTCGAGGGACTCAAACCGGGCGACACCGTTAAAGTCCCGAACGTGTTGCCGTTCAAGATCGAGGATTTGCATGAAGGTTTTGCGCCGGTCAATCCGGCCTTCAAGAATCGAAAGATTTTCATCGATACGAAGGAGCGTTTTCTCCTCATCTATGACGAGAAGCAGCTCGTCGCGGAGTTCCCAATCACGCCCGGCTCCACCACCCTGCCTGCGCCGATCGGCGTCTGGAAAATTCTCGGGATCGCGACGCTTCCGGTCTTTCGCCACGATGAGGGTGTGCTTCAGCACGGCGAGAAATCCGACGTGTTCTTCAATCTCCCGCCAGGGCCGAATAATCCCGTCGGCATTCTCTGGATGGGATTGAACAAGCCGCACGTCGGGATTCACGGCACCAATAATCCCGAGACCATCGGGCGGGCCGCGAGTCACGGCTGCATCCGGACGGCCAACTGGGATGCCGCGCGGGTGAGAGAGCTCGTCAGCGTCGGGAATATCGTTTCGATTTTCCGGTAGCTTTCTTCAAGCCCTCGCGAAAGCAGCAGCGCGGCCCGTCGTGAACGCCGTGAACAATGCATGTCATCCCGAGCCGCGTAGACGGCGAGGGACCCCTCAGTCGCTCTAGGAGCACACTGACGTCGACCGACAGAGTCGACAGTCGCAGCTTCGTGGAACGCGAGAGGAGAGCTTGTGTGGCTTTTCTTGCGACTGTGAGGTCCCTCGCCGTCTGTGCGGCTCGGGATGACAGCAATTGAGCGGGCACGTCGTTTCGTTCGCCCATCCGAAATCTAGTCGCCTGGAAAACCGAAAGATTTTTCGCGCGGAACGCGCACCCCATGCGTCTAGGCTGGTAGATCAACGCAATGGACTCCAATGAACACGCCATTTATCGCGCAGCCATCCACGGCGATCGCGAGGCTTTTGAGATGATCATTCGCTCCTTCAGCCGGAACCTCTTCGCCATCGCGTACGGCATTTTGCAGAACCGCGAAGAAGCCGAGGACGTGGTGCAGGATACTCTGGTCAAGGCATGGAAATCGCGTTGGCGCGTGCGCGACCCCGAAAAATTCCCCGCGTGGATTTCCACCATCGCTCGCCACCGCGCCCGCGATCTCGCCCGTCGCCGGCGCCCGGAACCGTTGCCGCACGACTTTGAGTCCAGCGAAGCGATCGATGCCAACCGAGAAAACCCCGACCTGAACTCCGAAGTTCAATCGGCTCTCTCGCAGTTGCCGGAACTGCATCGCATGGCGGTGACGCTCCGGTACTTCGAAGAACTGGATTACGCCGCGATCGAACAAACCCTCGGTCTGTCGAATGGCGCGCTTCGCGGAATCCTCGGGCGGGCCCTCGGACTCATGCGCCGAAAACTCAAGCCTGCTCTCGCTTCCCTCACCTGAAATTTTTTATGAGCACGATCCACGAACAAATTGACGAGTTACTCGCCGCCGATCTCCACGGTGAGCTGAGTGCCGCGGAACGCGAGGCGTTCCATGCGCATCTCGTCGACTGCGCGGAATGCCGCCGGGCTTTTCAGGAGGAAAAAAATATGCACAAGGTTCTCAACGAAACTCTCAGCGACAAGAAAGCCGATCCCGCGTTCGAGCAGCGGATGGTGTCACGCTTTCGCGATCGCGTTCCGCAACGCCCTGGTCTTATTCAGTTGGTCACGAACCTGGCCCGGCTCCGCGCGGTCCAGCTCACCGCGGCTGCCGCGCTTTTGCTCAGCATGGTCCAAATGGGGCGAATGCTGACCGGGGAATCCTTGAGCCGAACACTACCCGCGGACGATACCAGCACGGTCTCCCAGTCCGTAGCCGCGAACCTGTTCGACTCCGGCGCAACAAAGTCGGCGCCCGGAGCACGGCGCGAGAGTTTGGCTCCGACCAAGACTAACAATGAGGTTAGCCACCCGGACCAGTTTGCCGTGGTCAGTTCGGCGCCTACATCTGGAGTATTGGCGCAAAATCCGGCGCCGCCTCCGGCCCAGGACAAGGCGGAATTCCAGGCGCCACGGACAAAGGCCAAAGTCGCAGAGTTCAAAGATGAGCAAGCGAAAACCGATAGCGCAACAACGGTAGCAGCATCCGAAATGGAAGCACCTGCGAGCACGCCGAGCCCGCTCGCGAATCGCAAACTGGTCCGCAACGCCACGGCGGAACTGGAAGTCGGCAGCTTCGAGGAAGCGATCCAGAAGATCACCGCGTTCGCCGCGGAAGATAAAGGTTACGTCGCGACCAGCAGCTCGGAGAAACAGGCCAACGGAAAATTGCGCGGGCAAATCATCGTCAAGGTCCTGCCCGACAATCTCGACCGGTTTCTGCTGAAACTGCGCGGACTGGGCGAACTGAAGAACCAGGCGCTTACCACCGAGGACGTGACGAAGCAATATTTCGACACGGAATCGCGGCTCAAGAACGCGCGCCTGATGGAGCAGCGCTTGATCGAAATCCTTAAAACAAAAAGCAAGGACGTTGCGGACCTGCTCGAAGTCGAAAAGGAGCTCGGTCGCGTGCGCGAGGAAATCGAGACGATGCAAGGTGAACTGAAGTTCATGGATTCGCAGGTGCAGTTTGCCACCGTGACCGTTCAACTGGCCGAGAAGAACATGAACATTCCGGCGGCGTTTCTCCTGAAGGAACGCGCGCAGCTATCGCTCTACGCGACCGATGTGGAGAAGAGCTACAACGAAATCAAAGCGCTCGCGTCAGCCAAGGTGCAGATCACGAACGCGCAGATCAATCGCGATAACACGGGGCGCGTTTCCGCTTACGTCTATATGTTGATCGCGCCCGAAGAGAGCGAAGCCATCATCACTCGCGTGAAAGCGATGGCCCGGGTGGAGAATTTCCAGGTGCAGACCGAGCGCGTCTCACAGGGAGGTGACGGACTCGGAGAGAACGCGAAAACCGAGCGGGACAAAGTCACGCTGAACATCACCATCTCGCGGGATGAGCAGGAACAATCGTTGCAGCAAACCTCGCTTCGGATTCGCTCGTCCGAGGTGAACGACAAAACGAAGCAGTTGCGCGAGCTGGCGGAAAAGCAGAGCGGCCGCATCCGCAGCTCGTCCTTCTCGCGCGATCCGAACGGGCGCGAATCGGCGAATGTTTCGCTGCGCGTGCCGATGAAGAACTACAGCGCGCTGATGGAATCACTCAATACGCTGGGCAAAGTCGAGAACGTTAGTGTGCACCGCGACGACCGGCCCAATTCGCAAGTGAACGAAGCCGATGCGCCGGCCGATATCTCGATCCAGGTTTACAGCCAGGGCAACATTGTCTCGGAAGAGACGGGCGTCATGGCTACGCTGCGGCGAACGATCGGGCAAGGCGCGGGCGCTTTGATGTGGAGTGCGCGCATGATCGGCGTGGCGCTCGCGTTTGTGGCGCCGTGGGCGCTGGCCCTGATCGGTGTGGGTTGGGTGATGCGGCGCGTTTCCCGTGCGCGGCGCGCCCGGAAGGAACGCGCGGGCGAAGACGGCGCCAAGTAGGACGCGGTGCTAAATGCATGTCATCCCGAGCCGCGCAGACGGCGAGGGACCCCACAGTCGCAGGAAAAGCCACGCAAGCGTCGCTCCCGCGTCCTACGAAGCTGCCACCGTCGGGTTTGTCTGTTCTGGTTAGCGTAATCTTAGAGCGACTGTGGGGTCCCTCGCCGTCTGCGCGGCTCGGGATGACAAGCACCGACGAAGGTACTAGGACGTGCGGCGCCAGATCTCCGATTTGAGCATCCCCGCGCGAAACAAAAACTGCCGCGCTAACGCGAATCCTTGGGACTGCATGAATGGCGTGGTATCGATAAGTTCTCTCGCCTGAATCCGCGCCGTGATGCGGAAAAATAAATACATTGCCGCCAGCCAGGCGCGGGCACGGAGTCGCGGGACGCTCTCGCGCGGAACAGAAAAATCCGCGAGCAACCAAGTTGCGTTATCGGTCGCGGCGCGGGCCAGCTTCTTGATAATGCCGCCCAACGCCGAAGCGGGGAAGCAATCGAGAACGAAATGCGTCACGATCAGGTCGTACTCACAGTCGGTGTGGTTCCACGAATTTATGTCCTGATGCTGAAACCGGACTCGACCGCCACCATCGCCGAATTGCTCTTTGACCCGCTTCCGCGCCAAATGCAGCATGCGTGCGCTCGCATCGATGCAATCGACCTCGACCTCCGGATGGAGCCGCAACAATTCCACCAGGAATCTTCCATCCCCCTCCCCCACGATCAGTGCACGCCGTGGCGCAGCGATCTCACTTAGACACGCGACGCGACAACGCTGGAGATCCTGACCAAAAGCGATCCGCTCCAATGTCCGATACCAAGGCGCGATCGGGTCGAAACTCACGCGTTAAACCAGGAGAGCGAGCAGCGGCGTGAGCAAGACCAGATCCGCCAACGCTGTTCGGTGATCCCGCGCGACTCTTTCTCGCAAGAAATCGAGTAGCGCCAACAGCAAAGCACTCAAGCCCGCGCATCCGAAGATGGGCGCAGCGTTTCGAAAGACGACCGCGCCCAGACCAGAGCACAGAGCAAGAGCGATGAAGAACTTTCCCAGATGCCGGGCGAGACCGGGATAACGCGTGGCGAGAGAAACCTTCCGCTGCGTCTCATCGAGCTCTCGTTCCCAAAAAGCGATGCTGATGCAGTTTAGAGCACAGAGCCCGGCGAAAGCGATTCCGGCGCAGACCAGCGAGACGGAGATTGGCGGGAAGGCCGGGAAAAGAGCGACCAGGGTTCCGGCCGCGAATAGGAATCCAATGGCGGGTTCTTTGAGCGGAAGCCCGGGCCACGCCCCGCCTAACGAGTGGTTCAGCAGCAGGTAAGTCAAAGCCAGCGCGCCGATGACAGTTCCAGCGATGAAGGTTTCGCGCGCGATGCCCCACCAGATCAGGAAGCCGTCGGCGGCCGCGATGATCGCCAGCGCTGCGATCCAGATGTGGCGATGATTAAGACAGAATTCATGGCGAAGCGATCGCGCGCCGCCAGCGGGCAGCGAGTAGCTGTCGGCCAGACGATCGGCGAGGTAGATCAGCCAGGCTGTGAGAAAGAGCGCGGCGCCGTTAGCTGGCGAAACGGGCACCTGAAAAACTTTGGCGAAGAGCCAGAGCCAGGCGCCGGAGACGAGCGGCGCGTCGAGGCAGGCGAGATTGAGCCAGGTGACCGCCTTCGCACGCCGCAGCGCGGCGTTCCTACCAGCCGCCAGGGGATAGGTCACAGGTGAATGCGCTTGCTCAGTTTCCAATCGACCATATTTTAAACTGCGTCGCGCCAGTGGCCACTGCTATGAAATCAATTCCTGTTTCGATGAACAACAAGGCCGTGGCTTCGCTACCGAAGCACCTGCTCCAGTTCGCGGTAGACCAGCGTTACGACGAATATACCCCGGTCGACCACGCGGTCTGGCGTTTCATCATGCGTCAGAATATTTTTTTCCTGCGCGAGTATGCGCACAAACTTTACTTTCAGGGTCTGCTCGACACCGGCATTTCCTTCGATCGCATTCCCCGAATCGAGGAGATGAACGAGATCCTCGGCAAGATCGGCTGGGGCGGCGTGGCCGTGGATGGTTTTATCCCGCCGGCGGCCTTCATGGAATTCCAGGCCTACCGCGTTCTGGTCATCGCCTGCGACATGCGGCAGATCAATCACATCGAGTACACACCTGCCCCGGACATCGTCCACGAAGCGGCGGGGCACGCGCCGATCATTGTCGATCAGGAATACGCCGATTATTTGCAGCGCTTCGGCGAAGTCGGCGCGAAGGCGATGTCGTCTAAGAAGGACTTCGAACTCTACGAGGCGATCCGGCATCTCTCGATCTTGAAGGAACAACCGAACCCCGATGCCGAGGCGCTCGATAAGGCGACCAAACTCGTGGAGGAACGACAAAAGAATCTCGGCGATCCATCCGAGATGGCCCTGCTCTCGCGGCTGCATTGGTGGACCGTGGAATACGGCCTGATCGGTTCGCTCGATAAGCCGAAGATTTACGGCGCGGGGTTGCTTTCATCGATCGGTGAGTCGGTCAGTTGCCTCGAAGCGAAGGTGAAGAAGATCCCGTATTCGATCGAGGCGCAGGATGTGCCGTTCGATATCACCACGAAGCAGCCGCAACTTTTTGTCACGCGCGATTTCCAACAGCTCGGCGAAGTCCTGGAGGAATTCGCAAGCAAAATGGCGTTTCGCGTGGGTGGTCTGGAGGGAATTCAGAAGGCAATTGATTGCCACAACACCGCCACCTGCGAATACTCCTCAGGCCTGCAGGTATCGGGGACGTTTACCGACGTAATCACCGACGATCAAGATCAGCCCATTTACCTGCGAACGACGGGACCGACCGCCCTGGCCCTGGGTAACAAGCAACTCGACGGTCACGGGCGCGATTATCACAAGGACGGTTTTGGGTCGCCGATCGGCCACTGGAAACAGACCGAGCTGACCAAAGGCCAAGCCGCACGATTGGAATTCGAGAGCGGGGTTGTCGTTGAGGGAATGATCGAAAAGCTGTTGCGTAATAACGACGAACTGTTGCTGGTGACGTTTTCAGATTGCACCGCGAAGTTCGGCGACCGCGTTTTGTTTGAGCCGAGCTGGGGAACTTATGACATGGCGGTGGGCACGCGCATTGTTTCGGTCTTCAACGGCGCGGCGGACAAGGACGCCTACAATCAGGTGGCGTTGATCCCGCGCGAGCGCACGATCAAATCGCCGTCAGACGCCAAGCGGAGGCGATTGGAAAATCTCTACGCGCAGGTGCGGGACATCCGCGGGCGGAAGATCGGCTACGAGCGTCTCGGGGAGATTTGGGAAACGCAGCAGAAGGAACATGGCGACGACTGGCTGCTCTCGATGGAGATTTTCGAAATCCTGGACGAGACCGGACAACAGAACGCGCTGAAGCAGCAGATCATGACGTTCCTGAACGGCAGGAAGACGATCGACAAAGACAACGCGACGTTGATCGAGTGGGGTTTCCGGCTCGTGACCTATCACAAGACGAATCTCGAGCCCGCTGAACGCCCCCTGTAGCCGCTTCGCTAATGCGAAGCGTGAGAGCGACTACACGCATTCCCGCGCCGCCCGCAGGGCGGCTACAGTCTGCGCAACGTGAAACGGTTATTCGTAGTCTCCCACAGGCGCAGGCGGACGAGCCGGCCGTCGAGCCGCGAATCGAATCGCGGCCAGAGCGCGTGGACAATGTTTTCACCGGTCGAGGGTTTATCCCGGAATTCTTCCATCTCGAGATCCAGATGTTTGTCCTGCCAGGGGCGGACCGCTTCCGCGATGGCTGACTGAAAGGCCACGAAATCCATGAGGGTGCCGCTGCGTTCATCGAACGGGCCGCCAACCGTCGCTTCGGTCAGGTAGAGATGGCCGTGCCCAAGCGGGTTATTGCACTTGCCGTAGAGCGCGACGTTTTCTTCCTCGCCGAGGACAGGGCTGTGCAATCGATGCGCAGCACTGAATGGAACCTGGAGTCCGAGGAAATAGCTGCCGCCCTTCCAGTACTCGGCAAAGAAGTCCATTCGCTCATGCAAGCGGACTCGATGAATCGGCAGGGTTTCCGACACGCGCGCATGGAGATATCGCGCAAGGTTTTCGGTGGTGATTGGTTCGTTCGTTAGGCCGGCCACCTCGCGGTTCAAATTTTTGTGATCCAACTGCGCGCGCAGCGACTTGATGCAACCATGAATATTCTCATGCGCGGGTGAGGCATCGCCGCCGGAATCCGCCTCGCTCCGAAAGGTCAGACGCGCGCGGTAATTGTGCCCGTGGCCAAAGGGAGATGCCGCCACGCCGAAAAGTTTTTCGTTCTCGGCGGAGCTCAGGCGTGGCGACATCGTCTGGCGGGCGGCGGAGAACTCGAACCAATAATTCGATTCAGCAATCCCGGAGCCATAGAAGGTGGCGGTGCGCTCCTCCGATTCCGCCAGGTGGCAGGCCACCAGTTCGGCGCTGGAGGCCCGGAAGAGCGGCGCGGCATCGATGAAAAGCTGGCGCGCGATTCTTTCCGTGGTCGGCGGAAAGTTTGCGAACGCCTCGTTGTCGGCATTCAGAAATTTATGGTCGAAACCGGCGCGCAGGACTCGATCCGCTCGCTCCTTGATCTCGCTGATGTTCATCAGCATTCCGGTCGCGGGATCGACGCTGCCGGAGAAAATGAAATACGCCACGTAGTTCCGTCCGGTGCCGTAACGCGCGGAGGTTTCCGGCCCGAACGCGGCCAGATTCTCGGCGTCGCTCCAGCCTGAAACGAACAACCGACGAGAGGCGGAGAATTCGAGCCGCTTACTGACGGTCAAGAGCATGGCGCCAGCGCTCGTTAGGCCAGCAGGGCGAGGAACTCCGAGCGCGTGCGCGCGTCCTCTTTAAACGAGCCGAGGAGGCACGACGTCTTCATAACCGAATTCTGTTTCTCAACCCCTCGCATCATCATGCACAAATGTTTCGCTTCGATCACGACCGCCACCCCGGTCGGGTGCAACGCCTGCATTAGGGCGTCAGCGATCTGCATGGTGAGTTGTTCCTGAATTTGGAGCCGGCGGGCGAAGACATCGACGATGCGCGCTACTTTCGAAAGCCCGATGACTTTGCCGTTCGGGATGTAGGCGACATGCGCTTTCCCGATGAACGGCAGCAGATGATGCTCGCACATCGAGTAAAGCTCGATGTCTTTCACCAATACAATCTCACTCGCATCCGAATGGAAAATGGCCTGGTTGACGATGTCATCGAGATTTTGCCGGTAGCCGTTCGTGAGGAACTCGAAGGCCTTCGCGGCGCGCGCAGGCGTCCTGAGCAAACCTTCGCGCTGCGGATCTTCTCCGACCGCTTCGAGCAGCTCCAGATACGAGCGCTCCATGCCGGCCAGTTTGGCCGCACCGCAGCGCGGAATGCTGCGGAGACGGCGCTCCGCGGCTTCCAACTCAGTTTCGTGATTCCGGGCGAGATCCGTGGCGACCTCGGAATTTCCATCGCGCTTCATACCTCTATGCTACCGCGCAACTGAACCATGACAAACGATGACGCTGGCTTGGCTGGTCACTGGCATAATGCTTATTTTGCGGGAGCTTAACACTCGGTGCGGTCCAGGCTCATTTTGTTTCTCTGCTGCGCGGGTCTGCTCGGGCTGATCATTTTTCTGCCTTGGCGGACGACCCTCGTTCGCCTGGGCTTGATTGCTCTTTGGGTTCTCGTTGGAATTTCGCTGGTAAGCCTCGTGTGGCGAAGGAAGGTGTGGCGAAATCTTCTCCTCCTGGCGCTGGCCATATGCTGCGCCTTCCTCCTCTGGCCGGGCCGCAGCCAAACGGACACCTCCCGACTTCGTCAACGATTCGTTCACCGGCTGAAAACGTACGATGGTGTCCGGTACGTTTACGGCGGCGAGAATCATCGCGGGATCGACTGCTCCGGTCTCGTGCGAGCCGCCATGGCCCGCGCGCTTGCTGACGAAGGAATTGTCTCGGTTGATCCGGCGCTCCTGCGTGCTGCTTTTACCTTATGGTGGCGCGACACCAACGCGATCGAACTCGGCAAAGGCGGAAAGGGACTCACCGTACCGATTGGAGATGGAGTTCCGATGCCAATGCGAGCAGCGCCTAATCTGCGACCTGGTGATCTGGCCGTAACGACGTCCGGCAGCCACGTTCTAGCCTGCGTGGACCCTCACCGATGGATTGAAGCCGATCCAGACGTGGCAAGTGTCCATATCGTGGATCTAAACACGTCCCCTATTGCCGGCCAGGAAGTGTTGCTTGTGACCTGGTGCTGGTTGCGCTGAGCGGCGCAGTAATTAATCCAACCAGCTCAGCGGATATTTCGGGTCGTCGAGCGCGAGCGATTCCTCGGTGAGCTCGAGCGTATGCGCGGTATCGAACATGACGGCGAGCTCTTCCGTGCGGAGCGCGTCCTTACTCGCCATGATTGTGCCCGGATGTGGTCCGTGCGGGATCCCGCGCGGATGCAAGGTGATCGAGCCGCTCTCGATGCCGCGGCGCGAACCGAAGTTTCCGCGGACGTAGAATAGAACCTCATCGGCTTCCACGTTGTCGTGCACCCAGGGAATCTTGACGGCTTCGGGATGGGTATCGAGAAGGCGCGGTGCGAAAGTGCAGATGACGTAGCCGCGAACTTCAAAGGTCTGATGAATCGGCGGCGGCTGATGCACCGTGCCGGTGATCGGCTCGAAATCGGCCGCGTTAAAAGTAAACGGATAAAGATATCCATCCCAGCCGAGCGCATCGAAGGGATGCTGGGCCAGCGTCATGCGCGTAAGCCGGGGACCATCCTTGACCAGAACGTCCACGTCTTCTTCGCTATCGATTGTGAGCATCTCACTCGGCCCATGGAAATCGCGTTCGGAATAAGGCGAGCCCATCCGGATCTGGCCTTCGTGGTTCAGATAACGTTGCGGAATTCGCACTGGACCGGCGGATTCCAGGATGAGGTAATCTTCCTCCTCCACCTTGTCCGGGACGAGCCGATAGGTGATGCCGCGGGGAATCACGATGTAATCTTCCGCGCGATAACGCAGCTTGCCGAAGACGGTTTCCAGCGTGCCGCCGCCGTGGAAAACGAAAATCACTTCATCGGCGCCGCCGTTCTTGTAGTACTCGAATTCTCCGTAGGTTTTTTCCGGCCGCGAACGATAAGCGGTCATGTCCTCGTTGAATAGCATCGGGATCCGGCCCGTGTAGAGATCGCCGCGCCGCGGAATCTCCGCCGTCTTAATGTGATGATGTCGGAGCGGGCTTTCCGTGACCTTCTTCGGCGCCCAATATTTGATCAGCTCGACGTTTCGCACCCGGGTCGGCGGGCGCAAATGATAGATGATCGAGTAGGCTTCGTTGAAGCCTTCCGTCGTGATGACGTGCTCGTAGGCTATGCCCTCATTTTTGAACGACGGCCCGCTCCCGTTCCGGTGGAACCAGATGTGATGCTTCTTCGGAACCTGACCAAGCTTCTGATAATACGGCATGTGGCTCTCCTCTATAAATTTCCGCGCGCGTCCTGTTCTTTTTCAAGCGCTTCAAACAACGCCTTGAAATTACCTTTGCCGAAACTCTTCGCGCCTTTGCGCTGGATGATCTCGAAAAAGAGCGTCGGCCTGTCTTCGACCGGCTTGGTAAAAATCTGGAGCAGATAACCTTCATTGTCGCGGTCCACCAGGATACCGAGCTCGCTCAATGGCTTGAGGTCTTCGTCAATATGACCCACGCGATCCGGCAGCGTGTCGTAGTAGGTCGTCGGGATCTTCAGGAACTCGACCCCGCGGCTTTGCAGATCGGACACCGTCTGGAGGATGTCGTTCGTCGCCAGCGCGCAATGCTGCACGCCTTCGCCGTTGTAAAACTCGAGATACTCCTCGACCTGCGATTTCTTTTTTCCTTCAGCCGGCTCATTGATCGGGAACTTCACAAAGCCGTTTCCGTTGCTCATCACTTTGCTCATGAGCGCGGAGTATTCGGTCGAGATGTCCTTGTCGTCGAAGGTCAGGATATTGCGAAAGCCCATGACATCTTCGTAAAATTTCACCCACGGATTCATTTGGTTCCAGCCGACGTTACCGACGCAATGATCCACATACAGGAGGCCGGTTTCAGGCGGATTGTAGTTGCTCTCCCATTTGCGGAACCCGGGCATGAAAACGCCGTTGTAATCGCCGCGCTCGATAAAGAGGTGCACCGTGTCGCCGTAGGTATGAATACCGCTCATGACCACGCGGCCCTTGTCGTCCTTCAGCGTGGTTGGCTCCAGGTAACTCTTGCCGCCGCGCTTCGTCGTTTCGTTCCAAGCGGAAGTCGCATCCTCGACTTTCAGCGCAATGAACTTCACGCCGTCCCCATGTAAAGCCACGTGATCCGCGATCGGGTTGTTCGGCCGGATCGCCGTGGTGAGAACAAGAGTGAGCTTGTTCTGCCGGATCGCGTAGCTCGCGCGATCCTTTACGCCCGTCTCGGGCCCGGCATAGGCCAGCGATTGAAAGCCGAACGCTGTCTTGTAATAATGCGCGGCCTGCTTGGCGTTACCGACCCAAAATTCTACGTAGTCGGTTCCTTGCAGCGGCAGGAAATCGGTTTCCGTGGGCAAAGTTGTTTTCGGAGCGGCGATTGTTGTTTCCATGGTGAGGTGGGTTGTTTTCCGACCAGGAATGGTAGCTCACGCTCCGCCCCTCTTCAACGGTGCTTAGAAAAGAGAGGACTCCGTCACGGCGCCGGCAAATCCTGAACGGAACAGGCAGTGGCAGCGGCGCGAAAATTTTAACTGACAAGCCAAACGATGTTTGCCACGCTCGCCCCCACATTGCCCGGGCACTTCAGAAAGCGCTTCGGGTTCTTAACGCTAAACCAAAACTGACCTCAACAAATGAACGAAACCGTAACCACCTCAAGTCCACGTCCTACCGCCATATCCGTAATCTGCATCCTCGGCTTCATTGGCGCGGCCCTTACCGTCCCGTTGATCTTTTCCGACGTCGGCAAAGCCGTCGCGTCGTGGTATCCCGCCTATCTCGCCTTTTCCGCCGTCGTGGGTCTCGTCTGCATGATCGGCCTCTGGAAGATGCTGAAGTGGTCGGTCTTTCTTTACGCCATCCTGATGGTGATTAACCAAGTCGTCCTGATGAAGCTCGGCGTCTGGAACGTGTTCGCCTTGATCATCCCGGCCATCGTGTTGGCGATCGCCTTCATGCATATCGGGAAGATGAAATAACAAGACGGCGCATTCCGCTCGTCAGAACGAAAACGAATTCTCAGTGGCCGCGTCCGGTAAGTTCGGACGCGGCCCGGATTCCAAGAAACGAGGACCCGTATTTATGGCAGCAGAACGAAGGGCAATGAAATGGGATGGCGACGGAACGCCTGAAGGCGAAGGCGGGATGAGCGTTCCTGTGGCGGCTCAGCAGCAGGAAGTGCAGGGCCGAAAAGGCGGCGTGGTCTTCAGCTGCTGGAAGTGCGGCGCCGAATGCTCCATCCCAGAGCACCAATCCTGGTTCACCTGCTGGAAGTGCGGCGCGATCAGCGGGATCATCTAACGGGCGCCTTTTCGCTCTCGTGCTCGTGCTCATGCTCGTGATCGAAAACCGACCGAGCACGAGCAGGAGCACGAGCACGATTACGACGGGGAAGCGACAGTTTCCCGGATAATTTTCCAGACGTTGCGGACGTGCTCTTCGGTCGTGAGCACGTTGCCTAATCCGAGGCGCATCACGATTCGCCCGCGCAATTTTGTCTGCGTAAGATAAGCCTGGCCCGAGGCGTTGATCCTGGCCACGGTCGCGATGTTTTTTTGATCGGCGACCTTGTCGTCCGAATTCTTGAGCCGGAAACAGACGACTCCCATCATCACCGGCGCCGAAATTTCAAAGCGCGCGTCATCCCTGATCCAACCGGCGAAAAGTTGAGCGAGCCGGAGGTGTTCGCGGATGCGGCTCGCCATGCCTTCCCGGCCGAAAGTGCGCCACACGACCCACGCCTTCAGCGCACGAAAGCGGCGACCGAGCTGCACGCCGTAATCCATGTAGTTGATCTCCGCCCCGGCGGGATCGCGCAGGTGCAGGTACTCCGGAGCGAGAGTGAAGAGGCGACGTAAGCGTTCCAGATCGCGCACATAAAGCGCGCTGAAATCGAAGGGCACGAACAGCATTTTGTGCGGATTGATCACGAGCGAGTCCGCCTCGCTCCAGGCATCGGTCACCCATTTGTGTTCGGGCAGAAGTGCCAGGCCGCCGCCGTATGCGGCATCGAGATGCAGCCACATTTGGTGTTCCGCGCACACGGCCGCTATCTCTCGCACCGGATCGACACTGGCGGTGGAGGTGGTGCCGACGGTCGCAACGACCGCCAAAGGTTTGAAGTCGTGCCGCAGATCGCTTGCGACCGCTTCGCGCAACGCCGTCACATTCATACGGAATTCGGAGTCGCTCGTGATCCGGCGGACATTGTGCTCTCCCAACCCAAGCGCGATGGCGGCTTTCTCCACCGAGCTGTGCGCCTGGTCCGAAGTGTAAATGCGAAAGATAGGCAGCTCGGATCGGCCGGACAGTCCCAGCGTGCGCACCGAAGTGCTCGCTTCCTCGCGGGCCACCGCCAGGGCGTGCATGGTGGAAATCGAAGCGGTGTCGTAAACGACGCCGGAAAATTCCTCCGGCAACAGGAGCCACTGCCGCAGCCAATCGAGCACCATCGTCTCCAACTCCGTGGCAGCCGGCGAAGTGCGCCAGGTCATGGCGTTCACATTCAGCGCCGCGGTAATCATCTCTGCGAGAACTCCGGGATTCGTCGTAGTGCACCCGAAGTAGCTCATGAATTGCGGATGCGCCCAATGCGCGACGCCGGGAACAATCACGCGCTCGATGTCAGCGAAAATTTCGTCGAACGAAGTGCCCGTTTCCGGCGGAGCGGTCTTCAACTGCGCGAGGACTGCGCCAGGCCTGGCGTTTGGCGCGATCGGCCGTTCTGCGATGCGCTCTCGATAATCCGCCATCCAGTCCGCCAACTTGTGCAGGCGCTCGCGAAACTCCTCGTTAGGCAGATCGCCGAGCCGGGCTGCGGGAGGACTCGGCTCCATCAAAAAGCGAAACCGAAGCTGAAATGGAAGGCGCCGATGTCTTCACCTTCGCGCCGGTCGGGGTTCAAGCCGTAGTCGAGGCGGACCGGACCGATGGGAAGTTTGTAGCGCAGGCCCAGGCCGACGGCGTAACGCATATTATCCAAACCGGCCGTGACCTTCTCGAACGGATCCCCCGAGTTCGGCAGGAGGTTACCCGCGTCGACAAACACGGCGCCCAGGAGCTCGCCGTAAACGGGGAAGGTATATTCCACGTTGAAAACCGTGAAGAACTCGCCGCCGATCGCATAGCCGTTATTCTGCGGGCCCAGATCTCTCTCAGCAAAGCTGCGGACGGTAGTATTACCGCCGTTAAAGAATCGCTCGTCGATCGGTATCTCCGCGACCGTGTCGTCGCCATTCAAGCTATGAATGATCCCGGCTCGTGCGCCGAACGCGAGCAACGTCCGGCGATCGATCTGCCCCGGTTTCGGTTCCGCCCCAATCGGCAGAAAATAAGTCAGCCGCACCGTGCTGCGGATGAAGTCGACCTGGCTGCCGATCCCACTCGCCGCGAGGTCGATGCTGTTATCGAAGATCAGCCCACGGCTCGGATTCACCTTGCTGTCGCGCAGGTCGAGGGTCTGAGTGAGCCCGATCGAGCTCACGAAATAAGAAGTGCGCCCCAGGAACTCGGGATCGATCGAAGCGCTTGTTACTTCGACGTGGCGCTCGGTCAGGACCAGCCCCATCTCGTAGTGTTTCGAGATCTTCCTGGTCAGGTCGAACCGGGTGCCGGCCTCGAATTTTGTGTATCCGTCAAAATCGAAAGTGAGGGCGGCAAGCCGCGCTTTGAAACCAAACTCCGAATCGAAGAAGTAGGGATCTTCCCAAAGAATTTCTCCTTTATATCCGCGACCCGACCATTCAATCGAAGTCGTTAGGGGCCGGCCGTAGCCGAAGAGATCTCGGTCGCGATAACTCGCCCCGATGATTGGCCCGGAGTAGGAACCGTAGCCCAGCGAAAAGCCGATCTCTTTGCTCTTTGCTTCTTCGGCCGAAATGTCGAGGCGCAGGGCGTTGCCACCGATTGGCGTCGGTTTGATCTGAAGAACCGTGAACAAACCGGATCGCATCAGCTCGCGAAATTTCTCATCGACCACCTCCGGGCTGTAGGTCTTGCCACTGAATTTGCTGAAGCGGCGCGAAAGATAAATCGGGCGCAGGCGATCGAGACCCTTCACCGTCACGCCATCGAAATGGTAAAGGGGTCCGGGTCTGATTGAGACCTGCACCGGCACGTGACCATTGCGGGCGGCCGCGGGATTCCCAATCGCATCCACCTTCACCTCGTAGTAGCCGCGCGTCCGGAAATACGATTGCATCCGGCGCGGGATATCCGAAACGCGGCTCTCCGTGTAGGGCTGCTCGATCAGGTCGAGCATCTGCCCGCTCAACGCTTCTCCGCCGTAAATGGTATCGCCCGAAAAAGTAAGCTGACCGACGAAGTATTGCCGGCCTTCCGTGATCGGGAAGGTCGCGTCCACGCGCGAGCCGTCCTCGGCGTAATGGTAAATCGGCGGATCGACTTTGGCGTCGAGAAACCCCTGCGAGATGTACAGGCGATGCACGAGGTCGGCGCCTTCCTCGATATCCGCGGCCACGAAGGGAAGTTTCTTCTGCATCGAGGAATAGCGTTCGCGCGTGGGACCCACCGCGTAGTCAAACAACGTCTCGGGCGGCTGGTGTTGGTTACCGACAAAATTCACCACGCCCAGCGTGACCAGCGGACCTTCGTTGATATCCAGGCGGAGCCGGTCGCCGGACTCGATCGTGTAACGCACGCTGACCTTCGAGTAGCCCTGCTTGCGATAAAACAGCTCGAGAAAAAACGCCACGTCATCTCCGCGGGCGGCGGTCAACCCGTATTGGTCGAGTGTCGTGAGCTGCTCCTTCAGCTGCGAGCGAAGGATCTTCTCGTCGAACGCAGTCTGGCCACGGAACTCGATCACGCTCGTGCGCTGCGCTTTTTTCTCCTGCTGCTTCTCGACCTTCCGTTGCGCGCGATCCTTTTCCTCCACCTTGGGCACGGGCACGGCGGTTTGAGCGAAAACTCCCGCCGCCACGAGGGTGGAGCAAACAACCGAAGTCAGCACTGAAAACACGCGCCTCATCTTATCTGAATCGAAGCAAATACTTCACCATGCCTCGAAAATCTCCGCCGACACCGAGATCGCCAATGAGAACGAACTGCTCGTTTACTTTGACGCGAGCAGTCACCGTTTGCTGGCCGGTGCGCGGATCAACGTTGCCCACATCCACCTGCAATCTGTCGAAAACAGAGTTGCTCTTCGTCGCCTGTCCCTTTTTGAAAACCTTCCGGTAGAGCTGTTGCACCAGAAGCATCGCCGCGCGCCCGGCGAGAACGCTGTTGTTTCCGATGAGTTCGCCACGGGTTACGCCGGTGGCCAAAAGGGAAATGATTTCTTCCTGCGGCAACGGCGGCTCGCTCGTGAAAACCGCCTCAGGCGAAAGCGACGTGCCGTAAACATAAACATGCACGGTGTAATCGCGGATCAGTGACGTGCCTTGCAAATCGATCTTCGGGTTGAAGGAATCGCTTGGGTCGAAATAAAGAAAGCCCTGCGCGATCTCGAGCCGGCTGAAGGGCAGCGTCGCTTCGACGTTTTCCAGCCGCACCGTCCCCTGAAGCTCCGGACGCAGCCCCGTGCCGGTCAGCCGAAGATCGCTGATCGCCCCGCCATTCGCGAGATTTCCTCGAATCAGAAACGGATCCTTGGTCTTGATCGCGACATCGAATCTCCAATCGCGGATTGGCGGTTCCGTTACGGAAAAATCCGGGCGTTCGCTGGGAGGCTGCGGCGCGGGCCGGCCCGGCAACCCGATCGGAAGCAGATCGATGTTCTTGAGGAACTGGCTGTTGGTCAGCGCGACGGAACCGGTCACCGTGGCGGCCTTGAGCGGGCCGGTTACTTTGATGTCGGCATCCGCGCGCGCGGTGAGCGAATCGTTGCGGGCCACGAGAATGCTTTGCGCCTTCAATTGGAAATCGAGAGTCGGCTCGATCAGCTTGGGAAAAGTGACGCGGCCGGAAATCGTGAACGGCCCGCCGGCGAGGTCGCCGTTGAAGCGTTCGAAGTTCAAGACGTCATGGTCGAAAGTCATTCGCGAGTGAAATCCGCTTAGTGAAGGCAGCGTTGCGTTGGTGAAACGAGCCATGTTGATCGTGATGTCGCCGGAGCCGCTGAGCGACGGCCGCGCGACGGTGCCCTGGAGGTTCACGTCCAGCGCAAGATCGCCATCGAGTTGGGTAATGCCCGGCACAAATTGCCGCAGGAAATTCACCGAGCTGCGCGGCAACTGGATCTTCGCGTTGAGCGGCGTCTCTTCGTCGAATTTCCTCTCAGCGATCATTTTCGAAAGGTCGAAGGGAAGGTTCGCCGTGATCTGCACCGGTTGGATCTTGGTTTGCTGCAACTTGCCGTTGAAAGCGAGCTGATTGTTCTGCAGTTCGGCCACCAGATCGAAGGTCGCCGGTTCAAGCTTCGGATAATTCGCGCTGTGCAGATCGCGCATTTGCACATCGAGCCGGCCGCCAAGCTGCGCGAGCGTGCCTTGCGCATCGAGCTTCACGTTGAGCAACCCGGTCGCGAGCGGCTTCGCTCCCAGGTCGTCGAAAAGTTTCTTCAGATCGAGGTTCTCCGACTGAAAGGTAATCAGCACCTTGCCATCCGAAGGAAAGAGCGGCTCACTCGTTCCCAGATTTTTCCAGACGAACGGCAGGGAAATGTAACCTGACGCATACTTGGCTTTGCCCTGGTCGATCTGGATCTTCGTGATCTCGAGGGTCGATCCTTTCGCGGTGAGGATGGCTTGAAAATCCATCTTGTCGCTGCCGAGGAAAATGGTCGGAACATCGAGACCTTCGGGCGAATAGCTCGCATCGATGTTCGCCTGAAGCGCGCGCAGGTTCGCATACCGCCCTTTCTCCAGGGTGAGCTTCAGCTTGCCCGTATGCTTCCACTCAGCGGCCTGGCCCTCCCCCTGCCAGTCGATCATAAGCGAGCCGGCGATTTCGTTATCGTTCCCCATCGCCGCCAGCAACGGTTTCAGGCGAGCCATGTCCGCCACATTGGCAAAGGCCTTGCCGCTGTAAGCGTAGGGTGGGTCGAGCGAAAACACACCGCTCCCGCCGAGGTAATCTCGCTCGTTCAATTTGACCGTAACGTCATTGAGATAAACGACGTTCCTGGAAATCGAAGCCTGCGCGCTGACCTCCGGGATCGTCAAATTCCGCAGCTTCAGATTTGACCCGGAGATCGAGAGATAGCCGTCTGCCTTGCCGTCGGTGACTTTCACGTCGCCGGAAACCTGGACCGGACCGGTGATCCGATTCGGAGAAGTGGCCGGCCAGTAATCGCCCAGCTCGACCGCGCCTAACGAGACCGTGAAATTAGCCGGTTGCGTTCTCGCCTTCGAGAAATCCTCCGGCAAAACATAACTCCCGGACGCCATGAACGTATTCTGTTTCCGGAGAGCGACCACGCGCTCTACCTTCAGGTTCGCGCCTTCCGTCGTGATATCGGCCTGGACGGAATCGAAAACATTCTCCCCGGAATGCACGTCGGTCATTTCGAGATGGATCTGCGAACGCAGGTTCTCGTAGTAAGCGCTGACCACATCCGTCCGCGGCATTTCCTTGGACGCTCTCACGGTGCCGCTCACCTGCGCGGCGCAACCGTCACCGTACGTGACCGGTCCCCCCGCGAGGACCAAGTCTGCGCGCAGCACGGCATCCTTGATCTCGATCGTTCCCGTAACCGAGGCCGCGCCGGTCGCCGGCTGGGCAAAATGCGCCGTGAGAGATTGCAGGTCTGGGAGCGTCCCGCTGATTTCGAAGTGAGCCGGCGCGCGTCCGAACTCGCGAATGTCGGCCGGCAGCTCGGCTGTTCCGTTCAGCGCGATTTTATTCAGGCCGTTGGTGGCTTCAACTGAATTCACGGTCGCGATCCCGTCGTGCGCGGTCAGCTTCACGATGCATTGGTCGAAGAACAGATTATCGCGCCGCAAGTTGTTGACCTGCGCCTCAAGTTTTACATCCCAGGTTCGCGGCGAATCGATCGCGCCGCTCGACTCGATCGCCAGCCGCTGCACGTCGCCGGCCAGAAATTCCGGCGGCCGGCCGAGATAACCGCGCAGGGTATCGAGTGAAACGTTTTCCGCCACCAGCCGCAGCTTGGTGTTGAGCGAATGTGCCGTCTCGCTCAACGCCGCCGAGCCCGCGACCGTCCCGTGGGCCAGGGTCGCATCGAGCACCATCTCGATCGATTTTGTTTTAATACGCGACGCGTCGATCGCGATGAGCCGGAATTGGTTTTCCGGGTCCAGGACCAGACCGCTCAGGATCAGATTCTTGTTCGTATAGGAAGTCCGCGCGGCCACATTTTCCCAGGCGGGCGCATTGGGAATTTGCAGAGTAGCGAGGTGCACTTCGCCCGGCTTCTTTGGGTCAAGATCGAGGTCGAAGTGTTCGATAACGAAATCCTGCGCCTCCGTGGTAGAACGAACGCGGAGATTGATGTCGGAAAGACGGAGCCGCTCCGGGAATACCGGAAACAGCGTGATCCGTTCGTCAGGCTTCGGCACCTTGGGTTTCAACGACGCTTTAGCCGGATTCAAGACGACGCGCGCGGTTCGGACCTCGGCGTTCTTCAGAACCTCAGTCATCCCATGCCGCCAGAGATCGAGCAGACTGTAGTCAGCCCGGACGTAATCGACATCGATCGACTCAACGATGGTGGGGCCGGTAGGAACGACGTGAAGATTTTTGACGACCAGGCCGGTGAAAATCGACCCCTCAAAGGCGCAATCGATTTTCAAGTTCGCCTTCGCGGCGTAGTTATTCGCAATGGCGCCGCCGATGTGAAAAATGATCGGGCGATGAAAGATCAGCACGATCGCGAGAAAAACGAGCAGACCCCACCCGACGCGACGGAGCCAGGTCCGACGCGTTGAAGGAAGTGCCTCTCCGTTTTCATCCACGAGGCGGGTAATCTATTTCCACGCTGGTAAAGAGCAATACCGGAAGGCTCTGTGAGGTTTTTCCCTATTGCCCGTCCAGCGCCGCATGACGATGCTGGTCGCTCGCATGAGTCCCGAGAAACTTTTCGACTACCTCGAAGGAACCCTTTCCGATGGTGATCGAGCCAAATTAGAGGCGCAACTTGCGGCCGATCCCCAGCTGCAACGCGAACTCGAAATCGCGCGGGCCATGCACCAGCGTTCGCGAGGGTCGCGGGAAGTGCTCGGGGAAAGCCAGGACCTCGAAATTCCCTCGGAGGCAGCCGGAAAATTAGGCAGGCGAGTGGCCACCGCCTTCGCCGCACTGGTCTTGCTCAATGTGCTCTTCGGGATCTTGTTCATTGTCGGCAAAAAGCGAGCCGGCAATCAGCAACAAGCGAAAGAGGCCGCCCTCCACGCGCAGGTTGAGTCCTCGGTCAAAAACGCGGCAGAGCGCAATATGACCACGCCTACCCTGGGTGGCGATGAGATCCAATTATTCACGCGGCTGAGCGAGCAGGATTCTCTCGCGAACAACATCGTTTTGCTCGCGACCCAATGTGGCGGATCCGCCGCCAAGGCGCCGCCGGATGCTGGTGGTCTCACTGTTCTGGCCCAAATTCCAATAGCACGTGAGATGGAGTTCCGTCGCGCCGTTGCTCCCCTCGCCCACGCCGATATTCCAACGCCCGCTCCCACGACGGAAAAAGCGGCGGGGCCGGACGAGAAAAAGAACATCTACGTCCGCATCACCGAAGCCCAAACCTCTCCAAGTCCTTAGATTGGTCGAAGCGTCGGGCGACCGGGCAATTAGCTCTTTTCCATGATCGGGATCACTTTCGCACTGCCAGCGGAAAGCTCGGAGTTCGTTGGCTTACTTCAGAACCGAAGTGTCAATTCACGCGACGGCGTGGAAAGCATCCGTGGTCGGATCCATGGCAAATCGGTGGCGGTTCTTCATACCGGCGTGGGCGAGAAAGTTTGCCGGCCACAAATCGAGACTTTTTTGCGACGCCAGGAATTCGAATACTTGATTAGCGCCGGATTCGCGGGCGCGTTGGAGGAAGAATTGCAGGTCGGTCACCTGCTGATCGCGGAGAATTTCGCGAGCCCGGCGCTCCTGGGTTCTCCGCAGCTCGATTTCGCGGAAGAGACGCTCTTCCTTGGAAAACTGGTCACGGCTCGACGGGTGACCGATTCCAAACGTGACCGCGAATGGTTAGCGAAGGATAGCGGCGCGGCAGCGGTGGATATGGAGACGGAATGCATCGCCGCGGCCTGCGCCGCTCGGAATGTGCCGATGCTGTCGCTTCGCGTCATCAGCGATACCCCGGCGCAACCGCTGCCCGCTCCATCGAAGGTCCTCTTCGACCTCGAGAAGCAAAAGACGAACTACCTTCGATTGGCCGCTTATGTGGCGACGCATCCGAGCGCCTTCACCCGGCTGAATTCTTTCCGCCAACAGATTGGGATCGCGCGCAATTCCCTCACGAACGCTCTCGAAAAAATCTTGCGCGCGAAACTCTAGGTGGATCGCGCGATCCACCTATGAACCGGCCGGCTCGACGTGCACGAGCACGTCGGCGATGCGCGCATCAGCGCTCTTGATCGCGTCCTTCACCTGATGCGCGATGTGATGGCCGTCGCGCACCGAGATTCCTCCCTCTACTCCCACGTGCAGATCGACGTAAAACGAGAGACCCATTTTCCGGACGAGACATTTCTCCACCTCGAGGACTCCCGGAACCGATGCGGCGGCGTCTTGAATGGTCGCGACGATTTCGCCGCGCGGAGCCGTGTCCAGCATTTCGTGCAGGGCTGGGAACAGGAGTCGATAGCCATTCGCGCCAATGATCGCGCAGGCGAACAGCGCGGCCCATGCATCCGCGCTCTGCCAGCGCTCGCCCCCAATCAGGGCGATCGAGATGCCGATGAACGCGGCAATCGAGGTCATCGCATCCGCGCGATGATGCCAGGCATCGGTTTGGACCGCGGTGCTCTCGACATTTTTTCCAAGCCGGATGACAGAGCGATAGAGGAATTCCTTCACTACAATCACGACGACCAAAACGATCAACGTGAATGGCGCCGGCGCGTGATGGGGCAGAAAGATTTCGCGCGCGCTCTGGATGGCGAGCCCGATCGCGGCCAGGAGGACGCCGACGGCAACGATTCCCGCGGCCATCGGTTCCGCTTTTCCGTGGCCGTAGGGATGCGTCTCATCGGGCGGACGTGAGGCGAATTTGAGCCCGCCCCAAATGACAGCTGACCCGCCGATATCGAGGACGGATTCGATTCCATCGGCAATGAGCACGTAGGAATTTCCCAGCAGGCCGGCGGTGACTTTCGCGGCGGCGAGCACGAGGTTCACGATCATGCCCGCGAGCGCGACGCGTGCGCCCGTTTGCATATTGCTGGCGGGATCGTTGGATGTAGGATGAAAAGCCTGCGGCATCTATGAGCAAGAGTCTTAAAGCCGCGATCTATCAAACGCACGGACTTCCGGCGGACGTGCTGCGAATCGTGGAGCAGCCGTGGCCCCAACCCGGGCCGGATGAAGTCGTGGTCAGGATGACGGCGGCGCCGATCAACCCGGCCGACCTAAACGCGATCGAAGGGAAATATCCGGTGCGACCGACGCTGCCGGCGACGCCGGGAATGGAAGGCGCGGGCACGATTGTGGAGGTCGGATCGGCCGTACGGAATCTCGCCGTGGGCCAGTTGGTAATATTGCCGCACAGCCTCGGAACGTGGTGCGAGGCGTGCGCAGTGCCGGCGGAGAAACTGGTGGTCGTTCCCGATGGAATCGAGCCGGTCCAGGCGGCCATGCTAAAAGTGAACCCGGTCACAGCGTGGCGGATGCTGCATGACTTTGTGTCGCTCCAAAAAGGCGATTGGGTGATTCAGAACGCGGCAAATTCAGGAGCTGGCCGCGCCGTTATCCAGATCGCACACGAACTGGGATTGAAGACGGTGAACATCGTTCGGCGCACGGAGCTTGTAGAGGAACTTCGAGCGGAAGGTGGCGATGTGGTTTTGATGGATGACGAAAATCTCCGCGACGAAGTCGCAACCCAGACGCAACGCGCAAAGATTCAGCTCGCGCTGAACGCTGTTGGCGGCGAGAGCGCCGTGCGGATGGCGAAGGCGCTAGCGCCCGAAGCGACGATCGTGACCTACGGCGCGATGAGCCTGCAGCCAATGAGCATTCCGAATGGAATGCTCATCTTCAAGAACCTGCGCTTCACCGGATTCTGGGTGAACAAATGGTATGACGGCGCCACGGCGCAACAACGCGCCGAGACATTTGCGCCGTTGTTCGATATGGCGCAGCGCGGATTATTGCGCACGAAGGTGGAGAAGACGTATGCGCTCGAAGAAGCGCAAACGGCGATCGCGCATGCCTCGCGGAATAAGCGCAGCGGAAAGATCGTGTTCGTGTTCTAATCGCCTGACTTAGCTCGTACCAGAATCGCGTGTCATCCCGAGCCGCGCAGACGGCGAGGGACCTCACAGTCGCAGAATAAATGCACACGACCGTCATTTCCCGATCCACGAGGCGTTAACTGCCGAAAAATCCGCTTTCGTTTGTGTAACCTTCGATCGCCTGTGGGGTCCCTCGCCGTCTGCGCGGCTCGGGATGACACGCATGAACGCAACGCGAAGGCGTCGCTCCTCCTACCCCTGCGGCGCCGCTTCGTGTTTCGCCTGGCGCTTCAACAGCGTGATCTGCTTGATCCGCGCTGAATCCGACGGGCTCCACGTCGCCACGTCCGGATCGTCTTTAAACGCGTTGTGCACGATCCGGCGCTCATAGGAATTCATCGGCTCGAGCTGAAGGGACCGCCCGGAAATTCGCACCCGCTCCGCCAGTTCCCGCACGCGCTGCACGATGCGATCTTCGCGCATCGAGCGGTAATGCTCGCAATCGACGATCACTTTCGGCGCGTCCTTGTCCTTTGCCTGGATCAGCCGGTTCAGTAGGAATTGGATCGCTTCCAGCGTCTCGCCGTCGCGCCCGATGAGGGTGTGGCTTTCCTCCATGTAAATCTGGAGCGTGGGATTGCCGCCCTCACTCTGCGTCTCGTCGATCTGCACAACGAAGCCGAGATAACCGAGAATCGTGTCGAGTAATTCCTTGGGCGTCATGGTCGTCCTTTACGCGACTTCTTTCCCGAGACCGCAACTTTTTCCAGAACCGGCATTGGCTGCTTCTGGTTCTGATAAAGCTGCAGAATCGTGAAGAGGTTCTGCGTCGTGTAATATAATGCCAGCGCCGCCGCGAAATTGTAGCAGAAAAATAAAAAGATCAGCGGCATGAACATCATGATCCGGCGCTGGGTGCTGTCGCCGGTCTTCGGGGTCATGCGCATCAGCCAGAGATTGCTCGCACCCATCAGCAGCGGGAGAAGATTGATCTTCCAACCCAAACCGGGAATCATCCCGATCGTGTCGGGCTGGGACAGATCGTGCACCCAGAGGAAAGAGGCGTTCCGCAACTCCGCGGCTTGACCGAGCATGCTGAACAACCCGAAGAAGATTGGGATCTGGATCATCATCGGCAGACAACCGCCGACCGGATTCACCCCGTGCTCTTTGTAGAGCTTCATCACCTCCTGGTTCATCCGGGTGGGATCGTCTTTATATTTCTCTTTCAGCTCCTGCATTTTCGGCGCGAGCGCAGACATCTTCCGCATCGATCGATTCGCCTTGTTCTGAAGAGGCCAGAGCACGCCCTTAACGCACGCGGTTAGAAGAATAATGGCGGCTCCATACGAGTGGACCCACCCGTAAAGCAGGTTCATGAAGTTCAGGAGGAACTGGCTGACCAGCTTGAACCACCCGAAGTTCATGATCTCGGCTTCGTCGTGTTCGAGTTTCGCGAGCCGGCCATAGAGTTTCGGACCGGCGTAAAGCTGAAAACGTAACGACGCGCTCTCGCCTGGTTGCAGCTTGAAACCGGGCATGCCCATCGCCCCTTCCAATCCCTGCGTGACCGTGCCATCCGCCCCCTTGATCTCAAACGGTCGCGCCCACATTTCCGTCGACTTCGAGTTGAGGGAGGTGACGAGCGTGGTGAAAAACTGATTCGTCATCCCCATCCATTCCGCGCCATTCACCTTTTCCTGGCGGGTCGGTTGCGCGGGGCGTTTCTGGACGCCGACCAGCGGATAGTTCTGCGCCGGGAACCAGGTCACATCGACTGCGTTCACTTTGCCTTCTATGCACCAGACGAGGCGAGTGTAGGAAGGCATGTCATTCGGGTGCAGCGGCCGCGTCGATCCCACGGAAAGGAAATAACCGGGATTGTTGTAGGGCTGGGCCCCGTCATTGCGAAAATCGACATCCATTTCCGCGACGAAATTGTCTTTCTTCTCCGTCGTGGGAGGGAAGAAGAACCGCTTCCGGACGTTGACGCCCTCCGGAGTCTTGCGCTCGAACTGCACGCTGCCGTCCTCCTGCCGGACCATGGTGAATTCTTCGAGCGAAGGTGTCGCCGGCTGGTCCACGATGGCGCCGATCGGAATGCGCTCCGGCGAATTCAGGATTACGCGCTGGCCGTTTTCGATTCCGTGATTCAGCAGCACTGCTTCGCTGATGCCGGCGCCGCGGTTGGTCAGGCGAAGTTCCACATCCGCGTTGCGCAACGGTTCGATTTTCTCCGCGAAAGGAGCGATGGATGGAACCGGCGTTGCGGCCGGGACGGCGCCGGGAGCAAGGCTGGCTGATGGTGCCGGCGAGGCGGCGGCGGGGGATTGTTCAGCCGCCGCGGCGGGCGCCGGGGACGGTGAAGTAAGCGCCGGCACACGTGGTGGCGGTGGATGGCTGACTGTGTAGACCTGCCACGCAATAAGCCCGAGGACGCAAAGCGTAACGGCAATCCATGCTTGTCGATCCATAAGCGGTGCCTGCGCGGCTATTCACAGACGAGGTGATTTGAATGGGGCACATCAGATTGTGGGCCCCTCTTATTTTTCGGCGGGACGGGATCGTGACCGTGGCCGCCCCAGGGATGACAACGGCCGATGCGCCGCAGGCCCAGCGAAGTTCCTCGAAGAAAACCATGGGCCTCCAGCGCTTCCAGAAAGTAGTTCGAGCAGCTCGGTTGGAACCGGCAGCCGGAGCCCGGTCCGCCGAGAAAGGAGAGCACCGGCGACACGATCAATTGATAACCACGAATGAAAAGACGCATGAGGAGAAGCATCAGGGCGCTAAAATAGAAGCGCGCTCCGCGAGGCGCAACCATTCATCTTTGAGCGCACTATGAGTCGCGCGTGCGGCCGCGGGCCGCGCCACCACCACGATCCAAACGCCTTTCCGAAGCCGGGGCTGCTCGGTCCGCACGATGTCGCGCAAACGCCGGCGGACGCGATTTCGCACGACGGCGTTTCCGATTCGTTTCGAGGTCACGAAGCCGGCTCGGAACCGTCCCTCTTCCTTGTTCACGAGCACGCCCAGTAAAATATTGGAGCCGCGATGGGTGGTCCCCTGGCCTTTCACCCGGGCGAATTCCTCAGGTTTCTCCAGGCGCTTCGTCTTGGCGAAGGACAGGTCAGGCGAATGGGGCATTTGATTCGAACATAACACGGGCGATGGAATTGACCCGCCTCTTCATTGAAGCCGGCGCGCCCTCGCCCAACGGCCTGAGGGCAGGCCGTCTCCAAAGAGGGGCAGGCCGCCTTATGGAAATCTCCAATTCCCGTACAGCAAAAGTCTTCCCGCGGACGAAGCCACGGGAAGACTTTCGGGTAAAGGTCGCTGGGCGACTACGGGCTCGGGCTCGAGGTCGTCGTTGTGCTCGTGCTCGTGCTGCTGCTCGACGAGTTCGATGGCGGCGCGGTTGGCGCGGTCGTCGTCGTATTGGTGTTGGTCGTCGTGTTTTCCTTGGTCTTCTCCGTCGTCGTGGCAGGATTTACGACCGTCGTGTTATTTTCCGTTTTCTTTTCAGCCGGTGCAGCTGGCGCAACGGTTTCGGTTTTCTGTTCGCACGCTCCGAGAAGCGCAGCGCTGGCCAAAATGCAGATTAGTTTTTTCATAGTTGTGGATTGGTTGCCCATCTTGGGACTAAGGCTGAATCGGAACCGCCTGAGTTTCCGGCCTTGCGAAAGTTAATCTTTTCGCAAGCATCTGCCTTTACCCGACCTGTTTAGAAAGGCGCTTCGTACTTCAAACCGTGTGCTTCGGCCACGGCCTGGTAGGTCACCTTGCCGCCCCGCGTGTTGATGCCGCCCGTGAGCGCCGGCACTTTCTGGCACGCGCCTTCCAGTCCGAACTCAGCGAGCAATTCAACATAACGCGCCGTCGCATTGCTCAGCGCCTGGGTCGAGGTCCGGGCATAGGCCCCAGGCATATTTGCGACGCAGTAGTGCGTGACCTCCTCTTCGACGTAAATCGGTTCGTCATGGCTGGTCGCCCGCGAAGTTTCGGCGCAGC
Source organism: Verrucomicrobiota bacterium (assembly GCA_041167585.1). Lineage (GTDB taxonomy): Bacteria > Verrucomicrobiota > Verrucomicrobiia > Chthoniobacterales > UBA10450 > AV80. The sequence continues at coordinate 29,792 of JBEEHV010000016.1, forward strand.
CGCCCTGATCGATCGCGATATCGACGAAGACGCTGCCCGGCCGCATTACCTTTAGCATCGCCCGCGTGATCAGCTTCGGCGCCTTCGCCCCCGGCACGAGCACCGCGCCGATCAACAGGTCCGTTTTCGGCATCAACTCCGTCAGGTTCGCTTCGTTCGAATACAGGGTCTTCACGTTCGGCATGGTCAAATCCAGGAAACGCATCCGCTCGCCATCGACTTCGAGAATGATCACGTCCGCCTTCAAGCCCAGCGCCATGCGCGCAGCGTTTACGCCGGACGTTCCTCCGCCGATCACCACCACCCGCCCCGGCAAAACTCCAGGCACGCCGCCCAACAAGACGCCGTTGCCGCCATTATGTTTGGCCAGGTAATACGCGCCCATGACCACGGACATGCGTCCGGCGATTTCGCTCATCGGCTCAAGCAGCGGCAATTTATTTCCCACCTGGATGGTCTCGTAAGCCACGCCGGTCACGCCCGATTTCACCAGCGCTTCCGTCAGCTCCTTACCCGCCGCCAGATGCAGGTAGGTGAACAGAATCTGGTCTTTCCGGAGCAATCCCCACTCGGCCTTGAGCGGTTCCTTGACCTTCACGATCATGTCCGCTTTCGCGAAGACCTCCTCCGCGCTCTCGATCATTTGCGCGCCGGCGCTGATGTAATCTGAGTCGGGATAACCCGACCCGATGCCAGCGCTCTTTTGCACCAGAACGGTGTGGCCTTTTCGCGTTAGCGTCGTCGCAGTCGACGGGATGAGGCCGACGCGGTGCTCCTGCTGCTTAATTTCTTTTGGAACGCCGATGATCATGGTGAAGAGAGTGACCAGTGATGAGCGACCACTGACAAGTTAAAAATACCGAAACGCCCGTTTTTCTAATCACTCAGCCCCGGCCCGCCGCGCACTTTCCTAATTAAGCGACGGATCGTCCGGCGCGGCGGCGAGCATTTTATACCACGGGCCCAGACCGCTCATTATTTCAAACCAAAGCTTGGGCAGCCGCGCCGGCGCCAGCGCTGCCCGGGTCGGCTTTTGCAAAATCCAGGCCTTTTGTTTCATCTCCTCTTCGAGCTGGCCCGCGCTCCAGCCGGCATACCCGACAAACGCCCGGATGGAAGCGGGATCGGTCCCCGCGCGTTCGTGTGCTTCGTCCACCCCGACGTTGTGATTCAGCCTCAACCCTTCGCCCGCTTCCCATTCGAAAGCGGCGAACATGAGCTGATTCTTTCCGACTGGCCCGCCCAGGAAAACCGGAACATCCGCGAGACCTTCCGGCGGCTCTTCGTTCACCAGATCGACCACTTGCTTATCGAGCGGGCGATTGATGATGAGGCCGCCCGCTCCTTCGTTCGAATCGTGCTCGTAGATAAAGAGCACGGACCGACGAAAATTCGGATCGAGCATGTTCGGATGGGCCACCAGCAACGAACCGGCCAGGTTCAGCGGCAGGCCGTCTCCCAGATTGCGCATGAAAAAATAGAAGCTGTCCTGCTCCTTTCGCAAACTCTTTCATGGTAGAGATGGCGCGTTGCGCCGTCGGGATTTTGCGGATGCCACAGCGCGGCGGCCCTACCCGTGAATCAATTCCCGGTCGCGCAGCTCCCACACTGGGCCATCACCTGCCTCCTCCCGCCATTGCATGCTCGTCGAGGTGACCAGCTTTTGCGCGTCGGCCGGCAGATGTTGCAGGAGTGCATTGCGCCGGACCGGATCGAGCTCCCCAAAAATATCGTCGATCAGAAGCAACGGTGGCGTGCCTTCTTCCAGCGCAAAAACGCGTGACTGCGCGATTTTCAACGCCAGCGCGACGGTCCGCTGCTGTCCCTCCGAAGCGTAGTGACCCGCCGCTTTTGCTTCGACTCGAATCTGGATGTCGTCTCGGTGAGGGCCGACCACCGTCTGGCGCAGCCGCAACTCCTGCGCTTTAGATTCCGCGAGGTCTCGCGCAAAATCATCGCCGTTCCCCGGCGCGAACTCGATCTGCAAATTCTCGCCCGTGCCGCTGATCTCGCGATGCGACGCGCTCGCGAGCGGCGCCAGCCGATCGACCAGCCCCAGCCGCATCAAGGACAATTTTGCTCCGTGTTCCAGCAGGGGAGGATCGTAGGCCGCCAGTTCGCGCGGACGTGGTTGGGACGATTTCAGGAGGGCGTTGCGCGAACGCAGGGCGCGCTCGTAAGCGCGCAGCGTCGGGCGATAGAGCGGATCGATCTGCGTCGCGAGAAAATCAAGATAACGCCGCCGAGTTTCTGAACCGCCACGCACGAGTTCGATGTCGGTGTTGGCGAACGAGACGACCCGACCGAGCCGAAGATATTCGTCCAACGTCCGCTGTTCGACCTGGTCGAAGGAGACCTTCCGGCGTAACGCGCTGTAGCGAAATTCCAACGAATGATTTTCGCGCAGGCCAGAAACTCCAAAAGATTTTCCCCCGAAACGCACGAGCGGGAGGAGCGTGGAGCTGCGTTGGGATTGAAGCCGCAAGAGCACGCACGCAGCTTCGAGGATCGACGTCTTCCCCTGTCCGTTGCGACCGACGAAAAAATTAAACCCCGGCGACAATTTGACCCCGAGCGATTCGAAGCAGCGAAAATTCTTCAGCTGAAGCTCACTGAGCATAGACACGCATCGAACTTGATCTCCAACTTTACCGCGTGTCATCCCGAGTCGCGCAGACGACGAGGGACCCCACAGTCGCACAGTCGATCACACAAACCTGAGCTAGCGTGGCCGATACCATTGGCGGGATCCCTCGCCGTCTGCGCCGCTCGGGATGACACGCGTTCGGCCGAGCAATCCTCATCGCGCCGCTCACAGATTAATCAACTGCAGCCGGCTCGTCATCTGCGCGGGAATTCGCTTCTTGTGAAAATAAACGCCGCTGATCGGCGTGATATCGGCCGGGGTCAGGCCGACCGCGGCGCCAATAAAGTTATGATTGCAGAAAACACCGTTGGTCGCATCGAGGCCCACCCACCCGGCGCCCGGAAGGTAAACCTCCGTCCACGCGTGAAGCGAACCTTCCGCCCGCCGCGTCTCCGTGTCGCTCTCGCGCAGATAACCACTCGTTAGGCGGGCCGCGAATCCCATCTGGCGCAGAACTTCCGCGAGCAACACCGTCACGTCCCGGCAGGCCCCGCGGCCGCGCCGCAATGTTTCCGCGGGCGAAAGCGCCGCGCCTTCTTCGCGCCGCTCGTAGCCGATGCATTCGTGCAGCGTCTTGTTCAGTCCGACCAGAGTCTTCACGGTGTCCCGGCGTTTTCTGGTCGTCGGCGGATCCCAGCCCGGGATGACGAGCCGGTCTTTCGTCCGCCGTTCACGATAGGGCGCCAGCAATTTCGCGATGGCCGGCTCATATTCGAAGGGAGTATCGACTGCGCTGCTTTCCAGAATGAAATGGAACGGATCCTTTTCATCCAGGTCGAGATTGATCGCCAGCCGGAACTCGAGCTCCTTCGAGCGCTCCGGAAAATAACAGGAAGCCACGATGTTTTCGAAGACGTCGCGCGAATAGCGGACGGTTCCCTTCGGCACCGTGCTGAAGTCGAGCCGGCGCACGCGACTGAAGCGATCGCTTCGTGGAAAAAGGCGCACATCGTGCGGCGAGAAACCGACCGCGTCATCGTAGCGGTAGGTGGTTTGGTAGCGCAGGCCCAGCTTCACCCCCCAATGTATTCCAGCCGCTCCCAACCGTCGCGTGAGATATCCGTATAAAAACTATGAAAAAAAAGTTTGCAGGCCCGCGTGACGTGGACTAAAACGTGCGCAGGGAAAAAAGACGTTCTGGGGGGAACAGCCGGCCTTCATGTCCATCGGATGTGGGGGCCGGTACTTTTTTGGGGACATGCAATCGATGAATCCGAACTCGCTTCCACCGCGGCGCAAATTGTCCTGGCCGGTTGCTTTCACCCTGATCTTCCTGATCGGCGCCGTTCTGATCGCGATTATTTTTCTGCGGCTGGAAAGCTGGCCCGCCCGCACGGCCACCCAGGGCACGACCGAGCTCGAACGGCTCGGCCGTGACGTGCGCGACGCATTCGTGGACATCGCGCACCTGCAACCGCGCGTCACGATTAGCGACCGCGTCTATCTCGAGAAAACCACGGCCACCGCGGAACTCACGCTTCTTTCCCGCCAGATCGAAGTCGAGCACGAGTTGCTCCACACCTGGGTCGGAAGCACGAAGCGGGTCAAGCTGCACGGTTCGTTCGTCGCGAAAGCGGGCTTCGATTTGCAGCAGGATGTTACCGTGGATATTCGGGCGGATGAAATCGCGGTGCGTCTCCCGCACGCGTCGATCCTGGGGCTCGACTTGAAACAGACTGAAGTCCTCGCCTTCGAAAACGGATTTTGGAATCGCATCTCCGCCACCGATCTGGAAAACGAACTCGCGGCGCTTCCGGAGTTAGCGCGGCAGAAAGCGAACGAGAGCGGGATGCTGGCGGAAGCGGAAGTCGCGCTGCAAAAGCAGCTCCAGGAACGGGTGCACGCGAGCAAGCCAGTGCGCGTGACCTTCCAAGACTCGGCGAAAGCGAAGCTGTAGGATCTCGCGGTCGACCGCGCGATGCGAGGGCCCTTGTGAAACTCATCGCGCGACAGAGCGCGCGCTCCACCTTACCGCTTTCAGCCCTTTCGATTTCCAGCTAAAACATCGAGGCATTGATGCCGCGCAAAAAAATCTTCATTCTTTTGGCGTCACTGCTCGGCACGCTGGTTCTCCTCCTCTGCCTGGCGCCTTTGCTGGTGGCCGGAGGCTTGCGCCTCTGGGCCGCGCGTGTGGGACAGCGGGAAGGATTAAGCATCGAGCTGGGGAAAATCACGGCGCCGTTGTTGCGTCCCGTGGTGATTGAAAAAATTCGGGTGGTCAGCCAGCCAAATGCGCCGTTCGGCGTGGCCATGGAATCAGGCCGCGTGGAGCTCGATCTCAACCTCGCCGCTCTTTTCAGCAACACGCGCGGACGTCTTCTTCACTCGCTTACGGTGGACGCGCTTTCCGTCGATCTGCGCGAGAAATCGCCTGCACCCGCGAGCTCGGCACGATTCGCCTGGCGCTTCGCGGCGGATCTGCTCGCGGATAGTTTCAAGATTTCCGCCGCGCAGCTCCATGTCGAAAACGGCGAGACCGTGGTCGACCTGAAGAACGGGACGCTTTCCGGCGCGCAGATTGAAGCCGGCATTTTTACCGCTGAAAAACTGACGGTCGATTCTCCCTGGCTGCGCAAGACTTTCTTTTCTCTCCGCGGCGCGACTTCGTGGCAGGAGAGCCGGCTCACGCTTGGCGCGCTCTCCCTCGCCCGTGGTCTCGATCTCGACGCAATCAGCATCGATCTCTCGCACATCGCGGAAAGCAGAATCGATCTCGAGATGGCCCTGGACGCGTTCGGCGGGAAACTGCGGGCCCGCGTTTCCAGCGACGATCGCGGCGCTCGACGGATCTGGGACGTGGCAGGCAGCGCCTCGGAAATCTCTCTCGCCCAAATGTCGGAAGCGCTGGATTGGACAGATCGCGCAAACGGATCGTTGCGCGCCTCGCGCTTCACCTTTCGCGGTGAAGCGACCAATCTCAGCGAAGCTACTGCTTCGGTTTGGGCGGAGGTCACCGGACTGACCTGGCGGGACCGCACCGCGGATACGATCATGGTGGGCGCTTCTCTCTACAACCGCGAGGTGGAGATCGAACAGCTTTACGTCAAGCAGCGCAATAACCAGCTGACGCTGACCGGAGAATTCGTCCTGCCCCAGCACTGGGCCGATCTCCTTCGGCCCGATTTTCGCGGAAACATTTCCGCGTCGATCAACGACCTCGGCGACTTCGCCCGGCTCTTCGGCGCGAGTCCCTCCGATTTTGCTGGTAAGATCGCCATCAATGGCAGCGTTAACGCGCGGGATCGAAAAGTCGGTGGCACGCTCGACTTGTCGGGAAATGGGCTGCTCTTTTTTCGGGCACCCGTGGAGTCCTTGAACGCAAAATTGACCTTCAAAGAGTCGCGGCTCGAAATCGAGCGCGTGGAGCTCAAGCAGAAAAATGATTCCTTCCAAGGTAAAGCCAGCATCGATCTGGCGGGCGAACGGCAGTATTCCGGCTCGTTCAACAGTTCGATCAGCGAAATGACTCAGTACGCCGGCTTCCTTCCCGAAGCATTCGCGGCGGCGCGATTGGGCGGCAGGCTCGAGCTGAATTGGACCGGCAGCGGAAATAACTCGGCCCATAGCGGAACTTTCTCCGCGCGCGGACGCGAGCTTCATCCGCAGTCATCCACGCTGGTCCCTTTCGACGCGGAGTTCGAGGGCGATTACAGCGCGGACAATATTTTCTTCCGTCAATTTCATCTCTCCAATCCTCACGCGGGCTTCAGTGCGTTCGTCACCGTCGCGAAGGACTATTTCCAGCTCCAAACGCTCCGGCTGGATGTGAACGGCAAGCCAAAACTGCAGGGCAATGTTTTCATTCCGGTCTCCCTCTCGAAACTGCTCGCGCGCAGCGGTTGGCAGGCCGCCCTAAGCGATGATCCAAACTTCGACCTCGATGTGACGCTCGATCCGATGGATCTGGCGGAGTTCGCCGCCGCCGTGACCACGCGGCCGAGTCTGTCGGGCCAGGCGGCAGGCAAGCTCGAGCTTTATGGAATTCCTGCCTCGCTCGAGGGCAGATCGGAAATCCACCTGCACGACTTTGCCTGGGAAAATGCGAGACGCGTGACGGCCGATCTCGATGCCGGCCTGGCCGCGGGAACTTTCAGCGTGAAAGCGAACGCTACTGCCGGGTCTTCAGACCCGGTAACGCTCGAGGGAGCGATCCCGTTGCGGCTGCAAAAGCGCGAATCGAGTTACGGTCTCAACACCGAGGGCCCAATCTCTGCCACCTTGAGCTTTCCCGCCGTCTTCCTGGGGAGATTGCCGCGATTTCTCACGGCGGGAATTTTCGATGACGGAATCCTGAGCGGCCAACTGGCCATTTCTAATTCGTTAGGCCAGCCGCGGATTCTGGGCGACGTGCATCTGATCGACGGCCAATTCGGAGTCGGCGCTTCTCTCTCCGCGCAAGTGACCTTCGCCGGGCCAGCGGCCACGATCGAGTTCGTCCAGCTGAAACAAAGCGCTACCCACGTTTTTGCGCGCGGAGAAATCGACTTCCAAGACCTCAACGCCGTCGCGCTGAAACTTTTCCCGAGCGCAAGGCTGCTCGATGCGAGCGGGCTCGATCCCGGAGATTGTGTGGCGGACTTTGCCTTCTCCAGCTCCGCCCCGAAGTTTGTTTCACCCCAGCCCGTGGAGCGGATCGATCTTCATGGAAGCCTCTTCGCGGCGCCCTGGACGATTTCGTTGACGCAGGATCCGACGGCCGACACGGAAGCGCCAGCCAGTTCGCCGCGGACTTTTCCCTTCTGCTGGGATGAACAGGCGCACGGGAAGACGCTGACCCTCCGCGCCGCGCCGGTCACCTTTCCCTAAACCGCCGTCGCCATCTCTTCGCGCTGCAACCAGGGGGCGAGCTTGGCGCGCAATTCCGGCGTCAGTTTCACGCGAAGATTTGGGCCCGCATCCATTTCGAGCGACTCCCCATCGGCCCGGCAAAAGACCAGCCTGACTCGACATAAGCCCGGTGAGGCGGCGAGAAAAGACTGGACTTGTCGAAACTCGCGCGCGTCCGCGGCCGGCGGAAAATAAAGCACAACCGGCGGCGAATCATCGGCCCGCCCATTGCCGTTGGACTCGTTAGGCGAGAGCGTCTGATCGGCGGCCGTCAGGACCTTGGCCTTCTGCGCTACGGCGCGCAGGGCATCGTCCCGCCGGTCGAGCGTGCCCTGGACCGCGATGACGCGTCCCAGCACGAGGGCGTCCGCGATTTTCACGTAGACCTCATTCCACAAAACCACTTCCAGCGTGGCGCTGAGATCTTCCAGCCAGACCACGGCAAACGGTTTGCCTTCCTTCTTGGTGAACTTCTTGTCGACCTGCGTGATGGCGCCGCCGATCCGGAAGGAGGCGCGATCTTCCAGCTCGTTCAGGGATGCGATCGTCTGATAATTTCCCTGCGCGAGCAGCGCTGCATACGCGTCGAGCGGATGGCCGGTGACATAAAAACCGAGCAACTCTTTTTCGTACGACATCTTCTCGTGCTCGGTCCACGGGACGACCCGGATTGCACTTGGCTTCGAGGCCGGCGGCGGCATGTCGTCAAAAAGCGAGACCTGACCGCTGGCGCGGTCTTTGTGCGATTCCGTGGCCGCGGCCAGCGATTCATCGATGCACGCCGCGAGCTCGGCCCGTTCGCGTCCGAGGAAATCGAAGGCGCCGCATTTCACCAGGCTCTCGAGGATTTTGCGGTTCGCGATCCGCGCATCGACGCGACGGCAAAAATCCTCCAGCGAAACGAATTCTCCTCTCGCCTCGCGCTCCGCGATGGCCGATTCCATCGCGCCTTGTCCCACGTTCTTGATTGCCGCGAGACCGTAACGGATCGCGTTGTAGCCTGGATCGTTGATCCCGGCATTCTGCGGCTGCGCTTCCAGCGGGCCAGCGCCCGCGATCCCGGCTACAGCTTCCGGGGTGAACTTCAGGCTGCTCCGGTTCACATCCGGCGGCAGAATCGGAATCCCCATTCGTTTGCATTCGCCCACGAAGGTCGAAATTTTATCCGTGTTGTTGATCTCGTTACTCAACAAACCGGCCATGAATTCCACGGGGTAATTCGCCTTCAGATACGCGGTCTGATAGCTGATCAACCCGTAGGCCGCGCTGTGGCTCTTGTTGAATCCGTAACCGGCAAATTTTTCCAGCAAATCGAAAATCGAGTTCGCCTTTTTCTCGGGGATCTTGTTTTCGCGCGCGCAGCCTTCGATAAAATTCGCGCGCTCCTTCGCCATCTTTTCCTTGTCCTTTTTCCCCATCGCGCGCCGGAGCAAATCGGCCTGGCCTAACGAGTAACCGGCCAGCCGGCTCGCCGCCGCCATGACCTGTTCCTGGTAAATCATCACGCCGTAGGTGTCGGAGCAGACTTCCTCGAGCAGCGGATGTTCATAGCGGATCTTCGCGAGCCCTTTCTTCCGCTTGATGTAATCCGGGATCAGATCCATCGGGCCCGGCCGATAGAGCGCGCTCAAGGCGATGATGTCGTCGATGGCCTTGAAATCGAATTGTTTGCAGAAGCCGGTCATGCCGCCTTCCAACTGGAAGATGCCGATGGTTTCCGCACGATTAAGCAGGGCGAAAGTCGCCGCGTCGTCCATCGGAATGTTTTCGAGAACGAAATCCGGGTGGCGCTTTCGGATCAGTTCGGTCGCGTCGTGCAGGACAGTGAGCGTGCGCAGTCCCAGGAAATCCATCTTGAGCAATCCGAGGTCGTTCAGCGGCCCCATCGGATATTGAGTGATGACTTCCTTTTCTTTCGGATCGCGGCGGAGCGGCACGTATTCCGAGAGATCGCGATCGCCGATGACGATCCCAGCCGCGTGCACGCCGAAATTGCGCGAGCGCCCTTCTAACAGAAGGGCGTGGTCCCACAACTGGCGGGTCGCCGGCTCCGTGTCGATCGCGCGCCGTAATTCCGGATTGGCGAGCGCCGAATCGGCGAGGGAAATATTTTGCTGCCCCGGGCCGTTCGGAATCATGCGCGCGAGACGGTCGGCATCGCCGTAGGAAAGCCCGATCACGCGCCCCACGTCGCGAACGGCGCTTTTCGCGTTCATCTTGTTGAAGGTCACGATCTGCGAGACGCGCCGATCCCCATATTTCTGGCGAACATATTCGAGCACCTCGCCGCGACGTTCCTTGCAGAAATCGACGTCGATGTCGGGCGGCGAAACACGTTCGGGATTCAGGAACCGCTCGAAGATGAGCCCGAACTGCAACGGATCGATATCGGTGATGCCAAGGACATATGCCGCCAGCGATCCCGCCGCTGAGCCGCGGCCCGGCCCCACCGGAATACCGCGCTGCTTCGCGAAATGAATGAAGTCCCAGACGATCAGGAAATAGCTGACGAACCCGGCTTTTTCGAGGACGCCGATTTCGTATTCGAGGCGCTTGATCAGCTCGGTGTCCGTTCCCGCGCGCTCTCCGTATCGGTCCCGCAGTCCTTTGTAACAAAGCTCGTGCAAATAGACTTCGCGCGTTTTCCCCTCGGGCGCCGGGTATTCGGGATACTTCGAGACGCCGAACTCCAGCTCGAGGTTGATCCGACTCGCGATCTCGAGCGTATTCGTGATCGCCTCGGGCGAATCCGGGAAAAGCGCGCGCATTTCGTTCGCCGATTTGAAATAGAGCTCGGCTGGATAACGCATTCGCCTTTCGTCCTGCACCATTTTGCCGGTGCCGATGCAAACCATCACGTCGTGCGTTTCATGATGACTCCGCTCGATGAAATGCACGTCGTTTGCCGCGACCAGGCCCAGCCCGAATTCCCGGGCCAGAGATGGCATGACCTGGTTGCATTTATGCTGGGCTTCGATCCCGTGGTCGTGCATCTCGAGGAAGAAATTTTCCGCGCCGAAGATGTCGCGGAACTCTGCCACGCTCTGGCGCGCCTTGGCCAGATTGTCGGATTGAATCGCCATGTTGATCTCGCCCTTGAGACAACCGCTTAACCCGATCAATCCCGTCGAGTGCGCCGAAAGCAGATCCTTGTCGATCCGGGGTTTGTAATGAAAGCCGTCGAGGTGCGCGGTCGAAATCAACTTCACCAGGTTCCGATAACCGGTTTCGTCCTTGGCCAGCAGAGTGAAATGATAGGCCGCGTCGCGCTGGTTATTCGGCCGGTCCTTGATCACACCCGGCGCCATATAGGCCTCGCAACCAATGATCGGCTTGATCCCGGCATCCCTCGCCGCCTGGTAAAATTCTATCGCCCCGTGAAGATTTCCGTGATCGGTGAGAGCAACCGCAGGCATCTCGAAGGCCGCGACTTTTTTCATCAGCTCCTTCATCCGCACCGCCCCATCGAGGAAGGAATATTCCGTGTGAAGGTGGAGGTGAACGAAGGAATCGGAAGGCATTCGATCGCATTATAAACTGCGCGTCGAATGCGGCAAATTTACGACGGAAAGCGCATCGTCGCACTCGAGCTTCCCCAACACCCCACTGCTGTCATCCCGAGGCGCGCAGACGCCGAGGGACCTCACAGTCGTACGGAAATTCACGCTAGCCCGCTTCCGCGATCCACGAAGCAAACGCCTCGACCTGGCGAAGCGTAGTTTGTGTATCTCAGAGTGCGACTGTGGGATCCCTCGCCGTCTGCGCGGCTCGGGATGACAGATTAACAATTTCGATGTTGCACCATTTCGAAGCGGTTGTTAAGACAGCACGTGCGGCGATTCCCCGAGATGAATTTGAGTGCGCGCGGTCGTTCCGGGATTCACGCTCACCATCCTTTTTGCGATTGAAAAACACCCAAGCGCCGCAACTTTACTTCCCATGAAAAAACTCGAAGCGATCATCAAGCCGTTCAAACTCGAGGAAGTAAAGGAGGCCCTGGCCGAGCTCGGGATCGAGGGCATGACCGTGACGGAAGTGAAGGGCTTCGGGCGCCAGAAAGGCCACACTGAAATTTATCGCGGCAGCGAATACACCGTCGATTTTCTGCCGAAGGTGAAGGTCGAAGTCGTCCTGGCGGATGAGATGGTCGACAAAGCCGTCAGCGTCGTGGTGGCCGCGGCCAAGACCGGCAAAATTGGTGACGGTAAAGTTTTCGTGCTCCCGGTGGAGCACGCCGTGCGCATTCGCACGGAAGAGATCGGCGAAAAAGCGGTGTGACGAAATCACGCCCAGCCTTTCGCCCCACTTCTCACGCCACTCCTCCCTCGACGGCAGATTCTGCCCTCGAAGCGTTTAGTGAATTAGCGATCGAGCGATTTCCAGCATTCCATTACTCCATCACTCCAACCCAATCCCATGGCCAAAGAAAAAGATAAAACTGCTTCCGACGTCAGCAAAATGATCAAGGACCACGAGATCAAACTCGTGGACTTCAAGTTCACCGATCTGCCGGGCTCCTGGCAGCACTTCACCACCACGCTGACCGAGTACAACGAGGAGATCTTCACCGAGGGCCTCGGATTCGACGGCTCCAGCATCCGCGGCTGGCGTGCGATCAACGCCAGCGACATGCTCGTCATTCCCGACCCAACCACCGCGTGGGTCGATGTCTTTAACGCCGAGCCGACGCTCAGCCTCATTTGTACCATCGTGGACCCGATTACGCGCGAGCCCTACGATCGCGATCCACGCGGCGTCGCCGAAAAAGCGGAGGCGTATCTCCAAAGCACTGGCATCGCCGATACCGCGTTCTTCGGGCCGGAAGCCGAGTTCTTCATCTTCGACGAAGTCCGTTACAGCTATACCGGCAATTCATCCTTCCATCTGGTCGATAGCGCCGAAGGTCATTGGAACAGCGGACGGGAAGAATTTCCGAATCTCGGTTACAAAATTCGCGCGAAAGAAGGCTACTTCCCCGTCGCCCCGGCCGACAGCTTGCAGGACATCCGCAACGAAATGTGCCTCGAGCTCGAGAAAGCGGGCATCCCGATCGAGCGGCAGCATCATGAAGTCGCCACCGCCGGCCAGGCCGAGATCGATATCCGTTTCGCGCCGATGAAGCAGATGGGCGACTGGATGCAGTATTACAAATACATCGTCCGGAACGTGGCGAAAAAGCACAACAAAAGCGTTACCTTTATGCCGAAACCGCTCTTCGGCGATAATGGTTCCGGCATGCACACCCACATGTCGCTCTGGAAAGATGGCAAACCGCTCTTCGCGGGAAATGGTTATGCGGGCTTGAGCGAGATGGCGCTTTTTTTCATCGGTGGAATCCTGCGGCACGCGCCTGCGCTCACCTGCATCACTAATCCCACCACGAACAGCTACAAACGCCTCGTGCCCGGGTTCGAAGCGCCGGTGAATCTCGCCTACTCCGCGCGGAACCGTTCCGCCGCGATCCGCATCCCGACCTACTCCGCGAACCCGAAAGCAAAACGCATCGAGTTCCGCACACCGGATCCTTCCGCAAATCCCTACATCGCATTTTCCGCCTTGTTACTGGCCGGCCTCGATGGAATCCAAAGCCGAATTGACCCCGGCGATCCGCTGGACAAGAACCTCTACGAACTCCCGCCTGAAGAGCTGGCGCACGTCCCCAGCGTTCCTGATTCACTCAGCGGCGCGATCAAAGCCTTGAGCGATGATCATGGCTTCCTTCTCAAAGGCGACGTCTTCAACGCGGACTTTGTCTCGAACTGGATCGAGATGAAACAGAAGGAATACGACGCGCTGCGCCTTCGTCCGCATCCTTACGAGTTCGCGATGTATTACGACGTCTAGGTCTAGCAGGGATCGGTGATCCCTGCGCCGTGATCGTTGATCCCGCTACAACCGCCATGCAAAAAGTAAACATTAAGGACATCTCCGAGGATTCCTGGGCATCGCCGAGCGGGAAATTCGCAGGCTCGGGTAAGGGGCTCTCGCAAGCGCTCGGTCGCAAACCGTTTTCGACCGATCTGAAGGAGCGACATCCGTTTGATGTTGAACTGACGCGCGTTCCGCCAGGGAAAACCGCCTATCCCTATCATTCACACAGCGCGCAATGGGAGTTCTACCATGTGCTGTCGGGCCATGGCGTCGTGCGTCACAAGGATGGAACAACATCCATCGAGGCTGGCGATTCGTTCCTCTTCCCGCCCGACGAGCCTCACACGTTCGCCAATGACGGCACGCAAGACCTGGTGATCCTTATTGTCGCCGATAACCCAATCGGCGAATCCTCCTACTACCCGGACAGCAATAAATGGCTCGTGCGCTCTCCAGAGCGCGCGCTTATTCGCTCGGAGAACCTCGACTATTACGACGGCGAGGAATGAGCGCCCCGTCCAACGAAGTCCATGTGGGGAAACGCCGCCCGTGGCACGGTGCGGTGATGATGACTCTTATCCTGTTTACCGTGCTGTTCCAGGCGCGGCCGGTTCAGGCGCAGGATTCCACGGAGGCCACGCCGTTCGGCCCGATCACGGAGGTGGACATCGACCAGCTGATGAAGTTCGCCAAGGCGCGCAGCTTCGACCTGCGAACGGAAATGGCCCGCGTAGAGCGTAAAGACGAAGAAGCACTGGCCCGACTTTTCAACCTGTCCGCGAAATTCAAACGGTTCGACCGCAACGCGAGAACCTATGGCCAGATCATGTATAGCTGCTGGCTCAGGTGGGGCGAAGCTTACACGGTTGATTTGTATCTTAAGGTTCTCGACCGCCAATCCGACGACGTGCAGCAACGCGTGCGAGATTTCCTCTACTACCCGCTCCTGCGCGTGCCGAAAGAGAAGCGGAAAGAGAACCAGGAAGAGCTTCGCCGGATGTATCCGAGGCTGTTCCCGACGGACTTTCACTTCGGCCGAAACGATCCCATCTTCTGACGCCCGTCCCGCATCGACAGTACCGGAGTGGAGGGACCCCTTCCAAGAAAACCTTGCTTTCGGTCGCGCAATTTTTTCTACTACCAGCCAAGGGCATCGAGGGGCGGGCGTGAACAACATCAACTAAGGAATTATTTTTATGTGGCCTCCGAAATTTAGCGATTCGATCGAAGCTTGTAATGTCGCGCGCCGCCGGTGTGAGCGGGCGGTCACGGAGGGCCTGGCCCAGTCTGACGTAAACAAAGTTACCCAGGTCATTGTCGTCGCGCGGGACGTCGCCCGGATCGCGACGCTAACCAGCCAGCTTCTCGAACGAGGCTCGAAATATGCCTACCCGATTTGCGGTGTCTGCGCGAGCGCGTGCGAGGAACTCGCCAAAGCGTGCGCGAAACATCCCAAGGTCGACGCCTTCACGCGCTGCGCGGAGGCTTGCCGTAAATGCGCGGAAGAGTGTTCGAAGCTGGCCAGGCAGAAGAAAGCCTGAGAGCACAACCTTTCGGGCTTCCATCAGCCATCCCCTAACCCAAAAAAGATTGTCATCCTGAGCGAATGCGAAGGATCTCTGACTATCTCTCCGCTTCATGCCGAGCGAAATCGGAAATGATCAGAGATTCTTCGCTTCGCTCAGACTAACAGCGCTATTGATGAGATGGCTTCCCGGCTCGTTGCGGCTGGCCGGCGCTAAAATGGGAAGGTAGCGATGAAGCGATCGATCCGGGCGGTGTCGAGTCTCGTCCTTGCTCTGAGCATCGCGCCGTTCCTGCCTCTTTACGTGGGGAGAACGATGACTCACGTGATGTTTGCCCATGGGACCGGCACGATCGAGTCGGGTTGGAAGCGTTGCACGCTGATCCAATTTAAGTCGGTTCATCATTACATGCACCCTGAGCAGGATCCGGCTCTCTGGTTGGCGGTGAATGTCGCGCTATGGGTCACTTATGCCTTATTGATCGCGTCCGTTCTTGACCGCTTTCTCGCGCGTGCGTGGAAGCCGGAGGTGAATGCGGGAACGAAAGTTTAGCTCGCCTATTTCGGTCGCGGGAGAATAGTCATCTCTGCGATGAAAGACATGACCCAAGGCTCGGTGATGAAGCATCTGCTTC
The DNA here is from genome assembly GCA_041167585.1 of Verrucomicrobiota bacterium. GTDB lineage: Bacteria > Verrucomicrobiota > Verrucomicrobiia > Chthoniobacterales > UBA10450 > AV80. Next base: position 45,297 of record JBEEHV010000016.1, read on the forward strand.
AGATGTCTGCCTTCCTCTTCGTGAGCATGTTAGCGCAAACGCTCTACCTGCTGGCCGACCTTTATTGGGTAGGATCGCTCGGGAAGGAAGCCATCGCGGCGGTAGGTCTTTCCAGCACCCTGATGATGGTGGTGCTGGCCGTTACCCAAACTCTGGGCGTGGGTACGACTACGGTTATTTCCCATGCCGCCGGCCGAAAGGACCAGACCGGGGCTGAACTGGCCTTTAACCAATCTTTCGTTCTCTCGATGCTAGTCGGGGTGGCCCTTTCGCTTTGCGCATTTCTGTCCCGGGAGTGGTATGGCAGAACTTTAAGTGCGGATCCCGTCACCGCCGCCGCAACTAAGAGTTACCTGCTCTGGTTCATTCCCGCACTTATGCTCCAGTTTCCGCTGGTAGCCCTCGGCTCGGCGCTGAGAGCTACCGGCATCGTGAAACCAGCGGTCGCTGTGCAAGTAGTCTGCGTGCTCCTCAACATTGCGCTTGCCCCGCTGTTCATTTTCGGACTCGGGCCCGTGCCGCGGCTAGGTGTCGCCGGCGCGGCGTTTGCGACTTTCCTTTCGATCCTGGTGGCGAACGTCCTTCTGGGGATCTACTACGTTCGCAGCTACCGCTACCTGCGCTTCCGTCTGGCTCTTCTGGCGCCGCAACTCAAGAGCTGGTGGGCGATGCTGAAAGTCGGATTACCCGCAGGGGCCGAGTTCGCGCTGATGTCGGTTTACATCATGCTGGTTTACGCGATCATCCGGCGTTTCGGAGCCGAGGCGCAGGCTGGATTCGGAGTGGGCGCGAGAGTGATGCAAGCCATGTTCCTTCCCACGATGGCGCTCAGCTTCGCGGTCGGCCCCGTGGTTGGGCAAAATTTTGGCGGACGCCGCGCGGATCGGGTGCGCAGCTCCTTTTACTCCGCGCTGGGGATTTCCACGGCCATGATGGTTGTGCTGACGCTGATGGCCCAGATCGCTCCCGCTACCTTGATTCGCGCTTTCTCAAAGGACCCCGGTGTCATCGCGTTTGGCAGCGAGTATTTGAGAATCATCTCGCTGAATTTCGTAGGTGTCGGAATTGCCTTTACTACTTCCAGTGTCTTTCAAGGTATCGGCAACACCATTCCGCCGCTGGTTAGCTCGACGATTAGAGTCCTTCTCTTTGCTTTGCCTGCAATCATGTTGTCACGCCGCCCTGACTTCCAGATCATGCACGTCTGGTATCTCTCGGTCGCATCCGTCATCGTCCAGGCGATTGCTAATTACCTTCTGCTCCAGCGGGAATTTCGAAGGAAACTTGTCTTCAAAGAGGAAGCGGACCTCAGCTCGGCCAGTGGCGGAGCTGCCTCGATGGGTTAGAAGCTGTAGCCATCTCATAAACGGCCCTGTCATTCTGAGCGCAGCGAAGAACCTCTGATCATTTCGGTTTCGCGCGGTATGGAGCGGAGATATGGTAAGAGATCCTTCGGCTTCGCTGAGGATGACAATCTTTTGGATGAAGGGATGTGGTAGGTCCTGTAACTGTCACGCCTCTCGTCTCGCACGTGAATGAGGCAGGAGATAGGTCTCGTCCGTTTGGCGTTCACTAACCATGCCTTCCAATATCGAAATCAAAGCACCCTGCGCGGATCTCTCGCGAAAACGTGAGCTCGCCGAGCGCCTTGCTCAAACGACGCCTCAAACCGTGCGGCAACGCGATACCTTCTTTCCTTGTCCCAACGGACGTTTGAAACTGCGCGAGCTTTCGCCCGCCCAGGGGGAACTGATCTTCTACCGACGCACGGATGCACCGGGTCCAAAGGAGTCGAACTACTCCATCTTCCCGACCAACTCACCGGCCAGTTTGCGCGCCCTCCTTACCACAGCGCTAGGCGCCGGGACGGAAGTTAGGAAAACCCGATTGCTCTATCTCGTCGGTGCGACCCGCATTCACCTTGATGAGGTAGCCGGCCTGGGGTCGTTCGTGGAACTGGAAGTCGTTCTGGATCGTGGCCAGTCCGTCGAGGAAGGCGAACGCGAAGCGCGAGAGCTCATGTCTGCTCTCGAGATCGATGACGCTGACTTGATTGATTGCGCTTATGCCGACCTGCTGGCGGCGAAGCCCACATCCTAGCTCCTCCATCAAATGCGACGGAAGGTCGCGTTCGACTGCACGAGGTCGCCGTTAGTGGCATGGACGATGTTCGACAAGCCGCAGAGTTTGAAGCCATGCGCCCGGAGGAAGTCGTTCAATTCCCAAAAGAGCCATGCATTCTCGTAGAGCTGCTCAAAGAAGACTTCCGTGTAGATAACTCGCACGCGGTCGAGAACCGCTTCACCACCGGTCAGAACGAGACGTTCAGCACCCTGGAGATCGAGCTTGAGCAGATCTACTCTCTCCAATCCCTGAGCTTCCAGGAGCGCGGGTAGGGTCATGGTCGTCACCTGAACCGTGCGCGCTACCCTGAGATCGCGGTTGAACCATGCCGTGTTGCGCGGATCGATCGGCAACAACGAACTGGACGCTTCAGAGCGGTTGATCTCAAACTGGGCCACACCATTGTTATCGGAAAGCGCAGCGGAAACCACCGAAAGACCAGCCTTATCCCGATAACGCGCGCGCAACTTCTTCGCCAATTCCGGGATAGCCTCGACTAACACGATCCTGGCCGGTTGATGCAACTGGAGGAAGGCGTCGGTAAAGGATCCCTGGTTCGCACCGCCGTCGATGACGAACTGATAGTCCAACCTGGGTAGATGCCGGAGGTTCCGGAAAGCGCGCCGGTATTCCTTGTCGAAAACCGACCTCAGTTGCTGGCTCCAACGCGTGATGATGCTGGCCTTGGATTCGGAACGCCTTGCCGGCTCGGGATCAGGTTTCATCGAAGGCAACTGAACTAGTTACATCGGAGCGGAAGTCGAGTCACCCATGAAATACCTTGCAACTTCGGCCGATGAGCACATGCTTGGTCTCACGTATGAACCTTCTGGCCAGCTTCATGAATTTAGCGGGACCGGACTTGATCGTCATTCTCCTGATCATCCTGGTTCTGTTCGGCGCGAAGAAACTTCCGGAACTGGCGCGGGGCATGGGCTCGGCCATCAAGGAATTTCAGAAAGCCAAGGACGAGTTCAGCGACGAACTCCATTCTGCCGGCAAAGATGAAGCGAAGCCGGGCGTGCGGACGCCGACGGCGACCGTTCCTCGCATTGAAAACGCACCCACGGCGGCGAGTGAGATGCGGGGCGACGATCAGTCGCGCATGTCGGGCGATAAAGCGGATCGCGTCTAGTCCCCGGTAGTTGACTTTGCCCGGCGTTGCGACACAGTCGCGGCTCCCGCGTAAGGATCTGTCCTGCGCGAATTCCATTTACCACGACATGTCCGACCCCGATCTTCGCACCCAGATCAAAGAGATGCTGGTGAAGAACCTGATGCTGCAAACCACTGCGGATCAGATCGGCAACGACCTGCCCCTTTTCGGCCCCGGCGGCCTGGGACTTGATTCGATCGATGCGCTGGAGCTTGTGGTCAGCATGGAGAAAACCTTCGGCGTTGGGGTGCCGAATTCCGAAGTAGCTGCCAAGGCGCTTCGGACCGTGGACACGATTCACGACTACATTCTCGAGAAACGCGCTGCGGCCCCCCCCGCCTAAACGCCTACGAACCTTCCGCGTCGTTGATCGCGTCGATAAGCTGACGGAAACGGCCGAAGCTGCGGCGGTGCGGGGAGAAAATCAGCCGGGGCAGGTCCCAGATCTCGGGCTCATTTTTTTCCTGGCGCAACGCGGTGCCTTGGACGATTTCGCCACTGCGCACGATGTCCGCGAATTCCTTGTTCAAGGTCTTGAGCCTGGCCTCCGGAAGTTTTCGCGTCATGCGGATGATCAGCTGTTCCCCGACCCAGCGCGAAGATTGGTAGACGCTGTAGAAATGCAGGATCTCCTGCACCGCTTCCGCGACGTTCGGGACGATTTTGAAGAAATGGAAATCTTCCGGGCCCACATACCCGAATTTGTAGAGATGCTCGGTGATGAATTCCATCCAGGTCTGCCAGTAGGCGCCGCCCGGACGATCGAGGAGCACGACAGGAATGATGCGCGCTTTGCCAGTCTGCATGAGCGTGATCACTTCGAACCCTTCATCCATGGTGCCGAAGCCGCCGGGAAAGAGCGCAAACGCGTGCGTCTCTTTCACGAAGTTTAATTTGCGGGTGAAAAAGTAATTGAAGTTAATCAGCTTCGGGTCGCCCTGAATGGTGATGTTCGCGTGCTGTTCGAAGGGAAGGCGGATGTTAAGGCCGAAGCTGTTTTCGCGGCCCGCTCCCTTTTGCGCCGCGCCCATGATTCCATCCCCCGCCCCGGTGATGACCATGTATTTTTGCTTCACCATTTCGCGCGCGAACTCTTCCGCGACTTCGTACTGCGCTTCGCTGGGCGGCGTCCGGGCCGAGCCGAAGACGCAGACTTTCCGGAACTGGCGATAACCGGAAAACACCTTTGCCGCGTAGCGCATTTCCTTAAGCGAACGGTTCATCAGCTTCAGGTCGCCGGTGCCCATTTTATCGCGCGCCATCATTAGCGCGGTGATGATGATTTCCTCGATCAGCTCGGGAGATTTTTCGGCGCCCCAATCGGCCACGAGCTGGCGCACGCGCTCGTCAAAGGGAGGCTCTATCGATGATTGCCGGCGCGTGGGTTGATCGTGCGTCGTCCCTGCTGTGAAATCTTCCACTGGAGAGACTCGGCTGCACCGCGAGGCAGCGCACGTGAAATTTACGTGGATCGAATTAGATCCGCCAGGATCTCGCGAGTGTTTCTGATCGGAAGCGAATAATGGCCGGCGCCTTCCACCAGGTGGAATTCGCAGTTCGGCAGGCGCGCCGCGACCTGCTCCGCGAGCAGGTAGGAAAACGTGCGGTCTTTTTTCCCGTGCCAGAGCCGGACCGGCACCATCACCTCTTCCAGGGGAAAACCCCAGGGTTGCGCGTAGATCTCGGCATCGGCCATCACCCCCGCGGCGGAAGAGCGCCACGCGAGGCGCGCACTTTCGAAACAGGCGTCGAACGATTTTGAGTCGCGTAAAACATTCGCGTCGCACGGCTGCAGGAACTTAAGGAGCAGCGGCCGGACCCGAATCGGAAATCTGATCGATGCGAACGGACGCGCGACATGAAATAAGGCGCGAAGCAATCCCGGCCGCGATGTGCGCAACGCCAGCAATCGTCGATAAAATGCGAGGAGGCCGCTGCGATCTTCCAGTTCGGCAATTGGCGGCGCGCCGCTCACCACCGCAATCGATTCCACCCTTTCCGGAATCCTCCACGCGGCGGCGTAGGCATACGGCGCGCCACCGGAAATCGCCAGGATCTTAAACCGCTCGATCCTTAGATGCGTGGCGAACTCAGCCAGCAATGGCGGCCAATCGAGCAAGGTCCGGTTCGGATCGAACTCCGAATCGCGAATGCCCGGGCGGTCCGGCGAGATGATGCGCAGACCGAGTCCCTTCGCCGCCTCGTCCGTCAATTCGGCCATGGTGCGCGAGTTGGGCCAGCCGTGGCAGAAAAAAACCGGCGCGCCCTTTGGATCGCCGTACTCAGCCCAGGCGATGCTCGCGCCGTTCCCGCGCCGGAAAATCCCGCCCTCCTTCATGCGGTGATGATGCACCGGCGCGGCGCGCTTGTCTTCACCAGGAAAACCCGCATTTGCTTGATAAGCGCCTTCCCCAAGAAAAAGTTAAGCTGATGCGCACAGCAGGCATGTGCGTTCCGAACTAATGGTATGAACGATCATACGCATCCCGCCCACGGAAAAATCTCAGTGCATGGCGATGGAGTGGGTGTGCCCTCGCCGGACACGATCGAGAAACGCGCCCGGGAGATCGCGATGATTGCTGAGCGCGATCCGGATGAATTTACCGATGCCGACTGGGATCAGGCCCGTCGGGAATTGCTCGGCTCCCAGGAAACAAACGCTCCCGAGGAAACGGACGAGAACGCAGAAGTGGTCGAAGAATGGAACGTCGTCGCGTCTTCCGCCGGCCACCGCGCGCCGCGCAACGAAGACGAAGAGAACCTGGGCGAACAGCTCGTGGCTGATGGAGTCGAAGAAGCTGTGCACGACCAGATGCTGGAAGCGCGGAAGGAAGAGCTCCAGCAGGAAGGCTGATTTCGTTGAAGGCGACCGACCCCATCACGGCCGAGGTCTACGCCAGACAGGAGGCAGTCCCACCGTCTCCGCGAACTCCGCGAGCCCGCTCCCGGCATTTGATCGAACAATTTCGCAAGGTCCGCGATTTCAGCACACATCTTTGCCGGGGTCTCGAGCCGGAAGATTACGTGGTGCAATCGATGCCGGACGTGAGTCCGACGAAATGGCATCTCGCGCACACGAGCTGGTTCTTCGAGACCTTCGTCGTGAAGGTCTGGATGCAACGGTATCGCTCCGAGGTCCCGCAGTACGCCTATCTTTTCAATTCCTACTACAACGCCGCGGGCGACATGCACCGGCGTGATCTGCGCGGATTAATTTCGCGCCCGACCGTGGCCGAGACCTTTCGTTTCAGAGAATCGATCGATCAGTGCGTGATCAAACTTATCGAAGGCGCTGACGAAGAGTTGCTCTCGGAAATCGAACCGGTCCTTATTCTCGGCCTCCATCACGAACAGCAGCACCAGGAACTTTTGGTCACCGACATCAAGCATGTCTTCTCGCAGAATCCGCTTTATCCGGTCTATCAACCCGCCGCGGCGGAGCCGAAAACCGGCAAGGTGGCGCCGCAACATTTTGTCGAGTTCGAAGAAGCGACGGTGCTGATCGGACACGAGGGCCCACCATTTTCCTACGACAACGAAGGCCCGCGCCACCGCGCGCTCGTGCCCGCATTTTCCCTCTCGAACCGCCTCATCACCAACGGCGAATACCTCGCCTTTATGGAAGCCGGCGGCTACACGCGGTCGGAATTCTGGCTCTCGCTCGGGTGGACTACCGTCAACGAACAGCGATGGGAAGCGCCTCTCTATTGGGAACGACGCGATGGTGCCTGGTGGAATTTCACCCTTTCGGGTTTTCGGCCGGTCAACGAATCGGAGCCTGTTACCCACGTGAGCTATTTCGAAGCGGACGCCTACGCGAATTGGGACGGCGCGCGTCTCCCCACCGAATTCGAATGGGAACACGCCGCGTCGAATTTGCCGATCGAGGGAAATTTTGTGGATGCCGGGCATTTCCATCCCGCGCCCGCCCCCCATGGAGATCGCGATGGAGACAGCCCGCCCTCGGGCCGTGCAGATTCCGCGTCGCTCCTCCAAATGTTCGGCGACGTCTGGCAGTGGACGCGCAGCGCGTATCTCCCCTACCCCGGCTACCGCGCCGTGCCCGGCGCGCTGGGCGAGTACAACGGCAAGTTCATGTGCAACCAGATGGTGCTTCGCGGCGCATCCTGCGCGACCTCGCGCAGCCACATTCGCCCGACTTATCGCAATTTCTTTCAACCGGAAAAACGCTGGCAGTTCACCGGCATCCGGCTGGCCCGCGATCCCGCATGAGTGGCCCCGGCGGGGTTAACGTGCTCGACCTGGAGCCGGTCAGTGAGGATTTCCTGGTCGAAGTGCTGGCGGGCCTTTCCAGTTCGCCCCGATCCCTTCCGTGTAAATTTTTCTACGACGAACGCGGCGCGGAATTGTTTCAGCAAATCTGCGAGCTGCCCGATTACTACATCACGCGCACCGAGACCGAATTGTTGCGCCGGCACGGCCATGAGATGGCTGAATCGATCGGCGCCAACGCGGAGCTGATTGGCTTCGGCACGGGCGCGGGAATCAAGACGCGCATGTTACTCGAGCATCTCGAAAATCCTATCGCCTACGTCCCGGTCGATATTTCCAAGCAGCGGCTTACGGATTCGGCGGCCGAGTTGAGCCGCGCCATGCCAGGTCTCGATATCCTGCCGGTCTGCGGCGATTACCTTCAGCCGTTGCAATTGCCAAAATCGAGCCGCAAGCCCGAGCATGTCGCCGTTTATTTTCCCGGGTCGACCATTGGCAATCTCGAACCAGAACTCGCGGCGGATTTTCTGCGGCGAGTTTGTCGTCTCTGCGGAAAAAGCGGCGGGATGATCATCGGGGTCGATCTTCGAAAGGATCGCGCTGTTTTGGAAGCTGCTTATAACGACACCGCCGGCGTGACCGCAGAGTTCAACTCGAACCTGCTCGTCCGGGCGAACCGCGAACTCGGCGCGGATTTCAATCTTCTGCTCTGGCGCCACCAGGCGGTTTACAACGAGCAGCATGGTCGCATCGAGATGCACCTAATTAGCGAAGCGGAACAAACGGTTCACGTCGACGGTAAGGAATTTCGTTTCGCGCGCGGCGAGAAGATCGTCACGGAGTTTTCCTACAAGTACACGCAGGAAGGGTTTGTTCGGCTCGCCGTTTCCGCCGGCTTCAAGATGGCGCGGGTCTGGACCGACCCTCAGCAGTTGTTTGCCGTTTTCCATTTCACCGTGGCGGAATAGTTAAGGGTGAGGGCGCTCGTTTGCCTGGCAGCTTGCTGTTATCCTGAGCGAAGTCGAAGGATCTCTGATCATTTCCGGCTTCGGGACCGTGGCGGAGGAGAAATAGCGAGAGATCCTTCGACAGGCTCGGGATGACAGGTTGGAAAGAACTGGATTCGGAGGCTTCGACTTCGCTGAGCAGAACAAGCTATGGTTAAGCGGATCATGAAATCGATCGCGTGTTGAAAATGCATCCACTGGTAGAGCTGAACGGCGTCAGTAAAACGTTTGGCGCCGTCGCCGCGCTCCAACCAACCGATCTCTCGTTCGAGCGCGGAAAAACTACCGTGCTGATCGGCCCGAGCGGTTGCGGCAAATCCACGCTCTTGCGTTTGATTATTGGCCTGCTTCAACCGGATGGTGGAACGATTCAGTTCGACGGCGCGCCGGTCACCTCGACCAACATCGCCGGGCTGCGGCGCCGGATTGGTTACGTCATCCAGGATGGCGGTTTGTTTCCGCACCTCACGGCTCGCAAAAATGTGCTCTTGATGTCGGCGCATTTGAAGCGGCCGGCCGCAGAGATGGATCGACGGCTGGCGGAGCTCAGCGCGCTGACGCGCTTTCCCGAGGCAGCGCTTGGTCGTTATCCCATCGAGCTCTCGGGCGGCCAGCGTCAACGAATCAGTCTAATGCGCGGGCTCGCGCTCTCACCGGAGCTGCTTCTGCTCGACGAACCGCTGGGCGCGCTCGACCCGCTGGTTCGCGCAGCGCTCCAAAAAGATCTGAAGGAAATTTTCGCGCGACTCAAGCAGACCGCCGTTTTGGTCACCCACGATCTGGCGGAAGCCGCCTACCTCGGCGACGAGATCGTCCTCATGAATGAGGGCCGGATCGTCCAGACCGGAACCATCGAAGATTTGCGCGCCAGACCCGCGAACGATTTCGTGACCGAGTTCATCAACGCCCAACGCGGCCTCGCCCTCGCATGATTCAGAACCCAAGGAGCGGCAGTTCACAAACCGCCGGACGTTTTCAGAGGGCGGTTTGCAAAGCGCCTTTCCTTGGATTGCTCGCGACGTTTTTCCTTTCGTGCGCGCCAACCCGCCTCGCCGCCGAGCCAATCCTTGTCGGCTCGAAGAAATTTACGGAATCGTACGTCCTCGCGGAAATCGCGAAGCGCGCAGTCGAGGAGGCAGGAATCTCAGTCGAGCACCGGCAGGGAATGGGCGGAACGATCATTCTTTGGGAAGCACTCCGGACAGATCAAATAGGATTCTATCCGGAATACACCGGAACGATTGGGGAAGAAATCCTCAAGACGCCACCAACTACTTCCGTCGACGATTTGCGCGCGCAGCTCGCGAAATCCGGCGTCGGCATGACGGGCGAACTCGGCTTTAACAACACCTACGCGCTGGTCATGCAGAGATCGACCGCAGAGCGATTACGCATTCGAAAGATCAGCGAGCTGAGGCAACATCCGGAATTGAAATTCGGGTTCACGCACGAATTTCTTGATCGTCGCGATGGATGGAAGCCGCTCGCGGAAAGATATCAGCTCGCAACCCAGAACGTCGCCGGCATCGATCACGGCCTCGGCTACGCCGCGCTCCGCAATAGTTCCATCGACGTCAAAGACGCCTATTCGACTGATGCCAAAATCGGCGAGAACGATCTGACTGTGCTCGAAGACGATCTGCAATTCTTCCCGCAATACAAAGCCGTGTTTCTCTATCGCTTGAGCCTGCCGCCGAAGGCGATCACCGTTTTGAAAAGCATCGAAGGCACTTTGAACGAAACCCGAATGATCCGGCTGAACGCGGAAGCGGAGCGGTCGAAAAATTACGGGCAGGCGGCTGATCTCTATTTCCAAAACAGCGCCTCGTCCGGCCAAACCCGAACCGGCGAAACTCTCACGCACAAACTGATTCGCTGGACCTCGCGGCATCTACAGCTGGCCGGCATCTCGCTTCTTCTCGCCATCATCGTGGGAATTCCCCTCGGAATCGCCGCCAGCCGTGGCGGCGCCGTCGGCCAGGCGATCCTGGCCGTCACCGGCGCGGTTCAGACGATCCCCTCCCTGGCTCTGCTCGCCTTGCTCGTCCCGGTTCCGTTTTTTGGAATCAGCGCCCGCACTGCGATTGCCGCGCTCTTTCTCTACGGTCTGCTCCCGATCGTTCGCAACACCGCCACTGGCTTACAGGACATCGCGCAGCCGGTGCGCGAATCGGCGATTGCGTTGGGCCTCGAACCGTCCGCGCGTCTTTGGAAAATTTATTTGCCCATCGCGTCACGCACGATCCTCGGCGGAATAAAGACGAGCGCGGTGATCAACATCGGGACGGCGACGCTCGCCGCGCTCATAGGGGCCGGCGGGTTGGGTGAGCCAATTCTGAGCGGCCTGAATTTGAACGATCACGCCACGATCTTGCAGGGAGCGATTCCCGCCGCAGTTCTCGCGCTCCTCGTCCAATGGAGTTTCGATTTGCTCGACCGCGTCTTGATCCCGAAAGGTCTGCGTCTATAAAGTCGAATGGCGATCGCGTCGATCAATCCGGCCACGGGCGAAACGCTGAAGGAATTCAGCCCCCTCGGTTCGGCCCAAATCGAAGATAGACTCGCTCTGGCCGCAGATGCCTTCGAGCAGTATCGGCGAACGTCTTTCGCTCAGCGCGCGGCATGGCTGATGGCCGCGGCAGAGTTGCTCGAACAGGCGCAGCAACAGCTCGCGCGCATCATCACCCTGGAAATGGGAAAGCTGCTCCGCGGCGCCAGCGACGAAGTCCTGAAGTGCGCCAAAGGCTGCCGCTTCTACGCGGAGAAAGCGGAAAGTTTTCTGTCGGACCAGGCGATCCAGACAGACGCCAGGCGAAGTTACGTGCGCTATGAGCCGATCGGCGCGGTGCTCGCGATTATGCCGTGGAATTTTCCTTTCTGGCAGGTCTTCCGCTTCGCCGCCCCAGCGTTGATGGCAGGCAATGTCTGCCTCCTCAAGCATGCGGCCAACGTTCCGCAATGCGCGCTCGCGATTGAAGATATTTTCCGGCGCGCGGGATTCCCGGAAGGCGTCTTCCAGACCTTGCTCATCGAGACGGAACAAACGCGCGATCTCATCGACGACCCGCGTGTGAAGGCCGTCACGTTGACCGGCAGCGAGCGCGCAGGAAGCGACGTGGCCAGCGCTGCCGCGCGTCAGATCAAGAAGAGCGTGCTCGAATTAGGCGGCAGTGACGCCTTCATCGTGATGCCGAGCGCCGACCTCGACGCGGCGATCAATACCGGCGTCACGGCGCGGGTCCTCAACACTGGGCAGTCCTGCATCGCCGCGAAACGTTTCGTTTTGTCGGATCAGATTTACGATCGGTTCGTGACGGCCTTCGTCGAGCGAATGCGCTCGCTTCGAGTGGGCGATCCCTTCGACGAGGCGACCGAACTCGGTCCGCTGTCCAGCGAAGCGATTTTGCGCGGCGTGGATGAGCAGGTGCAGGCGTCCGTTGCGGCCGGAGCGAAACTTCTCACCGGCGGGAAACGAATCGCGAGCGCGGGATTTTTTTATGAACCCACGGTGCTCTCGGACATTCCCCGAAATTCGCCAGCCTATCGCGAAGAGATTTTCGGCCCGGTCGCTTGTTTCTTTCGCGTGTCGGACGCAACGGAAGCGATCAGGATTGCGAACGACAGTGCTTTCGGGTTGGGCGCGAGCGCGTGGACCAATGACGCGGCGGAACAGCAGCTTTTCGCGTCGGAGCTCGAAGCCGGGATGGTTTTCATCAACAGCATGGTGGCGTCGGATCCACGCCTGCCGTTTGGCGGAGCCAAGCGATCCGGCTTTGGCCGCGAGCTCGGCGCAGAGGGAATCCGCGAGTTCGTGAACATCAAGAGCGTGTCGATCGCGTAGTGGGTTGCCGCGCCACAGCTGTCATCCCGAGCCGCGCAGACGGCGAGGGACCTCCCAGTCGCTCTGAACTCACGCTAATCAGGCTTCGCACGTTCGACAGCAACGCTGCGTGGATCGCGAAGCGTATCCAGCGTGATTTTTCTCTGCGACTGTGGGGTGCCTCGCCGTCTGCGCGGCTCGGGATGACAAGCACGGAGTCACGCGGCCACTAATACCCCGCCGCCTGCCCGTCCTTCCGGCTCTCACTCGCGCCGACATAAACGCGCTGGCCGTCGTGCATCTCGACCTTGATCGCCTGGTAACCGCCGTAGCCACCAAGATCGAAGCGAACGTCGTGGCCCTTCTTCTTTAATTCGCGCGCGGTTTCGTACGGCACGCCGCTTTCCAAATTCAGATACCCGCCCGTCTCCGTCAGCTTTTCTCCCGTCGGTTCGCTGTCGCCTTCGTGCTGCCAGCGCGACGCATCGCCGGCTTCCTGCACGCCCATGCCGAAATCGATCAGGTTGGTGAGCATCTGCACGTGCCCCTGCGGTTGCATTCCCCCACCCATGACCCCGAACGCGAGCCATGGCTTTTGATCCTTCATCACGAAGCCGGGAATGATGGTGTGAAACGGGCGTTTGCCCGGTGCGTAAACATTCGCGTGACCCGGTTCCATCGAAAATAATTCGCCGCGATCCTGGAACATGAAACCGAGTCCGGGAACGACGATGCCGCTGCCCATCCCGCGGTAGTTGCTTTGGATCAGGCTGACCATGTTGCCCTCGTCATCGGCCGTGCACATGTAAATCGTGTCGCCATCTTTCAACGCGGGATTGCCCGGCGCGATTTTGCGCGCGGCGCGATCGGGATCGATCAACTTCCGGCGCTCGGCCGCGTACGGTTTCGAGAGCAAACCGGCCAGCGGGATTTTTGAAAACGCCGGGTCGGCATAAAATTTCGCGCGATCCGCCCACGCGATTTTCTTCGCTTCGACCATGGCGTGCACCGTCTGCGGAGAATTGAAACCCATCGCGCGGAGATCGAAACCCTCGAGAACGTTGAGCATCTGGAGCGCCGCAATCCCCTGCCCGTTAGGCGGCAACTCAAAGACATCGTAGCCGCGATAATTCACTGATACCGGATCGACCCAGGTCGACGTGTGCTTTTCGAAATCGGCCTTCCGCAAGTAACCGCCGTTGGCCTGCATGAACTCGTCGATCTTGTCGGCGATCTCGCCCTTGTAATAAGCGTCGCGGCCTTTCTCGCCGATCAAGCGCAGGCTCCGCGCGAGCGCCGGATTTTTGAAGATATCGCCCTTCGCTGGGGTGCGCCCTTTGCCATCGAGCGTGTACGTTTCGAGGAAAGCCCCGGGCAACCCTTTGTAAAGTTCCGGCCCGAAGTGCCAGTAGAACGCGATGAGCTCCGTGACCGGAAAACCTTCATCGGCGAACTTCGCGGCCGGAGCGAGATCCTCGGCGAGCGTGAGTTTGCCAAATTTTTTATGCAGCTCGCTCCAGGCGTCCACCGTTCCCGGCACACTGATGGGGAGCATGCCGCGCGGCGGAATGGTGGTGCGGTGCAATTTATCGAGCTCGGTTTTCATCTGCTCGTAGCTCAGCCCGAGGGGCGAGCGCCCGCTGCCGTTCAGGCCGTAGAGTTTGTTTTCCTTCGCGATGTAAACGATCGCGAAAAGATCGCCGCCGATTCCGTTCGAGACCGGCTCCATCAAGCCAAGCGTCGCGTTGGCCGCGATCGCGGCGTCGATGGCGTTGCCGCCCCGTTTGAGAATATCGAGGCCGACCTGGGTGGCGAACGGGACGCTCGTGCAAACCATACCGTGCCGGGCGAGGACTTCAGAACGCGTCGCGAAGGGTTTGCCGGTGATGCGATCGATCTGGGCGGGCGAGAGCGAAATCGCGAAGAGAGAGATGACCGCAAGAAAAGCGAAGCGTTTCATGCGGCAAACTACATCCGTTCGGACAATCGTCACAAGCGTGTCATCCCGAGCCGCGCAGACGGCGAGGGACCCCACAGTCGTACGGTAATTCACACTAAAACCGCTTCGCGATGCGCGAGGCGTGGACCTCGAACCTGCGAAGCCTGTTTAGTGTGAGTTCAGACCGACTGTGGGGTCCCGCGCCGGCTGCGCGGCTCGGGATGACATGCATTTTTCAACGCTACTCGTAACGCAACGCCTTCACCGGATCGAGCCGGGCAGCGCGATACGCTGGGATCAGCGCGAAGATCCAACAAATAACAAAGGCGCTGATACAAATGATGGCCACATCACGCGGAATAACTTCGGCGGGGATTTCCGAGAATTGGTAAACCTGTTTGGGAAAGATCTCGATGTGCAGCGTGTTGGCCAGCCACTGGCTCACGCTGTTGCGATAGCGGATCAGCGTCATCCCCGCAACGAGGCCAGACAGCGTCCCAAAAACTCCCACCACCACCCCCTGCCCGAGAAAGACCCAGACGATCTGCCAGATATTGGCGCCGATCGCTTTCATGATCCCGATGTCGCGCGTCTTTTGCACGGTTACGGTGATGAGGGTGTTCATGATCCCGAAGGCCGCCACGACCACGATGAAAAAGAGAAGAAAAAACATCACGGTGCGCTCAAGCCGCACGGCTTCGAAAAATTGCCGGTTCATCTCAATCCACGTTTGCGCGTACTCGGGCGGCTGGAGGAATTTCTGGATGTCGCCCTTCACGCGGTCCGCGCCGTACGGGTCCACGGTCTTGACCGTGATGCCGTGAAGCGCGTCACCGAGGTTGTAAAGCTCTTGTCCGATGTAGAGCGGCACGAGTAGGAATTCCGAGTCGTGCAGGTAATGGCCGGTCTCGAAAATACCGGTGATGGTCAATTCCTTCGGCAAAATGACTTCACGGAGTTTGTCGATCGCCTTGTGCTCGTCCTGGCCTTTGGATTTCTCCAGCTCCTTGATGCCGTCGAGGATTTGCCCCAGATTTCCGGGTGAATAGATCGTGATCTTGTCGCCCAGCCCGATGTGAAGCTTGCGGGCCAGTTCCACTCCGATCACGGCTGATTCCCCCTCGAGATCGAGCACGCCTTGCTTGATGAATTTTTTCAGCGGCACAATCTTTTCTTCCTCGGCCGGATCGATCCCGCGGATCATCGGCGCGAGGCGCTGATTTTGGAACTCCACGATCACGGGCCCTTGCACGTACGGCGCGGTGCCGACGACGTTGGGTGTGTTGCGGATCTTCACCGTGAGATCGCGCCAATCCCGCAGAACGTCCTCGGAGCTGACCAGAATGTGCGCGTCCCAATCGACCACCTTTTGCCGGAGCTCACGGTCGAATCCCGTCATCACGGAGATGACCAGGATGAGAACGGTGACGCCAAGCATGACGCCCGCCATGGAGATGAGCGTGATGATCGAAACGAAGGTGCGCTTCGGTTTCAGATAACGAAGCGCGAGGAAGAAGCTGAACGGCAGTTTCAAATCGGCGATACGGTGGTGGTGAACGCGTGACAATTCCAGAAAGGAATCGCAATCAGGGGCTGTGTGATCTAATGCCTGTCATCCTGAGCCGCGCAGACGGCGAGGGACCCCACAGTCGCAAGGTGCGTTACGCAAGAAACGCTAACGCGGGGTTCGAACGCTACGCTGAATACATCGCGGAAGCGCAATCGCTTTCGCGACGGCCTAAAGCCGAACTGCGCATGAAGCGTGGTGTCGCTTGCGTGACGCATTCTCCGACTGTGAGGTCCCTCGCCGTCTCCGCGGCTCGGGATGACACGCACCTTCTCGTACCTATTCTTAGAGCGCGTGCGCTTTTAGCTCTTCCAGCGTCATGAACTCGATGGCAGACGAGTGCGTCGCTTCCAGATCGACGGGCGGCGCCACGCCGCGGCGCAATGCTTCCTGATAACGCGACGCGCAAAGACACCATTTATCGCCCGGCTCGAGGCCGGGAAAACCCCACTCCGGATGCGGGGTGACCAGGTCATTCCCCTGAAACACGGAGTCGTCGAGAAATTCACGCGTCACTTTCACGCAGACCGTGTGCTGCCCCGTGTCTTCTGGCCCGGTGCGGCAATACCCATCTCGAAAAAAGCCGGTCATCGGATCGCGACAACAGCAGCGGAGCTCGGTTCCAAGAACATTCGTCAACATGCGGAAATCATAGCACTCGCTGGCGACGCCGTCTTCTCACCGCAAACCTTTGCCTTGCCCATCCCCCACGACTCCATTCATCATCCGAGAGTGCGTCCCCTCAGACTGCTCGCCTGGCCCAGTTTCCTCGCTGTCAGCGTTTTCGCTCAGGAAACGCCAACCGGTCCGGCATCACCGGTCGATACGCTGATACCGTGGCTCCTTCGCGAAGATCACGATCTTCGCGGGATCCCCTTCAGCGAGGTGATCTTCAGCGCAACAGGAAAACGCGTCCTGGCGATCGATCCGAAAAGTGAAACGGACAAGCGCGTGATCACGCAGATTGGCGCAGTGCTTGACGAAGTAATGAAGAGGTTGAACGCGCCAGACAGCGTGATCCAGAAAGTTCCCCGGATCAACGAAGTGAGCAGTCACTTCGAAGACATGCTTCTAGAGCTTTTGAACGCGGCGCCGGGGTTAAGCTGCGATTTCCCCCGCACTGCGGAAGATCGAGTCCAGCGCTCGGGTTATCCCGACCTGCGGGTGCTCGATCGGGAGACAAAGCGCGTTTTTTATCTCGACCCCAAACTCTACGCGCTCGGCAGCCGAAACAGTAGCTTCCGGACGTTCTATTTCGAGCCGAAGATCGCGACCAACAAGGTGCGGGACGATGCCGTGCATCTCATTGTGGGCTTCGAGCACGAGCCGAAAAGCGGCGCCTTCTGGAAATTTACGCGCTGGGACCTGGTGGACCTGGCGCATTTCAAGGTTCGCTTGAAAGCAGAATTCCAAGGCAGCAATCACGACATCTACCGGCCGGAAGCGATCGTCGCCACGAGCGCCAAATAGACGTCGCCCGGGAATAGACGTTGCCGAGGCTTAGGCCGGAAGTAATGGTATCGCGTGATCGCTGAAGCGCCGGTAAACCTTGAATTCGACACGATCGACGATGTTCTGCGCGATATTGCGGCGGGCAAAATCGTGATCGTGACCGATGACGCGGACCGCGAGAACGAAGGCGATCTCGTCATGGCCGCGGAGAAGGCGACCCCGAAAGCGATCAATTTCATGGCCATGCATGGGCGCGGCCTGATCTGCGTGCCGATCGCAAACGAGCGGGCGGAGCAGCTCGGCTTGCAGCGCATGGTGGCGCAGAACCGCGAGATGTATCGCACCGATTTCACCGTGTCGGTTGATGCCGCCAAGGGCGTGACCACCGGCATCAGCGCGCACGATCGCGCGGCCACGATCCAGACGATCGCGAACCCGGAATCGACTCCGGACGATCTGGTCCAGCCTGGTCACATCTTTCCGCTGCGTGCGAAGGACGGCGGCGTATTGCGGCGGGCCGGGCACACGGAAGCAGCGGTGGATCTTGCGCGCCTGGCCGGGCTCCAACCCGCCGGCGTCCTCTGCGAAATTCTGCACGACGACGGGACGATGGCACGTCTGCCTGAGTTGATGGAATTCCGCGCGAAACATGGGCTGCGCATCTGCACGATCCAGAGTTTGATCGCGCATCGCCGTCTCAAGGAAAAGCTGGTTGAAGCCGAGCAGGTCGTGAAATTGCCGACCGATTACGGAGACTTCGACCTCCACCTTTATCGTTCCAAGCTTGATGGCGCGCATCACCTCGCGCTGGTGAAGGGCAAGATTTCCAAAACGCGTCCGACCCTGGTGCGGGTCCATAGCGAATGTCTGACCGGCGACGTCTTCGGCTCACGGCGCTGCGATTGCGGAAACCAACTGCACGCCGCGCTCCAACAAATCTCCGATGAGGGCAACGGAGTCCTCCTTTACATGCGGCAGGAAGGACGCGGCATCGGTCTGGCCGCGAAAATCCACGCCTACAAGTTGCAAGAGGAAGGGCTCGATACCGTGGAGGCAAACGCGCGTCTCGGCTTTGCCAGCGACCTCCGCGATTACGGACTCGGCGCCCAGATTCTTTTCGATCTCGGCGTGCGCAAGTTTCGCTTCCTCACGAACAATCCAAAAAAGGTCGTGGGCCTCGAGGGCTACGGAATCCAGATGGTGGAGCAGGTGCCAATCCGGACGGCATCGAATCCACACAACGCGAAGTATCTCGAGACCAAGCGGACCAAGATGGGGCACACGCTTTGATGGCGGTGTTCGCCTAACGAGTTCCAGAGATGTCGAATTTTGTTCCGAGCCGCTCCAGTGCGATCGAAGGAAAGCGCCATTTCGCCATCGTGGCGAGCAAGTTCAACGAGCATTACGTTCAGGGCCTGATCGATCATGCCACGGAAGAATTGAAATCGCTCTCGCCCGAAGCGGAAATCTCGCTCCATCGGGTTCCGGGCGCGTTTGAAATTCCGGTCGTGGCGCGCGAGCTCGCGCTCCAGGAGAAAGCGGATGTCGTTCTCGCCCTCGGCGTCATCCTGCAAGGCAAGACCAGCCACGCGCAGAATCTTTCCCATTCCGTCACGAAGGCGCTTCAGCAGATCGCGCTCGAATACGGTATCCCTGTGATCAACGCGGTCCTGAGTCTCGAGACCGAAGCGCTGGCCAAAGAGCGTTGCCTCGGATCCGAGATCAACCGCGGAACGGAAGCGGCACGGGCAGCGGTCGAGATGGCGAAGGTCATGGAAGGTTTGCGCGCGCGGTAATTGTTATGGGCAAGCGTCGAGTCGCCCGGCAGGCGGCGGTGCAATTTCATTTCTGGCGCGATCTTCATGGCGACGGTGCACCGGAACGCATGGATGAATTCTGGGAGTTTTGTCCCGCAACCCCACGGGTCCGCGAGTTCGCGCAGCCCCTCATCGATGGCATGATCGCGCATCTGCCGGAGATCGATGAGCGCGTTCGCAAGTACTGCGACAACTACGAATTCCACCGGATCTCGGCCGTTGATCGCAATGTTCTTCGCCTCGCGATTTACGAAATGCTTTTCCGCGAAGACATCCCGCCAGTCGTCTCGATCAACGAAGCGATCGAGCTGGCCAAGACTTTCGGTGGCCCGGATTCCGGCCGGTTTGTGAATGGTATTCTCGATCGCGTGAAGGACGATCTTACCCGGCCGTTACGCGAAGCGGCTCCACCGAAGAGTGAAGAAACGGCGTGATACGAGCAATTCCTCGCTTGTTGTCATTCTGAGCGAAGTTTCGCAAAAGCGAAACGAAGCCGAAGAATCTCCCGCTCTAATAGAATGTTCGCGGCCGAAAAAATCTAGAGTAAGAGATTCCTCGACTTCGCTCGGAATGACAGAAGGTTTATCGCCCATGGCTTTCGAGGAAAATACGCTCCTTTTCGGCTCCGACCCGACGGAGCGTATTGTCGCGATCGAGCTGGGCGAAACGGGGACCGTAAAAGTTTATCGCCGCGAGAAAGACGGATCGACGATCGCCGACACCGAGCCGTTCCACCCGTTCGTCTGGTGCGACTCGGATGTGACCGACCTGAACATCGACGCCGAAAAACTGGCGGGCGATTTGCGCTACGGCTGGCGGATCAGCGTCGATAGCTGGAAGGAATTGATCGCGCTCCGCAACGGTTTGAAAAACGCGGGCCGCAGCTTCTTCGCCCTCAGCGATCCCGTTCAGCATTACCTCACTCACCCCGGGCGGACCCTCTTCACGGGACTCGCGTTCGAGGACCTGCGGCGGCTCCAATGGGAAGTCCTGTCTGTAGCCGGGATCGATGATCCCGGCGAGACCGATCACCTGATGAGCATTGCGCTCTCGGACAACAGCGGCTGGGAAGAACTCATCGTCATCGATCCCGCGAAGGTGGAGGAATCCGAGAAGGCGGCGCTCAAGCGCCTGACGGCGATCATCAAGGAACGCGATCCCGATGTGATCGAAGGCCACAATCTCTTTCGCTTCGACCTTCCGTATCTGGTGGCGCGGGCGCGCAAGGCGAAAGTGAAACTCGACTGGGGCCGCAGCGGCGGTTTTTTGCGCTCGCGCCCATCGCGCCTCCAGATCGCGGAGAAAACGATCGACTACCCAAAGTTCACCGTCGATGGCCGGCATTTCGTCGATACGTTTCTGCTCGCGCACTTTTACGACGTCGGGATGCGCAGCCTCTCCGGCTTCGAGCGGATCGATGTCGCGCAGCACTTCGGCTTGTGCGACTCAGCCGACATTTCTTCCCTGAACGCGAAGGAACTCGAGCGCGAATACGTCGCCAATAGCGAGCGCTTCCGAAAGCGTGCCTTGTGCGCCGTGCGCGAAACTCGCGCAGTCGCCGAACTCCTGAGCCCAAGCTACTTCATCCAGGCCCAGATTTTTCCTTACAACTACCAGGACGTGATCGTGCGCGGCAACGCCACCCGCATCAACGCGCTCTTCCTCCGCGAATATTACCGGCAACGCCATTCAATTCCCGAGATGCCGATGGTGCGCGGCTTTGAAGGCGGCTACACCGC